>CAYXGI010000004.1:0-106961 GCA_964464495.1 uncultured Phycisphaerales bacterium
CCTGACCGTAAACGGACTTATGACTGCCCACTTCACTTGGCTAAATTATTACCCCGGTAGAAAGAAAAGTCGAATACAGTGATCATTCTTTTCCAGCCACGTTTTGACTTTACGAGATCGATGTACAGGATGACCATCAACGATCAAAAACACTTTCCTCTTTGCCTGCCGGGTGATGCGCTTGAGAAAATCCAGAAATACGTTAAAGCGGAATCGTTCCCTGTAAACCATGAAATTGAGGCGGCCACGATTCGTGATCGCCGAGATCATGTTGCAGCCAAAGCGTTGGCCGGTTCCAAGAATGACCGGAGTTTTTCCTCGCTTGCTAAAGGATCTACCCACGGTATGGTCGGAACGAAGCCCCATCTCGTCACCCCAGTAAATCTCGGCGTGCTCGCGCTTCGCCTGTTTGCGAATGGCGGGATAGTCTTCCTCCAGCCACTGCTTGACCGCTTCAGGATTCTGCTCGAAAGCTCGTCTCACGGGTTTTTGCGGTGTAAATCCCCAGCGGGCCAAATATCGACCAGTTGTCCAAACAGACAGGCTGATTCCGAAACGTTTTTCTATAAGCAAACCAACCGCCTCACGGGTCCACAGATAGAACGGCAATTTCAACTGATCCGGGCGTTTATCAATAACAGCTCGCGCGATCTGAGCAGCCTGCCAAGGCTTGAGACTTCCTCCCTTCGGTCTGCCTCTCGGTTTTGCCTTCAGTGCTTTTGCGCCTTCGTCCTTGTGCAACCTGACCCAAAGACCGACGGATTTACCGGAAACACCAAAGAGCGCGCCGACTTCTTGCCGCGTCCTTCCCTGAAGAACAGCCTTCACGGCTTTGCTACGAAGGTCTTCCTGAGCTTGAGGAGACAACGATCTAAAATCTTTTGTTTTCATGAAGAGTGTATATCATACTTCCGCCCCAATTGGAAGTATTAAATGCACGGAGTAGTAATTGTGAAAGCGTTCAGATCCTTGTGCTCGGAGTGAAAAACAGTGACAGGTTATTTAATTCGCGCGATGCGCGAATTAAATAACCTGTCACTGTTTTTCACGAACTTGTGGAAAGACTAAAATGGTCAATGTCACGCGGCCGTTGGACCTTTATCCACACTTAACAGCCTGTTCCTGGCGACAAGAATAGATCACTTCCAGATATGTTCGCATACGTACCTTCCGGTTCGGGTCCTGCCGAAGCGAGCCTGAAAATTATCTTTCGAAGCCTCGTCGGTTTCAAAAAAAGCGTCTGTGATTCTGAAGAACGAGTCCTGGGCGGCGCATTCCTCCTTGGCTGCCTTTACCGCCCTCTCCAGACGCTCAAGCGGTTCCTCCAGCCCGGCGGCTTTGGCGCGCGGGGCTAGATTTTCGAGACGACGCATGACTCCAAGAGCGTCAGGCGGCATGGGGTCGCCGACTTCAAGCAGGGCGGTTTCCACGGCCAGTCTCGCCTCGAGATCCTTTTTTACCAGGCTCGCAAGGTGCTCCGGTTTTCATCCTTTCAATCCTTTGGTCAGCATCGGGGCCTGTTTCCGGAACGAATCGACCTCGCCCTCAAAGAGCGCGCCAAAAGTCTCAACCACGTTTTTCCGACGAGCCCCGGCATGAAGAACCTTGAGAATCTCGAGCCCGACCTCCCTGACGGGATCGGGCCGGGCGCAAAAAACAGGCCCGTAGGGAACGGTTATATCGGGAGGCCATCCGGTTCCTTCGGTGCGGATCCCCTTGGTCGGCGTAAGCCGGTCATCGACGCCCATGAGAAAACTCGCCAGGCCCGAAGGGCATTCGAATTGCTCGGGGACGATAGACCAACCTCCTGTCCTGCGCCCCACGGTGACGGCCCGTTCCGTCTCGCTCATGGCCATGGTGAAACTCTCTGCGGCAGAGACTTGAATCTCGTCCTGGAGCAAGACAATCGGACCGTCGAACTGCCACGTACCCGAGGCCTTGATGCGGCCCAGAGCCCCGTTGTCCACCCCCCCGGGGAAAAAACGCCCGACCATGGACCAAACGCACTTGTCGGCGCCGCCGCCCATACTCCTGCAGTCGAGAAGCAGAGCCTCCATGCCCTTGAGCATGTTGACGGCTTTGTGAAAGGCCATGGTGGTCAATGATTCCATGCTGCCCGTGATGCGAAGGTATCCGAGTTTCCCGCACCAGTCGCTCTCGAGAAAAGCCGGGACAGCTCCCTGCGCCTTTTCCACGCCTTCGGGCAGGGTGGCCCGCACAATAGAGACCGCCGTCCCTTCGGGACCCATGCGAGGAAGGGACGCCTTTATGAATTCGAGCTCGGGTGTGATTCCCAGGCGAGTGGTAGCTCGTCCATTTTTTGCTTGTGCACGAGCCCGGAAGCGCTGATGAAGCCGGCCAGGCTGCGAGCGGTGAACGCACCGCGCGAGAAACCGAAGATGTATATCTCGTCGTCCGGATCGCAGTGGTTGTTCGCCAGAAAGCGATATCCATCCTGGATATTCTGGCCCAATCCCTTGCCGAACGCTCCGCCCAGCCAGCTATCGGTCAATCCATGAGTGCCGACACCGGTGTGGTAATAGGTGACCTGGGGAATCCCCTTGCCGTCGTTTCGCCTTATGGCGCGCATGAGCTTTACCACGTTGGTCGGATTCTGTCCGCTGTCGGGAGTGTTCCACGTACCGTCGAAACAGAGAATAATGCGCTTGGACATTTTGGACCTCCAATCCCTATCGATTAATTCCTGACTCGAGCATCGATTCCCTCGTTCTCGGCGACCGCCTCATCACGGAGAAGTCCGCGATCTGATTTTGCGTTCTATCGCCGATCAGTCCCGGCTGAAGAGCTTCTCGATCAGAACGGCGTATTTCTCGCTCACGAAACGCCGCCGCATCTTGAGAGTGGTCGTGATCTCGCCGCCCTCGGCCGAGAAGGGAACGTCGACCAGATGGTGGCGCGCGATTCGCTCGTAGGCGGCGAGCGAGGAGTTGGCCTCATCGACCGCATCCTGAAAGAGGGCCGCAACGTCAGGGTGCGCCATGAGGGCGGCCGCGTCGTCGGTGGCGAGTCCTTTCTGCTCGGCGAACTGTTTGACGGCCTCCATGTCGGGCGACAGAATCGCCGCCAGGAAGTTCTTACCCTCGCCGAAGACGCAGGCGTACTCGATGTACAGGCCCTCACAGAGAGTATTCTCCACGTTCTGGGGCGCGATGTTCTTGCCCGCCGCCGACACGATGATGTCCTTCTTGCGGTCGGTGATGAACAGATAGCCCTCGTCGTCGAGATGGCCCACATCGCCCGTGTGAAAGAATCGCTCGTCGTCGATCGCCTCGGCAGTTGCCTCGGGCAGGTTGTGGTATCCCGTCATGACCGACGGTCCACGAACGAGGATCTCTCCGTCGGCGGCGATCGCGACCTCGATGTTGTCGAGGACGATACCGACCGATCCGGGCTTGACCGCATCGGGCGGATTGCAACTGATCACGGGCGACGTCTCGGTCAGCCCGTAACCCTGGATCACGGTCACGCCGATGGCGTGGTAAAAGGCCCACACCTCGTTGGAAAGCGCCGCGCCTCCCGACCAGAAGCACCGCAGCCGCCCGCCGAGCTTGGCCTCGATCGACGGACCGATCACCTTGAGCGCAAGCCGCGCCCAAAGCCGCGTGAGCAGGCCCGGTTTGCGGCCCGCCGTGAGCTGCCGCGCCGCGTCGAGCCTTGTGTCGAGCGCCCAGCGAGCGAGCCTTCCCTTGACGCCGCCCATTGCCGAAAGTGTGGAGACGATCTTGTGCCGCATCTTTTCGAGAAGACGGGGCACGGCGAGCACCATCGTCGGCCGGGCGTCGACAATGTCGCGCGCCAGCGTGGCCGCTGATTGGGCGAAGTGGATCGTGGCGCCCGCCAGAATGGGCGCGAGAAACCCGGCCGCCCGCTCGTAGGAGTGACTGAGGGGCAGGACGGACAAGAAGTGATCGTTACTTTCGAGTCCACAGAGCCGCAAACCGGCGTCAGCGTTGGCGAGCAGGTTGCCGTGGCTCAGAAGCACACCCTTGGGCGGACCGGTCGTTCCCGACGTGTAGATCATCGTCGCGATTCGGTCGCGATCGAGCGCGGCGATCCGTTCGTCCACCGCCTTCCGGGCGCTCTCATCGGGAGCGGGGCCGAGGAAGGTCTTGAGATCGAGCGCGTTCGACGACTCCGGCGGCGCGTCGTCGAGACAAACAGCGGTGATCGGTTCGGTCCTGTCGAGAAGAGGCGCCACCCGTTCGAGGTAGCGGCACGTGCCGGCAAGAAAAAGAGCCGCATCGGAATCGTTCACGATATGCTCGATGGTCGCTTCCGAACTGGTGCAGTAGACAGGCACCACCACGCAGCCCGCTGCCTGGATACCGAGGTCGGCCACGGCCCAGAGGGGACCGTTGTCAGCCATGAGCGCCACCCGCGTGCCCGGCGCCACGCCGCGGCCGATGAGCGCGGCCGCCATGTGGCGCACACGACGGGCGACCTCGTCCCACGTCATGCAGGTCAGCTCCCGGCGGTCGCGCGTATAAAAGAGAATCCGCCCCTCTCTGTCTCCGATCTCGTCGGCCACAGCCGAAGCCTTAGCGAAAGCCGACGCTCTCGCGAAGAATGCCTCGGGGATCGAGGCGACCCGTGCCAGCTCTGTCATGCGCGCCTCCCGGAATTGGTGGTTTCAAAGACGTGCCTCAAAAAGAAGGCGCGTCCGCTCATGGGGTGAACGGACGCGCCTTCTGGGGATTATTGTGCTTACTGGTCGAAAAGTAATGCCAGCCGGGTTCCCGATGGAAGGGCTGTCATTGACCCCGGATCGCTCTTAGAGATCCTGGGGGCGGACAGTCGACCTTCTGTTCAGCTCGGTCCTGTCCATCGCGTCATCAAGGATGTCATAGACCTTGTTGCTCAGGTTCTCGATGAGCTCGCCGGAGCACATGAACTTGTTTTCCTTGATGTAAGATTTGATCTTGCTTCCCACAACCAGGGTATCTCTCGACTTTTTAGCTTTCTTCTTGGCCATTGTTCTCTCCTTGCAAAAAGTACTTAAGGGACAGTGTTCATCTTTCTGGGAAGCTATCATCCAATCGTCCGTTTACAAGAGAATTCCGGCTTTATTCGCGTTTTCTTGCATTTCGCGTCTTGCGTTTGCATACTGTCGGACGCGGTACTTCCTGTTCGCGATCGATCACTCCCGTCGGTGGAGTTGGCCAAGGAGAGAGGTCATGAAAAAGTTGCTGGTCATTGTGCCAATCCTTTGTCTCTGTTCGTGCACCAGTTACTTCATGCAACGGGCCGACGACGTGGGCGACATCTTTCGCTTCAAGGTGATGGCCGGCCCCGGCCTCGGCGTGACGGCCGAGGTGACGCGCGGCATCATCCTCGGCGGCGGCTACTACGAGGTCGACTCCTTTGGACTGGCCAATCGATCCTTCGGCATCTGGCACGAGACCACGGCCGAGGGCGGGCTGATCATCGGCTTCCACCGCGAGGAATGCGAAAAACGCGAGTACTACAGGGGTAACTACGGCCTCGGCACGGGCGGGGAAGGGAGCTACCCTCTGACTCACGAAGGCAATCCCGTCGACATCTGGAACCTGCGCGCCACGATCCACGTTCTGATCATCGGCTTCGACCTCGAGATCCGCTTTGGCCAGCTCGCCGATTTCATCACCGGCGTCTTCGGGTACGACCTCGCCGGCGACGACTATGATTTTGATGGGATGAAGGAGTGATTCCCGAGGGGACAATCCCCAAGGATGCGATCCCGTCGGCAAACCATCATTTTCCCGCGGGCGCGAGGCGCGCATCGTAAAACCGGTGCAGTTCGTAGACCGCTGCCCAGTCTCCCGAGAATTCCCCTTCTGAATCGTGGGGTGCGCTCTCCCCGGTCGCGGCCAGAGATCGGGCCGTGAAGTTGAGCCCGAGCACGCGGCCCGGTTCGAGAACGAGTCCGGCCGCAAGGCGCGCGTCCAGGGGGACGTGGCAGCGGGCCGTGCCCGGGCCGAGCGCGGCGGGGATCTCGACCCTGGTCCGCCAGCGCTCGCCGCTCTGCCAGGAATCGACGCGGCTGCCGGCCACGGCGGCGCGTCCCTTGTAGAGCACGCTCTCCCCATACACGACGCGCAGCGCGCACTCGGCAGTGTAGACATCGCTGCCGCGCTGGTCGCTGTCGGCGCTCGCCACGGCCACATCGGTCGCGAAGGCGCCGAGCGGGCCGCTTCCGTCGAGATGGATCGTGACCGCGATCGGTCCTGCTGCATCGAAACCGATGTAGAGGGCGCGCTCATCCCACGAGGCGAGCACCCTGAGATCGTCGGGCGCGTCGGGCCCTGATCGGAAGAAGAGATCGCGCGACAGAACCGTCCCCGGAAGAGCGTCGCCAGGCGGCGCGCCATGCTCGATCAGCCCCCTGAACGTGGAAAGAGGAAAGGGATCGCACCCATCGGAGAGTCCGTCGCCGTCCGTGTCAGGATCGAGCGGATCGGCTCCCGAGTAGATCCCGGCGCAGAATTCGGCCAGGTCGTCGAGCCCGTCGCCGTCGCTGTCGGCAACGGCGGGATCGGTGCCGAAGCGCGTCTCGTCGATCGGCCAGCGGGAATCGTCGTCGGGCAGTCCGTCGCCGTCGCTGTCGATCGCCTCGATCCGGCCGTTCCACGGCGCGGGCAAATCGTCGTATTTAGTGTATCGCCTCAGGATTGCGGCCTGCCCGTCGTAGGCGTCGCCCGCGTCAAAGATGGCGCCATCGGGAAGGGGAAAATTGTCCGCAAAGTGGCCGCCTAGCATGGAGGGCTCGTCGCGTGCCGCGTCGATAACACCCTGGACGGAGTGCTGGAACTCGTGCACGAAGCTCCAGCACGCATTCAGCACGGCGGGCGCATCAACAAAAGGCGCCGGCGCCGCGGCCGACGAACCGAAGGAGGCCGCCGCGCCGTTTCCGAAACACGCCCCGCCGCAATTCAGGTCCAAGGCCGGGCCGGCCACATGGATCATGTCGATGCCCTGGTCGAGAAGTCCGCGCCGCCCGAGATCGTACTCGGCCATGTAGAAGAGAGGACCTCTTTCTTCGGTGATGTCCGCCTTGAGCCGCACCGGGCAGAGGTCGACGTTCAATCGTCCGAGAGAGTTCCGGAAGTAGAAGGTGCGCGCCATCTCGAAACCGTGGCGCAGCGCGCCTTCAGCCTCGGGCGTCGTTTTCGTGCCGTAGATGGCGACGAGAACCTCGAGGTTTGCCGCCGCGCAGAGCGCGATGTTCGCGGGGTCAACAAACTGGACGCGCTGCTCGGCGGTGTGCTGGGTCACGGCGATCCCCTCCACATTGGCGATCGCCGCCGAGTAGTGCCAGATCGAACCCGGCTGCAGGCCGAAATCGTTGAACGCGCCCACCGGGGTCCGGTGATGGGGGGGCTCGGTCTGGGGTTTCCCGTCCTCCCTGCGGAAAACGAGAAGCGTCTGTCCCTCGGGCACGGCGAAATCGGTCCGCACAGCGGCGGTGGTCGCGAAGGAGACCACCTCGATTGAACCGGGCGCCGGTTCGGGCTCCTTCACTGTGAGCTTGACCGGGCCGTGCTTGATCGCGCCGAAGGCGACGCGCACCTCGACCTTGCCGGGAGCGATCGCCCGCGCCACGTTGTCGCGCGCGATCGACAAGATGTTCTTCTTGGGAAAGAGCGTCCACTGAAGCCCCGCGTCGATCGGGGTGCGGCCTCCGTGGGGATCGAGGCCGGTCACGCCGAGGCGATAGGCGCCGCCCGCGATCAGCGGCGCGGCGGGCCACTGCACGTCGAGGCCGGTGATGGCGATCGCCGCTTCGATTTCCACCTCGGAGAGGAGGAGCTGCTTCTCGGCCGTCATGCCGTCGATCACGAGGCGCAGCGCGCGCAGGCTCATCGGCTGGTCGAGCCGGACCCGATCGCGCTCGCCGCCGCGCGCGGTGCGCTTTTCGAGCAGGGGATGGAACTTGTAGCGGCCCTCGGCGTCGGGCGCGGGCGCGAACCAGACCTCCCACCGGCAGGGCGCACTGCGGCAGGGCGCGAGACCCACCTGGTGCACCGCGATCGGTTCGCGAAAAAAGAACTCGACGAGCGCCGCGCCGTCGCTGTTGAGAACCGCCATGGTCGACAGATTCCGGTCGAAGAGGTTGTCGAGCGAGCCGCTCTCGATCGGCGGTGTGCGCACCGTGGCAAACTGGGAACGCACCCAGGCCGGCAGATCGACGGCGCAGGTCACCGTCTCCTCGGGGGGGAGTGGACAGACGCCCGCCGTCCCGGCAAAGACGCCCGCCGTTCCGGCGAGGAGGCAGAGGCAGAGTCCAATTCGGGTTGCTTTCATGGCTTCATCATAATTATTGTCAGCCGCTAGCGAAAGAGGGTGCACCGGGATGGCTTTCCGCTATGATACAGCCAAAAATTTATCGACCTGTTTGAGAGGACACTCAAAGCGATGAAAACCCTGAAACTCACGGGCCTGGACCTGGGGCAGAAGGAGATCGAGGCGATCCTCGAAAATCCCGCGATCACCATAGAAATCGGCCCCGACACCATGGCGCGCATCAAGGCGTCGCGCCGCGTGGTCGACGACGCGATCGGGCGCAACGAGATCGCTTACGGCATCAACACCGGCTTCGGCAAGCTCTCTTCGGTCCAGATCGACAAGAAGGGGCTCAGCCAGCTCCAGAAAAACCTGATCATGAGCCATGCCGTGGGTGTGGGCGAGCCGTTCGATCCGGCCACGGCGCGGTTTGCGCTGCTTTTCAGGATCAACGCCCTCGTCAAGGGGCACTCGGGGGTGCGCCCCCTCCTGATCAAGACGCTCATCGATATCTACAACAAGGGCCTGGCGCCGGTGATTCCGCGGCAGGGATCAGTGGGCGCGTCGGGCGATCTGGCGCCCCTCGCCCACATGGCGCTCGTGCTTCTCGGAAAGGGTGAGGTTTTTCTTGGCGGCCGCCGCCTTCCGGCAGCCGACGCCCTGAAGAAGGTGGGCATCAAGCCGATCACCCTCAAGCCGAAGGAGGGGCTCGCCCTGATCAACGGGACACAGATCATGACCGCAGTGGCCGCCGTGGTCCTGGCCGGTGCGCGCAAGGCGGTGCGTCTCGCCGACGTGGCCGCGGCCATGACCGTGGAAGCGCTCAAGGGAACCGACGCGCCCTACGACGACCGGATCGCCGCGCTGCGACCCCAGCCCGGCCACGCGGAAACGGCGCGCAACATGCGGCGGCTCCTCAAGAACTCGTGGATCCTCGCGTCCCACGTCGACTGCACCAAGGTGCAGGACCCCTACAGCTTGCGCTGCGTGCCCCAGGTGCACGGCGCCACGCGCAGCGCGCTCCGCCACGTGGAAGAGACGCTCACCGTGGAGTATAACGCGGCCACCGACAATCCGCTGATCTTTCCCGAGGAGGGCGACATCATCTCGGGCGGCAATTTCCACGGCCAGCCCGTGGCGCTCGCCGCCGACTACATGGGCATCGCCATCGCCGAGCTCGCCAACATCTCGGAGAGGCGCATCGAGAACCTGGTCAATCCCGAGCTCTCGGGCCTGCCCGCCTTTCTGGCGCGCAAGAGCGGGCTCCACTCGGGCTACATGGTCGCCCAGGTCACGGCCGCGTCGCTCGTGTCGGAGAACAAGGTCCTTGCTCACCCGGCGAGCGTCGACTCGATTCCCACGTCGGCCAACAAGGAGGACCACGTGAGCATGGGCACCCACGCGGCGCGCAAGGCGGCGCGCATCCTGGCCAACGTGGAATACGTCTTCGCCATCGAGCTCCTCTGCGCCGCCGAGGGCCTCGAGTACCGCGGCAAGCTCGACCCGGGCCAGGGCGTGCTGGCCGCCTTCAGAGCGCTCCGCAAGGAGATCCCGCCCCTCAAGAAGGACCGCATTCTGTACACCGACGTGGAAAAAGTGGTTCAGATGGTGCGCCAAGGCAGTATCCTAAAAGCCGTAGAAAAATCGATCGGCCCGCTGGAATAAAGATGAAGATGTGGGCGGGTCACCAAAATTGCATTTTGGTCGTAACTCGTTAAAACTGGAGAGAGGCATGCGGGAATATAAACCAATCACTCCGCCCACCGGCATGGACCTGACCTGCGCCAACTGGCAGATCGAGGCCGCCTACCGGATGATCCACCACAACCTCTGCCCCGATGTGGCCGAGAAACCGGAGGAACTCATCGTCTACGGCGGAACGGGCAAGGCGGCGCGCACGTGGGAAGATTTCGACCGCATCGTGGCCACCCTCAAGCGGCTCAAACCGGACGAGACCCTGCTCGTTCAGTCGGGCCGCGCGCAGGCCGTGTTCAAGACCCACGAGGACGCGCCGCGCGTGCTCATCGCCAATGCCAATCTCGTGCCCAAGTGGGCCACGTGGGAGCACTTTCGCGAGCTCGACCGCAAGGGGCTCATGATGTTCGGCCAGATGACGGCCGGCTCGTGGATCTACATCGGTTCGCAGGGAATCATCCAGGGCACGTACGAAACCTTTGCCGAACTGGCCCGTCAGCACTACGACGGTTCCCTCAAGGGCCGGCTTCTCGTCACGGGCGGTCTCGGCGGCATGGGCGGCGCCCAGCCCCTGGCCGGCACCATGGCGGGCGCCACCGTCCTCGCCGCGGAGGTGGAAAGGGCGCGTATCGAAAAGAGGATGGAGACCAAGTACCTCGACAAGTGGACGTCCAACCTCGACGAGGCGATCAACCTCGCCCTCGCCCACAAGGCCAAGGGGGAAGCGATCTCGATCGGCTGGGAGGGCAACGCGGCCGATCTGCTCGAGGAGCTCATCGGCCGGGGCATCACGCCCGACGTGCTCACCGACCAGACGAGCGCTCACGATCCACTCAACGGTTACGTGCCGCGCGGCATGACCTTCGGCGAGGCGATCGCCCTGCGCAATTCCGATCCTGACACGTACCAGAAAAAATCACTTGCCACCATGGCCGACCACGTGCGCGCCATGCTCGAGCTGCAAAAGCACGGCGCCGTGACCTTCGATTACGGCAACAACATCCGCGCCTTCGCCCAGGAAGCGGGCGTGGCGAACGCCTTCGACTTCCAGGGATTTACCCCGCTCTTCATCCGTCCTCTCTTCTGCGAGGGCAGGGGGCCCTTCCGCTGGGTGGCGCTCTCGGGCGAACCCGAGGATATCTACAAGACCGACGAGGCCGTCCTGCGTCTCTTCCCCGAGGACGAGTCGCTGGCGCGCTGGCTCAAGATGGCCCGCGAACGGATCAAGTTCCAGGGCCTGCCCTGCCGGATCTGCTGGCTCGGCTACGGCGACCGCGCTAAGATGGGCCTCGAGATGAACCGCATGGTGGCCGCCGGCGAGATCGGCCCCATCGCGATCGGCCGCGACCACCTCGACTGCGGCTCGGTGGCGTCGCCCAACCGCGAGACAGAAGGCATGAAGGACGGCTCCGACGCCGTCGCCGACTGGCCGCTTCTCAACGCCCTGCTCAACACGGCCGCGGGCGCAACGTGGGTGTCGATCCACCACGGCGGCGGCGTGGGAATGGGGTACGCGATCCACGCCGGCCAGGTGATCGTGCTCGACGGTACCGCCGCGGCCGCGGCGCGCGTCGAGCGCGTGCTGACCTGCGACCCCGGTATCGGCGTGGTGCGCCACGCTGATGCGGGCTACGACCTCGCCGTCGAGGTGGCGCAGCAGAAGGGTATCGATCGGTGCGAGTGAGGGGGGGATAGAACGCCTTACTCCATGTAGAGCTTGACATAAATTGATTTGCATGCGGATAGGGCCCCGCGTTTCAACAAAATGAGATTGTTCTTTAATGTTCTTCCGGGATGCAGGGGGATTCTGTGTCCCGAACGAGGAGAATGCGATGTTTTTCAAGTCAAAAGGGATTTAACTCCTCATCGCCGTCGCGCTGGGAGGTATCGTCCTGCTCCAGAGGCGATTGAACAACATTCTCCAGACTCCGGGGCTTCGCCCCTCCGCCCGGAGAATGCGCATGTATTTACCCCAAATTAACTGGTATCATTCTCGGGGGCAGGTCAGAGGCGCTCGATAGAAAGGACTCCCAGGACCAGAAGATCCGGAGCGCCCAGATCAAGAAGCTGCTCAAGTACTGGTAGACGGGCGGCCCGGGAACAACAGGAGTCGACATGCTGTTCCGAATACTCGACAAGGAAGAGTTCTCCCGCCTTGTGGCGTACATCTTCGAGGAAACGGAGATCATCGCACCGAAACGGATCGATCGGGACGCCTCGGGCAAGGCCATTCACCAGTACTTGCCCGTGCAATCCTTCGACGAGATCGATCTCGATTACACTGCCACGGAATACTCGGCCAAGACCTATTTCATTCCCTTCCGCGAGACACTGTCCACTTACAGGTTCGACGACGATGACTGGGAGCAGGAGATCAGGTACCGCATCCAGCCCCGGGCCATCATCGGCCTTCACGCTTGCGACATCAACGCCCTCGTCAAGCTGGACAAGGTCTTTGCGCGTGACTTCTTCCCCAGTCCCTACTACGTGTCGCGCAGGGAGAATACCTTTGTGATCGGAGTCAGTTGTCTGCCTTGCGAGGGCGGATTCTGCAAATCGGTGGGCGCCGACACGGTGACGCACGGATTCGACCTCTATCTCGTCGATCTGGGCGACCGGTACTTCGTGAAGATCGGCTCGGACAGGGCGTTCAACCTACTCAAGAAGGTCAGGACGGAGGAGATCAACGATCGGGACAAGCAGGACTATCTCGAGTTTCTGCACCGTTTCAACAAGGCCTACAAGAACACACTGCAGACGCAGAACCTGCCCAATTTGCTCGATATCGAGTTCGAGTCGGATGTGTGGACCAAGTGGGGCGACAAATGCCTGAGCTGCGGGAGCTGCGCCATGGTCTGCCCCACCTGCTACTGCTACGGAGTGACCGAGCAGGTCTCCATGGATTTCGAGAGGGGATCCAAGGTCAAGCACCTCTACTCGTGCAACCTCATCGATTTCGCACAGGTCGCCGGCGGGCACAATTTCCGGCCCGCTGCTGAAACCCGCCTCAAGTACAGGTACTACCATCAGCACAGAGGATTCGTCGAGTCCTTCGGCCATCCGCTCTGCGTGGGGTGCAACCGTTGCGGCAGCGTCTGTCTGGCCGGGATCAATCCACCGGATATCATTCAAGATCTGCAAGTGGAGCACGAATAATGAAACCCCTGTCGCAGCCCTATGACATCTCGCACGAAGTCGACATGAAGCTTCCGCTCGATTTCAACCGGCGCAGCCGGCTGAAGCACGTGGACAAGGTTTTCAAGGCCGAAATCTCCAACGTGATCCGCCTCACCGAAATGGAGAAGCTCTTCCAGATCCGGATCGTCGACAAGTCGGAGAGAGACCGCTTCTCCTTCCAGCCCGGGCAGTTCATCATGCTCGAGGTGCCGGGCTACGGCGAGATCCCCATCTCGATCTCCTCGTCGCCGTCGTCCAAGGGCTACCTGGAGCTCTGCATCCGGAGGGCCGGGGTTGTCACGGGTGCGCTTCACAAGGCTCAGCGCGGCGCGAAAGTGGGGATCCGCGGCCCTTTCGGCACCTACTTTCCAATGGAGCGGATGAAGGGGCATCACGTCTTGCTCATTGCCGGCGGGCTCGGCCTTGCTCCCCTGAGATCCCCTGTCTTTCACGTCATCGAGAACCGCGCCGAGTACGAGGGCGTGCACATTTTCTACGGCGCCAAGCGGCCCGACCAGCTTCTCTTCGACTACAAGTACGAGGAATGGCACCGTATCGATGACATCGACTTGAAGGTGATCGTCGAGGAATCCGATGCTCAGTGGTCGGGCCCCGTGGGAATGATCACCAAGCTCCTCGACGACGTGCAGATCCCTTCCGACCGGGCCTATGCCATCGTGTGCGGGCCCCCGGTTATGTTCAAGTTCGTTTGCGACCGGCTGAACGGGATGGGAATCCCCATGCAGAACATGTTCGTGTCACTCGAGCGCCGCATGCACTGCGGCATGGGCAAGTGCTGCCGCTGCAACGTCGGGTCGACCTACACCTGTATCGACGGTCCCGTGTTCGACTACTGGACAGTGCTCAATCTCAAGGAAGCCATCTGAGAAGGGATGAGATGAAGTACCTCGGTTTGGATCAGCAGAAGCTGAAGATCGCGGTCTTCGACTTCACCGGTTGCGAGGGGTGCGAGCTCCAACTGGCCAACAAGGAGGAGACGCTCGCCGATTTTCTGAGCGTCCTGGAGGTCGCCGCGTTCCGCGAGATCTCCTCCAAGAAGAGCGACGAGTACGATTTCGCTTTCATTGACGGCGCTGTTTCGCGCGATGACGAGGTGGAGCGGCTCGAAAGGATTCGCCAGAGAGCCCGGTTCGTCGTACCGATCGGAAGCTGCGCCTGTTTTGGAGGCGTGAACAAGCTCAAGAACGCCTTCGATCTCGAGGCCGCCAATAGGGAGGTCTATGGGGAGTCGCCGAAGGAAACCTCTCTCGTTCGGGCCGTGAAGGATGTGGTGCCCGTGGACATGGAGATTCCCGGCTGCCCGGTCTCCAAGGCCGAAGTGGAACGGATCGTCCAGCACCTGATCTGGGACGTGCCTTACCAGTTCCCGGTCTACCCGGTCTGCTTCGAGTGCAAGCAGTGCTTCACCACCTGTGTTTTCGAGAAGGGTCAGCTCTGCCTCGGCCCGATCACGCGCGGCGGATGCAGCGCCCTCTGTCCAGCGGGCGGGCTCGGATGCCTCGGATGCCGGGGGCCCGCACAGGAACCGAATTACGGCGAGTTCTTCAAGCTCTGCGGGAGATACGGATTCGGGGAGAAGAAGGTCCGGGATCACCTCGACTTCTTTGGTGGTTTTGCGGAGGCACTGAGAGCATGAAAGTCGATTGCACCATCAACGTCAGCCACCTGGCTCGGGTGGAGGGGCATGGGAACATCAAGATCCGCATCAGGGACGGGAAGATCGAGGAGGCGAAATGGGAGGTGGTCGAGACGCCGCGCTTCTTCGAGGTCATGCTCAAGAACAAGCACTACACCCTCGCCCCGTTGCTCGCCTCGCGCATCTGCGGCATCTGCTCGATCAGCCACACGCTGACCAGCCTGCGCGCCGTGGAACGAGCCTTCGGTGTCACGGTCCCCGAGAGGGCCGCCAGGCTGCGCCTGCTGGGATGCCATGGCGAGACCTTGCAGAGCCACCTGCTCCACCTCCTTTTCCTGGCGGCGCCCGACTTCTTCGGGGAGCCGAGCGTCATTCCATTGATCGAGAAGAAACCCGAGATCATCGCCATCGCCTTGCGGCTGAAGGGTCTGGCCAACCGGCTGTGCGACACGGTCGCGGGACGGACAACCCACCCCGTCTCCTTCAAGGTGGGCGGCGTGGCGGCGGTGCCGAAGAGGGAGGACCTTCTCCGCCTCGGCGATGAGCTGCGCCGTTCGCTCGACGACCTGGCCGCCGTGGCCGAGCTTTTTTCCACCTTCGAAATGCCCGACTTCGTTCGCGAGACCGAGTTCGTTTCCCTCGAAGGCGAGGGGGAGTATCCCTTCATCGGAGGGAACCTGGTCTCCAGCGACGGTGTGGAACACACCGAGGACTACTATCGCCCCATGACCAACGAGTACGTGGTCGAGGGCAGCACCTCCAAGTGGTCCAAGCTCTCCCGCGAGTCCTACGCGGTGGGCGCTCTGGCGCGCTTCAACAACAACGGCCGTTACCTGCATCCCGAGGCCGCCAAGGTCGCCGACCGGTTCGGGCTCGCGCCCGTGAACCACAATCCATTCATGAACAACGTGGCTCAGCTCGTCGAGTGCTTTCATGCCGTCCACGATTCCCTCCGGCTGATCGAGGAGCTGATCGAAGATCGTTCGGGCGAGATCATGGCGGAGGTGACGCCGGAAGCCGGAGAGGGAGTCGGCGCCGTGGAGGCGCCCAGGGGTCTTCTCATCCATCATTACGAGTTCGATGCGAGCGGCACCATCGTGAAGGCGAACTGCGTGGTTCCCACGACCCAGAACAACGCCAACATTCACAATGATCTGCAGAGTCTGGTGGCAGGCTGCGCCGAGGAAGGAAAAACGGACGAGCAGCTCGAGCTTCTCTGCTCCATGCTCGTCCGGTCCTATGATCCCTGCCTCTCCTGTTCCGTGCATTAACGATCCGAACAAGCCGGTTTGAAGCGCATTGGGTCCGGCGGATCGTATGGTAAGATCTGTCGAGACCGGAGACGCGCCCAAAGAGAGGGAGATCGAAAAGTATGGCCTTCGACATCGCGCTTTTCTGTGTCGGCCTGGTCGCGCTCTACCTCGGCGCCGAGTGGCTCGTCAAGGGCTCGTCGAGCCTGGCGCGCAGCCTCGGAATCACACCGATCGTGATCGGCCTGACCGTTGTCGCCTTCGGCACGTCGGCGCCCGAACTCGTGGTCAGCCTCGTCTCGGCGCTCCAGGGCAAGAGCATGATCGCCGTGGGCAACGTGATCGGGAGCAATATCTGCAACATCGCGCTCGTTCTCGGCATGGCGGCCTTCTTGCGGCCCCTGACCTGCGCCCGGTCGGTGGTGGTGCGCGACATTCCCATCATGCTCGGCATCTCGGTCTGTCTCTTTTTTCTTCTCCTCAACAACCACCTCGGCCGCGTCGAGGGCGCGCTGCTCTTCGGCGGAGTGATCGTCTACATCTACATCAACTACCGGCTCGCCAAGAGGGGGATCGCCGTTGCCACCGCGGGAAGTCCCGACACGACAGGCTCCATCAGAGGCGATGTCAACGAGATCGGCGATGTGATCGCGCGCCCGAAGCAGATCATCCTGATCGTGGCCGGAATCGTGGGGGTCGTTGCCGGCGCCCAGGTCCTGATCGACGCGGCGGTGAGCCTCATGAAAGTCTTCGGCGTGAGCGAGAAGTTCATCGGTCTCACTGTCGTCGCCTTTGGAACGTCGCTGCCCGAGCTCGCCACATCGGTGGTGGCCGCCCTGCGCAGGGAGATGGACATCAGCATCGGCAACCTCGTGGGCAGCAACGTCTTCAACCTCCTCAGCGTGCTCGGCGCCACGGCGCTCATCAGGCCGATTCCGATTACGGGCGGTTTCATCGAGAGCGGGCTGTGGGGCGACTACTGCGTCATGCTCTTCATCAGTTTTCTTCCCTGGGTCATGATGCGCAAAGCGTCAACGGTGAATCGCTCCGACGGCGCAGTTTTTCTTCTTGTGTACGGGGGATATCTCGCCTATCTGATTGCGGGAGCCTGAGGCGAATTCTCAACGTGAAAGGAATCGACCGCCCATGCTGATCCGAAACCTGAAGCTCGACTGGGCCGACCTGCAGAAGATCCAGATCAAGGAGATCAAGCACCGCGAGGGACGGCGCTTCGTGCGCGAGATCAGGAACTCCCCGCGGCCGACCAACACCGACGTCTACGTCTGCTCCGACGCGCGCAACCAGGGCATAAGGCAGATCCTGTCCGATCTCTCCTACGTGACGATCCTGAATACGGCGGGCAATGTGGTCTACGCGCCCAACGAGCGGCCCTCGGTGGTGATCGCCCACGGGGATGGCGACTACAAGGGGTGCGGCGCGGTCGATTACGCCCGGGAGTACGCGGACAGCGAGACCCACAAGTACGCGTCGATCGCCCGGTACGTGAAGGGCCATCCCGTCGAGAACGCCCGGGCGCAGCTCGAAAAGATTTCCGACGAATGGCGCGCCGGCATTCTCTATTTCAACCACGCCACGGGCGAGATCACCGAGTTCCGGGACGAGAAATTCCACAGGGAGGGTGTCTGCGAGGCGCTCTTTCAGGAGCTGCGCGACAGCCTGGGGGGGCGGTACACCAAGGGAGAGATCAGCCGGATGTCGAAGGGGCAGGATCCGGACATTATTTTTCTGACCAACCTTTCGACGCAGTTCACCGCCTTCGATCTTTTCAGGGTCAACCTTCAGAGAGATCGGTTCGATGAGATCGTCCGCGACACCATGGCCTATGCCATGGAGCACGCGCTGCACGGAAAGGGGAGCTTCAAGAGTACCGAGGTCACGGTGATGGCCTTCCAGCGCAACGAGGATCTGCCCGACGAGCTCGAGGAGTTCCTGAACAGGGAGACCTTTATCAAGGATTACATCGAACGGGGCGGACGGGTCTATCTCATGACCGTGGGCGACATCCCGAGCGCGAAGGCGATTTACGAGCTGAAGCCGAAGAAGTGAGGATTCGGGCTCGAGAGTCACGGTGAACAACGCGAAACAAACAGCGTCCCGCGTGGCCGGCGCGCACATGTCCGAATATTGCACTGGTGTCACACGGGTCGTCCGCTGGAGCGAGCAGGCTCTCGATGTCCCTGTCGATCTTGGACCGGTAGAACTCGCTCTCTCGGTCTCTATCCGTCGAAGATCTTTGAAAATTCTTCTTCCAGCATTGTTGCCTCTTTGTCGGTAAGCGCCGCGAATTCCTTCGTGCGGGCGCGTTTGGATAACCGACCGCCGCCTTGGCGCAGAAAACCGATCAAGCGCTCCGTCATCTTGTCCGGCATATCGAAATAGTCTTCGATGAAGCTTTTCATGCGGTCATGGTTGACGAGATAAGCGATCTCTTCGGGCAGGGTCTCTTCAGCCGTCTGGCGGACGCATTCATAGAGGAACTCCGCCTGCCGGGTGGCATCGAAGTACCGGTAGAGGTCGGCGGTATCATTCAGAACCTCGACATTTCCGGAGGACGTGGATTCCCATTCGACCAGTTCAAGGCGGGGCTTCGAGTGAGCTTCCAGTGATCTCCGGTATTCGTCGATCCGTTCCAGGATGACGGCGGATACGGGAAAAACGATTTCTCCGGGTGTAAAACCTCTTTCCGCGAGAACATGGTGGATCAGGTATCGGTGAATCCGGCCGTTGGCGTCTTCAAATGGATGGATGAAAACGAAGCCGTAGGCGATCAGAGTGGCTGCCAGAACCGGATCGTAATCGCTCTTGGACAATCGGTCGTTTGCGGCGATCAGACCTTCCATCAAACTGCTCACATCCTGCCAGCGTGCCGAGATGTGATCGGGCACGGGAGAATTGGTGACTCGGTCGTGGACTCCGACGAAACCTCCCGTCGTGCGCCATCCCATATTGATGAAGCGTTGATCCTTTATCACGATCTCCTGCAGACGCGGGCACTCCTCGACGGCCAATCTTTCCCTGCCGGCCTGTCCGATAGCCCGCGCCCAGCGTTCGGCCCTGGTATGCGGCGCTCTTTCGCCCTCAATGGCAAAGGAGGCTTTGGAGTCTTTCAGCAGGAGAAAGGCGGCGGTCCGGGCGAGGATGTCCGGGTGGACTGAGCCCAGGCTCTCTTTTGTCTTTTTTCCCAGACCGGCAGCGATCAGCGCATCCAGCTTTTCCGTCCGGGAGATCAGCGGGCAGAAGTTTCTGACCCCGGGCAGATTGTTGCACACACGGTGGCGCCTGGATCGGGTCGATGGTCCGGGATACTGCATTCGTGGATCGAGGGCGTCGACGTAGTTGGTAACCTTCGTGTCAGGCAGGTCCAGGCGCCGATCGAGCAGCCATTCGTAGAGAAACCACAAACGGCGGGCGTATTTTCCTGTTGGTTCGGCTTGGATGATTTTTTCCAATTCACCGGCCTCAAGGGCTCGAAAGAGCGCCTTCAGAACCGCGAGGTCCAGGCCTTCATGGCGCAGGGCGAAGATCAGGTGTCCGCCCAGTGTGTCTTTCGGTTTGTAGCGAGGGGTGAATACCGCCCAGTTGTCCGTTTCATACCGCTTGTGTTTAGGGCTTATGATCGCCAGTTTCCCGGGGAGGGGTACTTTGAGGTCATAGGTTGCTATTAGAGCGGCATACCCGGATAGCGACGCTCCGGTCTCCGGTAGAGAGGTTCCATGAAAACTGCTTTGAATTTGTGAAAAATGTTTTTTTTGTCTCTTTTTCATGAAAAATAGTTTGCCATGAAAATCAGATCTTTTCTATGAAAAACAAATTTTATTCCAAGTTTTTGCGAATTTTGCTTTTTTTAAGTCGTCCCGTCAGTCCGGATTACCCCAGGAGACGAAATCCGCCCAGTACTAGACCCCGAAGCAGGAAGCCAGGTTGAATCTTCGCGACGATGTGGGGAAGTTGTGGGAGAACCTGCTCGTTATCGAGTGGATGAAACGCAATGCCTATCGATTCAGGGACGCTGCCTATTATTTCTGGCGAACCTATGATCGAAAGGAAATCGATCTTGTAGAAGAAATCGCTGATTCACTTCGAGCGTTCGAGTTCAAATATTCAGCCACGAAGAAAGCAACCATTCCCAAGCTCTGGAAAAAAACCTACCCTGAAAGCTCTGTCGAAATCATCACTGCCGAGAATGTGAGGGATTTTCTCGCCTAATATGGGTGTGGGCGCACACGGAGTTCTGAAGCCTCGCAACACCGCTCCCCGCCGAATGCGCCACAAAACAAGGCATGACAAAACAAAAATGAGCTTGGCAACGTCGACACCGAGGCTATGAAATTTCGGATGAAAAAGAGGGAGACGGGCGACAACGAATTCATGAAAGATGTCACCCGCCTCCCCGGAGCTAACCAATGTCTCGGAGTCCCGACTAGCTGGCCAGGATCTCCTCGACTTCGGTCCTATCAACGTCCTTGATGTACTGAATACCGCTGATGCTGGCCGCCTCGGGAGTCAACGATGCCAGGTCGTCGCGCGTTATGTGATCGAGAGTGAACTTCCGGGCGCCGCACATGAGCTGGCGCAATCCCTGGGCGAGGCGTTCGTAGTAGGTGTAGAGTCCGATCGCACCCGTGGGCAGGCTTTCGAATTCCTTGTTGCCCAGCTCCTTGCGCAGCTCGGCGGCGGTCACGAAGATCTCGTCCCGCGTGTCTCCGAAGCGTTCCACGTAGACGGGGACCTGATGGGCGTCGATGGTGCGCCCGATCGTCTTGCCCACCATGACAGCGGCCAGGGGCGAACGCGCCATACCCACTAACTTGACGAAAGGCGCGCCCATGGCCAGCCCCTTGTAGATCTGATCCTCGAAGGTGAATCCGCCCGCCACGGCGACGGCCGGCACGGTCTCGCCCTTGTCGGCGAGCTGCTTGGTGTATTCGTAGAGGAGAGAGTGAAGCTCCACCGGCGGAACGCCCCACTCGTTCATCATCCGCCAGGGGCTCATGCCCGTGCCGCCTCCGGCGCCGTCCACGGTGAGAAGGTCGATCCCGTACTTGGACGAGAACTTGACCGCCCGCGCCAGGTCGGCCGGACGATAGGCGCCCGTCTTGAGAAAGATGTACTTGGCGCCCGCCTTGCGCAGCTCGTCGACGCGCGCGGCAAAGGACTCCTCCTCCACCATACCCACGCGCGAGTGGCGCTCGAATTCCTTGAAGGCGCCCCGGTTGAAGGCATCGACCACATCGGGATCGGTGGGATTGGGCAGGACCACGTAGCCGCGCTCGTAGAGGAGCTGGGCCTTCTCGAGGCTCCTGACCTTGACCTCGCCGCCGATGTTCTTTGCGCCCTGGCCCCACTTGAGCTCCACGATGTCGACACCAAGTTCGTTGATGGCGTATTCCTGGACGCCGAGGCGCGTGTCCTCCACGTTGGCCTGAACGATGGTGGCGCCCCAGCCGTCGCGCTGATTGTCCTGGAAGAGCTTGACCCGTCGCTTGAGGTCGACCGTGTCGACCACCCGACCGTTCTTGATTACCGACTCCGGATCCATTCCGGCCACGTTCTCGCCAATGGTGAGGCCTGTGCCGGCGAGCGCGGTTCCGATGGCGAGGCCTTCCCAGTTGTTCTTGGCCACGTCGGTGGAGCCGATGCCGGGGATGATCCACGGATAGCGGAACTTGATGCCCTTGTCGTGGCCGAAGTGGACCTCGAGGTTCACATTCGGAAAGATGGCCTTGTCACTATCAGCCTCGATTCCCTGGGCGCCCACGGCGGTGCCCATGATGTTGAAGTGGGAGTAGTCGACGGGATAGACTTTTTCCGACGCCGTGGTGATGACGCCGAATGGCTGGGGATAGATCACTTCATGGCCGCGGTAGGCGGACTTGCCGATCTCGCACATGCCGATGCAGCCGTCCACGCAGGTGACGCACATGCCCGATGTGGGTGTGACCGAATCTTCCGTCCTGTTCTTGGTGAGAGTCGCGGCCGATGAATTTATCCTCGAGTGTGGTGATGACATTTCTTTCTGCTCCTTTTTTCCTCGTGTCAGGATATGTGACGGGATTTCAGTCTTTAGTGATTTCACACGCAACGCAGGGCTGCATGTAGCACATCATGTCGTCGAATTGCTCCTTGTCGACGCATGGGGGACTCAGGTTGGCGCAGCCGCCGCAGATCGCTTTTTCCGGTTCCGTGAAGGTGCAGCGGAGCTGGCAGGCTGGACAGACGTAGCTGCAACCGCCGCACAGCCTGCACACCTCCGACTTGGCGTCGAAGGGCGTGCCGATGCTTCTATTCTCGCCGCGGCCCCGGAATCCGATCGCCTTGGCCACCATCTGCTCCTCGCACATGCGCACGCACCGGCCGCAGAGGATGCAGTCCTCCTGTTCCTGGTGGAAGCGCTGCTGCCTGACCTCGTGAGCGGCCGCGAGATCCTGGATCGTTCGCGACTGGGGGCACGAGGCGAGGTGGAGCTCGAGAATCATCTTGCGCGCCTTGACGACGCGCGCCGAGGCGGTCCGCACCTTGAGCCCTTCCTGGACGGGGAAGGTGCACGACGACACGAGTTTGGCGCCGGGGCCCTCGCCGATCTCGACCACGCAGAGACGGCACGCCCCTCCGGGCGACAGTCCCTCCATGTGGCAGAGCGTGGGGATGGGAAAACCGAGAAACTGTGCGGCCTCGAGAAGGGTCGTTCCCTTTTCGAAGGAGGCCTCCAATCTGTTGATGGTCAGTGTGATCACGCTGTTTGCCTCCTCGTGTCAGATACCAAGTCTTCTTTTTCCTCTTCCGCAGGCTGGGTGAATTCCAGGTCGCAGCGCAGGCACCGTTCGGATTCGCAGGCAGCCTCTTTCGCGGAGAGCGATACCTCCACCTCTGCGAAATTGCGCTTGCGCCACTCGGCCGAGGCGCGCGGTGTGTCGACGCGGCCGGCCGCGGGGGCGCCCTCTTCGTCCCGCTCGACGGGAGCGACGTAGGTGCGGGGCACCTTGGCTCCCGCGGGCTGGCGGAGCTCCTCTCCGCGCAGGTAGCGCTCGATGATGAGAGCGGCCTTTTTGCCGGCCGCGATGGCGTCCACAACCGTGTTCGGCCCCGTGACCACATCGCCGCCCGCAAAGACACCGGGCCGGTTCGTGGACAGCGTGTCCGGATCGTTTTGAACGGTGTTCCACCTGGTGATCTCGAGACCGCTCGACTGGGCGGGAGCGATCGTGTCGATCCCCGAGTCCTCGCCGATGGCCACGATGAGCGTGTCCAGATCGATCACATGCTCGGTGCCCTCGATGGCGACGGGCCGGCGCCGTCCGCTGGAATCAGCGTCGCCGAGCTCGTTGCGGATGCACTCCACTCCCGTCAAGCGTCCCTTGCTGGCAATCACTTTCGTGGGAGTCACGAGGGTCTGGATATCGATCCCTTCCTCTTTGGCGGCTTCGATCTCCTCGGCGAAGGCAGGCATCTCGGCCTGGGTCCGGCGATAGAGGATCGTCACATCGCTCACATTCTTGAAGCGCAGCGCCATGCGCGCCGCGTCGATGGCCGAATTGCCGCCGCCGATCACGCCGACCCGTCCCCCGGCCATGTTGTTCTGACGCAGGTTGAAGGCCTTGAGGAACTCGATGGACGGATAGACACCCTCGGCGTCTTCGTTCTCGAGCCTGAGCGGCTTGCTCTTGTGGGCGCCGATGGCGAGCATCACCGCCTGGTATCCCTCCTCTAGGAGACCTTCCACGGTGAAGTCCCGGCCGAGGGCCGCGTCGCACTTGATCGTGATGTTCTCGTTGAGGAGTGATTCGATTTCTTTCTTGATGATCTCGTGAGGCAGCCGGTAGGTGGGAATGGCGCAGAAGAGCATTCCGCCCGGCTCGCTCTCCGCTTCGAAAACGGTGACCTTGCACCCCCTGAGCGAGAGGTAGTGGGCAGTGGAAAGGCCGGCGGGCCCCGAGCCGACCACGGCCACCCGCGGCGCGTCCCCGTTGTTCCACGGCGAGATCTCGGGCTTGTAAACGGAAGGATCGACCGTGTCGGTCACGTATCGCTTGAGCGAACGGATCGCCACCGGATCGCCGCCGCTCGTGCCGAGACGGCATCGCTCCTCGCAGGGATGGTGGCACACCCGCGCGCACACCGACGGGAAGGGATTGGCCTCGCGAATGGTCAGGTAGGCGTCCTCGTACTCGCCCCGTCCGATGTGGGCCACGTAGCGCCAGGCCTCGGTCCCCACGGGGCAGGCCGACTGGCAGGGCGCGCCCACCAGGTCCTTGCACACGAAAGCATCGCACCTCTTGTCCTTGATGTGCCGCTCGTACTCGTGGCGGAAGTGGCGCAGCGTGCTGAGCGCCGGATTGGACGCCGACTGCCCGAGACCGCACATGGTGGTGTCCTTGACCGTGTGGGCGAGTTCCTCGAGCAGGTCGAGGTCTTCGAGACTCGCCCGGCCCTTGGAGATGTCGTCGAGGATTTCGTACATACGCTGCGTGCCCTTGCGGCAGGTGAAGCACTTGCCGCACGACTCGTCCTTGAGGAAGCTCATGAAGTACCTGGCCACGTCGACCATGCAGGTGTCTTCGTCCATGACGATCATGCCGCCCGAGCCCATGATCGATCCCGCCTTGACGAGGCTGTCGTAATCGATGGGCAGGTCGAACATGTCGACCGGAATGCAGCCGCCCGAGGGACCGCCGGTCTGCACCGCCTTGATCTTGGCCTTGCCCGAGGGGCCGCCGCCGATGTCGTAGACGACCTCGCTGATCTTCATGCCGAGGGGAACCTCAACGAGGCCAGTGTTCCTGATTTTTCCCACGAGGGAGAAGATCTTGGTCCCCGTGCTTCCGGGGACGCCCACCTTGGCATACTCCTCGGCTCCGCGGTCGATGATGACGGGGATGTTGGCCAGGGTTTCCACGTTATTGATGCACGTGGGACAGCCGTTGATCCCCTTCTCGATCGGGTAGGGCGGTCGCTGGCGCGGTTCGCCCATGAGGCCCTCGATCGATCGGATCAGTGCTGTTTCCTCGCCGCAGACGAAGGCGCCCGCACCCCGGAATATCTGGATATCGAACTCAATTCCCGTACCGAGGATGTTCTCTCCAAGGAGACCGAGGTCGCCCGCTTGGCGGAGGGCGATGATCGTGTGCTTGATGGCCAGGGGGTATTCGCTGCGTACGTAGACGATCCCCTTGGTGGCTCCCATGGCGATGCCGGCGATGAGCATCCCCTCGATCACAGAGTGGGGATTGCCCTCGAGAAGGCTGCGGTCCATGTAGGCGCCCGGATCGCCCTCGTCGGCGTTGCACACGATGTACTTTTGACCCGATGGGCTCGACGCCGCTCGAGCGAATTCCCACTTCTTGCCCGTGGGGAAGCCCGCACCGCCGCGGCCTCTCAATCCCGAGATCTGCACCTCGCCGATGATCCACTCGGGATCGTTCTTACCCAGGGCTTTTTCAGCGGCCGCGTAGCCGCCCTGCTCGACGTAGTTGTAGAGCCTGATGGGATCGAGTTTCTGGTTGTAGCCCAGGATGGTTCGGGTCTGTTTCTTGAAGAAGGGGATGTCGTTCTGATTGTGATAACCCTTCTGGTCTCCCGGTTCCCTGTAGATCAGGTTTTCGTCCACATAGCCGCCCATGGCGGCATCGATGACCTTGGGAACATCGTCCATCTTGAGTTTGGGGTAGAGGTGCCGGCCCGGCTCCACCACGACGAAGGGGTCCATCTCGCAGAATCCCTGGCACCCCGTGATTCTCATCCCGATCTTCTCCTGGAGACCCCGCTCCAGAATGCAGCGCTTGATGATCCTGATGATGTCGTTGGATCCGCTTGCCTGTCCGCCAGTTCCGCCGCACATGACCAGGGTCGGCTTGTCGTACTGAATGTTCTTCTCGCTAAGAACGCGGCTTCGGAAATCGGTCAGGTCCTTGATAGTTGAAAGCTTCCTCATTTGCACTAGTTTCCTCTCGGTGGATCGTTGCCCACCGTCAATCAATCGACAAGGGCTCCTCCGAGATCCAGCATATGGCCCTTGCACCCTCGGCGCGTGCAGATCTGGACCACGCCTCCTCCACGGACGATCATGGGAACCATGGGTGCGTCACACAGGCTGCACGTGCCTCCACCGATCAGTTCCGCGTGGCAGTGGGAGCAGAACATGTGCACGATCACATCGGGCGGGATCTCGTATTCCGACTCGACGTTGTAGCTTCCCCAGAGGCTGGAGATCGCCAACCAACCGTGCTTGTCGCCGAAGGAGGTGGTCACCCGGATCGAAGGGTGACTGTCGATCATGTGGTGTTGGTCCATGAGGCTGTGGTTGCATCGCGTGCAACTCACCTCGACGGGAAAGATCCGCTGGTCCGTGTCGATCTCCACGGTGTCGAGCCCGGTGCGGGCCTTCTCGATAATCTCCCCGACTCGCGAAGTCGTCACCATGGAAAAGTAATGTCCGTCCACGACCACCACGGGCCCAAGCGCGCAGGCGCCAAGGCAGTTGACCGTTTCCAGTGTGAATCCCCGGTCGGGCGTGGTTTCGCCCGCCTCGACGCCGAGCTGTTTCTTCAGCTCCTCGGCGATTCGCGGTCCGCCCTGTACGTGGCAGGCCGTTCCCAGACAGACCGACACGAGGTGTTTACCCCTTGGTTTCAGGCTGAAGGTCTTGTAAAAGGTCGCCACTCCGAACACATCGGTCAGAGAACGCCCGGTTTTTTCGGCGACGATGGTGAGCGCTTCTTGGGGCAGATAACTGAACTTGGCCTGGATTTCTTCCAGGATGGAAATGAGATTGTCGCCGTTCCGGCCGTTCTTGTTCAGAATGCTCAGTACTTGTTCCGGATCCATGTTTTCCTCTACGACAGTGTTTTTTGAAATCGTCTCGCGGTCTAAAGGTATTCCTCGCAGTGCCACACTCCGCCCTCGGGTTTGGGCATGAGGCAGGATCGCCGGTTCTCGCAATTGACGCACAGACCCTTGAGGTCGGGCTCTTCGCCGGCTTCATCACAACTGGAATTCACTGAATCAGGCTCCTTCGGACTTGTGTCGCTCGTCTCGTCCTCGACCGGCTGCGCTGGATTCTCCGGTGCCCGGAGGACGCCCGAAGGGGCGTCCGAATCATCGAACTCGTTGCAGTACCAGATCGGTACGCCCGCGTAGACGCGGCGAGTACAGGTCGGGCCGTAGACGCAGGTCGTGCAGAGGTCGATCAATGATATTCCTCGCAAAAGAGGGTCTTGCTCTCCGAAGCGGTGTAGGCACAGACGTCGCGGTCCGTGCAGTTGAAGCAGAGCCCCTGGTGGGTGCTGCCGTCGGCGGCCGGAATGGCCGCGTAGCGTTCCTTCTCTTCAACGGGCTTTTTGAAGACGGGAACGAAGCAGTCGAATTCTTCGCAAAACAGGACCGGCCTGATCAGCGTGGCCCGTTGCAGGCAGTCGGATGCGAAATTGCACGTCGAGCAGAGATCGCGGAACTCATTGGCTTCTTGCATCAGTCTCTCCTTGTCCTCCATGTCCCCTTGGTCTCAAAAGTTCAGTCGCGCGCACCGGCGCGCCCACTCGCAGGGATATGCCTTCTGCAACAGGCGTGCCTTCTTGCCGGAATAAAAAAAAGTGGTGATCGAAGGAGTGCCGTTCGCGGCGGATTGCGGAGCTGGAGGCGGTTTGGGTTCGTTTTAAAGGTGCGTGCGCCCGGTGGGCTCAGGTCTTTGGGCATGAAAAAAAACCGCGGCCGTCGCGCCGGCCGGGGCATTTCGAACCGGTGGGGAGAATCTCCCCGATCAGGCAGGGTCAGGAAATCTCGGGATCGGTCTTCTTCAGCTTCTCGCGCAGGGTCTTGCGGCCGATCCCGAGGATCTCGGAAGCGCGCGTCTTGTTGCCTCCCACGCTGGCGAGCACGTTGCGGATGTACTCGGTCTCCACCTCGGCCAGGGACCTGTCAAGCCCCAGCTCGCGCAGGCACGAGAAGCGCATCAGCGACGGCAGGTCGGGCACGTCGATGAAGTCTCCGTCTGTCATGACCACGAGGCGCTGGATCACGTTTTCCAGTTCCCTCACGTTGCCGGGCCAGGAGTGGTTCCTGATGACCTCGAGCGCCTTTTGGGAGAACTGGGGAGGCGTTCTGTCCAGTTCGTCTGAAAACTTGTTCGCGAAGTGGTTGGCCAGAAGCAGGATGTCGTCGCCCCTCCGGCGCAGGGGGGGGATGGAGATCTCGATGACGTTGAGCCGGTAAAAGAGGTCCTCGCGAAAGGAGGTCTTCTTCACCAGGCCGATGAGGTCCTTGTTGGTCGCTGCCAGGATTTTCACGTCCACCTTGCGGGTGCGGCTCGATCCGACCATGCAGATCTCCTTGTCCTGGAGGACGCGGAGCAGCTTGACCTGCATGGAGAGGCTGGTTTCGCTGATCTCGTCGAGGAAGATGGTGCCTCCGTCAGCGGTTTGAAAGAAACCCGCACGCGATTCGGACGCTCCCGTGAACGCTCCCTTCACATACCCGAAGAGCTCGCTCTCGAGCAGGCTCTCGGGAATGCCGCCGCAGTTGACCGGCACGAAGGGCGCTGACGCCCGCGGGCTGCTGTAGTGGACCGCCCTGGCCACGAGCTCCTTCCCCGTGCCGCTCTCTCCGCTGATCAGCACGGTGGCCGATGTGGACGCCGCCTTGGCGATGGAATCGAACACCTTGCCGATGGCGTCCGATTCCCCGAGGAGGCCGTACTGGGAGCGGATTTCCTGATGCGACCGGCTCCGGCCCTTCCGCCGCAGCCGCAGCTTGTCGAAGGCGCGCCCCACGGCGGCGGAGAGCTCCTCGTCGGTGAAGGGTTTCGTCAGGTATTCCTCGGCTCCCGTCTTGATCGCCCGGACTGCGCCATCGATCGTGGCGTAGCCCGTGATCATCATCACTTCCATGTCGCCGCAGTTCTCGCGCACGTGGCGGACGAGATCGAGGCCGCTCGCCTTGGGCATCTTGAGATCGGTGATGACCAGGTCGACGGAGGTCCCATCTAGGATGTCCACGGCTTCGGCCACACCGGGCGCGGTGAGCACCTCGTAGCCTTCGGCGGTGAGATTCCTCTGGATCATCTCGAGAGTGTCCAGGGAATCGTCGACCACCAGGATGAGTTTGCTCTTGCGCGGATCGGCCATGGCGCCCTCTCTTCTTAGAAATCGATCGGTTCTTTCACAGGTAGCCTTATCTCAAATCTCGTACCGGACCGGACTTTACTTTCGACCTCAATGGAACCCCTGTGGGATGTGACGATGCCGTGGACCACGGCCAGCCCCAGCCCGGTCCCCTCGTCCACGTCCTTGGTGGTGAAGAAGGGGATGAAGATCTGATCCTTGACCGCATCACTCATCCCCTTGCCCGTGTCCGCCACCACGAGGAAGAGATGGTCTCCGTCCGCGCGGGTTTCCACGGTCAGTGTTCCGCCCTTGGGCATGGCCTGGATCGAATTGACCACCAGGTTGACCAGAACCTGGTTGAGCTGGCCCGAATCCGCTTTGATGTCGGGCAGATCGCGTGCGAGCCTGCGGACCAGGTCGATGCCCGCCTTGGCGCAGCGGGCCTCGAAGAAGTAGAGGCCGTCTTCCACCACGCTGTTCAGGTTGACCGAGAATTTCCGGGCCGGCATCTGCCGCGCGAAGACCATGAGCTTCTTGATGATCTCCCTGGCGTAGAGTGAGGCGGCGATGATCTTGTCCATGTCGCGTGACGCGTCGTCGGGCAGGTCGGGCCCCTTCTGGGCAAGCTGGGCAAAGCCGAGGATGTTTCCGAGCGGCTCGTTGAGTTCGTGGGCCACACCGGCAGCGAGCTGTCCGATCGTGGCCAGCCGGTCGGCGTGACGGAGCTGATCGTGGAGAAGAACTCTCTCATCCTCGGACTTGCGCTGCTCGTAGAAGTGGGCCACTTCCCTGGCGACGATCTTGATCAGGCTTCGTTCCTCGGACAGAAAGGGCCCCTCGTCTAGCGTGTGCCGGGCTTTCACGTAGGCCACCTCCACGAATCCGACGCGCGTTCCCTTGATGAGGATATCCTCCTTGAGGCTTGATGCGGCTTCGTGGAAATGAGTGGTCGAGTAGGAACGTCCCTCAAGAAAGATGCGAGCCACGGCGATCTCCGGATAGAGCCACGCCGGGGGGAGCAGCTCCACGATCTCCTGCAGGATCTTGCCCGACGAAGCATCCATCTGGGCGACCACCTGGGCGATGCCGTAGAGGCAGGTCAGCTCCTTGACCCTCTCGCGCAGCTCGATCTGCGCGCGCTGGTGGGCGAGCGCCATTCCGAGAATCTGCGAGGTATCCTCGTAGAAGGAAATGTCTTCCCCGGTGAAGTAATCGCCTCTCAGGTCCTTCAACTGCAGAAGGCCCAGGCACTGCGTTTCGATGACGATGGGGATCAGGGCCAGCGATCTGCAGCGTTCGCCGGTGCTGACATCGACGCGGCACTTGCCCGCGCCGTCAGCCGGCCGAACATCGAAGGTCCGGCCCGTGTCTCCGATCCAGAAGCTTCCGCTCTTGGTGAAGTAAGGCGGTTCGGGAGCGACGGCGCCTTGGATCACGAGATAGCCGAGCTCCTCGAGTCCGACCGCGCCTTTCCCGGACGGCAGGTCCCTGCCCGTGGCGTTCAGGCTGCGCGATACGCGCTTGTAACGGAACGAGTCTGTTCCCGACCGGCTCAGCACGCAACGGTGGTGCTCGCCATCCTGCTTGATCCACATCTCGACCGTATCGCACCGGGCGAACTCCAGAAGGATGGTCGCCACTTTCTGGAGAAAATCGACGCGTAGCAGTCCTTGATTCGCGCAGTTCAGCATCCGGCGGGAGAAGGCGCGGTACTCGCTTATCCTGTCGTCGGGTTTAAGATTCGGGCTGTTCGGTTTTCTCGATGATGGCATGAGTCCAACTCTGTTAGAAAAAAAACTGCCCCGGCTCGCGCCCGGACCGATCCTACCGATCATCGCCGGCTGAGAGACGATTATAGCCCAACACCGTCCCCCTTTGGGATTTCCTTTTTCTGTCGAGGAGCGGTGCGGAAACATAAAGACAAATGCATGGTGTTTAACCCAATCCAGACCTTTAGAATTGAACGGCCTCAAGGGAAGTGCATTGACTCCCAGGACGTGAATTATAAGGTGTTCTCATGGATACGTGGTCAGTCATTCTTGACGTATTGATCTTGTTGCTCACGGCGATTGTTCTGGGATCGCTATTCGAGCGATTGAAACAGAGCGCGATACTCGGCTACCTGATCGCAGGCACACTACTCGGCCCCAATGCGCTCAACTTGATGGCGAATCACGAGGAGGTGGCGGCCATCGCCGAACTGGGCGTGGCGCTGCTGCTTTTCACCATCGGGCTCGAGTTCTCCTGGAGCAGACTGCGAAGCATCGGGCGGATGGCCCTCGGCGGAGGAACCCTCCAGGTGCTGCTGACCGGCGCATTGTCAACTTGGGTCTGCACCTTTTTCGGGCTCGAGTGGCGCCCGGCCCTGGCAGTCGGCGCCATGATCGCTTTGAGCAGCACAGCGTGTGTTCTGCGCATCCTGGTAAACCGCACGGAATTGGACAGCGTCTACGGCCGCAATACCCTGGGGATACTGCTTCTGCAGGACGTTGCGGTGGTTCCGCTCGTGATCGTCGTGACCGTCCTGGGCGGCAAAGGTTCAGGCGCCCGGATCGGCTGGGAGATCGGCCGGGCGGTGGGAATGGCCGCACTTCTGGTTGGAGCGCTCTACCTGCTGTTGAACTTCCTCGTGCCGCGCCTGCTCAGGGCGAAAGAAGCGGCGCGCAATCGTGAGCTGCCGATCCTGCTGGCGATTGTCACGGCGGTGGGGGCGGCGTGGGTATCCCACAAGCTGGGCCTTTCGCCGGTACTGGGAGCGTTCGTCGCGGGAATACTACTCGCCGAGTCCCCCTTCGCCACGCAGATTCGCGCCGATGTCGCCCCCTTGCGAACGCTCTTCGTGACGTTGTTTTTCAGCTCGATCGGCATGCTGAGCAATCCGGCCTGGGCGCTCGAAAACTGGCCAACGGTAGTCGCGGTGGTGGCGGCCATCGTTTTCGGCAAAACGCTCGTGGCGTCTGTCGTTGCGCGTCTCTTCCGTTCTTCGCCCGGCCATGCCGTTGCCACGGGCATCTGCCTGGCCCAGGTGGGCGAATTTTCATTTGTGCTCGCCGGGATTGCCCAACATGGGAAGTTGATCGACAGCAACCTGTTTGAGCTGATCATCACGGCAACGATCGTGACTCTGTTCCTCACGCCCTATCTGATTTCTTTGGCGCCGCATTTATCAAGAGCCGTGGGTAGGCTCACGGCCCGTGGCCCCCGGGAACTGCATCCATCGAGAGAAACGTCGCTCGATCGTGACGCGAAATTGAACGGCCATATTGTGATCGTGGGCTTTGGGCCCGCGGGCCAGGGCGCCGCCGAAGTGCTGATCAGAGAACAGGAAGCCCCTGTCGTTGTGGTCGAGTTGAATTCCGGGTCCGCGGCAAAGGCTCAGGCGAATGGTTTTCGAACGTACATCGGTGATGCGACCCGCGCCGAAGTGCTGGAAAAGCTGAATCTCGAAGCAGCCGGGATAGTCGTGGTGACGCCTCCCGATCCGACCACCGTGCGACAGATCATTGAGCAGGTCCATTCGTTCTCACCCGAGACGTCGATCATCGCCCGGGCGCGGTATCACATGTATCGTTCCAGTCTGACTCTCGCCGGAGCTCACGCGGTTGTCGACGAGGAAGAAGAGGTCGGCCTGCGTATCGCCTTCGAGGTACGAAGGATTCTTCAACGGGGAAATAGTGGAACGGGCGAGTGACACGGCATTATGACACGACAGCATTTTTAGCCATTTTTCGATTTTGAAGAGTGATGCGATGTTGTTATTGATGATTTTTGTTCTGGTCGCGCTGGGATTTTCTTTCCTATGTTCCATAGCTGAAGCGGTGTTGTTGAGCACAACACCGTCATACATAAGCTTGCTCGAGCAAAAAGGGAAGCGGTCCGGAAAGCTGCTCAGAACGCTGAATGAAGATCTCGGCCGTCCTCTGGCAGCCATTCTCAGCCTGAACACGATCGCACATACCGTTGGCGCAGCCGGAGTGGGCGCGCAATCAACCGTGGTCTTCGAGAGTATAAACATCGGGGTGGTCTCCGCCATCCTGACGTTTTTGATCCTTGTTTTCTCGGAGATCATTCCAAAGACCCTGGGCGTGACCTACTGGCGGGCGCTGGCTCCCATTCTCGCGGGGTGCGTCTTGATCTTGATCTGGCTGATGTACCCCCTCGTCTTTCTATCTGAAAAGTTGACCAGACTGTTTTCAAAAGGGTACAGGTCGGACGTTTTTTCACGGGAAGAATTTGCAGCCATGGCAAGGCTAGGCGCGAAGGAGGGAAAACTCGGCGTGAGGGAATCGCATATTGTCATGAATCTTTTTCGGTTTCCCTCGTTGAGAGTAAAAGACATTCTGACGCCTCGTACCGTGGTATTTGCATTGCGGAGTAACATGACCATCGACCAGGTCATGGAAGAAAATCCGGAAATCTCCTTCTCCCGTATTCCCATTTACAGGCACAACCCGGACGACGTGGTCGGTTTTGTTCTGAAGAGCGATATACTTCTCGCCAAGGCGAGAGATCAGCACGATACGCGGCTGCACGAGCTCAAGCGTGAGATCAGATCCATTCCGGACCTGGCTTCCCTTTCCAGCCTCTTTGATATTTTACTCCATGAACGAGAGCATCTCCTGCTGGTCGTGGATGAATATGGCGGGTTGCAGGGTGTCGTGACCCTGGAGGATTTGTTTGAAACCCTGCTTGGATTGGAAATCGTCGACGAAGCCGACACGACGACCGACATGCGGGAGTTCGCCCGTACCCAATGGCAAAAACGGGCCAGACGACTCGGTCTTTTCAAAGACTGAGCATCGCCTGAGTCGGCATTTTGTCCAATCATTGAGCGGCAGTAGTGGGGAAAAGCAGGCTCTCGATATCCTTGACGATCTTGGCCCGGTAGCGGTCGACGGCGGCCGCGTTCGACATGATCATGTCGAGCTGCCTCGAGTGGATGGTCAGGTGTCCGAGGATCTTCAGGCGTCCCACCATGAAATCGATGTCATGGTTCTCCACGCGTGCGATCAGCGTGTCTTCCTTCACGTTGGCGCCAAAACCGTACTCTTCGAGGATCTCGGCCACCAGGTGGATTCTCTTCAGTCGTCGGTCGAAGTCGGCCGCCCCGCCCTTGAACAGGAAGCTGATGTAGTTTTCCTGCGGCCGCTCGCTCACCATGCTCTCCACCGTGGAAAAGTGAAAACCGAGGCGTGAATTCAGGCTGCAGTAGTTCTTGGAGATCATGAAGTAGTTGCGGTTGGCGTATTGTGTGCGCACGCCGGGCGTGAGAGAGGTGTTTCTCGTGGCCTCGAACATGACCGACATGAGGCCTTTGCGGTCGATGGGAGGCGGGCCATCCCAGGTCACGGCGGTGATGCCGTCCCACAGGGCCAGCATGGGGATCGACACGATGTTGTCGAGGCGGACGTACTTTCCGTCCACCTTCTCGTTGAATCCGTCGTCGAGATTGAGGATCCACCACTGCATCGGCACGTCGCAGTAGAGCTGCTTGCTCGATCGTTCCGGAAAGCGATGCTCCTTGCCGAAGGAGAACATCTCGTCCACCGCCTTCTCGTGGCTAAAGCGGGTGATGTCGTGAAAGGTCCGGCAGTTTGCGGGCTTGAAGGAGTGCGCGTCCGGATCGAGCAGGTTCAAGGGAACGATGTGCCTCGACGCGGCCTCGAAGGTCTCGAACACGGGGCTCCCCTCCATGAGGTTGCGCGGCTTGGGCCGCTCGGCGAGCACCGCCTCGACTCTGCCCGGGTAGATCGTGGCGCCGCCGGCATCGACAGTGACCACCATGCCCTTCTCGAGCCTTTCCATGGCGCCCTCGACGCCGAAGAGCGCCGGAACGCCGAACTCGCGCGCCACATTGGCGAGGTGGCCCGCCATGCCGCCTTGCTCGGTCACGACGGCCGCGGCCCGTCCGAGCAGCGTGGCCCAGCGAGGCAGGGCCTGGGCGGTCACGAGGACAGCACCCTCGGGAAAGCCCAGGGCTTCGGCGTATTTCTCGACCTTGAAGACGGGACCCGACCCGGCGCCCGCGCCGGCCGTTACTCCGCCCTCGACGAGCGCCCGCACACACCCGTCCGCACCCTCGCCGGTTGCGCCGCCGGCAGCGTCCAGCGGCTGATGCAACTGCCGGCACTGAAGGAGGGTGATCGTGCCGTCGGAATCGATGGCCCATTCGATGTCCTGCGGTGCGCGATGGTGGTCCTCGAGCCGCAACGCGATGCGGGCCAGTTCGATCGCCTGCGCGTCACTGAGAGAGGGTGCATCCTGATCGTCGCCCGTCATGCTCAGGCGGCAGACTCCCTCCTCCGGATAGCAAACGAACTTGCTCGACTTCCGGGCGATCTCCCTGCGTACGATCCGGGGAGGATCGTCGCGGGTGAGAATGAAGAGATCTGAAGCGAGCCGGCCGTCGACAACGGGCTTCGGGAGTCCCCAGACCGAGTTGATGACAATCGAAGAGTCCTTCCTGTCCACGGGATTGCGGGAATAGACCACCCCGCCCGACAGGGCGTCCACCATGCAGAGACACCCCACGCACATGGCCACCTCTTCGTCGGGGATTCCGCGGTTCAGCCGGTAGGTCATGGCGGTGAGGCTGTACTTGCTCGATACAACCTCCTTGAAGGCGTCGAGTATGCTGTCCCCGCTCACGTTGAGCAGCGATTTGTACTGGCCCGCAAAGGAGACACCCCCGCTGTCTTCGCCCAGGGCGCTGCTCCGCAGGGCAAAGGTGAGAGATCGGTCATTCACATCGACGAGACGGTCGTACTCCTCGCCGAGAGCACGCTGCAGATCGTCGGGAATTTCAGACTCGATGATCAGCTGTTGAATGCCGGTGGCCAGGTCGTAGATCTGGTCGAGCCGCGAGACATCGGCAGCCTGAAGACGTCGATTGATCTCGGTCTGAAGATCGTTGCGCTCCATGAAGCGGCGGTAGCCCGTGGCCGTGACCACGAATCCATCGGGCACCCGCATCTGGAGGCTGTTCTGAATATCGCCCAGGTGGGCCATCTTGCCTCCCACAAGGGCGGCCATCGACCGGTCGATCGCGCTGAGAGGGATAGTGAGCGGTCCGTCCACCTCGAGACCTTTGGCTTGCAGGTGTGGGTTGATTTCCATCTGGATCGACTTGAAGCGCTCGAATAGCTCGTCGTACTTGCCCGGGGCGAGCTCGCAAAGATGCTTGACGATGCGAAAAACCTGGGTCGAGACCTGGGTGCACCGGGAGCGCACGGAGGTCATGCCGAAAGGTTCGGTCCCGCTCAAGGAAGCCTCGATCGCGGCCATGATGTCGAGCGACCGGTTGTTGGCGGTCAGGAGCTGCTTGAAATTGTGATACCGGGCCTTGAACGCGAGGCGGAGCTCTTCCACATCGAGCGTCTCAGCCGCACGCTTTCCCGGAAGATGCTTCTTCAGCCAGTTGCGAAATCGGCCCATTGATCAGGATCAATGCTCCAGCTTGAGCCCCCAGCCCTCGAACATGAACATGATCGCGAAACCGTACCACATCGTGTAGACCACATAAAAGATGAGGGCGATCAAGACCACCAGGAACTGCTCGGTGATCTTCTGAGGCTCGATCCCGTAATAATTATAGGAACACTCCACGCCCTTCTTGATGACCGTGTTGACGAACTTGGATTCGGCGAACTTTTCCTGCCGTTTGAGGGCCTTGTCCATCGCCTTGAGCGCTTTCCACCAGTTGTACATCGCCCTCTTTTCTTCGCAGCCGTACTTCTCACAAAGGGCGGCGCCGTTGTTGGCGAACATCTCGTCCGCGTCTTGGAGACAGCCGCCCAGGATGCCTCCAAGATCGCCGGTCACCTTCAACTCGGCGTCGGCGATGTCGACGGAGCTTCCGTTCTTCGAAAAGAGAGGCGCAAGCTTCCCGGCCTGGGCAGCGTCCTCGATAGTGAGTGTGAGGTCGATGTGGTTCCCCGCCAGTTTTTTCGCTTTCTCCCGGAGATCGTCGATGTAGTAGGCCGATCCCTTGGAGATCGAGTTGAAGAGGTCGTCCATGTAGTTCAGCGAGTTCTGGCCGTCGAAGAGGGGCAGAAAGATCAGCACGAGCACCACGCAGAAGGCGGCCAGAAGAACGGCGCCGGTGATGAACTGTTTCTTATGCACGATCATGGCTCACCTCCTCTCCCTTGAGAGTGGAAATGTTCTTGAAGAACGTCCCGATCACCCACACGGCGAATATGCCGATGACGAGGAAGAACGCCCACACTCCGATCGCGTCGAGCACCGAGATCGTTCCCTTGGAAAGGGAGATGATCTCCATCTCGCTCAGCTTGCCCGGGAGGGCGAAGAGCCGGTTCACGAACCCGGCGAGGACCGCCATGGCGTAGAAGCCGCGGATCGTCGTGCCCTTGACGCATTTGGTCACCATGGCGCCGATCTGGATGCCGACGAGCGAACCGAGCAGCATGCCCATGGCGAGGGTGTAGAAGATGAAACCGTAGATCGCGTACTGGCTGACCGCCGCGTACCCGGCGGTGAAGACGATCTGGAAGATGTCGGTGCCCACCGTGGTGAGGGACGAGACGCCGAGAATGTAGACGAAGATGGGAAAGGTCAAAAAGCCGCCGCCCACGCCCATGATGGACGCGGTGAAACCGACGAGCCCGCCGCTCAGGACGAGGAAGACCCACGAGATCTGGCGTCCGCCCGGCACGAGCCCCTGGTCGAAGGTGATCATGGGGGGGATCTTGACCGACTGGAGCTTCATGGGAAGGTTGCCCATGTCGGCGCCTTCGTCCGCGCCGCCGTGGGCGCCGGTATCAGGCCCTTTGCGCGACTTGAGGTAGTCGGTCAGCGCATAGGCGCCCAGCATGCCGAGCATGAGCACGTAGATCGAGGTGATGAAGGCGTCGCTGAGCACGGGATTGATCTCGTAGAGCACCCGGTTGAGCACGCCGCCGCAGGTGGCGCCCACGATGGCGCCGATGAGGAAGATCACGGCGAGGATCACCGACACGTTGCCCAGCTTTCTGTGGATCACGCTTCCCATGATCGCCTTGGCGAAGATGTGGAATAGGTCGGTGCCCACGGCGAGGATGCCCTTGATGCCGGCGCTCATCAGGGCGGGCGCGATCACGAATCCGCCGCCCGCGCCGATGCATCCCGTGATGAGCCCGGCGCAGAGCCCGATGAGGATCGACGCGATGAAGATTCCTCCCGTGAAGAACGCAGGGCTGTAGGCCTTCTTGCCGCCGAGGAATTCGGGCATGACTTCGTCCACATCGGCCGCAAAGGCGAAACCGCAGATCACGATTGGAAGGGTGAGCAGGATGAGAATGATCACGCGCTTCCGGTCGCGAAGGATCGTGTTCGATACCCTCATCTCCCACTGCGCATGGGCTCTCGCGCCCATCATCATGAACTTGCCCCACTGTCGAAAGAAATTCATCTCGGTGTTGCTCCTTTTGTCTCAAGTCGCCGGAGGCGGGCCCCATCACTCCGGACTGGACAATCCTTCCATGTTCTTGATCTTTGCTTCCTGGATCGATTTCTTCTGGTGCGCATCCTGGATCTTGTAGAGGAGTTCGTCGATGTCCATCGGTTTCATGAGGTAGTCGAAAGCGCCCAGTTCCATGCCCGCGATCGCCACTTCCACGTTGGCGTGCCCCGTGAGCATGATCACCTCCACCAATGGGTGGCGGGATTTGATCTCCCTCAGGACGTCGATCCCGTCCATGCCGGGCATCTTCACGTCGAGCACGACAACGTCGGTCGGATTCCGGTCGAGCGCGGTCAGCGCCTCTTCTCCGCTGCCCGCGCTCGTGGCGGTCAGCTTGCGTTTCTTCAGACGCTTGACCAGGGTTTCGATGAACTCGATCTCGTCGTCGACGAGCATCACTCTCGGTGCTTCCATCTCGTCCACCTCCGCTCCCCGACCGCCGCGCGGATCTTCCGGATCAGTTCGTCCAGCTCGCAGGGCTTGGTCAGGTAATCATAGGCGCCGCACTTGATGCCCTCTTCGGCCGCGAGCGCCGATCCGTGGCCGGTCAGCATGATGACCGCCATGTCGGGGTATATTCTCTTGAAGATCTTGAGAACCTCGATGCCGTCCATGTCCTCCATCTTGAGGTCGAGGACGGCCACGTCGAAATCGTTCTTTCGAAGGGCCTGGATGCCCTCGGTTCCGCTGTAGGCCTTGGTCACATCCATCTGCCTGCGCGCGAGACGGTTGGCGAGGACGTCGACGTAGCCCACCTCGTCGTCGACGAGGAGAACCTTGATGGTGCTCGAATGGCCTGTGTCTTCCGAAGCCATGCTGGTCCCTACTCCCGTCTCGACGTGATTTCCTTGATGCGGGCTTCTATGATCTTTTCCTCATGCTGCCTCTTCTTTGCCGCCGCTTCCTGCACCTTCGTGATCAGCGTATCGATGTCGCAGGGTTTCATGAGGTAGTCGAAGGCTCCGAGCTTCATCCCCTCGATGGCCGATTCTACCGTGGCGTGGCCGGTGAGCATGATCACTTCGATCAGGGGGAACTGGCTCTTCAATCTCTGGAGCGTTTCGATTCCGTCCATTCCGGGCATCTTGACGTCGAGGATGACCACTTCCACATCGTGGGTTTTGACGAGCTCATCGAGCGCATCTTGGCCGTTGAAAGCGGTCTTGACGGTGAGCTTCCTCTTCGTGAGGCGTTTGGTGATCGTCTCCACGAAGGGAACTTCGTCGTCGACGAGGAGCACGTTGGCGATGGTCATGAAAAACTCCTTATCCGGTCTTTGAATTTTCGTTGAGAATTCTCACTTCCATGGGGACCTGTTCGGTTCTTTCCTCCTCCTCTTCGGATGCTTCCTCGGGGATCTGCAAGGGGACGAGGATGCGGAAGGTCGTTCCCGCGCCCACAACACTGCGGACGTCGATTTCGCCTCCCATCTTCTTGATTATACCGTAACAGATCGACAAACCGAGGCCCGTCCCCTTTCCGACCGGCTTGGTCGTGAAGAAGGGATCGAAGATCCTTTCCAGGTTCGCATCGGGGATTCCCGGGCCCGTATCGGCCACGAAGAAGGTGACGTGCGTCTCCTCCAGCTGAACGGTGATGTCGAGGGTGCCGCCTTCTTTCTCCATGGCGTCGAGAGCATTGTTGATCAGGTTGAGAAAGACCTGCTGCAATTCGGTGAGCGGCACGCGGAGCGTGGGCAGTTCGGGCGGCAGGCTGGTGTTGATCGTCACCTTGCCGTACTTGGCCCTCTGGGAGGAGAGGGAGACCATCTCCTCGATGAACTCGTCGATGTTGATGTCCTGTATCCTCGTATCGGTTTTTCTGGCGAAGCTGAGCAGCTTGTGGGTGATCTGCTTGCAGCGGCTTCCCTGGTTCTTGATCTGATTCAGCGCCCGCATGAACTCCTCGAGATTTTCCGCCCCTTTCAGGTCCTCCTCCTCGAGGAGGTCCTCGATCCAGCCCGCTTCCTCGACCATGATTGCCACGGGATTGTTGATCTCGTGGGCGATCCCGGCGGCGAGCTCGCCCACGGAGGCGAGCTTGCCCGTCTCCACGATCTGCCTGCTCATGATCTTCTTTTCCCGGTCGACCTGGGCGAAGCGCTTGAGCATTCTTTTCGAGATGAGATAGGCGGTCGAGATCACGCCGAGACAGCTAACGAGAATGATCACGAGCGCCGTGCTGAATGTCTTGTTGAAATCGCTGAACGCGTCGGACGCGTCCTGGCGGCAGATGAGGAGCCAGTCGCCGTTCTTGAGGAACGCTGCAACGTAGAGATACTCGGTCCCTGATTCGTCGGACGCCTCAATGTAGTGAATCCGGTTGAGATCGGCCGCCGGCTCGTCGAGGAGGTTCGTGTAGGGGCCCTTCTCGGCGCCCATGTCGAGATAGGCGGTGGTCTGAAGCTTTCCCTCCCTGTTCACGATGAAGGCGAATCCCGTGCTGCCGATGCGGATATTCTTGACCAGCTCGTTGAAGGCGGCGAAGTCGATGGTGGCGCGCAGGATCCAGGGTTGGCCGTTCCACTCGTTTTTGACGGCCACGATGAAGTGGGGCAGGTTGCGCAGGCCGAGGAAGACATCGCTGATGTAATAGTCGCTCTGCATCGCTTCCCGGAACCAGTCGGCGTCGGCGTAGCGCGCCTGGCCCAGCTTGAAGGGGCCCGCGTAGGCGACCTGCATGCCGTCGGCATTGATCACGCCGAGGTCGACGATGACCGGTTCGTATTCCTTGTGGAGCGTGGCGAGGCAGCGCTCGAGCAGGACCTCGTCCTCGAGCTGCTCGAAATCGAAGGAGCGCGACAGGAACCGGATATCGCCGCTCTTCTCCTTGAGAAAGATATCGATGTTCTGCTTGTGCTTCTCCACCGTTTTCGCGAGGTGGTCGGTGACCTTCTCGTGGTAGGAGTTGCGGAACTGGTAGAGGATGATCCCGCTCACGAGAATCATGGGAACGATGGAGACGAGGATCGTGGTCGTGATCAAGCGTCTCGTTCTGGAGCGGTATTCGGTGCTGCTGACCATGCCATCGGCCTTTTCAATAAAATCTCGGTCGAAGCAGGGTGATCGACGTAAATCCAAGAGAGCACCGCCCATCAACCGGATCAGGGCGAGGCAAATACAAGTGCCGATCAAAATATATTGATAAAGAATAATTTATGAAGACTAATTAACCGCAATCCACGCCCGGGTCAAGTGTGAATCAGGTGCATTATTTCGTATAATTGCGCGCCTTATGGAGACAACAAAATGACCGATATCAACGGGCGTGCGAGTTTTCCCGAGGGCGACAGCGACAAACGCCCCCTGATCGCCGCCATCGTGGGCGGCGGCAAGGGGTGCGTCTCGATTCTCAACATGGTGGAGACAGACACGCTCCGCGATTTCCGCATGCGCATCATGGGCGTGGCCGATATCGATCAAGACGCGCCCGGAATCGCCTATGCCAGAAAAATAGGCGTTCCGCTGGTGACCGAACATTACGAGGACCTCTACGGGATTCAGGGCCTCGACCTCATCATCGAGCTCACGGGCCGCGACGAGATGGTCGACGAAATCGTGCGCACCCGGCCCAAGAGCGTTCACCTCATCGACCATGTGGGCGCCCGGCTCTTCTGGGAGCTCCACCAGGCCGAGGAGGCGGTGATCGAGAAACGCACCGAGATCCGCGAGCGGATCGAGATCGAGCGGGAGCGGATCGCCCAGATCCTCGATTCGATCCCCGACGAGATCCTGGTGGTCGACAGGGACATGAAGATCCAGGACGCCAACTCTTCCTTCCTGAACAACAACTCCCTCCAGATCGAGGATGTCCGCGACAAGCAGTGCTACGAGGTCGATTCGTGCGTGCGCGGCGAGTGCCGGGTGGCGATGGAGGACTGCCCCTTCTTCACGGTGCTCAAGGAAGGAAATCCGAAATCGCTGGTTCGCAAGAACTTCGACGACCAGGGCCAGGCGCACTACACCTCCATCGTGGGCGCGCCGTGGCGCGACAAGAAGGGCGACGTGGTTGGAATGCTCGAAATCACGCGCGACATCACCCACCGCGTGCGGCTCGAGGAGGTGCTGCAGGACACGGAGATACGCCTCCAGCGGTTCATGGACATGGCGCCCCAGGTTACGTCGGTCAAGGACCGCAGCGGCCGCTATATCGACGTGAATCCCTCGGCGTGCGCGCTATTCGGCAAGGCGGAGAGCGAGATTCTCGGCCGCACCGACCGGGAGCTCTTCTCACCGGAGGTGGCGGAGAAGCTCATGGCCGGCGATCGCGAGGCGTGGCGCAAGGGTGAAAACGTCTCCTTCGACATGGAGCTCGAGATGGGGGGGCGCAAGGTCTACCTCTCCACGGTCAAGTTCCCCATCATGGACCAGGAGGACAATCCCACCGCGGTCTGCGGCATCGCCAAGGATATCACCGCCCAGAAGGAGGCGGAGATTCAGTTGCGCGTGACGCGCGAGTACTTGCAGAACATCATCGACAACTCGCCCGTGCTGATCATCACGTCCAACCTCGAGGGGAAGATCGCCTCCTTCAACCGGGCCGCCGAGGAGAGTCTCGGCTACACGGCCGAAGAGGCGATTGGTCTGCCTTCCGAGTCGTTCTACATGGACCCGAACGCGCGCGCGGGCTTGATCCGGCGGATCGCCGAGGGCGATGCGATTCGCGATTTCTCGACCGAATTGCAGTGCAAGGACGGTTCGCCCCTGCAGGTTTCCCTGAGTCTGTCCCGACTCAAGGACTCGTCGGGGCGGATGATCGGCACGGTGGGCCTGTGCAAGGATATCTCCCACCGCAAGGCGCTCATGGGACAGATCATGCAATCCGAGCGCCTCGCCGCGGTGGGACGGCTCGCGTCGGGGGTGGCCCACGAGATCAACAACCCCCTCGCCATCATTTCCGAGATCGCCGGCTACCTCAACGAGCTCCTCGACAAGAACTTCGAAGAAGGCCCCGATGCGTGCGGCGCAGATTTCCTCGACGAGCTTCACGACGGACTGCCCAAGATCATCAAGCACGTCAAGCGCGGCCGGGCGATCACGCGCCGCCTGCTCTCCTTCGCGCGCAAGTCCGATGCGCGCGTCAGGGAAGCTGATGTCAATGCCTGCCTCGATGAGATCCTGCCCTTCCTGGAAAAGGAGGCGCACCTGGCGAGCGTGAAGATCCACAGCGATTACGAACCCGACCTTCCCAGGGTGGCGATCGAGGAGATGCAGCTCCAGGAGATCTTCATCAATCTCATCACCAACGCGATCCACGCCCTCGCCGGCCAGGATGGGGGCAATGTGTGGCTCTCCACGCGCGAAGAGGAAGGCAAGGTGGTCGTTTCCGTGCGCGACGACGGTCCGGGCGTGGACGACTCGGTGCGCGACCGGCTTTTCGATCCCTTTGTGACGACCAAGCCGACGGGGCTCGGAACGGGGCTCGGTTTGTCGATCTGCTACGGGATCGTGAAGCGCCACGACGGCGAGATCCGAGTGATCTCCGAGCCGGCGCAGGGTGCCACGTTTGTTGTGATCCTTCCCGCGCACATCACCGCGCGCAGGGCGGCGCGATCGGAATGACTTGTGAATAACGGCCGGCGATCCTTGGGGAGGAGCCTGCTACCAGCCGTGCTTCTTCATGATGTCGGTGATCTTGTCTTCCGTGTTCTTCTCGACAAGCAGCATCCGCTGCGCCTTTGCGGCCTTGATCTTCTTGAGGAGTTCCTCGAAGTCGGCGGGCTTCTCGAGGAAGTCGATCGCGCCGTGCTTCATGGCGTCCACACCCTCGCGGATCGATCCGTGGCCGGTGAGAAGGATGATCTGGAGGTTGGGATTGATTTCCTTCAGACGCTCCAGCGTCTCGATGCCGTCCATGCCGGGCATCTTGAGATCGAGGACTATCGCAGTGAAGTCCTGGGACCTGGCTTTCTCGAGCGCTTCCTCGCCTCCGCTGGCTGTTTCCACGTCCAAGGCATGGTTCTTCAGGCGCTTGGCCAGGGCTTCCACGAAATCAGGCTCGTCGTCCACGATGAGGATCTTGTCGTTTTCCATGTTCCTGTCCGGAAAATTTACGATTGTCGATTACAGGCCGAGTGTAAACCAATCGGGGGTGGAAAACAATGATCGGCTCTGTTTCGTAAATATTGGAAATTCGAGATTGAGCGTTTTCGTGCAGCCATCGGCCGATGGTTCGCACGAGCAAACACTTTCTGTACTGGATCTTGAATTTGAGAAGCAAATGAGAAGAATCATGGGATGTTAAAGAGTCTGATCGGACTCCGGAGCCCTTTGTGATGAACGAAAAGGTCCCCTGACATGAACTCCTCGATAAGCAAACTCATGGTCCCTCTATTAGAATACGCGTCCGTTTCTGAAGAGGCCACCCTGTTTGAGGCTGTTCTCGCCCTCGAAGAGGCCCAGAAGAAATTCGGGCAGGACCGCTACAAGCACCGCGCCGTTCTGGTCTACAACGAGCGGAAACGGATCGTCGGCAAGTTGAGCCAGTGGGACGTGATCAAGGCTCTCGAACCGAAGTACAACGAGATCAAGGATTTCAATAAGCTGGCGCGCTTCGGGCTGGGAGCCGAGTTCATCAAGTCGATGATCAAGAACATGGATCTCTGGCAGAAGCCGCTCGACAACATCTGCGACAAGGCTGCCAAGATCAAGGTCAAGGAGATCATGTACACTCCCGAGGTGGCCGAGTACGTTCACGAGACGACGAGTCTCGACGAAGCGATCCATCAGTTGGTGATAGGCCATCACCAGTCGCTGCTGGTGACGAGCGGTGGCGATGAGAAAGTGGTCGGCATCCTGCGACTCAGCGACGTGTTCGACGAGGTGTGCCGTATCATTAAATCTCGCACACAGTAGTTCATTCAAGTTCATTCACTTTACCGGATACAGGGCATTTTCGATTTGCGAGCCTTTGGCAGAGGCCTATAAGGAATCCACAACATGAATGAGACAGCGAGCTTGCTGGCGGGGAAGAAACCGGTCGACTTGCGGCGCATCATCCTCATCTTTCTCGGCCTCATGCTGTTCACCGCGGTCTACATCTCCCCGCCCTGGCCCGATGCCGTCGATCCCAATGGCGAGCATTTCATACTCGAACCCGAGGCCAAGGCGGCTCTGGGCGTGTTCCTCCTGGCCGGCACATGGTGGGTGTTCGAGGTCGTTCCGATCGGTGTGACAAGCCTGGTCATCGGCATCTTGCAGGCCCTCTTTCTGATCCGGCCGGCCAAGCTGGCCTTCGGCGATTTCATGGATCCGTCGGTCATGTTCATCTTCGCCTCGATCATGATCGGCATCGTCTTCACCAAGACAGGGCTCACCAAGCGCCTCGCCTACAAGATGCTCGATATCGTGGGTGAAAAGACGAGCATGATCTATCTCGGCTGTTTCGTTGTGACTGCTGCGCTCACCCACATCATGGCCCACACGGCGGTGGCGGCCACGATCTATCCCCTCCTGCTCGCCATCTACGCCCTTTACGGAGAGGGCGACAAGCCGACAAAATTCGGCAAGGGGCTCTTCATGGGAATGGCTTTCGTGGCCGGCGCGGGCAGCATCGTCACCCTGCTCGGCGCGGCGCGCGGCGCCGTGGCGATCGGATTTTACAGGCAGATCGTCGGCAATGACGTCGGTTTCCTCGAACTCACGTGGTACATGCTCCCCATCGGGTGGCTCATGGTTTTTCTGCTCTGGGGCTTTTTCATGCTCTTTTTCAAACCGGAGAAGAAGGTGATTCCCGGCCTGCGCGAAAAGGCCAAGATGCTCTATGCCGAGCTGGGGCCGCTCTCGCGGAATGAAATGCTTGCCGCCCTGATCGTGGGGGGGATGATCCTCGCCATGTGCCTGCGGGCCGCGGTTCCCGAGATGAAAGCGATCGACAAGACAGGCATCATTCTCATCTCGACGGTTCTTTTCTTTCTCTTCCGCATCCTCGACATCAACGACCTGGAGAAGATTCCCTGGAACATCATTCTTCTCTTTGGCGGCGCCATGAGCATCGGCTTCTGTCTCTACCAGACGGGCGCGGCAAAGTGGCTCGCCGTGAACTGGCTCGTCATGTTCAAGGAATCGACGGGGTTCGTTTTCATCATGGGCATGGCGTTCTTCGTCATGATCATGACCAACTTCATCATGAACGTGGCCGCCATCGCCATCTCGCTGCCCGTGGCGCTCGTGATCGCGCCCTATCTGGGCGTGGCGCCCGAGGTGGTTCTCTTTTCTTCCCTGGTGGTGGCCGGCATGCCGTTTCTCCTTCTCGTGGGCGCGGCGCCCAACGCGATCGCCTACGACTCCAAGCAGTTCACGAGCGGTGAATTTTTCGGCTACGGGATCCCGGCCAGCGTGCTGCTCCTGATCGTGACCGGCATCGCGGTGGCTCTCATCTGGCCGATCATGGGTATGCCTATCTCCCTCTGAGCGGATCACCAAAATTGCATTTCGGCCCTAAGTCGTTATTTTGCGTCAGCGCAAAATAACGACTTAGGGCCGAAATGCAATTTTGGTGACCCGCTCAGAATCTTATATCGCGCCGTTCGGCGCTCGGGGCGGTGTAGCCGAGACGTTCGAGGATCTCCTTCTCTTCGCTGCTCAGATCGTCGTTGTTGCTGAATCCTCCTTGACGGGCCGGATCGTTCAACCAGCGCCCGAGTCTCTTTTTGAACTCGCGCGCCACGTTTTGCCTCTCGGCGACGATGTTGCTCTGCTCGCCCGGATCGCGAAGGAGATCGTAGAGCTCTTCCCGCTCGTAGACGAATCCTTGCGGCGCGCTGCTCCCCGCGTGCCACACCCAGGGCGGCTTGACAGGGCACGCTTTGCGCGGATTGAAGATGTACTTCATCGAACCGTCGCTCACCGAGTAGATGAGGTCCTGCCACTCGGCCACGGCCAGTTCCCGTCCGGCCGATCGATCCTTGCCCGTGAAGAGTCCGAGGAGCGAAATTCCTTCCATCTCTTCAGGCGGTGTGATACCGGCGAGTTCGAGAAAAGTGGGGGCGAGATCGAGGTTCTGGCAGAGTGCGGCTGTTCTAGTTCCGCGCGGAGCGCGGACGTCTTCGCGCGGCGCGCGGACGCTTTCGCGCGGCGCGCGGACGCTTTCGCGCGGCGCGCGGACGAGGAGCGGAATGCGCAGAACAGACTCGTAGATCGACGCGCCGTGGTAATAGTAATTGTTGTGGTCGCCTAATTCCTCGCCGTGGTCCGAGGTGTAGACCACCCACGTGTTGTCCATCAATCCCGCGTTCTCCATCGCCATCAGGATCCGGCCGATGCGACCGTCAGCGCCGGCCACGCCCGCATCGTAACAGGCGAGCACGTAATCGTGATCTTCCGGGGCCAGGGATTTGCCTGAAAGGGTGGCCTGGTCGATGGCCGGAGTGACCTTGTCGTAGCTTTCCGCACCGGCTCTTTCCCGGCCTTCTTCGGGATGGGTGAGATACCGGTATCGGGAAATGAGTTTCCTGTCCGGAAGAAGGAGCGGTCCCGTGTAGTCCGGCATGAAATAGGGACAGCCCCGCTCGGGCAGGTAGGGCTTGTGCACGTCAAAGAAGTGCACCCAGAGAAAGAAGGGCTCCTTCTCTTTCCGCGCTTGTTTCCCGATCCACTCGATCGCTTGCTCCTCCACGCGTTTGTCCCAGCCCCACTGGTCCTGCAGCGGTATCTGAACCTCGAAGATCGGACGCCCCCCGTAACCGTCGCCGAAGGTCTCGAAGCCATGCGTCCACCACGCGGGTTTTTGCGGAGTGCGAAATGTGTAGGCCTGGAGATTGGCCACGAATCCGGCCGTGGCGTAACCCCCCTCGGCGAGGAGCTCGACGAAGCTCACCTGCCCCGGTCGCGGCTTCTGCCCGTTCTCGCGCAGTTCGTGGGTGATGGGATACTTTCCGAGGAGCATCGACGCGATCGAAGGGTGGGTCTGGCCCCGCGGGGCGGAGAAATTCTCGAAGAGAATTCCTTCGGCGGCGAGCCCATCGGCCACGGGGCTGGGCGAGGTGTCCCAGCGATCGTTTCCGTAGCATCCGAGGCGGTCGGCGCGCAGGGTGTCCACGGAAAAGAGCACGATGCAGGGCGGCTCGGCTGACGGGATGAGGAACCAGATCGCGACTGCGGCGATCACGCCCAGGGCGCACAGGGCAAGCACTCTCCTCATCGCTAACCTCGTCGACATCTTTGTCGCCGCGCGCCCATCAGTTGAAGAACGCCCAGCCATTGAGAAAGTTCTGCGACCAGAAGTGGGCCACGCCGCTGAGAAACGTGGTGCCCTGCTTCTGGAACGCCACGGTGCGCGAGTTGTTGATCAGGTTCAGGTCGAGCGCCATCTTGTGTTCCGGATCGATCACGGCGCCCAGAAGGCGGTCGGTGCTCCGTCCGTTGAAACGTGCAAAGGAGGTCTTTCCGTCAAAGACGCGCCGCGACCTGCGCCCGCCCTCGAAACAGAATTCCACGTCGACGGGAAGGGTGACCTCCCCGAGATTGGCCACGATCACCGACCACTCGTACTCCATATCCGGCGCGGCGATCTCTTCGCCGGCGGCGTCGTCGCCCTCTGCGCCAGTGTCCGCATCGACAACCGGTTCATCGACCGGTTCGACGACAACGACAGGCGCATCGTAGACGATCTCGTCGCCCGGCGCCGTCTGCGTGGCGAAACCGACCGGCCCACCAGCCGCGCGGCACTTGGCCCATTTCACGGCATAGTCGACCGTCCCCGTGCCGGTGAAGAGCTGCGCCACCAGATCGGCATGCTCCGGCCCGGCGCCCGCCACGAGCGCGTCGAGAAGATCGGCGCCGCGCGGGTGCTTGAACTTGTAGCGTTCCACGAAGGATTTGAGTATCCGCTTCACGGCGTCGCGGCCGATGTGGTTCTCCAGTGTATCGAGGCTGAGGGCGGTCTTGGAATAAGCGATCGGGTGGTAGGCGCCGGGATAGAACTCGTGCGCCGCGCTCGTGATCGCCGACATGCCCGCAAAGGGCACGTACTCCTCTTTGCGCCGGAGACCGAGGTCGGTGTCGAATCCGTGGATGTGGAGATCGTCGATCTTGTAGCCGAGCAGGGAGCGCGATTTGGGTCCGTGAAAGGGGCTCCTGTCATAGCCGATGAAATTGGCCAGGTTGGCGAACCGGAAGACGCTCGCCAGGTAGTGGTCGCCGCTCTTGTAGGGCAGTCCGAATCCGTTGTTGCAGAGGTCGAGCAGAATGGTCTTCTCCATCCGGCTCAGGAAGGTGATGTTCACGCCCGGGCCGTAGATTTCTTCCATGACCTTGGACGTGGTGTACGTGGTGAGTCCCTCGTCGATCCAGGGATCGGCCACCTCGTTGCTCGCCACGATTCCGTAGAAGTACTGGTGGGCGAACTCGTGGACCGTGACGCCCACGGGCGACCGTACCTTCTCCGCGAGCCAGTCGATGTGGGTGGGGTAGCTGAAGGAGATGTTGATCAGCCCGGGATACTCCATGCCGCCCGCCACCCCGTGGGGTGTGCCCGCCACCACGATCCGCTCGTAGGGGTAGGGCATGTACCAGTCGGCAAAGAGCGCGAGGCACTGGCGCACGGTCTGGGTGATCCGCTCGACCTTCTGCTCGGCATAGGGCTGGTTGAAGCGGACGATCTCCACGTTGTCGGCGATCGCCGGCGGGGGGAGGTCGGCCTGCGTGTCGGCCACCCAGGCGAAATCGTGTACATCGTGGGCGCTGAAGCGGACCGTCTGGGTGCTGTTTTCCTCGTCGATGGACGCGTCGAGCAGCTTTCCGGTCGCTTCCACCTTGAACTCCGCCGGCAGCGTCACTTTCACGTCGAAGGTGCCGAAGGGACCGTAGAATTCGGAGTGGGGATAGAAGGGCGCCGCCACCCAGCCCGTGTCCTCGAGAACTCCGAGCTTGGGATACCACTGGCCCACCCAGAGATGGCCGCCGACGAAACCCGACCGCCGGCCCAGGGTTCGATGGGGGAACTTGACCGTGAAGTCGATCTTCAAGGAGACTCGTCCGCCCGGTGCGAGCGGCCCCGCCAGCGGAACGCGCATGAGAGTGTCGTCGATTGCCGCCGGCGAGGCGAGCGGGGACCCATCTCCCATGACGATCGATTCGATGTCGATGTAGCCGAGTTCGGGCTCGCCGAGTGCGTCGAAATCGATGGCCCCGCTGCCCTTCTGGTGGACCGATTCGGAGTTGGCAAAACCGTTCATGTAGAGGTGGAAGACGAGCTCGCTCGTGGCGGACTTTGTCGAGTTCAGGAACGACACGGTCTCGGTGCAGTCGAGCGTCCATGTCTCGCGGTCGAGCTGCGCCGTGATCGAGTAGTCGACGACGCGCTCGCTCAGTGCGTCAGGCTCCTGGCCGCTGCCGACCGAGGCAGCCAGACTCAGGGCGATGATGAAGAGGGGCACGATCCGGAAGGTTTGGTTGTTCAGCATCTCACTTGCCCTCCGTTTTTTCGATATTTTCTTTTTTCTTGGCTTTCGCGCTTGCCGTGCCTGGGCTGTCCACGACGAAGTAGGCTTCGGGGATGTTCTTGTGCAGGTCGGGATCGGGATAGGCCGCCTGCCCCATGAACCTCTTGAAGATCGACACCTGCCCCGCCATGCGGAAGAAGAGGCAGGCCTGAACGAGAAACTGGACGGCCTGGGCGAGTGCGATGTAGACCACCGCGCCCGACACGACCCACTTCCAGGGGAGTATTCCCTCGAGGATCCGGTACGACCCCTCCACGTTGATCGTCTTTCGAACGACCACGTAGAGAAGGATCACGAGACCGAGCGGGATGAGTGACAGGATCAGGAAGAGCCCGGTCGTGAGCACGTGGGAAAAGGTGAATCCGATACCGCGCAGGAAGTAGTAGCCCATGAAGTGGCCGTCCTCGACCACGGCCGCCGTCTTGGCATAGACGAAGGAGAGCAGGCCGAAGCCGAGAACGATCAACATGAAGATGTTCTTGGCGAACAGTGTCCAGCCGAGCATCTCCGATCCGGCGCCGTATTCCTGGCTGCTCTCGAAGTACCAGCAGATCGTGCCGCTCAGGAGGTTGTTGATCCACTTGGTGAGAAAAAAGACGATCACGAAGTAGACGGCCAGCCTGAAGAAGCGAAAACAGTACTGGCCGCAGGCCTTGAAAAAGGTTTTGAGCGTCGTGCTTTCGCGCGGATCGACGAGGATGCCGATGGCGCCGGCGGTGAGGATATTGAAGAGGAAAAAGTAGACAAGCCCCCAGATGCCGAACGCCGCACCCCCGATGGCGCTCTGAGTCTGGGAGGTGAAATCGAGGTAGATCTCCGAGTCGAAAGAACGGATAAAATCGTCGAGTCCCCCGAAGTGCCCACCCAGTGCGTGGATGTCGCCGATCAGGGGAAGCGAGACCAGGAGCCCGAAGATCGCGTTGAAAACAAAGAGGAAGAAAACGATCTTCCACCTCTTGATCGTGGCGAAGGTCGCCGTGAAAAAGGCGCGAAAGGCGACAGTCATGACATTCCTCCTGGAAAAACCACTCTGAAAACCACTCTGAGAACAACTGAAGCGGGGGGTGCCGCGCGAGCGGATGCCTAAGTATACGCCGCCGACATTATACAGGTTTGACTTCTATTTTCTCCAGGAATCGGCGGTGGACCGATCTGTCCCCGGAGAGCTCGGGGTGGAAGGTGGTGGCCATGACCCGGCCCTGCTCGACATAGACCGGATGGCGGTCGATACTGGCGAGGACGCGCACCTCTGCGCCCACGCTGTGAATTACGGGTGCGCGGATAAAGACCATCTCTTCGGGGACGGCTTCGCCGGCGACGCCCGAATCGCCCTGCCGCACGATGGCGCTCTCGAGCTGCCGGCCGTAGCCATTGCGGCCCACAACCGCATCGAGAAGGCCAAGCGATTCCTGGACCGGATCGCGCACCTCGCGGGCGAGAAGGATCGTACCCGCGCAGGTACCGTAGATCGCGCCGCCGCGGTCGTGGAAGGCCACGATCGCGGCGCGCAGGACGGGGGTGAGCAGCTTGAGCATGGTGGTCGACTCGCCGCCGGGGATGATCAGGCCGGTCAGGCCATCGAACTGTTCAGGAACCGCCACCGCCGCCCAGCGCGCACCGAGATCGTCGAGCGCCCGGCCGTGGGCTTCGAAATCGCCTTGAAGAGCCAGAATGCCGATCTTCATCGTTCGGTCCCCGCTCGAAGAGCGCCGATTACCAGCCTCGCGTCTGCAAGAGGTCCTTCTCGTCGAGCTTGGCCGTGTCGAGACCGGGCATGGCGCCCTTGAGCCCGCGGCAGATGTCGAGGAGCTTGGCGGCGTCCTCGAAGTGGGTGGTCGCCTGCACGATCGCGTTGGCGCGGTTGGGCGGATCTTCCGACTTGAAGATGCCCGAGCCGACAAAGACCGCCTCGGCGCCGAGCTGCAGCATGAGGGCCGCGTCGGCCGGGGTGGCGATGCCGCCGGCGGCGAAGTTGGGCACGGGCAGCTTGCCTTCCCTGGCCACGAGGCGCACCAGGTCGTAGGGCGCGCCCATGTCCTTGGCCTTGGTCATGAGCTCCTCGTCGCCGAGGGTGGTGAGCTCGCGGATGCCTGACTGGACCATGCGCATGTGGCGCACCGCCTCGACGATGTCGCCCGAGCCGGCCTCGCCCTTGGTACGGATCATGGCCGCGCCCTCGCCTATGCGGCGCAGCGCCTCGCCCAGGTTACGGCAGCCGCAGACGAAAGGCACGTCGAAGGCGAACTTGTCGACGTGATACTTCTCGTCGGCCGGGGTGAGCACCTCGCTCTCGTCGATGAAGTCGACGCCGAGCGCCTGCAGGATGCGCGCCTCGGCAAAGTGGCCGATGCGGCACTTGGCCATGACGGGGATGTTGACCGTCTTCATGATGTTCTCGATCACGTCGATCGCCGCCATGCGCGCCACGCCGCCGTCCTTGCGGATGTCGGACGGCACCCGCTCGAGCGCCATCACCGCCGCCGCGCCCGCGTCCTCGGCGATCTTGGCCTGCTCCGCGTTGGTCACGTCCATGATGACGCCGCCCTTGAGCATCTCGGCCAGGCCGACGTTGAGTTTCATTCTGTCGCTGCTGATCATTTTCTTTCCTCCGTGAACACTCGAATCTCTATCGTTGAAATCTTGGCCTTTGGTTTCGAACTTGGCTTTATTTCAAAGGTGCTGCGGTGTCTCCGACAAGACGGTCTTGCCCGACCGCGGCGCGCTCAGTTCGGCGGCTATCACCTCTGCCAGAATGCGGATTCCCTCCTCGATAACGGCCGGTGCGGTGCGTGAGATGGAGAGGCGGATCGCGCCGGGATCTTCACCCGTTCCCACGAAGAGGCTGCCTGGCGAGACGAGCACGCCCCGTTCGCCGGCGCGCAGATAGATCGTCTCCGAGCGCACTCCGGTTGGGAGCGAGACCCAGAGTCCGTAGCCACCCTTTGGTCGCGACCATGTCGTTCCCGGCGGCATGTACTGCTCGAGCGCTGCGAATGTCGCCGCCATCCGCTCGGCGATCGTCTGCCGCACGGTCGGTAGGTGTTCATCGTAGTAGCCGCGGCTGCAGAACTCGTAGAGCGCGGACTGCAGCAAGGTGCTGTTCTCCAGGTCGGACGCTTTTTTGAGCGCCGCCACCCTGTCGATTACCTCGCGCGAAGCAGCCAGCCACCCCACGCGCAGTCCGGGAAAGAGACTCTTCGAGAAGGTGCCGAGGTAGACCACGCGGCCCTGCGTGTCGAGCGACTGGATCGACGGCACGATGTCGTCGTCGATAACGAGATCGTGCTCGTAGTCATCTTCTAAAATGGGCAGGCCTGCCGCGGACGCAATGTCGAGGACCTTCCTGCGGTTCTCGATGGTGGCGGTGTGGCCTGTTGGGTTCTGGAAATTGGGCATGGTGTAGATGAGGCGCGCGCTCGGGTCGTGCGCGGCTTGCTCGAGCGCGCTCGGATCGAGTCCGGTCTCGCTCACAGGCACGGGCGAAACGCTTGCTTCCATCTGCCGGAGCAGGGGGAAGATGTTGTGATAGGTGGGCGAGCCGGCGATCAGCCGGTCGCCGGCGGACAGAAAGGAGCGGAAGATCAGATCGCACCCCTGCTGGGCGCCGCTCACGATCAGGATCTGATCGGCATCAACTTTTGCACCGTGCTGCGCCATCCGCTGCGCAATGATCTCCCGTAGCGGGCGGAGACCGAGGGTGCCGCTGTACTGGAGCGCATGTCCGCCGTCGCGCGCCAGAACGTGATCGATACACTTCCGGAACCGTTCCACAGGAAAAAGGGTCTCGTCCGGAATGAGGGCGGCGAAGTTGCACCTCTCCCCCTTGAAGGACTTGAAATCAGGCAAGGTCGACTGGGATCTGTAAAGCTCTTCTGTCCCAGGTGAGAAACGAAAAGATCCAATGGACTGGTCCAATTGAATCGATTGGACCGATATCGGCGAAACCGCGTAAGTCCCGCTTCCCACGCCGCTCCGGGCGAAACCTTGGGCTTCAAGACGGCGGTAGGCTGTAGTGACCGTGGTGCGATTGACGCCGAGAAATTTTGATAATTCTCTTGTTGATAATAGTTTGTGATCTATTTCGATCGATCCTGACAGGATTAGCGCCTTGATCTGTTCCTCGATCTGGTGAGCGAGGGGCTGCTCTGAGGAACGGTCGAGATGGATGTTCATAGACGGTCCAATTTTCATGATTGGTATGGTGCCAATCAGAAAAGCGGATGTCAAGGTCTTTTTAGGCGAGAGTGGGAGTTTCAGTCGAGAAGGTCTTTGAGCTTCTTCAGGGTCAGGAGTGCGTCGATCGGTGTGATGGCGTCGGTGTCGATCCTGGTCAGTTCGTCTCGGATTCTGTCCGTGCGGGTTGCGTCTGGATGGGGAGATTCCTTTTCGATCCGCTCCGGCTCGATGGGCGGAACAAAGAGAGTCATCTGCCCGGAAGAGGACTTCCTTTTTCCTCGCCCTTTCGCGCTCTGACCGGGCGTGACGCTGAGGGTCAGGTCAGGGCTTCTGATCTCGAGCTCCTTGAGCACCTCGCTCGCGCGGCCGAGCACCTCGGTGGGGATCCCCGCGAGGCGCGCCACATGGATTCCGTAGGACTTGTCCGTGCCGCCGATCACGATCTTGCGCAGGAAGATGATCTGGTTCTCCCACTCGCGCACGGCCACGCTGAGGTTGGCCACGCGCGGGAACTCGTCGGCCAGCCCGGTGAGCTGGTGGTAGTGGGTGGCGAAGAGGGTGCGCGCATTGATCCTGTCGTGAATGAACTCGGAGATCGCCCACGCCAGGGAGAGCCCGTCAAAGGTCGACGTGCCGCGTCCCACCTCGTCGAGGATGATGAGGCTCTTTTCCGTCGCGTTGTGGAGGATGTTGGCCGTCTCCTCCATCTCGACCATGAAGGTGCTCGACCCGCGCGCCAGGTCGTCCGACGCACCCACGCGGGTGAAGATCCTGTCGACGAGCCCGATCTCGGCCGACGCGGCCGGCACGAAGGAGCCCATCTGGGCGAGGATCACGATGAGCGCCGCCTGCCGGAGGTAGGTCGACTTGCCCGCCATGTTCGGCCCGGTGAGCACGACGAGCCGCACGTCGTCGGAGAACTCAATGTCGTTGGGAACGAACTCGCCGCTCTCCATGGCCGCCTCGAGATGGGGATGGCGGCCTTCGACGATGCGGATCGCGCCCTGCTCGTTCACGGTCGGTCGCACGTAACCGTTCCGCGCCGCGGCCTCGGCGAGCGAACCGACCACATCGATGGCGGCCACGGCGCCGGCTGTCTGCTGGAGCACGTCCGACTTGGCGCAGAGCGCGGCGCGCACCTCCTGGAAGAGGGTGTACTCGATCTCTTTGACGCGCTCATCGGCGGTGAGGACCTTGACCTCGTACTCCTTGAGCTCGGGCATGATGTAGCGCTCGGCGTTCTTGAGCGTCTGCTTGCGGATGTAGTCGTCGGGGATCAGGTCACGGTGCGTGTTGGTTACCTCGATGTAGTAGCCAAAAACGCGATTGTGGCTCACCTTGAGGTTGGTGATCCCCGTCCGCTCGATCTCGCGCTGCTGGAGACGGAGGATGTATTCCCTGCCGTCGCGGCGGAGCGCGCGGAGCTCGTCGAGCTCGTCGTTGTACCCATCCTTGATGATCCCCCCGTCCTTGAGCGTGGTGGGGGGGCGGTCCTCGATGGTGCGTTCGAGGAGCGCGCCCGTCTCCTCGAGGCGATCGAGCCTTCCGCCGAGCTCGAAGAGGATCTCCGAGTAGGAGTCCTTCAGAAGATCGATGAGCGCCGGCATGACGGCGATCGATTCGCGCAGGTTGACGAGGTCGCGGGCGTTGGCGCGCCCGGTGAGGATCTTGGTCGTGATCCGCTGGATGTCGAAGACCTTGGAGAGGGTCTCGCCCAGATCGGCGCGGAGCGCGGGATTGTCGAAGAGCTCGGCCACGCCTTGCTGCCGACCCGCGATCGTGTCGATTCTCGTCGAAGGCAAAAGGATCCAGTCGCGAAGCAGCCGGCCGCCCATGGGGGTGCGCGTCCTGTCGATGCAGGCGAGAAGCGTGTCGGTGCGTGCGCCGTCGCGCGAGTTGGCCACCAGTTCGAGCGCGTTGCGCGACGGCCGGTCGAGGATCAGGTGCTCGGTCAGCACGAAGGGTGTGATGGTGCGCACCTGGAGCGGCTTGTCCATCTGGGTGTTGCATATGTACTCGAGTGCCGCCCCCGCGGCGGGGATTCCTGGAGCGTTGTCGTCGAGGCCGAACCCGCGCAGCGACGACACCCCGAAATGTTCTTTGAGGGTCTCGGTCGCATGGCCCGGCTCGAAGAGCCAGTCCGACACGGGAGTGAGAGGCGCGTCGGTCGCTGAGCGCAAGGTCAACATGAACGCCGCGGCCGGATCGGCATGCGATTCGGGAAAAATGATCTCCGCCGGTTCGACGCGGCCCACCTCATCGGCAAGGCTGTCCATCGTGGCGCCGGCCGTGAAGAAGGCGCCCGTGCTCATGTCGATCCAGCCGAGCCCCGCGCCGCGCGATCCGGGCGCAACGGCGAGGAGGAAGTTCGACCGGCTGCTCTCGAGGAGCTCCTCCTCGGTGAGGGTGCCGGCGGTCACGATACGGGTCACGGCCCGGTCGACGATCCCCTTCGCCTCGCGGGGATCCTCGATCTGGTCGCAGATCGCCACCTTGTACCCGGCGCGGATCAGCTTGAAGAGGTACTGCTCATAAGCCTTGACCGGCACACCCGCCATGGGCGCGGCATTGGACCCCTTCGACCGGGCGGTGAGCGCGATGCCGAGGACCTTGGACGCCACCTTGGCGTCGTCGTAGAAGAGCTCGTAAAAGTCTCCCATGCGGAAAAAGAGCAGCGCGTCGGGGTGGGCGCGCTTCGCCTTGTTGAACTGTCGCATCATGGGGGTGATCTTCTCACCCTCGGCTTTGGTTCCTGCCATTGATCGGTAACCGTCCGGTCAGCAAAGTGAAGTCAGGTGTTTGGGTCCGCGTTTTCGAGCAGCTTCGATTCAGCCATAAACGGCCCGCGATTTCAAGCGGCGGGGCGGTTGGGACGCAGAACCAGAAGAGCGCCCGGCTCGTGCGGAACCGGGCGCTTGCTTCGGTGCGATCAATAGACGGAAAACGGCCGTCAATAAACAGTGATCTGGATCGTGTCCTTGCACGTGCCCTGGTGGGCGTTGTCGGGGTAGTCGACGGAAAATTCCATGTCCCACGTGCCCACGGGGATCGTGCCGTTGTGGATCGTGTAGTTGTTGAGGCTGAACAGTCCGCCGAGGTAGGCGCGTTTGGTGCCGGACGTCCAGTTGCCGGGGAGCGAGTAGACCCACGAATAGGTCGAACCGCCCGACTTGTCGGCGAGGATCCACCAGTCGGCGGTGGCGCCGTCGTAGTCCTTCGGATCGAGCGAGATGGTGAGCGCCACGGTCTGCGTCGACGGAACGCTTAAGGGTCCGTCGGAGCCGTTCGCCTTGATGTCGGTGACTGGCAGCTCGATGTCCGCATAGGCCACGGTCAAATAGGGGCGAAACGCCGGATCGGAGTACTCGTCCGTATCGAACCAGCCGCCGTCGGCGTCGGAGCCCTCGGTGGGAAGCTTGAGCACGACGCTCAGCGTTCCGTCTCCCTTGTAGGCGGTGTTCGCGTCGGTGGTGATGTCCCAGGCGTTGAAGCCGGTCACAAGGGTGGCCGTGTCGGTGGTCGTGGTGGCGAAACCTGTGGGGGCGTTGTTCCAGGTGATGGTGTTCTCGGTCCACGAGTCGTTGCCGAGGTAGTGGGCGCCCACGTTGACCGTGGTGTTGTAGATGGTGCGGCAGTTGACGCTGAGCGTGGCTGAGAGGATCTTCTTGCCTGACGGGACGGAGCCGAGATCGAACTGCATGTAGGTGCGGCAGGTCCGGTAGGGTGAGGCGAGGTCCCACTCGCCCACGATCATGTAATCACGCCAGCCATGGTTGCCGCCCGTGTCGGCATTGTCCACGTAGGAGTCGTGGATCGGGCTGATTTCGACCGAATCTGGGGGAGCGTACTCGATCCGCAGATAGGGCTGGCAGGTCGTCTCGTAGTATTCCCTCGTGTCGAACCAGCCGCCGTCGGCGTCAGCGCCCTCGGTGGGGAGTTTCAGCACGAGGCTCAGGATTCCGTCCCCGCCGTAGGCGGTGCTCACATCGGTGGTGATGTCCCAGGCATTGAAACCGGTCACGAGGGTGACCGTGTCAGTGGCGCCGGCGGCAAACCCGGTGGGCGCGTTGTTCCAGGTGATGTTGTACTCCTGCCAGGCGTCGTTGCCGAGGTAGTGGGCGCCGACATTGACGCTGCCGTTGTAGATGGTGCGGCAGTAGACGAAGAGCGTGGCCGAAGAAATGTTGACTCCCGACGGTACGCCGCCGAGGTCAAACTTCATGTAGGAGCGGCAGGTCCGGTAAGTCGGGGCGCCGTCCCACTCGCCGACGATCATGTAATCCCTCCAGCCGTGGTTGCCGCCAGTGTCGGCGTCGTCCACATAGGAATCGGCCTCCGGCGGGAGGTCGATGGTGTCGGCCTGAGCGAGACCGCCGCACAGGGCGAAAAAAGAGACAAAGAGAAAGGAAATGAGTGCTGAGGTTCTGACTTTTTTATACATGGCTCGTTCTCCTGAAAGACTAACAGTAAGGCCACAGGTACTTGTCAGTAATAACAGGCGTAAAAAAGGGAGGGTCTTTATCATGAAAAGTTATGATTTTTTATCGATAGGTACTTCGGCCAAATCATTTCACAATTGATTGAAAAAACGAGGGTTGTATCGGTTCGTCAGGCGGCGTAAGGAGCAATATTGACCGTTGTGAATGTAACCCACGTGGACCATCAAAAAAAATCAATATACCCAATCACGTGGGGCGCGGGGCCGTGGTTTTGACCGTCCACCCGGGACAGGTTCGGTAGTTGACTCCTGATATGGCTTACCTATCCACTCCCCACGATCCCATTCATGTTGGCTGCCATAGCTAAACTATACGGTCCGAGTTCGTCGTCCCTCTCGGATTGTGTTTTCCCGTGACTCTACGGAACAGACCGGTACAATGCGACTTGTGAGTGAGCATTGGGGATTCTTCCTTGGGTTATATTGGCCGTGGGTTGCTGCGGTATCTTTTGACGTGGTTCCGAATACTACGTGTAGAATCCTGAGATCATGCTTGGGTATACATTGGCCCGCAATGCTGGTATCCTATCTCTGAGGTCGCTTTGTCATCGTGGAGAGCCGTTGTGGAACACATTGATTATTCAAAGCTAATAGAAGTGTGTCGCGCTCATGGGGCTCAAAAGGTTTCACTTTTTGGTTCATTCGTCCGAGGCGAAGCCGGTCCTGATAGTGATATCGATCTCATCGTGGTCTTTTCGAACCCAACAGGCTTTCTCGCTCTAGTCAGGCTCGAGCGGAAGCTATCTGAAATAATGGGGCGAAAAGTCGACCTTCTAACCGAGCAGGCAATCAGTCCTCATCTGCGAGACCAAATCCATAAAGAGCAGCAGGTCATCTATGAAGCCGCGGGATAATCGTCTCTACTTGCAGCATATGCTGGATGCCATCACCACCATTGGCGAATACTTGGACAACACTGATGAAGCTGCGTTTTCTGCAACCGGCTTGATTCAGGATGGGGTTATTCGCCAAATCCAAATCATCGGCGAGGCGGCCAAACGTATTTCACCGGACTTGCGCAGCCAATACCCGGATGTGCCATGGCGTGATATCGCAGGAATGCGTGACAAGTTGGTTCATGACTATTTCGGAGTTGATATCGGAATGGTCTGGGTGACTGCCACCGTTGATTTGCCGACATTGCAGAAGGTGGTGGCGGATATTCTGACGGAACTGCAGCGATAGAATTCTAGCACGCCTGCAGCCGACAAAGCCACCTGTCACACCCCACACCGTCAGGAACTGTGAAGATGAACAGGGACGACAATAAGCTGGTTTTCGTTTCGTACGCGCACGCGGACGAGAAGTTCCTCAAGAACGAGCTCATGCCGTTTCTCAGGCAGCTCGAACTCGGTGAGCAAATCGAGTTGTGGCACGACCAACTGATCGGCACGGGCGAGAACTGGTACGCGGAGATCGCTGACCGCCTCGATCACGCGAAGGTGGCGATACTGCTCATCACTCCCGCATTCCTTGGGTCGAAGTTCTGCCTCCACGAAGAGGTGCCGGTTCTACTCCAGCGGGCTCGTCGCGGAGAGCTACGGGTCCTGCCGCTTTTCGCCGAGCCGTGCTTGTGGAAGATCGAGCCGTGGCTGAGGCGCGTTCAGATGTGGCCCGCCGACGGCAAAGCTGTGAGCCAGCACGCTGGCCCGACCCGCAAGAGCCTTGTGACCAAGTTCGCCGAACGGGTTCTCGTCGCTGTGGACGCTCCAGCCAAGGCCGGGCAGAGCGAGGGACGCTTCGACACGCCCACCCCTACACACGATCTGCACCGGATGCCGCAGACCGGTTCGCTTCTGTTCGGCCGGCGCAAGGAACTCAAGCTGCTGGACGACGCCTGGGACGGCGACACAAACCTTGTCGCCTTCACGGCGGGTGGCGGCGTTGGGAAGTCGACGCTGGCCCGTGTCTGGGCGGAGATGCTCGCCGAGGACGGTTGGCGGGGCGCAGAGCGCGCGTTCGCGTGGTCGTTCTACAGCCAGGGCACGGGCCGCATGACCGACGCCGAGGGGTTCATCAGCGATGCCCTCGAGTGGTTCGGCGACGACACGCCGCAGGGGCTATCGCTCTGGGACCGCGGGGAACGACTCGCCGGCTGTGTTCGCAAGCGCCGGACTCTGCTCATCCTCGACGGTGTCGAGCCCCTCCAGTCCGGCGACGAGGGCGTGGACAGGGGCAGCATCCGCGACCCCGGCCTGCGAACGCTGCTGGAGGAGCTCGCCAGGGACAATCCCGGCCTGTGCGTCGTGACCACCCGAAAACCGCTTGCTGACCTCGAAGAATACGACGCGCCGGCGGTCCTGCACCAGAACCTCGACCAGGTCTCCAAACTTGCCGGCCGGGCGCTGCTTCGCGTCGACCGAATTAAGGGCGACGACAAGGCCCTCGAGGCGGCCGTCGAAAACCTCGGCGGCCACGCGCTCGCGGTGTCGCTCTTGAGTAGCCTGCTCACCGATGAGAACTCTGCACCGCACATCTCGAACGCGAAGGCGTTGCGCGCGCTCACGTATCCGGTGGAGCAAGGCGGCCACCCACGGCGGGTACTCGACGCCTGGGCGAAGCGCCTCGGCGATGGCGCCGAGCTCGAGCTACTGCAGATCATCGGCCTGTTCGACCGCCCGGCGGCCCAAAACGCGGTCCAGGCCGTGATCGACGGTGACCCGCGACCTGGCCTCAACAAGCATCTTCGGAAGGCCAGCCTCGACGACGTCGTCGAACGCCTTCGGAAGGCCCGGCTCATCGCACGCCAGAGCACTCACGAGGAAACGATCGACGCGCACCCAATCGTTCGCGAGCACTTTGGCCAGCGACTCGTCGCGCAGCACCCCAAGAGCTGGCGAGAAGGCCATCGGCGACTCTACGAGCACCACAAGAGCGAAGCGGATCACCGGCCCGACGACCTGGCGGGGATGCAGCCACTATTCGCCGCGGTGGTCCACGGCTGCGCGGCGGGGCTTCATCAGGAGGTGTGCGACGATGTATACCGCGACCGTATCCACCGTGTGAATGAATTCTACTTAACAAAGAAGCTCGGGGCCTTCGCTGCAGACCTCTCCTGCCTGTCGCAGTTCTTCGCCGAGCGCTGGGAGCATCCCGAGCCGACGCTTATCAGCGCGTCCCAGTCCTGGACCCTTGCCGAAGCGGGCCTGCTCCTGCGTGGTTTGGGTCAACTGCGGGAGGCGGCCGGGCCCATGAAAGAGGCACTCCGCCGCGCTGTCGCGGCGAATGACTGGAACAACGCATCTAGAGGCGCGGGCAACCTAAGCCAGCTCTACCTCGTGCTTGGAGACCTTGCGCAGGCCGAGGCCCCCGCTCGGGATGCCATCGACTACGCCGATAAGAGCGACGGCGCATCTTTGCGGGTGATCTGGAGGACCGTCCGAGCGGACGCGCTCCACCAGCTCGACCAGATGTCGGACGCCCGGGCGCTTTTCGCCGAAGCCGAACGCATGCAGGCCGAGTGGCAGCCCCACTGTCCGCTCCTCTACTCCCTCCAGGGCTACCTGTATTGCGACTTTCTAATCGCCGAGGAAGAGGCGGACGATGTCTTGCGTCGGGCGGAGCAGACGCTCGAGTGGGCGACGAAGCTGCGGTATCTCCTCGACATCGGGCTTGACCACCTCAGTCTCGGCCGTGCTCACATGGCCATCTCCCCGCCGGACCCAGCCGCAGCCGAGGAGCACCTTCGAGCAGCGGTCGATGGCCTGCGCGCGGCCGGGCAGGCGGAATTCCTCCCCTGTGGCCTCCTCGCCCGAGCCGAGTTCCACCGCAGCCAAGACAATCTGGACCTCGCCCAGCGCGATCTCGACGAAGTCCGCACCATCGTTCGCAGAACTGGCATGCGCCTGTTCGAGGCCAACCTCGAGCTCGAGCAAGCTCGCTGGCACCTTGCGAAGAACGACCGCGACTCCGCCCGCATCGCCCTTGACAAGGTCAAGGACCTGGTCGAGTCCATGGACTACGGTCGCCGCCGCCCCGAGGTCGAAGACCTGGAAGCGGCATTGCGGCCTTGAGCTTACGCTGACAGGGTCCGATAAGGCGGCTTCGCCTAAGGCGATGCAGGCGGACGCCTCTTCGGGCCGCTGCTGATCGCCCCAACCTTAAAAAATAATGAGTTAAGCACGACCATTCTGCTGCAAATTGCGGAACAGTCGCGACTGTTCCGCAATTTGCAGCAGAATGGTCGTGCTTTTTCGAATGGATGATGATAGGGTCTTCTCATGGATCGTTGCTACGAAAGCCTGCTCAGCGATCACTTCGCTGACAATCGACAGATGGCTTTTCTTGCTGGACCCCGCCAGGTGGGAAAGACCACGACATCGGTCGCCTTTAGCAGGGACGGGAGCTGTTTCAACTGGGACGACGAGGACCGCCGGCGACTGATCCTCGATGGTCCATCGGCAGTGGCTGGTGAAATCGGGCTCTCCGAGTCACGTGTCGTGCTTTTCGACGAATTCCACAAGTACCCGGAATGGAAGAATTTTCTCAAGGGCTTTTTCGATATCCACGCCGATCATCGCCTACATGTCGTGGTCACCGGAAGCGCGCGTCTCGACCTCTACCGCAAGGGCGCTGACAGCCTCATGGGGCGGTACTTTCTGTACCGCATGCACCCATTGTCGGTCGCCGAGATTGCCTCCCCGCGCACTCCCGGGAGCGAAACCAGAGATCCTGCGCAGATCGATAGCGAGGATTTCGATGCGTTGTTGCGTTTTGGAGGATTTCCCGAACCCTATCTCAGAAGAAATACCAGTTTCCACAATCGATGGAAACTGACGCGTTCCAAACTTCTTTTTCGGGAGGAGATGAGGGATATCGCGCGGGTTCACGAGGTCGGCCGACTCGAGGTGCTGGCAGAGCTTCTGAGGGCGCAGTCCGGACAACTCGTCAATCACGCGTCCCTGGCGAGAAAGATCCGCGTGTCGGAGAATACAGTTCGTCGATGGATCACGATTTTCGAGTCGCTCTACTACTGTTTTCTTGTGTGCCCCTGGTCCCGGAATGTTCCGCGCTCCCTTCTGAAGAATCCCAAGGTCTATCTCTGGGACTGGTCGGTCTTGATCGATCAGGGAGCGAGAAATGAGAATTTTGTGGCGAGCCACCTGTTGAAGGCCGTTCATTGGTGGCAAGACACTGGGCTCGGAGAGTACGGTTTATTCTATCTTCGCACAAAGGAGGGCCAAGAGGTTGACTTTGTCGTGACTCGGAATGGAGAGCCCTGGTTCATCGTGGAGGCGAAATCTTCGATGAATCAGCCGCTGAGCCGTAATCTCGTCTATTTTCAAAAACGAATCGGAGTGCGTCATGCCTTCCAGGTTGTGATGGATACCGATTTCGTGGATGCCGATCCGTTTGAGATCACCGAACCGGTTCGGGTTCCTGCACTCACACTTCTCTCGCAGCTTGTTTGAGGCGGGTGGCTGATCAGTATTTCCCTACTCGTACACCCACTTCCCGACCCAAGGATCCCCCGTCCGATACTGGAACGCCTTCAGCTTCTTCTTCAATCGTTCCAGATCCACAGCAAACTCGGGATCGTCAGCCAGGTTCACCACTTCATCCGGATCCGTCTCGAGATCGTAAAGCTCAAACTCGGCCCGCCGCAAGTAGTCGGCCACAGCGCGTTTTCCATACTGTACTATCCCCCTCTCCAAAACCGCCTGCCACGTCTTGGATGCATAAAGATCGGACGCAAAGGGATATTCCAGCTCGTGGGCAATGTTCCAGATCAGCTTGAGCCGCCGCTCGCGCACGACGCGCATGGGATAGTACATGTAGATCTCGTGAAAAGTGTGGGAGGCGTAGATCTCGTCCCATCCTGCGGGAGACTCCTCGTCGAGAACGGGCAGCACCGACCGGCCGTGAAGCTTGTTGTTCTTCGTTATTTGGTCGTTGAACCGCAGCGGTTCGGGCAACTCCACGGGTGGCGCAAAATCGTCCGCCGAAAGAATCCCCGCGAAGTCGAGCACGGTGGGAGTGATGTCGGCCCAGGTGATCATGGCGTTGCTCGTCACACCCTTTTTTTCAGCGAACGGATTGCGCTTCTCAGCGAACGGATTGCGCTTCTCAGCGAACGGATTGCGCTTCTCAGTGAACGGATTGCGCTTCTCAGCGAACGGATTGCGCATCACGCAAGGCAGCCGCATCCCGGGTTCGTAGAGCGTCGTCTTGGCTCCGGGGAAGGCGATCCCGTTATCGGAGATGTAAACGATCAGCGTGTCGTTCCAGTGGCCGGTCTCTTTGAGCAGTTCCATGAGCCGCAACAAGCCGCTGTCAGCGCGCTGTGTCGACATGTAATACTGGGCAAGCTCCTCGCGGCACTCCGGAATGTCGGGCAAGTAGGGGGGGACGATCACATCGGCGGGATCGACCGGGTCCGCCCCCCCGCGCCGGAACGGCCGGTGCGGCTCGTTGGTGCAGAAGTAGAGGAAGAACGGTTTCCCGCTCTCGTCGGCGAGGATCCTCCTCGTCTTGTCCGCCATTTCTCTCGGAGAAGGCCCCCGGATGTACTCGTCGAAATGAAAAACCGGCTCGGGCGCCACATGATACTTGCCCGCGCTCGCGGTCCGATACCCCGCTTCGCTCAGACGGACAGGCAAGCTCTTGAAGTTATCGAAACAACTGAAATGGTGGCACGCGTGCGAATGGCCGTACATGCCGTTGGCATGGCTGTAGAGCCCGCTCAGGATCACCGACCGGCTCGCCGCGCACGACGCCGTGGTGCAGAAGGCATTGGTGAACGTCACCCCTGTTTGCGCGAGCGCATCGAGCCCCGGCGTCTTGATCACGGGATTTCCGAGGCACCCGGCATCGTCAGAGCCCTGGTCGTCGACCACGTAGAGAAGAATGTTCGGCCTCTTCTTCTGCTGGGGCTCGCCGGCCCGCAGCCCTGTCAGGCAGAGGGATCCGACCGTGGCGCCAGTTGTTTTCAGGAAGGTGCGGCGGTTGAGGTTCTTCATGAATCGGTCTCCTCGTCATCAGCCTTTGTGCTGCGTCTTTCTAATCCAAGCACGTGGGGGGCGACTTTTCCAAAAAAACTCGGAGTCCATTTACGCCGCGCCGGGCACCAGAGAGTAGAGAGCGGATTGACGCATTCGGCGCTCTCGAACGTTATAATACGGTTTCCCGATCCTCGAGACTCGAGACGGAGGCAGACTTGCCATGGAATCGGCGCCACAGACCTTGAGCCCTGAAATTCTCCTCACCCACGCGGAGTTCATCCGCGGCCTTGCACGCCGTCTCATACGCGACGAGCAGAAGGCCGAGGATGTGACCCAGGATGTGTGGGTGGCGGCGCTCGAGAAGCCGGCCGCCGACGTCGCCTCGGTGCGCGCCTGGCTCGCGGGCACGGCGCGCAACCTGGTGCGGCGCACCGTGCGCACTGAAGGGCGCGCACAGAATCGGGAGCGCGCCGTCGCGCAATCCGAGGCCGTGCGCTCCACCGATGAGCTCGTCGAGGCCGAAGACGCGCGCCGCCGCGTGGTCGAAGCGCTTCTTACGCTCAAGGAGCCTTACCGCTCCGCGATCCTCTACCGCTTCTACGACGACCTTCCTCCGCGCAAGATCGCCCGGCGCCTCGGTGTGCCGGTGGAAACAGTGAAGACCCGCATTCAGCGGGGACTGGATCAGCTCAGACGCCGGCTCGACAGCGAGTACGGCGCGCAGGCCGCATGGTGCCTCCCCCTGGCAACAGCCGCGGGCCTGAAACTGACTGGAACATCGAGCGCGGTTTTAACCGGAGTCCTGGCCATGAGTCTCAAACTGAAAATCGGCATCGCCGCTGCCCTGACGGCGGTTCTCGTGGGATCACTGATCTATTTCTGGCAGCCCGAGTCGCACAACGCGCAGGTCGGGCCAAATGACGCCGCCCTCGTTGCCGGCCACAATGCCGAGGCGCGCCCTGACGGCGGGGCTGATCCCGACGCTTTTGGCCGCGCCGCGCGCGAACCGATCGCACCCGGATCGGACGCGGGCCGCATGCCGGCCTCTTATCGCAAAGCGCTCGGCGGCTTTCGGGGCCGTGTGATCGACGAGGGCGGGGCGCCGGTTGCCGACCGCACGGTGCGCCTCACCGGCGTGCGCATGGCCGATATTCTTCAGGGCCGCAGCGCGGCTGGTAGCGACAGCAACGCGCCGCCCAAGGTCGACTTGAAGACAGACCAGACCTTTACCGACAAAGAGGGTGTCTTCTTCTTTGGCGATGTACATCCCCGCGCCTATCACCTGTTGCGCGTCGATCGTACGCGGCAGGGCTTCGTCACCCGCGTGGTCGACGCCCAGCCGAGCCCGGGCGAAGTGGTCGACCTCGGCGACATCGTCCTCGGTCCCTGCGCGACGCTCACGGGTAAGGTGGTCGACGGTGCGGGCACGCCCCTTGCCAACGTGCGCGTGCGCGCCGCCGACCTGCCGGCCGAGATCTTCAGGAAGGGCCTGCACACATTCCGTGAAGGGTGCCTGATCCTCTTCGAGTGGCGCCTTTTTACCATGGTCCGGTACGTGATCGATCCGCCCCCGGCGGTGCTCCAGCTCCTGCGCATGCTGCCGATCGGCGAGGCGCGCACAGGGCCTGACGGGACTTTCCGCCTCGACGAGGTTCCCTTCGGCAAGGTGCGTCTCATTGCGGACAAGAAGGGTTTCGTGACATGCGCCGCGAGCCCGATCAATCTGTCCGATAAAGGCGCACACGACGCGGGCACGATTGCGCTCGATGCGGGAGTGGTGATCCGGGGCCAGGTGAAGGGCCATGACGGCAAACCCGTACCCGGGGCCGAGATCTTCGCCGGCGCGATTCTGGGCACGGGTGCCTTGCAGGTTCTTCACCCGGCAGTGCGCACCGATAGCGATGGTTTCTTCACTTTCGAGGGCGCCGTGGCGCTGCCGACTCTCTTCGTGCTGCGCGCCCATCGGCACGACGCGTGGACCTTTGTGGGGCCGCTCGATCCGGGCAGCGACGCGCTCGTCGTGCCGCTCGGCGCGGCGCACGATTTGCGGCTCGAGATTATCGACGCCGACCGAGCACCGGTGAGCGGCGCCAGCGTGCGGCTCAGGGAGAAGTCGTTCCAGAACATCTTTCCCTCTGATGCGCCGGTGGCGATCGACGAACAAATCGAGCGGGCCGGACCGGGAGAGCTAATCGTCAAGCACCTCGCGCCCGGCGAGTACAATCTCGTGATCACAGCGCCCGGGTTCGGCACAGCCGTGGAAAAGATCGAGATTCGCGGCGAGCCGCTCGAAAAAACGATCGTCCTGAAACCGGCTGCCATGGCCGGCGTCCGCGTGGTGGCGGCGAAGACGGGCGCGCCGATCGAATGGGCCGAGATCATTGTCGGCGCGGGCATCAGTGACTGGATCGAGCAGAGTCTGCAGATCGTGCGCGCCAAGACCGACAGTGACGGGCGGGCCGCGTTCGAGCTTCCCAGCCCGGGGAAATACACGGTCGTCGTCACCCATCCGGGATATGCCGGAGGTCTGGCCGAGCTGGAGATTCCTTCCGACAAAGAAACGGTCATCGCCCTGAAACCGGGCGGCGCGATCGACGGCATCGTCCACCTTCCCGAGGGGATCGATCCGCTCAGGCACTCGATCGCCCTCGACTACCGTTCGGGCGAGGACATTCCCGATGTGGCCACACCCTATCTTGCGGTCCTGAACGGCGAGGGGCGATTCCGAATCAGAAACCTCAATCCTGGTTCGTACGACGTCTACCTGATCCAGCGCCTCTTCCACAAGGCGCCGCTCACGCTTTTCGACACGTTTCAGCAGGAGCCGATCGAGCTCGGTTCGGTCGACGTGGTGTCGGCCGAGACCGTGGAGGCCGAGTTCTACCTGCCCCTTCCGGCGGAGCAGGTGCCGTGCGGCCGGGTGACAGGCCGCGTGCTGGTCGACGGACAGCCCGCGCAGGGAGCGATCGTCGGGGTGCGGTTCACGAGCGCCAGAGTGCGGGTGAACGACGAGGGCTTTTTCGACCTCGGCCCGGTCGAAGCGGGAAAGAGGTTTCTCATAGTCACCCTTCCGCCCCTGCCCGACGGCTCTCCCGAGATCAGTTTGGAGCGTGAGATCGACGTGGCTGCCGACCTGCCTCATTTTGCAGAGGTCGCCATCGCCACCGGATCGATTTTCGGGAAGGCGACGCTCTACCCCGGCAAGGAACCGGTGCGCGGCGTGCGCGTGAAGGCGTGGATTCCGAGCAGGGGACTCGAACTGGGAGAAGACTTCGAGGACGCGATCCGCCGCGGCGAAGCGATCGGCGACACTGTGACACAAGCCATGTCCCGATCGCCCGGCCCGTACCTGGTCAGCATGGAGACGATGACCGGCGTCGATGGATCGTTCTCGATCGCCCGCGTGCCTGTCGGCGACTATCAGGTGAGGGTGGAAACAAAAACGTACGGCAGCCGCGCCGCCAAAGGCGTGGAGGTCACGCCCCGCAATGCGGCCGGCCCGGTCGAACTGATGCTCTACGCGCCGGTCGCGATCAAGGGCTGGGTGCGGCTGCCCGACAGTGTGCAGGGCGCGGACGAGATCGGTTTGATCCTCTACACCGAGGGCGCCGAGCCGCGCAACCTGCTCGACGCGCTGCGGGCGCTCATCGTTCCGGCGTTGTCGGGCGAGGTGGCCGGCACGCGCTATGCGGCGGTCGACAGGGCGACGGGCGCTTTCGAGTTCGAGCGGATGATGCCGGGCGCTTACCGGGCTTCGCTTTTCGTTGTGTTTGAGGACCGGCCGCGGGGGATTCCGCGATCGCTATTCGAGCCGATGGAGTTTGATGTGCCGCCCGAGGGGGTGAGCGATCTTGTTCTTTATCCCGTGCCGCGGGCTGACAGCGGGGGGCGTACGCCGGCAGAGGAAAAGGGGAGATAGGAGTGCGAGCCGCTCGTCTTCGAAATTCCGCCGATTTTGTCGGAGTAGTGAGAATCGGTCCTCTTAACTTGACGTGGATAGACAACTGAGTTAGATCTGAACGAAAGGCTTCAACTTGTTGAAAGACGGTATTGGAATACAATGGATACAAAGATTCGCCTCTTCCAGGGATCAGCTCATAAAATTACCTGTCTTGCTTCGCAGTCCGTGGACCTGATTGTTACCTCGCCGCCGTACCCGATGATCGAGATGTGGGATGGCATTTTCGCGGCCCAGGATGAGCGGATAGCGAAGTGCCTGACCGCGAGCGAAGCGCAACGCGCCTTCGAGTTGATGCACCGCGTACTTGATGGGATCTGGACGGAATGCGACAGGCTGCTGAAGCCGGGCGGCATTGCGTGCGTCAACATCGGGGACGCAACCAGAACGATGGCGGGCGACTTTCAGTTGTACTCGAACCACTCGCGCATACTCAGTGCCTTCCTCGACCGTGGCTATGCGGCGCTACCGGATATTTTGTGGCGAAAACAGACCAATGCGCCGAACAAGTTCATGGGCTCAGGTATGCTCCCGGTCGGGGCCTATGTCACCTACGAACACGAATACATCCTCGTGCTTCGCAAAGGGCGCCGAAGGCAGTTCACTGCCGACCAGGAGAAAAGTCTCCGCCGCGAAAGCGCTTTCTTCTGGGAGGAGCGCAATGTCTGGTTTTCCGATGTCTGGTTCGACATCAAGGGAACTCCACAAAAACTCGTGGACACATCCGAGAGAAAACGAAGCGGGGCGTTTCCATTCGAGCTCGCCTATCGCCTCATCGCCATGTTTTCGATAAAGGGCGATTGCGTACTCGATCCTTTCATGGGGACCGGTACGACCTTGGCCGCCGCCTTGGCGACAGGGCGGAACGCGGTGGGGGTGGAGATCGACGAATCGCTCGTTGACGTTGCACGGCAAGTGCTCGTTGCCGCTCCCGATTTCGCCAATTCCTATGCGCGGGATCGTCTGGCTCGCCATCTGCAGTTTGCGGCGGAACGAACAGAGACGGTGGGGCCGCTCAAGCACATGAACAAGCACTATCAATTTCCTGTGGTGACCGCACAGGAGAAGGAGCTGCTCATCGGCGACGTTCTCAACACCACTTTGATTGATGATGACACGACTCTCGTGCGGCACGATGACGAACCGCAGGAGGATCTGGTCGGAATATGGGATGGCCGGAGCTTGCCGGCTTCCGCGAAAGCACCACGCAAGAGAGGCAAAAGGGGGCGCAAGTCATTGAAAGAAAAAACTAGAGGTGACTCGCAGGAAAAGCTTCAGTTCGAGAAGTCATAGTTGAAGACAATCCCATCTTTATTTTTACCTTTGGCATCTGAGTTCCTCTCGTAGATTTCTCCACCTTTTGGCTGACCGGATAGCCTCTCGCAATGGGCACTGTAGGCAGTTTCTTCAGTTTGACACCGGCTTCACCAGCAACCGCACCGATCCAAATCCTCCTGCCGAACGGGAAGCCGATTCAGATTCTGCCGGAAGAATTGCCACCGCGGCATGAACCGATCCATCAGCGCCACGAAGTTGGCATTGTGTGACGGCTCGAGCAGATGGACCATCTCGTGCACCACGATGTATTCGAGGAACTCCACTGGTTTCTTCGCCAGTTCCGTGTTGAGCCGAATCGTGCGTGCGCGCGGATTGCAGCTTCCCCATCTGGTTTTCATCTGCCGGACAAAAAGCCGATTCACGCTGACGCCGAGGATCGGCTCCCATTTTTCGATCAGCGGCCACACGGCAGCCTTGACCTGTTCCCGATACCATCGAGCGACGATGGCCGCTTTTGCCGACTTGTCCGTACCGGCTCGCACCGTGAGGATCATGCGACTGTGTGTCAATTCGACCGTCGGAGCCCGTTCGCGTTTGGCTAGGCTGAGCGGGTAGCGCTTTCCCCAAAGACAGTGATTCTCACCATCGAGGTACTCGCGTGGCATTTCGCGTTTCTGATTGCGGATATTCTCTCGTTTCTTCTTGATCCAGTTGAGTTTGGAAAAGGCGAAGACTCGGATCGTGTCCAGACTCATGCGCGATGGCGCCGAAATTCGTACGCGGCCCGTCGGGGGGTAGACGCTGAGATGGACGTTCTTGATGTTCTTCAGCACTACATCGACCGTGATGTCATCCAGTTGAATCTGCGCGACCATCATTCTGCCTTCTGTGCTTTGACCAAGAGATTATAGTCGTGCCTCATTCGCACAATCCCACACGTCGAACCGCCCCGTTCAAGAAAGGCAGCAGAGCATTCGTAGCCAGCGCATTCCCCTCGCCACTTGGATGCGAGTCCGACCCATCCCCCGTGGCGAAGAGGGATAGATTCGACTGCCCCTCACCGGTGAGGATGTCGTAGTAGTCAAAAACCACCACATTCTTGTACTCATACCCCTTGAGCCACCCATCCCGATCCTTGAGCCAGTTGTTGAACTTCCGCGCGACGGCGCTCGATTTCTCGAGATCCTGCTGCTTTCCGAGCACCTTCCGCGCCAGATACTTCCAGAGCGGCTCGGCGCTCAGTTTCGGCGCATTGGGCGGCGCAGTGACGCAGACGAACAGCGTCCCCGGCTGTTTGGCAAACTCATCAAGCAGCGCAGTATAAGTCGCGCGGGCATTCCAGTAAGTCAGCCCCGGCCCATCGGGATTTCCCGGCTCCGCACCCATCCCCTTGAACATGTTGTTCGGGTAGCACGATTTGAAGAGCACGATGTCATTCCGCTTCCCATCGGGAAGCGCCTCATCCTGATGCGCGCAAGAAAGAACCTTGTCCATCATCCCCCGAAACTTGGGCAGCCAGTGAAAGAGATCCGTATCCTCACCCACCACGCTGTTGCGCGACGCCTCGTGCACGACATACCCATCCGCCTCGAGCAGCGACCGAAGCCCGACGCCATTGGGATGGGTCTCCAAAATATTGTCCGCGCCCTTCTTCTCCCCGGGATCGGCCAGAAGCTGCCCGCCGCACGAATGATGAATGAAAAGCAGATCGAGCGAACGATCGGGTTTTGCCGCTGAAAAGGAATCGAGATCGATGGGATTCACCGTTGCGTCCACCTTCGCCTCCTCCGATTCGTTGCCTTTTTCCTGGATCGGAATGTGCAAAACAGCGGCCGCCACAACGACGGCCAGCCCGAGGATCAAGAATTTACGCATGATTTCTCCGCGGTCATGGGTTCCAGACACCAGTTTCTTCCTCTAATATAGCGCATCGAGTTTATCGAAAATATGGAAAAGCACGTTGGGCCATTTCGGCCCGGACCGAGTCGATCAAAAAATGAAACAACAGCTCCACACCCGTCTGACCGCGCTCTTCGGCGATGATTTCGATCGCACCGAGCCGCACTCCGTCGGGGAAGCCCCGAAATCCGTCGGGGAAGCCCCGAAATCCGTCGGGGAAGCCCCGAAATCCGCACAGGAACTCGAATCGCTCGTTCGCCTCATGACGCTCTTCGCCATCTTGCCCGAGTTCCCCGATCCGGGTGGCCTTTTCCCGCGGCAGGCCGCGCTCCGGGATAGATATCTCGCGAGCCTCGAGCACGACGACCGCGACGCGATCGAGCAGGCTTTCCTCGAACTCTACTGCCACATTCACATGCACGAGGCGCCCTACACCCCCGACGAACGCCGCCGCGTCGACGGAACCGGCGGCTACTGGGGCCACGCCGGCGGCATCAGCCCGCTGATCAAGGCCGGCCCCTGGATCGGCCCCGGCACGGTGTCGGCCGACTTCGGCGCCGGTAACGGGCTGCAGGGACTGCTCTTCCAGAAGCTCTATCCGCACAAGCGCTGCGTGCAGATCGAGATCTCCCATCGCATGGTGGAGATCGGCCGCGCGCTCCAGGCGTGGCTCGACATCGACGCCGATCGCGTCGAGTGGCGCGTTGACGACGTGTGCAACCAGTCCGCCGCCGGGTACGACTTCATCTACATCTACCGGCCGGTGCGGCCCGAGGGCGAGGGGCAACGCTTCTATGAGCGCTTCGCGGTTGAACTTGGGGCGACTGAGACGCCGGTGGTGATCTTCAGCATCGCCGACTGCCTCAGGGGATTTTTACCCTCCTCCTTCCGGGTTTTTTACTTCGATGGTCACCTGACCTGTTTCAGGCGCGGTCTCGAAGCCTCACCGTGAAGAGGGGTTCGACTTTCTTCCTGACAATAAGCTGAAAAATAAGAACTTACGGCCAAAATGCAATTTTGGTGACCCGCCCGCAGTTTTAATCATCAATCTTTGTTCAACATCTTGAATTTCGGGCTGGGAAGATTGTAAAATTGCCTTTTCTATACCTGCTCTTGAAAAGTTGTACTCCCTTTGCGCCAAAGGAATGGGCCCTCCGGGCGCGGGACTGAAACCAGAAACCAAATCGACGCAAGTTCGAATTAGCGGTAACGCCAGATAAAAGGAGACATTCATGGCTCGAAAGAAAGTGATGATCGACGGCAACACGGCCGCGGCCTACGTGGCTCACGCCACGAACGACGTCTGCGCCATCTACCCGATCACCCCCTCGTCGGTGATGGGCGAGGTGGCTGACGAACGCTCGGCCAAGGGATTGAAGAATATCTGGGGCACGATTCCGACCGTGTCCGAGCTCCAGTCCGAGGGCGGCGCGTCAGGCGCCGTGCACGGAGCCTTGACAACCGGCGCGTTGACCACGACCTTCACCGCGTCGCAGGGTCTCCTTCTGATGATCCCCAACATGTTCAAGATCGCCGGCGAGCTCACTCCGACCGTGTTCCACGTGTCGGCCCGCTCCGTGGCCTGCCAGGCGCTCTCCATCTTCGGCGACCACTCCGACGTGATGGCCGTGCGGTCGACCGGCTTCGGTCTCCTCGCCGCCGGCAACAACCAGGAGATCATGGACCTCGCGCTCGTGGCCCAGGCCGCCGCTCTCGCATCGCGCGTGCCCATGGTGAACTTCTTCGACGGCTTCCGCTCCTCCCACGAGGTCCAGAAGATCGAGGAGCTCACCTTCGACGACATGCGCCACATGATCGACGATGAGCTGGTGCGCGCCCACCGCGAGCGGGGCATGAACCCCGACCGCCCCGTCCTGCGCGGCAGCGCCCAGAACCCCGACGTCTACTTCCAGGGCCGCGAGACGGTCAATCCCTACTACGAGAAGACCGCCGGCATCGTGCTGCAGTACATGGACAAGTTCGCCGAGCTGACCGGCCGCCAGTACCGCCTCTTCGACTACGTGGGCGCGCCTGATGCGGACCGCGTGGCAATTGTCATGGGCACGGGCGCAGAGACCATGCACGAGACCGTAGAGAGCCTCAACGCCGCGGGCGAAAAGGTCGGTATGATCAAGGTCAGGCTCTACCGGCCCTTCGACGTCAAGGCGTTCGTTGAAGCCCTGCCCAAGACAACCAAGTCGATTGTGGTGCTCGACCGCACCAAGGAGCCGGGCGCCATTGGCGAGCCGCTCTACGTCGACGTGCGCACCGCCATCGGCGAAGCCATGACCGACGGTGACACCCAGTTCGACAGCTTTCCGACGGTGGTCGGCGGCCGCTACGGCCTCGGCTCGAAAGAGTTCACCCCGGCCATGGCCAAGGCCGCGCTCGACAACATCAAGTCGGACAGACCCAGGAACCATTTCACCGTGGGTATTGTCGACGATGTGGCCCACACCTCGCTCGACGTGGACGAGACCTACGAGAACGACCAGGCCGGAGTCTACTGCGGCAAGTTCTTCGGCCTCGGCGCCGACGGCACGGTGGGCGCCAACAAGAACAGCATCAAGATCATCGGCGAGAACACCGAGAACAACGCCCAAGGCTACTTCGTCTACGACTCGAAGAAGGCCGGCGCCATCACGGTGAGCCACCTCCGCTTCGGAAAGAATCCGATCCGCTCGCCCTACCTGGTCAACTCGCCCAACTTCGTCGCCGTGCACCACTTTTCGTTCCTCGAGCGGTACGACGTGCTCGAGGGGATCGTTGAAGGCGGCACCTTCCTGCTCAACAGCCCCTACAAGCCGGCCGAGGTGTGGGACAAGATGCCGCGCGACATCCAGCAGCAGATCATCGACAAGAAGCTCGACTTCTACGCCATCGACGCGATCAGCATCGGCAAGGAGCTCGGCCTCGGCGCGCGCATCAACGTGATCATGCAGACCTGCTTCTTCGAGATCTCCAAGATCCTCGAACGCGACGCCTATGTGGACGCCATCACCGACGCCATCAAGAAGACTTACGGCTCCAAGGGCGAGAAGGTGGTCAACATGAACGTGTCCGCCATCCACGCCGCGCTCGACAACCTCGAGAAGGTCGACGTTCCCGCCTCGGCCACGAGCAGCATCGAGATTCCCGACATCGTGCCCGAAGGCGCGCCCGAATACGTGAGGGACGTGGCCGGCCCGATCATGAAAAACAAGGGCGACACGATTTCTGTGAGCCAGATGCCCATCGACGGCACCTTCCCCACGGCGACCACCCAGTACGAGAAGCGCAACATCGCCAACGACATCCCCGAGTGGGACGAGAGCTCCTGCCTCCAGTGCGCGCTCTGCTCCTATGTCTGCCCCCATGCGGCGATCCGCATCAAGGTCTACGACCCGAGCCAGCTCGAGACAGCGCCCGCCACGCTCAAGAGCGTCAAGGCCAAGGGCGTCAAGGAGAAGGAACTCACCTGCACCGTTCAGGTCGCTCCCGAGGACTGCACCGGCTGCGGCGCGTGCGTCCACACCTGCCCCGGCAAGCGCAAAGACTCTGAAGGCAACAAGACCGGCAAGCAGACCCTGCAGATGGTCTTCCAGGCCCCGATCCGCGAATCGGAGCGTGACAATTATTCCTGGTTCCTCGATCTTCCCGAGACCGACTCGGAGCTCTTCAACCCGATGACGGTCAAGGGCAGCCAGGTCAAGCGGCCCCTGTTCGAGTACTCGGGCGCCTGCGCCGGCTGCGGCGAGACGCCTTACGTCAAGCTCATGACCCAGCTCTTCGGCGACCGGCTCATGATCGGAAACGCCACGGGCTGCTCGTCGATCTACGGCGGCAACCTGCCCACCACACCCTACTGCACCCGCGAGGACGGGCGGGGACCGACGTGGTCCAACTCCCTCTTCGAGGACAATGCCGAGTTCGCCTTCGGGATGCGGCTCGCCGTCGACCGGTTCAATGATGCGGCCGGTGAGCTGATCGAAAAGCTGATCGCCGACGGCGCCGCCTACAAGGCCGAGCTCGAGGCGGTGCGCGACGCGTCCCAGACCACGCAGGCCGAAATCGAAGCGCAGCGCGCCAACGTGACCGCTCTCAAGACCAAACTCGCCGCCGACAGCAGCTGGGAAGCGAAAAGGCTTTCCGAGCTCGCCGACTACACGGTGAAGCGCTCCGTGTGGGCGCTCGGCGGCGACGGTTGGGCCTATGACATCGGTTACGGCGGACTCGACCACGTCATGGCTTCCGGCAAGAACGTGAACGTTCTCGTCCTCGACACCGAGGTCTATTCGAATACGGGCGGCCAGATGTCCAAGGCCACGCCCCTTGCCTCCACGGCCAAGTTCGCCGTGGGCGGCAAGTCGACTCCCAAGAAGGACCTTGCCATGATGATGATGACCTACGGCAACGTGTACGTCGCCACCGTGGCCTTCGGCGCGAACCCGTCGCAGACGGTCAAGGCCTTCATGGAGGCCGAGGCCTACGACGGCCCGTCGATCATCATCGCCTACAGCCACTGCATCGCCCACGGCATCAACATGACCACCGGCGTCGACCAGCAGAAGAAGGCTGTCGGCTGCGGCCACTTCACCCTGGCGCGATACAATCCGGACCTGGTCAAGGAAGGCAAAAATCCTCTCCAGCTCGACAGCAGGGCGCCCAAGGGCTCCTTCGCCGAATACGCCTACTCCGAGAACCGTTACCGTTCGCTCAAGGGCCTCAGCGAGAAGCAGGCGGCCGTGCTCATGGAGCAGGCCGAGGAAGCGACCAAGTTCCGCTCCGACCTCTACCGCATGATGGCCGAGATGGAGTACGGCGAGGCCAGCGAGGAAAAGAAGTAATCACTCAACGAAAATAAAACCTGCCTCCAGGCGGGGACGCCCGGCTTCTTGATGGAGCCGGGCTTTTTTTTCTGTGCCGAGCTCTGGCTGTGATATAAAATATTATAAATAGATAATCAGGCGCGGTCCGGACCGCGCCGCAGGACGACGAGTCGCTGAAAGGATCGGCAATGAAACGCACCGGCACCCTGTTTCTCCTTTTTATTATGACTCTCCTTCCGGCGGGCGTCGCGCGCGATATCACGTTTCTCGTCTGTTCGGACACGCACTACGGCCAGGACCAGTGGGCCGACAACGAGGCGCTCAACAAGGCAGCGATCGACCGGATGAACGCCATCGCGGGCACCGCTTACCCCACGTCGGTGGGGGGCACGGTCGACGTGCCGCGCGGTGTCCTCGTCACCGGCGACCTGACCGACTCGGGAACGTGGGACAACTGGAGCGGATACTGGTTTCTCTACTGGCGCGACGGATTCGTAGACGACTACGGCGTGAACGGCGGCGGTCGTATCGATTTTCCGGTGTACGAAGGGTTTGGCAATCACGACATTCACAGCCCCGCCACGGGCGCGGTGCTCGACGGCATCAGGGATCGTAACGCCCAGCGTCCCGGCCTGCTCAACATCTCGAGCAACGGCCTGCATTACTCCTTCGAGTGGGACGGCGTCCACTTCGTCAACCTCAACCTCTATCCCGGCGGCGCGGGAGATGCCGCGGAGAGCCTCGATTTTCTCGTCGACGACCTGAACACCCAACTCGGGGGAAGCAACCGGCCCGTCATCGTCTACCATCACTATGGATTCGACGCCTTCAGCACCGACTGGTGGACCCAGGCCGAGAGAGAGGCCTACTTCCAGGTGATCGAGGGCTACAACGTGATCGCCACTTTTCACGGTCACATTCACAACACCATGCGCCGGATCTGGAACGGCATCGACACCTACAATGTTGGCAGTGCCAAGGACCAGAAATTTTTCGTCGTCCATATCACCGACGAAAAGATCGTCGTGGCCGTCCGCTCGAACGACAACTGGGGGAACGTTTGGACCAGGGAGTTCGGCCCCTTCCCCGATGCCAAGATCAATGGCTCGGACGGTCCGGTTTCGATCCCGCAGTGGTCGACGATCCATTTCAGGGTTTCGCTCGATCCCCGGAACGAGGCGGGCGGATCAGCCGACTACTGGGTCTCGGCCGCCTACGAGCCGCCTTCGTTCACGCCCTGGTGGTGGTCCTACCCTGGTGCGTGGACGCAGAGCACAGCGCCGGTCCGCGCTTTCGGCGGCCCCATGTTGACGATCGACAACTATCTCGTCGCATCGAGCCAACTTCCGGCTGGTGCGTGGGAGTTCACCTTCGCCGTCGACAGCCTCGACAACATCATGCAACGCTCCTACCCTCGTCGGTATCTCTCCCGTGGAAGCCGGAAACTTCCGGCATGGAGTGAGACAACGTATAATCGCTATCGAGGAGTATTCCATGAATTACGAAGCCCTGCTCGCCCACGCCGACTTCGTTCGCGGTCTCGCGCGGAGTCTTATCCAGGACGAGAACACCGTTGACGATGTGATGCAACAGACCTGGATTGCCGCGCTCGGTCAGAAAAACGGGGAGATCCGATCCCTTCCCGCTTGGCTCGCCCAGGTCACTCGCAACTTCGCTCGCTTGGCCCAAAGGAGCGAAGCGAGGCGAGGACGGCGGGAGCAGGTGGCCGCCCGCCCCGAGGCCTTGGCGTCCACTGAAGAACTCGTTCAAAAAGAAGCGGTTCGGCGCCACGTGGTGGAGGCCGTGCTCTCCCTCCGTGAGCCCTATCGGTCGGCCGTCATCTATCGTTATTATGAGGATCTCTCCCCGAAAGAGATCGCGCGAAAGCTCGACATACCGTCGGCCACGGTGCGGAGCCACGTCCATCGCGGTTTGGAACAGATGCGCGCGCGGCTCGACCGTCTCTACGGCGATGACCGCAGCGCTTGGTGCATCGCCCTGGCGCCCCTGGCCGGGCTGACAGCGGTCCCCGCAGGCACGGCAACAGTCGCCGGCTCTGCCGGACTCCTGGGGACGGTCATGAAGGTTGGCGCCGCGGCCATCGTTCTTCTTGGCGCGATACTGATCTGGAATTTCGCGTTCGGGGAAAGGACCGAACCGCCGATCGTGCCATCCTCCGAGCCCCTCCTTGCGGGCGCTCGAACCGGGGATGATCATCAGCTGCTCCACGATGCGGCGTCGGAAGAGACCGCTGGGATCGGCCCGACACGGATACCGATCCCACCGGCAGCTCGAGGCGTTCTTCTCGAGGGACGCCTTCTTCTGGAAGAGGACGGTTCCCCAGTCTCCGGTGTAATGATCGAACCCCGCTTTTCGATCGAAAGCGGTCTCGAGAACAGGAGTCCCACTGCGGTCACCGACGAAAGGGGAGGCTTTTCTTTCGAAATCCCCAATCCATGCCGACTCGATTCGATCGGGGTTCGCGCGGGAAGCGCGACGTGCGAAACAATGACCTTTCCGCGGAAATGGCTCGACGCGAGAGGCAACAACGAGATCACCCTCGAGGCATCCCGGGGAGGAAGCATCGAGGGACGGGTGGTGAATCTGGACGGATCTCCCGTGCCGGGAGCGCGCGTACTGGGTTGGTGCTCCTGGAATGACCTTCCGCCGGACACACGGGAAACCTTCGGCGAACCCCACCGCGTGGCAACGGCCGACGGCAGGGGACGCTTCCTGATAAAACACGTGGGGATGTGTTTTCTGCTCACAGCCGAGGCTCCCGGTCTGATCTGTCGGCTGCTTCTCCGCGGGAAGATCGAAGGCGGGGAACGGGCCGAAGGAATGACACTCACCATGGCCTCACCCCGATCGTTTCGGGGTTGCGTGCTCGGTCCCGATGGCTCACCACTGAAGGGTGTTCGGGTGAAGGCGAAATCCTTTCTGTTCAGGCCTCACCCCGGGCCTTATCCCGCCTATCCTGAAATCTATGACGCCGGCCCCTTCTGCCAGGAGACGAAAACGGACGACAGTGGCTGTTTTCTCTTCACGCACCTGGCACCGCCGGAGCCGAGGGATTCCTCTCCCTATGAGATCACCGTGAACCACGCGCACTATCTGCGCTGGAGCAAGTGGATTCAGGACCATGGTCGGACGCTCGAAGTCCGGCTTTCCGCGGGGCTGATCCTGACCGGATCGGTTCGCGACGACAAGGGCGAACCCGTGCCCGACGCCGCGGTCCACGTGTACAATCCCGCCAACCGACCGTCGGTACGGACCGACGAAGCGGGCTGCTTTCGTGTGATCGGTCTGAGGCCACACGATGCGTCAAGGTTGACTGTCCGAGCGCCGGGTCTGGCGGTTCGGGAGATCGAGCCGCTGGTCATTGCCGAGGATCGGCTCAATCACGTGGACATCGATTTGGAGCCGGGCCTGGTCATCGCGGGCCGGGTGCGTGATCGCGACGGACAACCGGTCGCGGGAGCGATGATGACCCTGAGAGCGCGAAGAAGCGATTCGATCGCGACGGAACCGTTGTCCGACTGGTCCGAGATCGCCCGGGACGCGATTCGGCGCACCGATGACGACGGGAGGTTCCGTTTCGATTCGCTCGGCGCGGGACTGTTCACGATCTTCGTGGCGCGCAAGGAGGATCCCTCCCGCGTGCTCGATCTGCCCGTCCGTTCAGGGAACGAGGCCGTCGAGATCGTGATCGATCCTGTCGCCATGCGGAAGGTGGTGGTCTACGGAAAGGTGACGGACAGCCGAACGGGCCTTCCCATCACACGCTTTGAAATCACGCCCATGAGGAGGAGTTTCGAGGACCGGGACCACTTCTCCGGAAGACCTCGATCTTTCAAAACCACCGGCGGCGCGTTCGAGATCGCTGGGCTGGCGCCGGGAGAGATGAATGTCACCGTAACGGCAGAGGGGTATGTGGGCGGGAGTGGGCCTCTCAAATACTTCGAGATCGGTGAGCACGAGGTCTGTTTCTCACTGAAACCGGAACGGATGGTCCAGGTCCGTCTTCTCGACAGCGAGGGTGTGCCCGTGGCTCAGGCCCGTTTGCGGGTCACGGAAAGCGAAGACGGCCAACCAAGGTCGCGCACGATCGCCTCGAGCGTTCCTGAAACAGACGAGCAGGGCGAGGCCACGATATGTGGTCTGCCTGCAGCACGGGTGACGGTATGGGTTTTCCAGAAAGGTGTGCCCGAGGAGATCCCCTTTTCGTTGGATCTGTGGAACGAACAGGAGGGAGTCGTGGAAATGGTCCTGCCCCCTTCCAAGGACTATGTTTCGATGAATTTCGATTTCATGGGCGCACGGCGGGTGCTGGAATCGGGCCCCGTGGACAAAGTGGATGAAGAAACGCGGACGATGATGAAAAGCCTCTATGAGGCCAAAAAAATCTGGCATCTGGAGACAGCCGTGACCCTGACGATCTCACGACCGGACGGTACAACGATCAAGCGCTTATGCTGTGTACCCAAGGATGGCGTCTATGTGATCCGCGACGGCGGGCCGAGCGGGCCGGCCATCGCGACACTCCCATTTCCCCGTATTCACGCGACGATCCCCGCAGAAGCCATGAAGATCGTGGCGGAGGCGCCAGGCTACAGGAGAACGAGCTTCGACTATGTACCCGAGAGTCGGGCGAAGAGCGACGAGACCGACGTCGACATGCTGATCTTCCTGCAACAAGACTCTTGATCCGGGCGGGTCACCAAAATTGCATTTCCGTCGTAAGGTCATATTTTGCGAAACGCAAAATAAGACCTTACGGCGGAAATGCAATTTTGGTGACCCGCCCGCCTTCGGTTTCCTATTTTGATTGAAATTAAGATTGATAAATATATGATAGGATTTAAATAAAGTTTGTTGTTGCGAGTGGTTATCAAAAAAGCACCCCCAAAGCCGTAGCGGAAAGGAGAATCCCCATGTACGAGACATCGGAAAGAGGTCGACGAAGCAGTCTGCTGCTTCTCGGAGCGTTGATTTTTCTCCTCACAGGAAGCCTGACCGCTTTGGGCCAGACTCAGGCTCAGGAGCAGGGCACCTTGACCCAAACCTTCAACTTCGAGCGCCCTTTGCTGAAGACGATCGAGGTCAATGGTGAGACCTACACCTCTCTCGCGATGCCCGGCTCGATCACCCTCGGCGAGCGGACCGGAATGCCCGCCCTGCCGGTGCACTATACTCAGATCCTCCTTCCCCCGGGAACAACGGTGGCCAAGATCACTGTCACGGGGACGGCCCAGGACTGCACCCCCGACAACATCGATCTGAAATCGAATCCCATTTTCGCTTACCAGAATCCCGTGCCCATCGGAAGCGCTCCGCAAGAGGAGCTCTATTTCGATGAAGCGGTTTACGCGTCCGCCGATCCGACTCCGGCGACGAATTACCGGGGAGTGAACACGGGCTACTGCCGCGGCTACGCGATCTTCTCGATCGGCCTTCACCCGCTCCGTTACGCGCCCGCCTCGGGAACGCTCTCCTACTATCCCGAGATGACCCTCGAGATCGAGCTGACCGACACGGGCGAGGTCAACCCCTTCTTCCGTCCCGACAAGACGAGCGATGCCGAGTGGGTGGGCAACCTCGTGCGCAATCCGTCGATGCTCAAGGATTATGCGAGCCTTCCGCTCAATCGCGCCGAGTATCCCGGCGGTCTCTGCGACCCGGCGGACGATTATGACTATGTCATCATCACCACCACACAGAACAGCCTCGACTACTGGGTCACCAATCCCTCGACGCCCTACAACTGGGACAGCCTCATGGCCAAGCACGCCGCGATCGACGGGTACGCGTGCACCCTCGTCACGGTCCAGGACATCCTGGCCGAGACCGACTATGAAGACTCCGATCCTCTCTTCAACGACACCGAGGCGCGTGTGCGCGAGTTCTGCCGCGACGCCTATCAGGACTGGGGCATCGACTACGTGATGGTCGGCGCCGACGCCGAGTGGATTCCTGCGAGGGAGATGGACTACCAGTACGAGTACAACGTCGATTCCGACATCTACTGGAACCACCTCGACAACACCTTCAACGACGACCATGACAACTACTGGGGCGAGTCGGGCGATACCGGGTTCGACCTCTACGCCGAGATGTTCATCGGCCGCGTCACCTGCGACGTTCCCCAGGACGTGTCCAACTGGCTCACCAAGAGTTTCTACTACGTCGATGCCGTGGATAAGGATTACCTCGACAACGCGTCATTCTACGGCGGCAACACGGGGTGGAGCTGCCAGGGCGACGACTTCATCGATTACAGCGCCATCATGGGCTGCGATCAGTGGCTTGGGCCGGATCCCTTCAACAACGATCCTCCCTATCCGTCATGGCTTGGTTTCCAGTACGGCTTCGAGACGTGGAACACTGAGAATCCCGGCTGCGAGTACGACATGACCTGCAAGTGGACGGCCGAACCGCCCAACGCGGGCGGATGGATGGGCGGCAGCGAAACGGCGGCCATCACCGGTCTCCGCAACGACATCAGCGCCGACAAAGTGGCCCTGATCAGCGGGATCGCCCACGCCAACGAGTACATGTCGCTCGACGTCTACTACACCGACTGGGAGAGCGGCTACCACAACACCGTGCCCTTTTTTATCCACGACTACGGCTGCCACTGCGGCGACATGGACGCGGCTGATGACGGCGTGCTCCACTCCATGCTGTTCCACTCCGACACGGAACTCGCTTTCGGCTGCGTGTACAACACGGGCTACGGCTGGGGCAACTTCGACAACACCGGCTCGAGCAGCGCCCTTCAGCAGAAGAGCTTTTGGGACTACATGTTCGACGTGGCCAGCAACTCGGGCAGCGTGCTCAACTGGCAGATGGGCAAGGCGATGGCCTATGCGCGCGACCTGATGGCGCCGCTGATCGACGAGGATCCTACCTACGGAACGTGGAGGGGTATCATCCAGTCGTGTCTCCTTTTCGGCGACCCGGGACAGGTCATCAAGCCGCCCGTCATGCCGACGCTGATCTACAACTTCCCCGCGGGCCTTCCCGAGGGATTCCATCCTCCGGGACCCACGACCGAACTGACCCTCGAGATCAGGGAGGGCGAGGAGCAGCTCATTCCGGGTTCGGCCTACATGCACTATCGTTTCGATCCCAACGACACCTATACGTCGGTGGCGCTGACCTCACTCGGCAACGACCTCTTCGAGGCGCAGTTGCCCAACACGGCGCCGGGCGATGAGCCCGAGTTCTACTTCAGCGCCGAGGGCAACGGCGGATCGACCGTCTACTCGCCGCCTTTCGCGCCGCTTGCGACCTACTCGTTCACTGTCTGCATGGTGAGGACCTTCTTCGAGGATGACTTCGAAGCGGACAAGAACTGGAAGGTGACCAACATCGCTGTCCAGAACGGCGAGTGGGTGCGCGACGTGCCTGCCGGAAGTGGCAACTACGGCGATCCGGCCAACGATGCCGACGGGTCGGGTCACTGCTTCATCACTGGTAACGACTCGAACTACGACGACGTTGACGGCGGACCGACATGGCTCATCTCGCCCGCTTTTGACCTCTCATCAGGCGATGCCGAGGTCAGTTTCTACACTTGGTTCTACAACGACGACGGTGACGACCCCTTCACGATCTTGGTGTCGAACGACAACGGCAGCAACTGGGTCACCGTCGAGTCGACCTTGGGCGGCGAGGGCGGCTGGATTCAGAAGTCCTTCCGTGTCGCTGATTTCGTTGCGCCAAGCAGCCAGGTCAAGGTCCGCTTCTCGACCAAGGACATGCCCAACAACTCGACGACCGAGGCGGGAGTCGACGGATTCCTGGTCAAGCGCCTTATCATGTACCCCGCGCTCTGGGCGCAGGCTTACTCCTTCTCGGCTCCGACCGGGTGCTCGATTCCGGCTCTGCTCGATGCCGGTGTCGCCAATGCGGGACGCCATTACGTGCTCGGCGCCAGCCTCGCCGGCAGCGCTCCCGGGTACACTCTTCCCGGCGGACTCGTGTTGCCCCTCAACTGGGACTGGGTTACCTCGCTCGTGGTCAACAACCCGGGCCACCCCGCGTTCGTCAATTTCCACGGCGATCTCGATGGGAGCGGCGCGGCGTCAGCCACACTGAACATCGGTGCCGGCGTGGCCGCCTCTTACGTGGGCCAGAGCTTGACCCTCGCGTATGCACTGACGGGGAACTTCGATTTCGTTTCCGATCCGATTGAGATTGAGATTTTACCTTAACGCACGGATTTCATCGGCGCCTCCCGGCCTTTGGGTCGGGAGGCGCATAATCTGGGCGGGTCACCAAAATTGCATTTCGCTCGTAAGTCCTTATTTTGTTTGGAGCAAAATAAGGACTTACGAGCGAAATGCAATTTTGGTGACCCGCCCAGATGCCAACGCCCCAGTGGGACAGGCAGCCACACACTCTTCAGCCGCACTGGCGAGCGCATCGCCCAGAGGGCGGTCGAAGGGGACTCTTACGCGCACATCGAAGCCACGGCCGTGAAACGAGAGTCCGAGTGCGTCGGCGGTGCGCGCCGTGATCTGGATGCAGAGGCCGCAGGCGATACACTTCCCCGGTTCGTAGATCACGTGGTCGTGGACGAGTGGAGGCTCGAACGCTCGGCCTTTCACCTTGAATCGTCTCGGGCTGGCGCCGTGTTCGATCGCGTACCGGCGTAGCGCGCAGCTCGATAGTTTGCGGCAGTCGCAGTGGAGGCAGCGCTTCGCTTCGGCCGCGGCCTCGCCGCGGGTAAAGCCCGACCTTTCGCCTCCCGTGGGTTCGACGCGTTGTGCGTCTCTGTCGATTCCCGGGAAAGTTTCAAGGTCGCTCTGATTCAGCCGGCCCATGGAGGTGGAGAAGAGAGGATTTTTTTCCGGCTCCCCGCCGCCGGACAGAAAACGAATGAGAGAGAGCGCCGCCTCCCGTCCCTGGGCCACCGACCAGACAGCGAGCCGTCTCTTCCGAACCGCATCGCCGGCCGCGAAGAGACCCGGCCTGCGCGTCGCGTATGTCGTCTTGTCGATCGCGACACCGCGGGGACCATCGAGGTCGGACAGCCAACCGATCGCTCCGGCTTCCACCGGACCGACAGCGAGCAGGACCGCGTCGTGAGAGCCCTGCAATTCGTCGAGCGTGATAGTGTCGCCGATGCGGCAGCCGAGCCTGAAGGTCGCGCCCATCTTCTCGATCAGGGCGATCTCGGCGTCGAGCACGTCGCGCGGCAGGCATTCGGCCGGAACAACCTGGCGCAGCCCGCCGCCAGGCTCGGGCCGTTCGTCGAAGAGCGTGCATCCAATCCCGGCGCGCCGCAGGCTGAAGGCGGCGGCGAGCCCCGCCGGCCCTGCGCCGACGATCGCCACCTTCTCCGACCGCTCGGCCGCCGCCGGCGGCAGCCACGGCTCGGGCCGCGCCAGATCGACATCGGCCGCGTATCGTTTCAACAGGCAGACCGACAGGGCCTGGTCGAGATCCTTGCGGCGGCACGCCCGCTCGCAGGGCGCCGGGCAGATCCGCCCGAGCACGGCCGGAAGCGCGATGTGGGCTTTCACCGTCTCGATCGCCTGCTCCATCGAGCCCGCGGCGATCTGGCGAATCATCGTTGGAATATCCATCCCCGCCGGGCACGCCCGCTGGCACTGCCCCAAACAGTCACCGGCATGATCGCCGAGCAGAAGCTCGAGCGCCGCCTTCCGCGCCGCGCGGACCGCGGGCGTCTCGGAGCGCACCTCGAGTCCTTCCTGAGCGGGAAAGGCGCAGGCCGGAACCATCTCGTCCCGACCCGAAACCGCAACGACGCACACCATGCACGACGAGTTCGCCTCGAAGGCGTCGAGAAAACAAAGAGTGGGGATCGGGATCCCGAGCGCGCGCGCCGCATCGAGAAGGGTCGAACCCTGCGCGACCTCGACGTCGCGATTGTCGATCCGCAGCTTGACCATGTCTACTCGCTCTCCGTTGCGCCGCGCGCGGCGACATCGACAGCGCCAAAGGGACAGACGTTGCGGCACGTGCCGCAGCGGATGCACCGATCGGCGTCGATGGTGTGTTTCTCGTAGGTTGTCATCGCAATGGCGTCGGCGCCGCAGTGCTGGGCGCACAGCGTGCAGCCGATGCAGTCATCGTTCACGGTGTAGGCAATGAGCGCCTTGCACTTGCCTGCCGGGCAGCGGCCGTCGATGTGGGCCTCGTACTCATCCCGGAAATGGCGCAGCGTGGACAGAACCGGATTCGGCGCCGTGCGGCCGAGCCCGCAAAGGCTTCCGTTGCGTACAGTCTGGGCGAGCTCCTCGAGCCGCTCCAGGTCGCCCGGCCTGGCCTGTCCGACGCAGAGCGCCTCCATGATGTCGAGCATGCGGCGCGTGCCCACCCGGCAGAAGGTGCACCGGCCGCACGACTGGTTCTGGATGAACTCCATGAAGTAGCGGGCGATATCGACCATGCAGTCCTCCTCGTCGAGGACGACCAGCCCGCCGGAACCCATGATCGCGCCCGCCTCGGAAAGCGATTCGTAATCGACGGCCACATCGCAGAGCGCGGCCGGCACGCATCCCCCCGACGGGCCGCCCACCTGCACCGCCTTGAGGCGTTTGCCGCCCGCGATGCCTCCGCCGATCTCTTCGACGATCGTGCGCAGACTGATGCCCATGGGCACCTCGATCAGCCCGCCTCGCGCCACCTTGCCGGCCAGGGCGAAAACCTTGGTGCCCGCGCTCCGCCCCGTTCCCAGGAGGTTGAACGCCTCGGCGCCGCTCCCCCCGGAGCCGTCCTCCGCCGACTGCGACCGCACGATAGACGGAACGAGTCCAAAGGTCTCCACGTTGTTCACGAGCGTCGGTTTTCCGAAGAGTCCGCGCTCGGCCGGGTAGGGAGGTCTGAGCCGCGGCATGCCGCGCCGCCCCTCGATCGACGCGATGAGGGCGGTCTCCTCGCCGCACACGAAGGCGCCCGCTCCCTGCTTCACGTGGAGTCGCAGCCCAAAATCGGTGCCGAAGAGATTGTCGCCGAGCAGACCGCGCTCCTCGCATCGCGCCACGGCCTCGCGCACGCGGCGCACGGCGAGGGGATACTCGGCGCGGATGTAGAAGAAGCCCTCGCGCGCGCCCACCGCGAAGGAGGCGATCATCATTCCCTCGATGATCCGGTAGGGGTACGACTCGAGCAGCATCCGGTCCATGAACGCGCCCGGGTCGCCCTCGTCGCCGTTGCAGATCGTGTAGCGGATCGCGTCGGCCGCGGCGCGCCCTGCCGCGTCGGCCGCGGCGCGCACCGCGGCCCACTTGCGGCCCGTGGGAAAACCCGCTCCGCCCCGGCCGCGCAAACCGCTCCGCGTCACGCGGTCGATCACCTCATCCTGAGAGAGTTCGGTCACGCAGTGCCTGGCCGCTTGGAACCCGCCATGGCTCAAGTATTCGTCGAGATCGACAGGCGCGATCTGGCCGCAATACTCGGTGGCGATATGCTTTTGCTTGTCGAGGAAGGCGTGGACAGGCCCGTCGCGCACATCGATCGAGTAGCGCGTGACCGGCTCCCATCTTTCGTCGGTGAGCAGGCGGTCGAGAAGAGAAGAAACAGCGGTCCGGATCCGTCCGATCGGACCGCGCGGCTTGAAATGGCGGAGCACGATCGCACGCGCATCGTCGGGCCGCACCCGGGCGTAGAGATAGGAGCCTCCCGCAGGTGGAAGCAGTTCGAGAAGCGGTGTCTGGTGGCACATTCCAACGCAGCCCACCGCCTTGATCCGCGCCCGCACGCCGGTCTCGTCTAGCACCTCGAGGAGCGCGTCGTGAAGCGTGCCGCTGCCGCGCGAGATGCAGCACGAGCCGAGACCGATCCGGATTTCGCCCCCCGTCTCCCCGGGCGCGCCGGCCCTCTGACGCGTCCCCCGGTCCTTGGTGCGCTTCTTCATGGCGAGGAAATCGTCGAGTACCCCGGGAGCGAGAGCGGCGGTGAGATGGCCGTAGGTCACATCGTCGATCTGCACGGCGGGCGCCAGGGTGCAGCATCCGAGGCACGCCACCTTGCGCAGCGTGAAGAGCCCCGCACTGTCAGTGTCCTCGTCGTCCGCGAGACGCAGGTGGCGGCGCAGCGCCCATGTGACCTGGTCGGCGCCCTTGACGTGGCACGCCGTGCCGTGACAGACACTGATCACATGGCGGCCCACCGGCCGGTGGCGGAACTGCGAGTAAAAGGTCGAGACGCCGGCGATGGCCGCGGGGGTGATATCGGTCAGGGCGCACACCTTCTGCAAAGCGTCCTCGGGCAGATAGCGGTAGTGGTCCTGCACCGCCTGCAGGATGGGGACAACGGCGTCCGGGCTGCGTCCGTGCTGCTTCACGGCCTCGAACACCGCTGAGTAATCGTCCTCTGTCTTCTGTGCGTCCATCGCGCCTATTCTTTTCCGAAACAAAAAAGGCTCGTCTCACCGCGGATGTACATCCGCCCCCGTGCAAAAGCGGGCGAACAGAATGTTCCCTCGCAGAGCGCCGCCGAGCCTCGTTCATGAAACTCCCGCGCCGCGTCGACGGCGAACATTTTACCATCGAGGCTCGCAACAAAGACCATGTCGCCCACGAGGCTCGGCGACGCGTTGAACTCGCCGTCGAGGTCGTGCTCCCAGAGCTTCGCGCCCGTCGCGGTTTCGAAGCACGCCAGCGTGCCCATGGTGGTAAGGAGAAAGATCAGCTCCTCGGTGCAGAGCGGGCTGCAGATGTCTGGGATGCACTCGTCGATGGTCCACACGATCTGGTCGTCGGCCACTATCCCCGACCCGTCGAGAGGCAGGGCATAAACCGATTCGTTGGGCTGCACCATGTAGACCAGGCCCCTCGAAGCAACCGGCGAAGGGGCCACGTCGGCGCCCATGAGATCGGCGCGCCAGATCTCGCGTCCCGTTTGCGGGTCGTGGATGATCACGAGCGGATCGGAGCAGGTGACGAGCAGATCCCCGTCGCTTCTCTCGATCACGATCGGCGTCGTCCACGAATTGGCCACGGGCCGGATCCTCTGCCACACCCGCTGTCCGGTCGCGCCGTCGACAGCGAAGAGCAATGACTGGTCGTCGTCATCGCCTCCCTGATCGTACTGGACGATGAGCATCCCCTCGTAAACAAGGAGCGACGTGGCGAAGCCATAGGCATTGTCCGGAGTGCCCAGGCCGCGGTCCCAGACCTTCTTGCCGTCGAAGTCGAAGCAGGCCAGGTCGCCCGTGGCAAAGATGGCGTAGACGCGGGTGTTGTCGCACGCCATGGTCGATGCCGCGTAGCCCGTCTCTTCCCAGATCTCGAGATCCTCGTCCCGTCCGCCCGCGCCCACGACCACCGGGCTGCGCCAGAGCAGCTCGCCCGAGACCGCGTGGAAACAGAAAACCTCCTGCCGCGTCTCGTCCGCGCCGGAAAGAAAAACGCGGTCGTCCCACACGATGGGGGAGTTGAATCCGGGCAGCGGAATCTCCGTGCGCCAGAGGATCCCCTCGCCGTCAGGCGCATCCCACCGCAGAGGCAATGCGTCGAAGGGCGCGATCCCCTGGCCGCCCGGGCCGCGGAAACGGGGCCAGTTGCGCGCGATCTCCTCGGTCGTCGGCGGCGCCATCGCGGCGATCGTTGGCTGGCCGGCAGTGGGGGAAGCGTTCGTGTCGGGCGGCGAAAGATCGAGCCCCGGCATGAGAAAGAGACCGAGCGCACCGCCCACCACGCAGAGACCGACTAGACCGACCGAGACACGGGATGCGGCTTTGCGTTGCGATTCGACAGCCTGGTCGACAGGGCCTTCCCCGGGGAGGGGCGGCTTTGGTCTGAGGGAGACGACGGTTTTCAGGGCGATCACGAGAAGGGCAAGCCCCGCGAAGAGCAGGATCTTTCCCCTTCGCGAAAAGTCCTGGTGGCGGAAGAAGCTCTGTCGGACGCGGAGGTCGAAGAGGCGGATCTCCTCTTTCAGGGAATCGTTCCCGGGCTGCTCCGCGAGGCGCGCCTTGAGGTCGGCGAGCTCTTGCGAGTAGAGGGGGCTGGCGTCGGCCGGCGCGGCCCATTGCGCAGGCCGGCTCTTGGTGAAGTTCAACGTGAGCAGGACAGCGACGGTCAGGCAAAAAGCGCCCGCCACCACGGCAAGCCTTGTTGCCGTCGCGGTCTCGACCATCCTGTCCGGTTTCGTTTCCATCGAACTAACCTTTGATTCCGACCGGCACGGGAGTGCGTCCCTTGCGCCGTTCCTGCTCGAGGGGACAAACCGCCAAACACCGGCCGCACGACACGCACAGCGATTGGTCCGCCTCGTAGTCGAGTCTCTTTCTGAAAACCGACAGGCTGATCAGTTTGCACGAAAAGAGGAGGCCCAGAAAGGCTCCCGCGATCCAGCCGCCCAGCGTGTACTCGTCGACGATCGCGCCCGCGTCGGCGTAGAGCTCGGCCACTGGCCGACCCGTTCCACGGAAAGCGGCGCTCGCGTCAGTGGTGCCCATGCTTGACGACGCCTCATCGCGCGTTGCGCGCTCGGCATCTTCGAGCGCAACGCGCTCGGCGAGTCGCACCGTGCTGTGCATGCGCGACAGCGGTTCGGCCAGCGTCGAAATGATCCAGCCGCCGAGGCCGGTGTTCACCACGAGCAGGACGAGCAAGATCGCGAGGCGCGCCTTGTGACCTTTCATCGACGGCGGCGGGCGGTTGGTCAGGGCCGGTTCGATCGCGCCGAAGGGACAGGCTTCCTCGCACAACCGGCACTGCACGCAGTCGGTGGGCGTCACGCGCACCCGGCGCCACGAGAAGCGGGAGACCAGTCTGAGCAGCGCGCCGTAAGGGCAGACGAAGCGGCAGTAAGGCCGTCCCACGAAAAGGCCGATCATCAGAAAGGAGGCGCCCAGGACGACCATGTCGATTGAGCCGCTGAATCTGAAGAAGGCCACGAATGGATCGTACTCGCAAATGATGAAGGCGCTCCCCGTGGCGGCGAAGAGCACCGCCGCGCCGAGATAGACATAGGCAAGGAGCCCGAGCCCTTGACGAAGCCAGGCCGGCAGGGTCAAGGGATGAACGAGGACCAGATCCTGGATCGCACCGAGGGGGCAGACCGCGGCGCAAAAGGCGCGGCCGAAGAAGAGTGTGAAGACCAGGGGCAGGAGAAAAAAGACCATCACCAGAGCGGGGATCGCGTACCCCTGATCGAAGAGGGCGAGGGTCACGTTCTGGATCGCGCCGATAGGGCAGACGCACCCCTCGCGCCAGAAGCCGAAGTAGAGGAGCGAAAAGACCATCAATCCGAAGATCGGCCCCCGCCTGCGTTGCCTCAGCGCGAAGAAGGAGGCGAGACCGAGCGCGACGGCGAGCACGCCGGCGTCGATGAATTCCCACGCAACACCCCGCGCGGCGGGAGTCGCGGTGTGGGGCAGCTCATGGCCGGCCTCGAAGTCGGGCGGCGGAAAGCGCTCGATGTCCACGGCCTGTCCGGCCAGAACAGAGAGCAGGGCGGCAATGAGTGTGGCGCACGCGGTCAGGGTCATCCTTGGTGATCGCTTCCTTTCAGCAAGTAGGCCCGATCAGCCGGGATCCGGCTGAAAGCGTTCGACGGGCAGGCGGCGGCGATCGAGCACTGGTTGCAGTTCTTGCACCGATCGTGGCGCACCTGGAGGTAGAGCGATCCATTGCCGAACGCCCGGCATCCTTTGACGCACTTGGCACAGCCGACACAGAGCGTCTCGTCGATGGTGTACTCGTAATAGGGATCTTCCACGAAGAAGCGCCTGATCGCGCCCGTGGGGCAGAGCTGGTTCTCGGCGCCCGTGTCGAGGGCGAGAGGTTCGGGATCGAAGTAACCGGTGCACAGCTTGCAGTAGCCGCACATGGCAAAGGTGTGGACGCACTTGACGGCCGACTCCTCGCGCACGCAATAGGTGGCGCAGTTGCCGCAGGCGACGCACTTGTGGGGATCGAGCTGCCACACGAGCTCCCGGCCGCTACCGAGTTGGAGCGCCCGGGCGCCGACCACGCCGAGACCGCCGAGGACGAGCACCCGCCCGAAGGTACGGAGGAGTGCACGCCGGTCGAGAGGTCGGTCTGGGTTTTTGGTCATTGCTTGTCTCCAGATTGAGAGTCGCCCGTTGATTTTTTCTTGAAGATACGGATCTCGGCGGTGGTCCGGTCGAGCACCACGATCCGTCCCGCCGCGTCGACGGCCACGTCGAGGCCGACGAGGTTCCAGTTGAAACCGGGCGCCTCCTTGCGCGCGTCGTGGGCGGCAAACTGCCGCGGCTCGGCCACGAAGCCGACAAAGGCGCCCTCCTTGTCGTAGATCTTGACCCGGGTCAGTCCCTTCTCGCACGTGGCGTATCCCTCGCCGTCGGGAAGGAGTGCGATGTTGATCGGATTGCAGCACCCCGAGAATCCCTCGACGGCGGTGTTGGAGAACTCACCCCACCAGGAGACGAGATTTCCGTCGAAGGAGTAGATCTCGATCCGGTGCTCGCCCGTGTTGGTCACGTGAAGCATCTCGTCCGGTCCCACGGCCACGTCGAAGAAGGGGCTGGGGATCACGAAGTCGCCGATCGGCCCGACGATGCGGCCCGAACGCTTGTAGTGGACCACCTCGCGGTGGCCGTAGTCGGCGAGGAAGAGATCCTCCTCGGCGACGGCGATCGATGTGATCCGTGTCTCGTCGCTGACCGGGTCCCACGCGGCGCGCCGTGTTCCGTCCGGCTCGTAGACCTCCACGTGGTCGGTCATGGCCAGATAAATGGCGCCGTCCGCCGCGATCGCGATGCTCGTCGGAGCGTCGTCGAGGGAGATGTCTCCGGGCAGCCGTACGCCTTCGGGATCGAAGACGCGCACCGTCCTGTCGCCGGCCACGTAGATCCGACCGTGCGGACCGACAGCGACGGCGCGCGGTTCGGCGAGTCCCACATCGATGGCCGCCTCCTCGTCGTAGACGATCAGCGCGGGATCGACGGCGCGGAGCTGATCGAGGTCGTACTCGAATTCGTCGCTCAGGCCGCTCTCGGTCTCGTCGCCCCTGTTCTTGAAGATCACGGCGGCGAGGGCAGCGGCGATGGCGACGATGAGCACCGCGGCGATGAGCATTCGCGAGTTGATCATGCCCTCTCTGGCGTTCATCGTTGCTCCTCACTCCCTCACGGACAGGTCGACACACACCATCCGCGTCAGATCGCGGAGGATCATCCGGCCCGAGGCGAGCGCCATCGGCGCCCACGAGTCGTGGCCGTCGAGAAGGTCGGCCCGGTCTAGTAGTTTATAGCCTCCCGGCGCCGCCTCGACGACACTCAGCAGGCCCGAGTCGTTCATGACGAAGATCAAACCGTCGGCGATCATGTAAGGCCCGATCCCGAACTTGTGAGCCGCGCCGCTCGCCCACTTCACGCGGCCGCCCTGGTCGAGACAGACGAGCTGTTCGTCGGGACGGACGCCGTAGATGTGCCCCTCGTAAAAGACCGGTGTCTGCTGTGCCGAGCCGAACACATCGGCGCCGAGCCGAAAGAGCGTCTCCGTTTTGAGCTTCCCGTCCTCGTCACGGAGCGCCATCATCAAGCTGCCTGCCTCGTACCCGCCGGAGAAAAAGATCCGTCCGTCGCCGACGAGCACCGGTGTGGGAACATTGGCGATGCGGATCTTCCAGTCCTTGGTCTTCCAGAGCGGCTCGCCGCTCTTCGCGTCGACGCCGATCACTCCGCCGCTGCCGCAGTAGACAAAGAAGCGCCTTCCGGCGAACTCCATGGGCACGATCGACGAGTGGGTCATCGACCAGCGATCGGGATTGGGCGTTTCCCAGAGGAGGTCGCCTGTCTTGCAGTCGACGGCGACGAGAAGCGCCGTGCCTCCAGGGGCGAGGATTGCCCGTCCCTCGTCGATGAGCGGGCACTGGCCCGCGTACCACGGCGGCACGTCCGTTCCGAACCGGCCGACGAGGTCGATCTGCCAGAAGAGTTCGCCGCTCCTCGGATCGACGCAGGTGACGTGGCACTTGGGCCCGATGGCGACGAGGAACGCCTCGGTCACGGCCGGCACGGTGCGGCTCATGCCGTGGTTGCGCTTGACCTTCACGGGGTAGGTGTAGCGCCAGATCTCGGCGCCATCGTCGAGCGACAGGCAGCGGAGAGCGTCGGCGCTGTTCGTACGGTCGTAATCGAGAACGTAGACCCGGCCGTCGACGATCGCAGCGCCCGCGTGGCCTTCGCCCATTTCGAGCGACCAGAGAAGAGGGGGCGCGTCGTTCCACTCGGCGGCGAGGGGCACGCTGTCGGTGCTGATGTTGTCGAGGTTGGCGTTCCGGAACCGCGGCCACGCGCCGGGCAGGGTCGACGGGACTCCCGACGACAGGGTGAGGACGCCCTTCCCAAGGGTCGCGCTTTCCGTCGGAGCGGCGGCGCCCTGCATGTCGGCTCCCGGACGGCGCGCGGTCCACTCCGCCGTCGGGTCGGCGCCGAGCCAGACAACGATGGTAAAGACGCCGAGTCCTGCGGCGGCGCCAACGAGTATCTTGCTGAGGAGAAACTCTTTCATGGGAAAGGTCATTCCTGCCTGAGCGCGGCGATCAGATTCCGACGGAGAGTCAGAGCGGCCGCGATCCAGATCGAGAAGACTCCGCCTGCGACGAGCGGGAGAAGGGTCAGCGAGAGAGAAAGGAGAGGTCCGCCACCTATGCCGGTCCGGAGCGCGGGCCAGACAGCCACGAGTGCCGAGACTGTTCCGAGGACGAGACCGACGATCAGCAGCCAGCCATGTTCGCAGACGAGAAGCGTGCAGATTTTTCTCCGCGTCAAACCGACGGCGCGGAGCATGGCGAGCTCGGCTTGCCGTTCGAAAACGTTGCGGAGCACGAGGAAGCCGAGGCCGAGGCTGCCCAGGATCATGCCAAGGCTGCCCAGAACCTGGAACATGGCGAGATATGTGTTCTGCACGGTCATGAACTCACGGAGCCGCTCATCGGTTGCGGTGACATCCAATCCACTCTTTTCGCCGGCCCGTCTCAGGGCGCTCGCGATCGCGTCGACGCGGTCACTTGGCGCGTCAATGAGCAGCATACGGTATCCTTCGTCCGATGGAAACCGCCTCATGAAAGCAGCCTCGTCGATGAGAAGGCCGCCCTGGAGGATCGAGTTGCCGATCATTCCTACAAGCTCGACCGAAAAGGACTGGCCCTGCTCGTCGACGAATTCGATCCTGTCGCCGAGCGCCTTGCCCAGGCCCCACACCATGGTCGCCTCGTCGGCCACGGCAGGCACGATGTCCGCGCCGCGATCGGATTGCAGGAGAAGCCACGACTTTTCGCCGCCCCGGCTGTCGTCGAGGATGTCGACAAAATCGAACGCGTCGCGCACCCGGAGCGCGGCCGCGTCGACGCCGATGAGCCGCGGTGTCTGGGCGCGGTTGAGGTTGAGGCAGCTCGCATCGTCGCCGTCGCGGAGGCGAAGCTGGACCGTTGACGCGCCTTGGAATTTCTTCTCGTCGAGCCCGAATTCCTTGCGGCCTTGCTGAGTGTTGAGATCGTGAAGGAGAGGCAGCGTCGATTCGCCGATCAGCGCGAAGCCGCCGGTGCCGGTCGATCGCGACGATCCACGCTCTGGAGGGGTGAGCTTGTTGGCGCCCACGGCAAAGGTCAAAAAGGTGCCGACGGCGAGGAGCAGCGCCACGCTCAGGCTGCGCATCCGCTTGCGGGACGTGTTGCGCAGTGCGAGTCCGGGGAGCGACAGGCCGGTCGCGTCAGTGACCGACACCGTGTGCGCCGCGCGCATGAGAAAATAGTGGATCGCGCAGAGCGACGCGACGAGGAGCAGGGCGCCGGAGACGAAAAAGGGCGCCGTGCGCTTGGCGTCCGATCCCGCGCCCCAGACGATCACCACGGCCAGAGCGCTCGCGGAAAACAGGATCGCACAGAGGCGGCTGAAGGACTGAATGCGGCGGCTCGCGCTTTCGCCCGGAGGCCGCTCCCCGTCCGAGCCGCTGAGAAGAGCATTGATCTCGCTGTGCGATTGGCGCAGGAGGATGATCCACATGGCGAAGGCCGCAACGATCACTCCGGCCGCGGCGCCGATGAGCAGTGTGAGGCCTGTCGCGTGCAGGGTAATCGTCGCTCCCGCCACGGCGCCGCTCCAGACCGAGCCGAGGCCGCGAAGGAGCAGGCCCGTGTAGGCCACTCCGCCCATCGCGCCGAGTGCGGCGCCCGCGCTCGCCACGATGATCCCTTCGACGAGGAGCAGGCGACGCACCCGGCTCCAGGTGAAACCGACGGCGAGCAGGATGCCGTTCTCGGACCCTCTCTGGACCATGCCGAGGCCGAAGAGCAGACCGGTGAGCACCAGCGCCGAGAGGATGAGAAAAAAGCTCAATCCCACGAAGAGCCGGCCGAAATCGAGCGCTTCGCCTGCCGCTGCCCGGGCGCGGTCGCGCAAGGGCTCGAAACGGAGTCCCACCATGGCGGGATCGAGTTCTTCGAGGATTTTTGCGCTGACTGTCTCCGCCCCGACCGCGCCGGACGGGAATCGGATCGCGGTGAGGTTGCCGAAACGGTTGGCAAAGAGCCTCTGGCCGGAGCGCAAGGTGAGGAACGCCTTCGGTGTTCCCCTGAAGCGGCTCCAGTAGTCTTCGTCCTTGTCGCGGATCCTCGAGAGGCGGACGTCGATGCCCGGGTCCCAGTCGCGGCAGTTCTCCTTGTCTTCGAGGCCGGCGAAGGGCGGCATGAGGCTCGCATCGAGGGCGGCGCCCTCCATCGGCGCGAGACTCTTCACTCGAAAAGTTTCCGAGCGCTCGTCGAGCGTCCGGCCCGGGCCGAGAACGAAGTAACGCAGTTCGAGCCGATCGCCGACCGCGAGATCGAGGTCGTCGGCCAGCCACTGGTTGACCACGATCTCGTCCGCCGCGGTGTCCGGAGGAATGAGCGCGCCCATCGATTGGCGCGGACGAGCCGCGCCGTCGACGAGCGGACGAGCCGCTCCGTCAACGAGCGGACCGAGGGCGGCGACCACCGAGTAGGGCGTCTCGCTCCCGCCCGACCTCAAGGTGTTGACGAAATAGCTGAGCACTCCGAGGGCGTCCTTTTCGGCGCGTGCTGCCGCTTCCACCACGGCCGGCTCGAGGAAGATTCGGTCCGACCGGAGTTCGATGGCGCCCGGCGTGGGCAGAGCGTCCTGGACAGGAAGGACGCGCAGCTCGAGGGACGCGTCGCCGAGTGTCCACGTCTCTTTCAACGCCGCCTGCGCTTCATCGACTGTCACCGCATCCCGCGGGCGGCCGCCGATGAGCATCTCGTTGGCGCTGTTCGCGAGGCCGAGGCGTTCGCCCAGCCAGGAGATCTTGACGAAGGCGTTGTGGGGCGCGACCTGCTCGGCCCTGAGACTGTAGCGTCCGAAGCTCGCCGCGGGAAGAACAGCCGTGACGCGGAGCCGCGCGGCGATGAGGTCCTTGCGATCGATCGACAGGGGGGCCTCGGCCGAGAGAGGACCGGTTCGCCGCAGCCGGATCAGGACCTCGTCGCCCGCATCTACAGCGAGGCGCTGCGCGATGCTCTCGTTGACAACGATCCCCTCTTCGCTACCGGCGAAGGGATCGTCCATTCCGCCGATCCGCCAGAATTGATCGTCGACTCCCAGGACCTGCACCCGGTTACAGCGCTTCCCGGATTGCGGATCGACGAGCACGCCGTCGACGCGGAGCAGCGGGGCGGCCACGGCGCCGAGCTCTTCGCCGATACGGTTGGCGAGGTCGGTTCGAAAGAAGCGTCCCCGCGGGGCGAGGGCCACATCGGCATCTCCCACGCGGGCGGCGGCAGCATCCTTCAGGCTTTGGCGGACCGAATCTCCCACGAGCAGCGCGCCGGTGAGCACCGCCGTGGCCACTGCCGTGCCGAGCAGCACGCCCAAGTGGGTGCGCCAGTGGTGGCGCAGATTCCGTCGCAGCAGGTCCGAGAATTTCATCCGTCTTCTTTCCACGGTCCGAGCGTGCCGTCGCTCAGTGCCGCAACGCGCCCCATGGCGCGGGCGAGGCCGACCGAGTGGGTCGCCACGATCAGCGCCACGCCTTCCCGTTCGTTGAGGTCGGCGAGGAGCGCGGCGAGGCGGTCCGATGCTTTGCCGTCGAGCGAGCCGGTCGGCTCATCGGCGAGGAGCAGGCGGGGCCGGTTGATCAGCGCGCGCACGAGAGCGACGCGTTGCTGTTCGCCGCCGCTGAGCGCGCCCGGATGGTGGGCGAGCCGTTCGCCCAGTCCGACCCACTCAAGCAGGGTGCGCGCCCGGCTTTGCAGCTCCAGGCGGCGGCCGCGGTCGGCGTGGATCAGTGTGGGAACGAGCACGTTCTCGAGGGCGCTGAGCTGCGGCAGGAGATGGTGCGCCTGGAAGACGAAACCGATCTCGCTGCCGCGAAGGGCGGCCCGTTCCGATTCGCCGAGGGCGGACAGATCGCGGCCGCCGAGGAGAACCTGTCCGCACGATGCCCGGTCGAGGGCGCCCACGATGTTGAGCAGGGTGCTCTTGCCCGATCCCGACGGGCCGACGATTGCTAAACGGTCGCCTTCCGCGAGAGAGAGCGTCACGTCGTGCAGCACCCGCGTCGGCGCGCCGCCGCCCGGCGACGGGAACTCCTTGCCCATGGCGACGAGTTCGACCAGTGGAGTTTTCTTGTCTGTCACCGTGAAAGTCTCCTTCTCATCCGGACTCGTTAGTGGAAGGCGTAGATCGATCCGTCTTCGGCGCCGACAACGAGCCATCCCTTGCTCACCGCGGGCGATGCGCTGACGGCCGCACCGATTTCATAGCGCCAGATCTCGCTGCCGTCGTCGACGCCCACCATGTAGAGCCAGCCGTCGCCCGATCCGAAGACGACCCGGTCGTCGCAGAGGACGGGACTCGAGTCGACGTCGCCCCCCGTGAGAAAAGTCCAGATCTTTTCGCCCCCCTCAAGGCTGACGCAATGAAGATTCTTGTCGCGGCTGCCGAACAGAATCCGCTCGTCGCCCACGGCGGGCGAGGAGAAGAAGGGATCGTAACCCTCGTAGGTCCACAGGAGTTCGCCCGACGAGAGATCGGCCGCGAGGAACGCGCCGTCATAGTGGCCGACGTAGACGCGGCCGTCGGCCAGCGCCGCCGAGGCGGCGATGTGCGAACCGGCCTCGATCCGGATGATCGCTTCGCCGGTGGCGATCGACACGCAGTGAATCACCGCGTCGCACCCGCCAAAGGCCGCGATGCCCGAGCCGACAGCCGGTGTGCCGTTGACGTAGCTGTCCGATTCGTAGACCCAGAGAGCGTCGCCCGATCGGGAGTCGACGCAGTGCAGGTTATTGTCATAGCTGCCGACCAGGATGCGCGAGCTCTCCTCGTTGGCGCCGCGGGCGTGGTTGACCCCGCCCAGGATCTTGGCTCCCGTTTCGTAGCGCCAGCGGAGTTCGCCGCTCCGCGCGTCGATCGCATAGAGGAAAGCGTCGGACGATCCCACGTACACCGTGCCGTCGACCACGCAGGGGGCGCCCTCCACGCCGTCGCCTGTTTCGTGGCGCCAGATCTCCTGTCCCGTTGCGAGGTCGATCGCGTAGACGTTGCCGTCATCGGAACCGACGAAGACCGAGCCCTCGACGAGAGCGGGCGACGACACCACGGGGCCGTCTGTCTCGAAGCGCCAGACGAGGTTCAGTGCATCGGGCAGGGCGCCCGCGGCCCGTCCCCTGAGATCGGGCGCACCGCGGAACATGGGCCATGACACTCCTTCGGTGGGGAAGGTGGGGGGAGCGCTGCTCGTGGCGGCGGAAGGTGTGGCCGGCTCCGATTCGGTCTCTTGATTCCGCAGCCAGAGCCATCCGGCAAGAAGGCCGGCGAGCGCGAAGACCAGAACGATCGAGACCGTCGCTTTCATGGCGCGGTGCGTTTCCTTTCCGCCGGTTCGGCAAAAAAAACTCGGCTCCACTATTCTTTTACAAATTTGATTCATATTCAATTGGGGAAAAAAGGAGAACAGCCATGAAGAACTTGATCCCGTCCCTTCTCGTCGTGCTCGTCGTTGCGATGAGCGGGTCTGTCTGCGTCTGCGACGACTGGCCCCAGTGGCGGGGCGTCAACCGCGACGGGCAGTCGGCCGAGACAGGCCTGCTCGATGTGTGGCTCGACGGCGGGCCGAAGATGATCTGGTTCGTGGACGGGCTCGGCAGCGGCTACGCGTCCACGTCGATCGCCGACGGGATGATCTTCACCACGGGACTGGTGGGGGACAAGGGCCTGCTCTTCGCCTTCGACCTCGAGGGGAAACTCCTCTGGAAGGCCGACTACGGCCCGGTGTGGACCGAGTCGTGGGGCGGCGCGCGCACCACGCCCACCGTGGACGGCGACGACGTCTACGTCATGTCGGGCAAAGGAAAGGTCTCCTGCTTCGATAGAAAAAAGGGAAAGAAGAAATGGTCCTTCGATGGGGCCAAAAAATTCAATCTGCCCAGGTTTCCCCGATGGGGGATGTCCGAATCGGTCCTGCTCGTCGACAACAAGGTGATCTTCACGCCGGGTGCTCCCGGCGCCACGATGGCGGCGCTGAGCAAGAAGACGGGCAAGGTGGTCTGGGCGACCAAGTCGCTGAGCGAGGAGTCGTCCTATTGCTCGCCCCTGCTCGTGGAGCACAAGGGCAAGAAGATGATCGTCACCCAGGCGGCCGATTCGGTCGTCGCCGTCGATCCCAAGTCGGGCAAGGTCCTCTGGAAGGACGCCTACGCCGACTACCTCGGCAAGCAGCGGGCGACCAACGTGAACACGCCCCTCTTCGCCGACGGCTGGATCTACGCCACGAGCGGCTACGGCGACGGCGGCGCGATGCTCGCTCTTTCTTCGAAGGGCACGAGCGTGGAGCGAAAGTGGGTCGACCGCACGCTCGACACTCATCACGGCGGCGTGGTTCTCGTCGACGGCCACATCTTCGGCACCTCGCACAAGGGACGCTGGGTGTGCGTCGAGTGGAAGACGGGCAAGGTTAAGTACGAGGAGAAGGGGATCGGCAAGGGGGCGGTGATCGCCGCCGACGGCATGCTCTACTGCTACGAGGAGCGGAACGGAACGGTGGCGCTCGCCGAGGCGACGCCCGCGGGATTCCGCGCGAGGAGCCGTTTTCAGATCACCAAGGGAGAGGGCAAGCACTGGGCCCATCCGGCCATCTCGGACGGCGTGCTCTACATGCGCCACGGGGAGTATCTCATGGCCTTCGATATCGGGGAGGCGAAGGCTGACGAGGTCAAGTAGTCGGATCGAGTATCACCGATCCAATCAGTTTGTGAGAAGACGCTCGATGCGACCGAGTGCGGCCACGGTGAATATGAGCGGATAGAGTTCCTCCGCGTACCATAATTTTGCGAAGTAGAGCCCGATGGGCGATGCCTGAAAGGTCGTCCCCTGGTGCGTCGTCTTCGTTAGCCAGCCTGTCCCGCGCGCGAGTGGATCATCGAGCGCTTCGAAGGGATTTCCCTCCCGGAAACTGGCCAGCGCGTCGAGTGCGAGAGCGGTCTCCTCGACGCTCGATGGTGTTCGCGCCGTGCCCCCCCAACCTCCGTCTTCGTTCTGATTCCGGGTGAGCCAAGCCAGCGCCTTCTGCAGCATCGGCTCGACTGACTGGTGAGACCTCAGAGTTTCGTCTGTCAGTGAGGAGACCACCTTGGCTGTTCCATAGGTGGGATTCTGCTCTCCGGGCGCGTGCTCGTTTCCGAACCAGAGCGGGATCCACGCACCGTCCTCTCTCTGAGAACGGCTGAGATAAGCGAGGGCTTTCGTCCGGAAGACAACGATCTTTTTTCGGACACTCCGCGGTATCTCGGGTTCGCCTTCCCAGAGCCCGAGAGCGCGCAGGGCGTGGGCGGTGAGATCGGCGCAGCTCTGGTCGAACGGAAGGCGACTCCAGCCACGGCAAAAGGTGGGCACACCGCCGTCACTGTTCTGCAGCCCGATCAGCCACGCGATACCCTTGCGGACCGCATCGAAAACCTCGACATTGCGCACGCCGAGGTGGAAGAGCGCGCAGAGCGCGCCGGCCGTGTCGTCGGCGTCAGGCACGCCGCCGGGAAGATCTGTCCACGCCCACCCGCCCGGGACGGCGTGGGTAAAGGGGTGTTCGGCGCGGTGCTGCTGATCGAGCAGCCAGAAGACGAGGTTCTCGGCGGCTCTCTCATTGCCCATGGTCTCGACAGAGCCGGCCGTGGCAAGGCTGTTCACCGACAGGGTGGTCGTCCACGTGGAAAGGTTGGTGTCGATCGGCCAGCTTCCGTCGGAACGTACCGTACTTTTCAGGAACTCGATACCGCGCTCCACGACCGGACTCTGCCTCGCACCGGCCTCGACAAGCGACATGACCACGAACGAGGTGAGTGGGATCGCTTCGAGAAATCCTCCGCTCGACGGCTGCATGCTCTTGAGCACGCGCAGCGTCCGGCGCCCGACCAGGGTGCGAACGAGGTGGGTGAACGGATCGCGGGGCGGGTACTTCCGAAACCGCACCTGGCCGAGGGCGATGAGCGCCGGAATGGCGTAGCTCACCACGCCGAGACGCAACCAGCGAAACAGTCCGTGAGGCACGGCGGCGAGCTCGAAGGGCAGCGGCCGGACATGCTTCCATGCGGCGCGGCCCGCTCCGAGCCGGCCGCTCAGGGCGCACATGGTCAGGATCGGAACGGAGAAGGTGCGGTCCTTGCCGTAGCGGGCCGAGATCGCTTCGGTCAGAGAGGATGGGTCGACGCCGCCGGCTTCGCGCGTTAGCCAGCTTTCAGCCGCACCGAGCGTGTCGGCGTGGCGATCGACCTCTCCGGCTGCCGCGTAGGCTGCCCAGACGAGGGTCGTGGTGCTGAGGTTGCTCCGGCTCGAGACCGTGTCGCCCCAGCCGCCGTCGCCGTTCCGGTTCCGCGCGAGCCAGTCGAGGCCGCCTGCGATCAGTCGCGCGTGTTCGGAGCGGTCGGCCAGCGACAGGGCGCACAGGGCCGTGGTCGTCGACAGGGCGCTGCTCGACAGACGCCCGACCCAGTGGCCGCCCGCGCCGCGCGCGTCGAGCAGCCTCTGCCGCGCGGCGGCGAGTGTCCGGCCAAACGCTGTCCGGTCTATTGCGGACCTCAACATTGATCACTCCGCCAGGTGTCCGAGAGCGAGCAAACCGTAGAAGGTGTACTCGCAGTCGAGTGTCTCGTCTGCCCAGTGACCTTGAAAACCGCCGGTGCCGCTCCAGAGGGACTCGACGAAATCGACGCACTCCTCGCGGAACTCATCGAAACTTACGCCGGCCCCGTTCAGCGCGTGCAACGTGACAGCCGTTGACAGGAGGTCGGGCAGCGGTGCGGCTTCGGCGGCGATGAAGCCGCCCGATTCGTGGCGCCTTTCGAGCAACCACCGGGCTGATGATTCGGGAACGGGTTCGCCCAGGCTGGCGAGTGCGATCATGGCCGCCGCTGTCACGGGGGTCGTTCCCTGCGCCATGCCCGGCTCGTTCCCGAAGCCGCCCCGTGGGGCTCCTCGCTTGTTGATCGCCTCAGTCATTCGTTCCGGTTGACGCAGTCGCACACCCAGGTCCTCGTGAGCGCCGAGCGCCAGGAACGAGGCATAGACCGTTCCCTGGTCAGAGCCGGGTGTGTTGGCAAAGGCGCCGTCTCCGGCGCGGCAGGCGTCGATACGCTCGACGAGCCGCGCCCTGAGTTCCGCCGGGACTTCGCCCCGAACGTCCGCCCAGCAGCGTGCGAGGCAGGCGAGATGGACGAGGTCGAGCGATGGTCCGTTTCCAAAGGAGCCGAGGTACTTCTCGATGCGAGCGGCAGGCAGGTCGGCTTCGAGAGCGGCGAGGCATTCGATGCCGAAGACAGTGTAGTAGAGATCGCTCTGGGCCGACCGGTTTCCGAATCCGCCGTCGTCGTTGAGTGCACCGCGGACGAAGTCGACCACCAGGGCGCTCGACTCACTCAGAAGTTTTGTCGCCCGCCGTGCGGTCCGGAGCATCTCCAGTCTGATAGTCACTGCAGCACCCCATCACGACACCATCGTCGAAAATCTTTCCAATGACCCTGCGCAGGATCAGTTTCAGGCTTGGCACGCGCACCTGATCGAGAGCGTGCACCGCTTGGCGCTGATAGGAGTGGAGCATGGCGCGCGCACTCTGCCCAGCCTCACGCCAGGCACGCAAACCGCGGATCGTTTCCGCTCGATCGGCGAGCCCGTCGGAATCGTTCCAGATCTTTCCGAGCACCTCCGTCTCGTCCCTGTCGGCGTGGTCAAGGGCGAGGGCGAGCAGCACCGACGGCCGGAGGGGACTCAAGTCGTCCGACGACGTGGCGTCGAAGTCGTCCGACGTGGCGTCGAAATCGTCCGACGTGGCGTCGAAATCGTCCGACGTGGCGTCGAAATCGTCCGACGTGG
>CAYXGI010000004.1:107061-149919 GCA_964464495.1 uncultured Phycisphaerales bacterium
CGTCGAGCGTCTCCGCTCCGCTGTCCGCGATGTCGTCCCTGATCTGGTACGCCACACCGAGCGCGTCGCTGTACTCGTGAAGGATTTCGCCGAGGCCGTGATTCATTCCGGCGGCGATCTCGCCGAGCCTCAGGGCGACCTCGAAGGCGGGCGCCGTCTTTTCGCGGAAGATCGACAGGACGTCGGCCACGCTGAGAGCCTTCCTGTCGCGCAGCCAGAAGAGCTCGGCGCCCTGGCCCATGCACAGCGTGCGGTGTCCGGCAGCGGCCACGCCGTGCATGGCGGTTTTCTGCTCGGCCGAGAGGTCGAGCTCGCTGAGAAGGCGGTAGCCTTCGCCCACGAGGAAGTCGCCCGCGTTGAGCGCGATCGGGATGCCGAACCGTTCGTGGAGCGTTTGGGCGCCGTAGCGCTCGCGATCGTTGTCCTCGATGTCGTCGTGGATCAACGATGCCTTGTGAAAGCACTCCACCGCCACGAGCAGCTTGTGCGACCACGCGGGGAGAGCGCCCCGCCCGTTTTCCTGCAGAGCCTGGTAAACGCACGCCGTGAGAAAGGGCCGCCAGCGCTTTCCCGACTGGGCCAGCCAGTCGCGGCCGATCTTCTCGGTGTCGCTCCGAACCGGTCCGAGCGCCGCGTCGAGGTTCGGCTGAGTGAAGAGATCCCGAACCTCCTTGCGGAGCGCCTCGATGTTGATGCCCGGGGCGTGACCGTCGGCAGTGAGGTAGATGGCGTCCCACATCCAGTCGAGGTCGGCGTGGGTGCCCGCGCATCCGTCGTGAAGCAGAGGGATGGCCACGCCCGTGATCGCGCCCGCTTCCATGTAGGGAAAGACCTCCTCGAGGACCGAGAGGCAGCTCACACCGACGACCGCCTCGACCTGGCCCGTCTCGATGAGGGCCATGACCAGCGGCGACCCCTCGGCCACGAGAACGACGTAACCGAGACGCTCCGCCTCGGACTTGAAGTCGTGGATCGCGCAGTTGCCGCACAGGGCGCAGAGCAGGCCGAACTCGTCGATCTCGCCCTGGCACTCGGTCTCGTTCCGCATGCACTTGGGCAGGAGCAGAAGGCGCCGGTCCATGGGGACCTTTGCGAGAGACGCGCGCCAGAGTTCATTGTTCACCAGAACGGCGAGGTAGTCCTCGTACTTGCCGTCGACGCCCGCGGTGCGCGCCGCTTCCCGCGCGATGCGCCGCAGTTCGTCCTTGGGAATGGGGGGGACGAGGTCCCTGGCGCCCACCGTGTCGGCAATCACGTCACGCACCCGGTCCCGTTCGGCGCGGGTCTGGCAGATCGTCTCCTGCACGCGCGTGCGCGCGGCGGTGTGTCTTTGCGGTGTTTTTGTCTTCTCGTCAGGTCGTTCGTGCATGTTCAGGTCCTTGTCCTCGGCATGGTGCTTCTTCCGGCGGCGTCGTGCAAATCCGCGGCTCGTCGCGCAGCACTTGTTCGTAGTGGGAGAACTTCCGCCGCCACGTCCTGATCTCCGATTTTCCGAGGAGCCGCATGAGGGCTCTCTTGAAGAAGGGGACGCCGCCGGCGCGCTGGTTGTCCCAGAAGAGACGGGGCACCCACTTGAAATTGATCTCGTAGCAGAGCCTGAAGAGCGCGAGGTGATCGGGCCGCATCCTGTCCATGGTGAAACTCTCACCCGCGGCGATCGCGGCGGGCCAGACCGGTTCGTGAAAGATGGGGAAGACGACGGCTCGCTTCTCTGATATCTCCTTGACGAGCTCGAAAGTTTTCTCAACGTCGCGCGGTGTTTCGCCCGGCAGTCCGAGGATGATGCTCAGCACGGGGAAGAAACCGGTGCGGTTCAGCCGCTCCACCGCGTCGCGCACCATGTCGCCCCAGTCAGCGGGATCGAAAGGCGCAATCTTGCCCGCGCTGTTGGCCGCCACCAGGTGGCCGTTGGCGCTTTCCACGCCCATGTTGACCCAGAGATAGTCGCTCTTCGCCCCCCAGCGGAGGAGACGGCTGATCGCGGCGAGCTGCGCGTCGTCGAGCTGCAGAACGGAGGTGACATTGGCATGGTCGATCTGCATGAAGCTGAGGCCGTCGATCTCCTTCATCCTGACGAGGAGATCGTGGAGCGTGTTGAAATCGACGCGGCCGCCCGATGCGCCGTAACGGAAGAGATCCTCGCTGCCGCTCACCACGGAACGGATTCCGGCCTTCACGTTGGTCTCGATGTCGGAAAGGATCGTGTCGACAGGGAGGTGGACCATCTTCCGGCGCGCCATGGTGCAGAACGCGCATCCCCGGCCGCAGCCCCTGGAAAGCTCGACGATGCCGAGAAGCGACGCGCCCCGGATCGGCGCGATCGAGTCTTCAGCCGTCTGCTGAGACGAGACGCACTCCGGAGCGGTGTCGGCGCGACCAACCTTCAACAGATCGGCGATCAATCGGACACCGGCCTCCTCGCCGTATCCGTCGAAGATCGCATCGAGGCCGTGGCGCTCGGCCATGGGGCGGTCGAGCGCCCACTGCCACGCGCCCGCCCCTCCGGCCACGATCTTGAAGTCGAACATCTCCTTGGCCCGTGCGAGGCGTGTCATCATCCTGTCGGTCCACACCCCGGTGTAGAGATCGCCGTCGAGAAAGTGCTTCGTCGTGGTGTTGCTCATCGCCCGGCCGAGGGGGTCGCTCGACGAGACTCCCACCACCTTGACCCACGGTCCGAGCAGGCGGTCGAGCCCCTCGGGTGTGGTGCAGACCACCTCGTCTTCGGCGGTCACTCCCTGGGCGATGAGCGCCGCTTCGATGCGGCGGATCCCGAGCGCGGCCGAATGGGCCCGCCCCTGGGAGTCGAGCCGCAGCGGGGGAGAGACGAGCCGCTTCATGGCGACCTCGGGAACTTGCGTCGTCTGCATGGTGGCGAAAATTCCCTCGAAGAGGATCGTGTAGCGCCCGCTCAGCGTGCGGTCGGCCACGAGGATCACTGCCGGTTCGAGCGGTCTAGTCGCCACAACACTTGCCCTTCCGATTCTGGGAGTCCTCAGAGCAGCACGGGCCGGGCTTGGCGTCGCTGCCGCAGAGTTTCTTCATGATCTCCTCGGGCACGCCGAGCTCCTCGAGAAGGTTCCGGTCGAAAGAGCGCTTGGTGCGTTCCCTGGCAGCCTTGGTCATGTCGGCCAGGGAGCCGAACCGCTTCCTGGGTCGGTTCCCCCGCTGGCGCAGCGCCTTGTACACGTCGCCGCCGAGGAGAGACTTGAGATCGACCCTGACCGCTTCGCCCGTCCCCTCGGGGATCCGGTCGCTGCCATTGACCGGAGCGGAGGCGTATTGAGGGAAGATGATCGCCACCTCGGGACAGATGCGCGCGCACGCCGGGCAGTTGGTCTTGCAGTTCGCCGGATTCCGGACAACGACCTTCTTGTCATCGGTCAGAGCGAAGACGTTGAAGAGGCAGAAACCGGCGCACTGCGCGCAGTTGGTGCAGCGGTCATAGTCGATGACCGGAAACCACGGCACCCGGTTCTTACCGGGCACCCGGTTCTTACCGGGCACCCGGTTCTTACCGGGCACCCTGCCGTTATCGTCAGCGAACTCGCTGTCGGCCGGGCCGCAGCAACATGCCTTTGGAGCCGCGTCCACATCGACGGCGATCGTGTCCGCTCCGCCTTCCTCGCGCAGGTTGACGATCTCCGTCTCGGCGGGCAGATCTTCGCCTGCCGCGTGGAAGAGCCAGCGCACGGCGCGCGGGTAGCAGGCCGCGATCAGAACCGGGCCGCCGGCAATGAATCGCTTGAGGAACGGATCCTTCCGGGCCGCCAGCGTGCAGAGATCGGAGACGATCTCGAAGCGCGTGCCCGACTTGCAGAGCGTGTCCTTGGCCAGTTCTTTTTCCTCGGGGCGCAGCGCGTTGCCGCGGTTGCACTCGCAGAGCAGTATTTTCGCCGGCTGTGTCATCGATGCGGCTCCTGCTATTTGTCTTCTTCTTCGGGATCGGGCGTCGCGCCCTTGGCATCGACGCAGACCATGTTGCCCGCGGCGTCGCGGGCGTAGATCCGGCCCTGCCAGAGAACGGGCACGGTCCAGCACCGGCCCTTGAGGATCTGGGCGTTGCAGAACTCGACATAGTCGTCAGGGGAGACCTTCAAGATGGTGAGGAGGCCGTCCTCTCCCAGGGCGATCAGCTTGCCGTCGGCGATCATGACCGATCCCGTGCCGAGCCCTTTCCTTGACCACTTGGTCTCGCCTGTTGCGAGGTCGAGACACTTGAGGATTCCCTTGCCGCCCACGTTTCCGTCGAAGCCGTAGACGTGTCCGTCCCACAAGACGCAGCTATTGACCTGGTTGCTCATCTCCTTGTTGCGCCAGATCTCGGTGAGTTCCTTTTCGCCGATCTCGAGCAAAACGCAGCCCGATTTGTATCCCGTGGAGACGAAGACCGTGTCGCCTGTAAAGATTGGTTCCGAGGCGTTGACATCGTACGACGTGATCCATGGATGTTCCCAGAGCACCGTGCCTTTGGCCGGGTCGAGCGCCATCAGCTTCTTGGCGCCGTAGAGGGCGATCCCTTCGAAGCCGCCCGCCTCGAAGGGGAGGGGGGTCGAGTAGCCGGCGCCCTCGGCGGCGCTCTTCCACACGGTCTTGCCTGATTTCTTGTTCAGAGCGATCCCCGCGCTGCCCGCGTTGACGATCGCCAGGTCGCCGGTGAGAAAGACCGAGCTGGCGAATCCCCACTTGGGAGGGACGAGGCCTTCTTCCTCCTGCACGTTGCGCGACCACTTGACCTTCCCCGATGCCCTGTCGAGGCAGAAGACGTGGCCATGCTTGCTGAAGGTGTAGACGCTGTCGCCTTCGACAGTGGGCGTGGCGCTCGGACCGCCGTCGTAGAACTTGGGCTCGAGCGCGGCGGGGTAGTCGTGCTTCCATTTGAGATCGCCCGAGAGCGCGTCGAAGCAGAAGACCACGTCGCGCTGATCGTCGTCATTCTTTTTCTTGGCCGTGTTGCCCATGGTGAAGACCAGGCCGTCGGTCACCGCCATCGAGGAGAATCCCGTTCCCAGCGATGCTCTCCAGAGAACCTTCGGTCCCTCGGCCGACCAGTCCCCGAGCCAGTCCTCTTCGAGGGAGATTCCGTCGCGGTTCGGGCCTCGCCAGTGGGGCCAGTCGAGGGCGACCTCCGTTTCGCTCGCGCCTGCAGTGGTGGTGGCTGGAAGTATGAGGACGATTGCGGCTGCCGCCGCGAACAGGACCGAGACGCCTTTGAGCAGGGTCGGGATCGATGTCATTGCAATTGCTCCCAAGAATCGAAGGATTATTTCTGCGTCAGGAAACGGATTGAAGTCGAGAGACAGGATCTTCAAAAGATCTCTTGAAGGGTGCGATCTGGTAAATATATAGCGACCGCGACGCCCGAAGTCAATCACTCGCGGTCGGTTCTGTTGCGGGAGGTTTTCGCTCAGCGGGCGATCTGCTAAGATCGATGACGATTTGGAACAGCCATCGACCTGGGAACCATAGGTGAAGGAGAAATCATGTCATTCGAAAGCCGTCTCGAAAAACTGGAGAGAGGCAATCGCCGCTTGCGTCTTGGGATTTTGCTTCTTCTACTCGGCCTGATCGGTCTTTTCACCGCGGCCATGACCACACCGGCTGGACAGTACTATGCCGACCGCTTCGGCCTGAAGGATGTCAACGATCGGGACAGGACCTACTTCGAGATCTCCAAGGAGCAGACCCCCGGAATCTGGTTCATCGAGGCCGGCGGCCGGGGGCGTCTCTTCGTGGGAATGTCGAGAGAGGACACCCCGCTGATTCAGTTTTTCAATGGCGACGGCGAGCCCTGTTACTACCTCAATGAAACGGGCCGCCACGAGGGGAGCGGTCTGAAAGAGGATGAGTCCGGATCACAGGGCGCGTCGGGCAAGGTGCGCTGGCCCATGAGCGAGAAGGAACTGGGCAAGACGGTCTACGTCAATGATGCCGGCGAGGACGAGTACTTTCATCGCTGGGGGTGCAAGAAGCAGGACCGCAAGACGAACAGAAGCATGACCGTGCACAAGGCCAAGGAGCGCCGAAAACTACCCTGCCCTGGTTGCTGCGGCGAGATGTACGGCAAGTGAGTTTGCCCGTCGATCAAACTTGACTCAACTCAAAATCTAACTTTCTGTAAATAAACAGATTACAAGTATTCTGATCAAGGGTGCAAGTTTTTACTTTAAATCATTGTAATTTAGTAGGAAACAAATAGAATAGGAGACTGCAGGAAGTAGCGGGATCACGGGATCCGCCCGATCTCTGAGCAAATGAGTCGCAGTATTGGGAGTCGCTGTTATGAGAAACAGGGCCGAGATTCCCAGAAGGTGTATCGACTGCGAGGAGTTTACAACCTGCCCCTTTCCGACATTGATGGAGTTTCTCAAAACCCAAGTCCATGATAATTTTCACGGCAATATCGTTATTCCCTTCAAGGATGGTATTCCCGGGAAGGTGCGCCGTGAGGAGGTCGTTGATCTGACAAAAATCTAGAACCCTGTGCTGAAGGGTAACCGCGAGAGTAGGGCCTGCATTGGCATCAACCTCCCCATCGGGGGAGACGAGATTCCAGGCGGGCTTTTTTTATTGCCCTTGTGCTTTTGGTCCATCTCTCATCGAGAAACCATGCCGGGCCCTGCTTTCCTCAACGACAGATGTTGAACGAGGCTGGCATATGAAGAACAAGGTTGATATCCCCGTACGCTGCAGGGACTGCGAGGAGTTCGACACCTGCCCTTTTCCAAGCCTCATGGATTACCTCAAGGACTTGGTCCACGAGGGATTTCACGGAAACATCATCATTCCCTTCAAGGACGGCCACCCCGGCAAGTTGCGCCGCGAGGAGATCGTCGATCTGAAGGATGAGTTTTAGGCCGAAGATTCGGTCGGAAGAAAGGAGCAGTGGGCATGCAAAGTAGCGAGAACAAGGTCGAGCTCGACAACGACGGGTTTATCGCCCGCGAAAAGGAGTGGACCAAGGACCTGGCCGAGTACCTGGCCCGGAAGAACCTGATCGTCGACGACAAGCTCTCCGACGAACACTGGAAGGTGATCGACTACATCCGCGGTTTCTACCTGAACTGCGGCACGGGACCGACAGTGGCCAAGGTCTCCAAGGCGACCGGTTTCAGCATGAAGAAGATCTGCGAGCTCTTTCCCTGCGGCATGGCACGGGGCGGATACCGACTCGCGGGCCTTCCGAGGCCGCCGGGATGCATCTAATCGCGGAGAATCGGAACTGAACTGTTTTCTAAAAGTCACATGTTGAGAGGTTATGTGAGATGAATGGATTCGATCGTTTCGTCATTGCCTACCTTCCCTACCTCGCGATCGTCCTTTTTCTCGGTGGAATGGCACTCCGCGTGTTCGTCTGGGCCAAGCTGCCCCAGCCGTCGCTCACGCTCTTTCCGCAGCCGGGAGGGGGGACAAAGAAAGGGATCGTCACGGAAGTGTTCTTTTTTCCCAAGCTCTTCAGATCGGACAAGCTTCTCTGGACTCTGGCGTGGATCTTTCACGTGACCCTTGCGCTGGTCGCCCTGGGGCATCTCAGGGTGATCTTCGATTTTGCCTTCCTCTGGAACGCCATGGGGATGACACCGTCCGATGTGGACGGCATGTCGGCCACGCTCGGCGGGGCGGCGGGCATCGGGATTCTCGCTGTCGTCGTCGCCATCATGGTTCGGAGATTCTTTCTCAAGCGGGTGCGCGAAATCTCGACCGGCGGGGACTGGATCGCCCTGGGGCTCATCGCGGGGATCCTGATCACGGGGAACGTCATGCGCTTCGGCGGGCACTTCGACCTGAACCAGACACGCGAGTGGTTCATGGCACTCATCACCTTTTCGGCGGTCGCTGCGCCTGAAGGGAGCGCCTTCGTCTGGCACGCTCTTCTCGGCCAGTTGCTCTTCGTCTACATCCCCTACAGCAAGATCCTCCATTTCGGCGGAATCTTTTTCAGTCAGACAGCACTTCACAGGAGCTAAATCGTGAGTGAAACAAAATCAGGCGAAAAAGTCGTCAACGGCATCAAGGCGATCAAGGATGCGCCGGCCGTCCTGAGGCTGGCCATGGAGATCTGCGCCAAGTGCGGCACTTGCGCCAAGGAATGTCCCATCTATTACGGGAAGAGTGAGAAAGACCTCAATCCGGCGGCGCGTTCCGACTTGATCAGGAAGATCTACGACCGGTTCTACACACCGGGGGGAAAACTCAAAAGCCTCTTCAACGGAAAGAACGGAGCTGTTACCGACGAGGAGATCGAGGAGTGGTCCAAGGCCTTTTACGAGTGCACCGCCTGCCGCCGCTGCGCGCGCTTCTGCCCCATGGGGCTCGACAATTCCATTGTGACGCGCAAAGGAAGGGCGCTTCTCGACTCGATCGGCAAGACACCGCCCTTCCTTCTCAAGGTGATCGAGGCGTCGCTCCAGACGGGCAACACCGACGGCGCACCGCCCATCGCGCTCACCGAGGCGGCCTCCTTTCTCGAGGAGGAGATCCTCGATGAGGATAGTGTGGCTGTGAGGATTCCCGTCGACAGGGAGAAGGCCGATGTCTTCTTCGTCCCGCCTTCGGGCGACATCCTCGTCAATCCCGAGGCGATCATGGGCACGGCCAAGGTCTTCCACATTCTCGGCATCGACTGGACCATGTCGTCAAAAGCCTTCGATGGCGCCAACTACGGTCTCTTCACCGGCAACGACACGGCCATGAAGGAAGACAACAAGCTCTATGTCGAGGAGGCCAAGCGGATCGGGTGCAAGACGCTCATCATGGGTGAGTGCGGCCACGCCCACCGCATCATGAAGTTCATGATGGAAAAGGCGGAGTGGTGGGGCGAGCTCCCCTTCGAGATCACGAACATCCTGCAGTTCACGGCCAAGGCGATCGAGGATGGCAAGCTCAAGTTCGACAAGAGCAAGAATCCCGATCCGGTTACCTACCACGATCCGTGCAACTTCGGCCGGAGCTGCGGCATCACCGAGGAACCGCGAGCGATCATCAGGGCCTGCTGTGCCGACTACCGTGAGATGACCCCCTCGGGGGCCGACAACTGGTGTTGCGGCGGCGGCGGCGGCCTTTCGGCCATGGATTCGATCCAGGATTTCCGCATGGAAGTTTCAGGAAAGAAGAAAGTGGAGCAGGTCAAGGAGACGGGCGCCACTTACGTGGCATCGCCCTGCTCCAACTGCAAGCGGCAGTTCACGCAACTCATGGCCCATCACAAGATGGATGTTGGAACGGGCGGTCTGCACGACCTCGTCTCGAGAGCGATTCTCTACTAAGCCAAGTGGGCGGGTCACCAAAATTGCATTTCTGTCGTAAGTCGTTATTTTTCCGTTTCGGAAAAATAACGACTTACGACAGAAATGCAATTTTGGTGACCCGCCCGCTATGTCCGGAGGCCGGCTATCTTGCACGCGCCCCTGTGATACCCTCTGGGGAAGAGCTCCATCAGTTCACCGAGGCTCAAGTCGTTGCGCTCGCAGACCTCGCAGACGAGCGGAATGACTCCGGTCTTTTCGAAGCGCGCCCGGATCGATCGGACAACACGCCAGTGGGCGCCGGTGAGTCCCCCCTCAATGCCATGGTCGGCGGCGACCTTCTCGGCGAACTCCCTGTTCCAGTCGTCGGGGTCCTGGAGAAAACCGAGAGTGCACGTCGGCGTGCGATCGCGCTTGAGAGCCGTTGTCTCGTAGGTGAACCAGATGTTGGTGTTCACCATGAACTGGTGGGAGAGGCCCGCGATGCGAAACGCACCACGGTGGTAGCCGGACGGAAAGAGCCGCCGCATCGCGTCGAGGGAGAGCTCGAATTCGCGGCAGGTCTGATGGAGGAAGGGGATGTCCTCCTTCTCCTTCACGTAACTGCGGATGAAGTTGATCACCTTCCACTGCAAGTCTGACAGTCCGCTGTCCATGCCGAGGTGCAGGGCCATTCCGTCGGCAAAGTTCCGGTCCCATTGTTCGGGGGGATCGAGATAGCCGTGGGCGTCGACGTGGTACGAGTTTTCTTCGAAGGTGATCGTGCTCATGCGAGCCTCCCAGTCTAAATCCTTATTCCCTATGCATATAGTATGAAAAGGGAGGGCGATCCGCAAGAGGCTCTCGCAATAGGTCGGACGGGTATTCAACGGGCAGCTAGGGCACGATCTCCACGTTGACCGCGTTCGAGGCGAAATCCCAAGGGGCGGCGACAGCGTAGGCGAAGGAGAGGGTCGTTCCAATCCAGCCCGACACGGGCGGTGCGTTCAAGCGCGCCTGCGCCGCTCCGGCAGGATCGAGCGTTCCCCAGAAATCGGTGAAGGTGTAGGTGTTGAGCCGTGCGAGAACGAAGTCGGTGAACCAGTCCCTGTTGAGCGGAATCGTCGCGAGACCGCCCGGCAGCAGTGTGCCCGGCTCGGTGCCGGTCAGGCTGGCGCAGACGAGATAGTTGCGGCCGGCCTGGCCGCCGCCCGCGTTGAGCGAAAAATCGACAGTCCCGCCCGTGGCGGGGAGTGTGTCGACCGACGCGATGAGCGGCATGGGATCGCCCACGATGGTGAAGTCGGCCGGGGAGACGGTGCTCGCACTCTGCGTCGCGGTCGTGAGCACGACCTTGATCCGGCAGTTCGTCGACCCGTAAGAGTCGACCAGCCACTGATAGGAACCGTTGTCGGGAAGGTCCGACGCGATGGTGCGCCACGGACCGTTCGAGCCGGTGAGCGAGAGCTGAAGATCGACGAGCGCTTGTCCCTGCGAGGGGGGCACAGCCGCCCGCCATCGGATGTTGCGGATCGAGCCAGGGGGAGTAGACCCTGAGCTGATTGCGGTAGAAGGGAAAGCCGCTCTTCGAGGCCAGAACGGCAATGTCGTCCCGTCCGTCGTGATCGACATCGCCGTCGACGCGAAGGGCCGACGAGTCGCCGGGCGAGGGCATGGTCCACGATGTATCGAAAGTCCAGTTTCCCGCGTCATCGCCGAGATAGACGTACCCCGTGGGATCGGAATAAAAAGTGATGTCGAGAAAGCCGTCATTGTCGAAGTCGCCGAACTGAGACAGATAGGCGGTGCCCGCCGTGGGCAGGCCGTTCGATGCCGACACCCAGCTGTTCGAGCCCGCGTCGTACCTGTAGCACCGGACGCCCGTCGATCCGAGAGCGAAGACCAGATCGCCAAACCCGTCATTGTCCATGTCGCCCGTGTGAATGCCGCGGATCGTTTCCGACGTGGGAAGCCCCGTCATGCAGTGCGTGAATCCAAAGGCGCCATCGCCGAGAAGCACGTTCGATCCCGAGCGGGTCGACAGGATGTCGGGAAAACCGTCGGCGTTGATATCGGCCGCCTCGAGCGCGAAGCCGACGGAGCCGCCCGTGAGAGCCCACGCCTGGCTCCACGTGCCGTCGCCATGGTTCTCGTAGAGGTGCAGTCCATTGCTTCCGCCGAAGGACTGGCAGATGATATCGAGCCGTCCGTTGCAGTCGAAATCAGCGAGCGCCGTGCAGAACATGCCCCACGACTCGCCGTTTGTGGCGAGCCCGCTCCCCCAGGGTGTCCACGCCATGCCGGTGCCGTTGCCGAGGGCCGCACCCATGAGCGCGTCGCCGAAACCGCCGCTGCCCCAGTCGTGGTGAATGCCCCAGGCGAGATCGGCAAAACCGTCGAGGTCGAGATCGCCCGCCGCGCACCCGCCATAGCCGAAATTGCCCGACTGATGCACCGTCCACGTACCGGCGCCGTCGCCGAGCCAGACCATGATGCCGTGCTCGCCGCTATTCACGTAGGGCGAGCCGTGATCGCCCACCGACACGATGTCGAGGTGGCCGTCGCCGTTGAGGTCGTGGATCTCGATCTCCGTGTTTCCTTCTTCCATGTCCGGAATCTGAAGACCTGCCGAACGGGAAATGAGCGTCACGCGGCCGCCCGCCGGAGACTCGTCGTTGCCGCAACGGGCCTCGTGAATCGTTGCGCAGGCGATGCTCAGGGTGAGCGCGCAGAGGAGCATTCTCAGCGTGACCGAGTTCATTCTCTTGTCTCCGTTCAAAGGGGAATCTGGACCGGTTTTGCAGGATGACTGCTGATTGTAGTTTAAATATATAAAAACATCAACATGATAACGGCTGCGTGACACGCTTGCCGAGAAGGTTTGCCGCGCTTCGAGATGTGTCGATCAGCCGATTGCGGCAGCGTCTGCTCGATACGATTGACGATCAGAAATGACTGACACTTATCGATCGGAACCGATCGCCCACTCGAGGATGCCGCCTGAAAAGCCGTCGCGGAGCTCGACTTCGATTTTCAGTCCCTTGGTTTTTACCGGATCGAAGGAGACCCTGTTGTACTGGTCCGGCTCGACGCTGAAAGGTGCGGCGTTTCGCACGGGCTTCCAGCTGTCCGCTTCCTTGTAGAAGAGTCGCCACGATGCGGGCAGGCGGCATCCGCCGTGGGGGCTGTCCTCGAACCAGTAGACGGCCACGCTCGACAGGCGGCGCGCCTCGTCGAAGTCGTACTGAACCCACTCGGTCGAACCCTTCTTGTCCCACCAGGTGAATCGCCGGAGCCCATGGTCGTTCGACGCCGACGGCTCGATCCGATCGTGGAGCGCCTTGAGCGAATCCTGTCCGTAGCAATGGGACGCCGACGGTGTCACGCCTTCCATGGGAGACATCTCTACATGCTCGGCCGATTCGGGAAGCCAGACCACCATTTCGCCCGGCGCGCGATTGTCCCATGCGTAGTAGGGCACGGCCATGAACTCCTTCGGCACGACGCGCGCCGCGGGCCGGTAAAGACGATCGTCATGTTCCTCGGGATAGGCGGCCAGTGCCGTTCCCTTGAGCACGGTCACGCCGCCGAGCAGGTCGGGCCGAAACTCGGTGGTCAGCGCCGCATCAGGGGGCAGAACGAGGTTGCGCACGCGGCCGTTGTTGTCCACACCCTCGAGGCAGTAAACGAGCGGACCGCGCATGAGGGCGGTGCGCCCCTTGTTGGCCGCCACCGCCGGATGAGCTTTCACACGCCGCACGGGCATGTGCAGGTCGAACAGGACCTCGTCGCCCTCTTGCCAGGAGCGGCGGATCGACAGGTAGCCCTTGTGGAACATATCAGGCTCGGACCACTCCTCTCCGTTGACCGTTACGCGTGCAGACCAGCACCAGCCCGGCACTCTCAGCGCGAGAGTGAATTCCTGCTTTCCAGCGTCGGCGTGGGGTGTCACCGCGATCGCGATGCGTCCGTCCCAGGGATAGCGGGTCTTCTGCGTCAGGGAGACGCCGCCTTCGGAGAGAGGAATCGTAGCGATCCCCGTGGCGAAGAGGTTGACATGGATCGTGTCCGCGCCGTGGGCATAAACGTATCCTGTCAGCGACGACAGAAAACGCACCACGTTGACGGGGCAGCACGAGCAGTCGAACCACTCCTTCCGGTGATGGTTGCCGCGGCTCTCGATCGGATTGGTGTAGAAGAATCGCTTGCCGTCGAGCGACACGCCCGACAGCATGCCGTTGTAAAGCGCGCGCTCGAGCACGTCCACATACCTGGCGTCGGCGTGAAGCAGATTGAGACGGTGATTCCAGAGGACCATGCCGATGGCGGCGCACGTCTCGGCGTAGGCCGTGTCATTGGGAAGGTCGTAGGCCACGGTGAATCCCTCGTTGTGCGCCGACGGCCCGATCCCTCCGGTGATGTACATTTTCCGTTTCACCACATCGTTCCAGATCCGCTCCATGGTGGCGATGTAGCCCTTGTCCCTGGTGGCCGCCGCCACGTCGGCCATGCCGCAGTAGAGGTACATGGCGCGCACCGCGTGGCCCACGATCTCCGCCTGTTGGCGCACGGGCAGATGATCCTGGCAATAGTCACCGTAGATCTTGCGCCGGTCGGTACAGCCGCGCTCGTCGATGAAGAACTGGGCGAGCGCGAGGTAGCGCTCCTCGCCGGTTGCGTGAAAGAGCTTGACCAGGGCGAGTTCGATCTCCTCGTGGCCCGGCACGTCCGATCGTTTTCCCGGCCCGAAGATCGAATCGACGAGGTCGGCGAAGCGGATCGCCACGTCGAGCAGGCTGCGTTCGCCCGTCGCCTGGAAGTGGGCCACGGCCGCCTCGATCATGTGCCCGCCGCAATAGAGCTCGTGCTTGTCCTCGATGTTGGTCCAGCTCTTTTCGAGCCCGGTGAGGGTGTAGAAGGTGTTGAGGTAGCCGTCATCCTGCTGGGCGGCGGCCATCTTGGCGATCAGGTCGTCGACGTATTTCTTGAGAGCGCGGTCGCGCTCTGCGGAGAGGGCATAGGCTGCCGCCTCGAGCACCTTGTACACGTCGGAGTCGTTGAAGTAGATCCCCTCGAACTCGCCCTCCATCAAGCCGCCCGCCTTGGCGAAGTTGCTGATGCGGCCCGTGTCCTCGCACTTCTTGAAGTTGTAGGGCAGGGTCACCATGCGCGTCGTCTGCAGCCGTGGTGTCCAGAAGCCATCGTCGAGCCTCACCGCGGTGAAGGGGACCGGCTCGATATCGCGCGTCTCGTATGCTGCAACCGGGACAGCGATAATGAGTGTCAGAGCGAGAATAAGTAGGGTTGTGCGCTTCATCGGTTTTTCCATTGTGAGAAACGAGATCGACGGGGTCGAAAACACTGCCATGAAAGGTACATTTTATAACACAGGAGAGGGCGCCTTGTCTCTTGTGCACGAAGCAGGTTTCGATGGAGCGGGACGTTCGCTCACGGGCCGGCGATGTCCCGGTAGACTTCCTCGTAGAGCTCTTCGAGAGACGCCACCATCCTGTCAGCCCCGAAGTCGCAAAGAGCCCGTTGCCGGGCGCGCTCTCCCATGGCGGCCCGGTCATCGTCCCCGGCATCGATCATGGCTGTCATGGCCGCGGCGATCGCCGCAGGATCCTCCGGGTCGACCATGGAGCCCATGGCAGTCTGGCCGAAAACCTCCACGATGCCGCCCCTGTCCGACGCCACGATGGGAAGGCCCGACGCCATCGCCTCGAGAAGCGCGAGGGGGAGGCCCTCGCGCAAAGAGGTGTGGACAAAGCAGTCGACAGCGCGCAGCACCTCGGGGATATCGTTCCGGAAACCGACGAAGGCGACCCGGTCGCCCTGGCCTGCCGATTGGGCCATGGCATCGAGCCGGTCCTTTTCCGGTCCAGTGCCGGCCACCACGAGGCGCGCATCATCGAACGCCGCGGCCACCGTTCGAAACGCCTCGAGCAGGGTGTGGACATTCTTGCCGCGCTGGAGGCGCGTCACCGCGCCGAACCAGAAGCCTTCTTTCCGGGCGATCGGGATCGTTGCGCGCGCCGCGTCCTTTGACCTGTTTGCAGGGAAGCGGTCGTACACGAGGCCGTTGGGAATGGCGATCACTTTCTGCGGCTCGAGCCAGGGATGGGCGCTGAGAATGTCCTGCCGTACGGCGTCGCAGACTGCCACGACTCTGGCGACACGCCTCAGGAAATACCTGTTCATTAGCCGCCGCATCCAGGTGCGCGCACTCCCCAGTCCGTGGATCGTGGAAATGACCGCGGGTTGACGGTGCGCGCGGTGTGGGCGACGTTCGCCGCGTGCGGCGAGCACCGACGTGAGGGTCGGCTTGTAGAGATGGGCATTGACGATGTGAATCCCCTCGTCGTCGATGATTTTTCTCACGCTTGATATGAGACGCGGGTTGTACCACCGCGCCTTTTGGCCCTGCGTGGTGTTCAGACAGAAGGTGACAACCCGGAAGCGACTGGGATCGAGCTTGACCTGCTCGCTGAGTAGGGGATGGTTAGCCACGTGGCGCGCTAGGACCAGCAGAATGTTGATCATGGTCGCCCGATCCTTGATAGCCCGATCCAGGGAGGAACGGTCCGGATCAGGAGCGGAAAGGATTTCCAGTCAGGGGGTTCTTGGTCGGAAGGACCTCGCCCGCATCCTCGGCCTGCTGCTTTTCGAGTTCCTCGTTGGACAGGTCATCGAGGGTGATCTTGTCCTGCTCCACCTCCATGAGCGCGATGTGCACGATATCCTCGCTCGAGGTCTCGACCAGCTTGGGAGCCCCGTTGACGAGTTCGCGGATCCTCTTCTGCAGGAGCACGGTCAGTTTGAAAAGCCCGCCCACCTTAGCGCTGAGTTCCCAGAGTTTAGTGCGGTCCATTCTCGATTTCCTCCCTATGGCTGATCCCCGCCCGCCGAGCGGGTGGGGTGTTGGATCACCTGAGCCCGAGATACTCCTCGGTCTCCCGGACTGCTTTCTCGAGATCGTTGTTCACGATGACTTTGTCGTACTCGTCGATCTTTTTCATTTCCCAAGCGGCCTTGGCGAGGCGCTTTTCGATCTCGGCGTCCTTTTCGGTCTTGCGATCGGAGAGGCGCCGCTGAAGTTCTTCCATGTCAGGAGGCTGGATGAAGATGTACCGGCCCTGGTAGTCGAGTTCCTTGAGATTGAGCGCGCCCTGCACGTCGATCTCCATGAGGTAGTACATGGTTCTGTCGCCGAGGCCTTTCTCCAGCTCGCTCTTGAGTGAGCCGTAGAGCACGCCGTTGCCGAAGACCTCGTTGTGTTCGACGAAGTCTCCCTTGGCAATGCCGTCACGGAACCGCGCCTCGCTCATGAAGTAGTAGTCCTTGCCGTCCTGCTCGCCCGGACGCTGCGGCCGGGTAGTGGCCGACACGGACATGGTCACCCTGTCGTGGGCGCGGAGCCTCTTGCAGATCGTGGTCTTGCCCGAGCCCGACGGCCCGGAAATGACGACGAGACCGCCCGTGAAGCACCCATCCTCTTTTGCCGTGTGACCCATCATTCTATGTTCTGCACCTGTTCGCGGATTTTTTCGAGTTCCGCCTTTGCGTCGATCACTGACTGCGAGATCTTCACGTCCGATGCCTTGGAGCCGATCGTGTTGATTTCCCGTCCCATCTCCTGAATGAGAAAGTCGAGGGAGCGACCGATCGAGCCGCCCTTCTTCATGGTCGCGCCGAACTGCTTGAAGTGGCTCTGGAGCCGGTCGAGTTCCTCGGTGATGTCGCTCTTGTCGGCGAGGAAAGCGATCTCCCTCTGAAGCGACGCGTCGTCGTCGGCCAGCTGCTGCCCCTGGAGGAGATCGTCGACGCGCGCTTTCAGACGCTTCGTGCGCGTTTTGACCGCCTGGGGCGCCCGGCGGCGCACCTTGCCCACCAGCCCCTCGAGGAGGCGGAGCCGTTTGCCGATCGCTGTCGCCATGCGGCGCCCCTCGGCCAGTCGCGCACGGGCCAGACGCGCCACGCTTATCGCCGTGGTGTCGGCCACGATCTGCACGATCCGCGCGGGAACGGTTCTTTTCTCAATCGATTCGACCACGCCGGGAAGAGCGAGCAGTTCGGCCGCGGTGGGTGGGTCCTGGGCCACGCCCTTCTCCCTGGCGAGCCTCTTGGACGCACGGGTGTAGTCCTTGAGGCGTTTCTCGTTGATCGTCCACGAGAGGGATTGGTCCTTCATGTCGAGGCGGACAAAGAGGTCAACCGTGCCGCGGCTCACGCTCTGCCGCACGATGGCGTCGATCCGGCTCTCCATCGACGCGATCAGTCCCGGCAGGCGGGCCTTCAAGGAGAGGTAGCGGTTGTTGACCGAACGGACCTCGACTGTCACCACACACTCGGCGCCGTTGTAGATGGCGCTGCCGAATCCGGTCATGCTCCGTACGTTGTCGATCTTCCGTGATGCCAAAGGGGTTGCCCTCGTTGAGACGTTAGCCGCTCTTGACCGTGCGGGAGCCCGGTTTGACAGGCTCGCCCATCTCGGCGCAGAGAGGACATTCGTCCGGCTTGTAAACAGGGAAGTCGAGCTTGACGAGCGCCTTGAAAGGCACGTCAAAGGGATTGCCCCCATTCCGATTGCCGATCGCCGCCACGCCGACGATGGTGGCGCCTGTCGCGGCGACCACGGCGAGCGCTTCCTTGGCCGACTTTCCACTGGTAACGATGTCCTCGGTGACGAGAACCTTTTCGTTCGGTGCGATCGTGAATCCCCGGCGCAGGGTCATCACGCCGTCCACACGTTCGGTGAACATGGCGCGGGCGCCGAGGGCGCGGGCGACCTCGTAGGCGACCAGAATGCCGCCGAGGGCGGGACCGACCACCACGTCGGGAAGCTCTTCCTTCCAGAGTTCGGCCAGACCGGCGCAGACCAGTCCGGCCCGTCCCGGCTGCTGCAGGAGCTGCGCGCACTGACAGTAGGCGGGACTGTGGTTGCCCGCCGACAAGAGGAAATGGCCTTCAAGGAACGCGCCGCTTTCCTTGAGATGCGTCATGACTGCTTCTTCGTTCATCGTTCCCTTTCCTAGTTTCCTTCGTCGTCAGTTGCCGGGGGTGTGCGCGTGTCCGTGTCCGCCGGTGCGCCGACGTCGCTCGGTCCCGTGGGAAGTCCTGTCTCCGCGGGCGGCGTGGATGCACCATCCATGACTGATTTGTCCCCCCCGCCCACACAGGTGAGCATGATGGCGCTCAGCATGAAGACAACAGCCACGTAGGCGGTGAACTTGGTGATTCCCGTGGCCTTGACACCAAAGGTCTGGGCGCCCATGCCGCCGAATGCTTCGGCAAGCCCCCCGCCCTTGGGCTCCTGGAGAAGAACGACAGCGATGAGAACGACGGCTGAGAGAATGAATACGAACCAGAGAACAAATTCCATGAATGGAGCTCCTTATCTTGTTCCGATTCCGGAGGATTCGCCGAATTCGGAGGATTCGCTGAATCCGATAATCCGGGTAAATGATTCCGCTTTCAATGATGCCCCTCCCACGAGAACTCCGTCGATCTCGGGGACGGCCATGAGTTCGTCCACGTTGCCGGGCTTGACCGAGCCGCCGTAGAGGATGCGCACCTTCTGCGCGAAATCCTCGCTGTACAACTCCGTCAGCATGCGGCGGATCGCGGCATGGACCTCGCCGGCCTGCTCGGTGGTGGCGGTCACGCCCGTGCCGATCGCCCAGACCGGCTCATAGGCGACGACCAGATCGGCCAGCTCGTCGGCGGTCCGATCCTTGAGCCCGATCTCGATCTGTTCCTTTACGACCTCGTTGGTGCGGTCCGCTTCGCGCTCGGAGAGAAGTTCGCCTACGCAGAGGACCGGTTTCAGGCCGTGGTCGAGGGCGGCGGTCACCTTGCGCGCCGTGTCAGCCGAGGTCTCGCCGAAGACGTGGCGCCGTTCGGAATGGCCGATCAGGGCGTAGGTGGCGCCGATATCGTTCAACATGGCCGCCGACACCTGGCCGGTGAAGGCGCCTTCGTTTTCGAAGTAGATGTCCTGGCCGCCGACTGAGAGCGCGCCTTGAGTTGCCTCAACTACTTCTGAAATATAGGGATAGGGCGGAAAGATGCCCACTTCCACGCCGGGCAGACTCAGTGCCTGATCCTTGAGGACCGCAACGAGTTCGCCGACCGCGGCGCGATCGAGGTACATTTTCCAGTTTCCGGCAATAAAGGGCCGTCGGGTCATGGTTTAGCTCCATGTTTCGATTACTGGATGAAATCCCGTATTATCTGTTTACTTCTGGAAAGTGTCAACAGGCAACCTCAGAATCCTTGGGGGTTCCGAGCTGCTTTTACCGGATGCGCCATGAACTTACCAAAAACCACCGGGCAGAGTACAGGCTATCTTTACGGCTTCCTGTGCGCTTTCTTTTCCGCCGTGATGATCGTGCTCATCAAGACGGTGCAGGAGAGCCTGCCCACGCTGTCCGTTCTGGTCTTTGTTCAGGCCGTGGCTGCGGTGGTGCTGAGCGCCGTGCTCTTCACCGGAGGCCGGAGGCGCGTTCTGCGCGGGGTGAGTCGGCGCGGATGGTTGTGGGTCGGCGGCATCGCGGTTTTGACCTACTTTTGTTACTGGACGCTCTTCGCCGCCATCGATCTGCTCGATCCGACGGTGGCGTCCTTTCTGGGACGTGCCGAGACGCTTGTCACCATCGCCTTCGGCGTGGCGTTTCTTGGTGAACGGTTTCGCACGATCGAAATTGTCGGCGCCCTCCTGGTCCTCTTCGGTGTGGGCCTGATCCGCTATACGGGCGGTGTGGAAATTTCCAGGGGATTCGTGCTCTGCATGGTGTCGTGCCTCCTGTGGGGTGTGACCGAGGGGCTGGCCAAGATGGCTGTTCGCCATGCGAGCCCTCTGGTCTTCACCTGGGGGCGCACCGTGTTGCTCGCGCCCGTTTTTTACTGCACGGCGATGGCGAGCGATGACGGTCTGGTCCTGCCCGACGGCGGGTGTCTCTGGATCCTGGTGATTGCCTTGAGTCTCTCCGGGCCGGTGGTGGCGCGATATCTCTACATGAAGTGCCTCACCCTTCTTCCCGTGTCGCGCGCTGCGCTGATCAATCAGTCCCAGCCGATCTGGGTTGCGGTGATCGCCGGAGTTTGCCTCGGTGTTCTGCCCGGGGTACGGGAATGGATCGGTGGGGGAGTGATCATTGCCGGGTGTTTGCTTCTTGTCGCGCGCCGCAGTGGAAAAGACTCCTTCTAGGCAGAGGGCGCTGTCCGTTCCTTGCGGCGAATGCACCACGTGGCAACGGCTTCCTCCAGTTCCTCGCTGGTGAAAGGCTTTTCCACATAGTCGATGGTGCCGTATCTCATGCACTCCACGGCGCTCTGGATGGATGCTTGGCCCGTGATGACGATGATGTCAATGTTGGGATTCAGATGGTGGGCGCCCTTGACCACATCCACGCCGTTCATGGTGGGCATCTTCAAGTCGGTGAACAAAAAGTCGTAGTTGTCGCCGTTCTTCTGAATCAGATTGAGCGCCTCCTGTCCCGATTCGACGGTGTCGACCGAGTAACCGGCCATCACGAGAATCTTGCGGAAGCTGTCCAGTACGATCGATTCGTCGTCCACCGCGAGGATCTGTGCGCGCGGGTCGTCGATCTGCACTCGCTTCAGGCTCGGAGTGTCCTCGCTCACGTCGAGATTCAGGTCGAATTCGAGCGCCTTCTGGCGCTCTGCGTCACGGCGCCTCTGCGCGCGTTTTGCCATGAGGATACGCACAAAGAAGTCGGCGAGAAAAAAGGCCGTGACCATGATCAGAAAGAAGGCGCCCAGGAGATAAGTCGAGCCCTTGGTCTGGGTCAGAAATTCCTGCAAGGTGTGGGCTTCGTCACCCATTTTCGTTTCTCTCCGCGATTCAGTGTATTTCGTCGTACTCCGGATGGTTGCGCAGGATCGGCATGCGCGTCACGAACCACCGGTAGATCAAGAGTCCCATCACCACGATGGCGAGGGATACGAAAAATTCCATCCAGCTCGGACAGTAGCGCTCCTCCGCGGGCAGGTACCAGTTGAAGGCGATTACCGAGATATTGATGCGGTTCAGGAAGATTCCCAGCACCGCGAGGACCGAGGTCCACTTGATGAGGAGGATGTTCTTGGTCCTCACTCCCAGGGCGAACAGGCAAGCCGGCAGCAGGACGAACCCCATGACTTCCAGGAGGAACCAGAGCCCGAATCCTGAAAAGAGATAGGCCCAGTCGCTGTCGAGAGCCACACCGATCCAATTGGCGGCGAAATAGGTGAACAGCGTGATGCTCGCCCCCTTGGCAAGGCCCAGATAAATCCGGTCCATGTTGACCTTGTGATCGATCAGCTTGGGAAAGTACCGGTGCGCCAGGCTTGCCTCCATGATCACCATGGCCAGCCCGGCGGCAACGGCCGAGATGAAGAAGAAGAGAGGTATGAAGTAGGAATACCAGAGCGGGTGGAGCTTCGAGGGAGTGAGAAGGAACAGTGCTCCGAGCGCCGACTGGTGCAGCGTGGAGAGAATCACGCCGAAGATGGTCGCCCCCGCGGTGACGAAGACGGCCGCCTTGCGCCACTTTTTCCATCCGAGCCATTCGAATATGGCGGGCGAGATCTCCACGAACTGCGTGGAGAGGTAGAGCGCCACGTGCCATCCCACCAGGAAGAGTACCGATGTGACCCCGTAGGAGACGAACATGGGGTAGGGCAAGCGCCAGGGGCGCCCCAGGTCGAAGAGAAGGCCCAAGATCACGAGGGAGTAGCCCAGGAAACCGGTGAGGATCGCCGGGCGCAAGACCGGGGCGTACTCCTTCATCCCGAAAAGGTGCACCGTTGTTCCGATGATGAATCCTCCCGCGGAGAGCGCCACGCCGGTCATGACGTCGAACCCGATCCAGAATCCCCAGGAGTAGTTGTCATTCAGGTTGGTGACCGATTCGATGCCCATCGAGAAGCGGCGCGCGGCCAGGGCCAACCCTCCCAGCAGGATGATGGCGGCGAAAATGTTGAATCGCGTCAGGAGTTTCGTGTCGTGCTGTGTGCCTTTCATTTCCGCTCCTCCCCGTCCGGCTCGTTCTCCTCTGACCGCGCAATGTCGTGCAGGACCTTTTCCACGGCGTTATTCACGGCCTCCTTCTTCTCACTCTCCGCGATCTCCTCGCGGCGTTTGTTGAGAAAGTAGAAACCGGTGAGGAGGCCCGGCCAGATCGTCAGGACCATGGGAACCACGGAGAGAAATCCCATTGTAAAAGCGGGTGCCGGCGTGAGTCCCAGGTTCATCCGCATCCCGATTTCCTCGAAAGGAACACCAGATAGGTAGAGCCAGCTCGTGCCTCCCATCTCGTGCTCGCCGTAGATGTGATCCACGTAGCGCTCCGGGTATTTTCTGATTCTCTCCCGGGCAACCTTGATGAGATGGTCGCGCCGGCCGTAGAGGAGGGCATCCATGGGGCAGATCTCCACACATCCGGGGAGCTTGCCTTTTGTGGTGCGCGGATGGCACAGCGTGCATTTCACGACGCGGGGGGTGAAGGGCTCGTCGTATTCGTAGGCCGGTGCATTGAAAGGGCAGGCGACCATGCAGTAACGACAGCCGACACAGACGTCCGGGTCGTAGATTACGGCTCCTTCGGGCGTTTTGCTGAAGGCTCGAACGAAGCAGGCCGATGCGCAGGCCGGTTCGAGGCAGTGATTGCACTGGCTCTTTCTGTAGACGACACCGTCCTCGTTATCGTCCGCGTTGTAGGCGTTCAGCACGGTGTAGGCTTTTGACGATGTGCGGCGCTTCGTCTCCAGAACCGAGACATCGTCAAAGGGCCGGTCGGGCTCCGGGAGATCGTTGACCTCGTTGCAAGCCTTCTCACAGGTCCGGCACCCGATGCAGAGCGTGGTGTCGTGCAGGACTCCAAAGCTGCCCTCGTACCCTTCAAACTGGTGCGTCGCACCGGCGGCGGAGGCGGAAGGTGTCGCTGCCGCGGCCGCGGTCCCCCCCGCGAGCCATCTGATGAGATTTCGGCGTGTGATGTCCATAGGTGTTATCTTTTCTCTTCTTGAGGTTCTTTCCGAGCGTCGTCCGACTCGTTCTTCTTTTCGAAACGAGCCTCCCACTCGGGGTCTTGAATAGAGCGTTCAACGATCTCGCCCGGAATCTTGTCCGGAAAGAGGTAACCTTCCTCCTCATGGCAGCCCGTGCAGATGGGGGCGATGTTGAATCCCATCTCCTCGTGGCAATCGATGCACTCCAGTTCGAGATGGTCCTCGTTCAGCTTCAGTCCCACGACAGCGTGATCGAACGCCCCTTCGTCCCAGTCCTCGTGACACGAGTAGCAGTCGGAGTCCGTTTTGCGGATCGGGCCCTCCTCCCGGTGGCACTGGTCGCAACCGAGGTGCCGGTGAAAGGGCGGGAGCGGCCAGCCCGTCAGATCGTGGATGAAACCTTCCGTTTCAGTGTTCTTGTGGCAGTAGCCGCACTTCGCCTGGTCATTTGTATCATGGCACGAGAAGCAGTCCTTGTGGCTGATCGCCATGGCCTGGGGGCCCAGCTCCGTCTCGTACTCTTCCATTTTCTTGAGCACGCTCTTCATCGACTTCACACCCTCCCGGCCCTCTTTTTCATGGCACTTTTCGCAACTGTCCTCCTGGTGGCAGTCGACGCAGCGGAAACGATAGAGGTCCACGTGTTCCTTGTGGTTCAGCGTCACGAGTGGACCGTCCGTGAAGAGATGCGTGGTGAAGATTTTCTTCTGGGGAACTTGAATCGCGTCAGCGTTCATCGAACGGCTTTTCTTTTCCGACGAAACCTGGTGGAGCCCGTTGCCGGCCGCAACCGCTCTGGTCTGCGCCTTTTCCACGTGGCATTGTGCACAGTCCCGCTCGTCGCCCCACTGCCCGTGACACTTGAGGCACTGGCGGTGGTAGGCGCCCTTCAGGGTCGGCTTGTCGAGATTGCTGCTGTCGATTTCCACGGTATGGCAGGTATGGCACGGGAGATAGAGTTCGATATCTCCGCAGTGGTGGCAGATGTCGCACCCCTGGACCTCGCTGGCCATGTGAGCATGCTTTTCGTGGGGGAACTCGACCGGCTCATATCTGTCCTCGAGTTGATCGAAGACCACAGCTTCAGGACCCCGCTCATCGACATCGAGACAGATGTCGTGATCCGGTCCGATGTGGGGGCAGTTCTTGAGCGTGGGAAAGTGGGCCGATGGATTGCGGCAGAAATGGCAGTCCTTGCAAGCCAGTTCAGGTTCTTTTTCTGGCGGTTCCGGCGCCAGGGATTCATCCGTTCCGACCGAAGTATTTACCGCAATCGGAGTGGGATCTTCTCCATCGTTACAGGCGGGGAAAATAGCCGACAGCGCCACGAGCAGGATGGTGTATCGCATGTGTATCATCCATTACTGTTTGTGCAATAGACAGTTAACAGGATATTTGAAAGAGGTTTTCGAAATACGGTACGAAAAAGGGGAAATTATACAAATTTAACAGGTATGTTCAACGCGAGACTTCGGTAGGAAAACTACGGGTTTCAACGCATAGTGGAAGCGAGGCCACTCTTTCCGATCTGAACGCAGGTAGGCCAGACGCATCTAGATCGAGAAGAAAAGACCGTGGAAGGCCAGAGGGGAAATGTTTAACTCGTTAATAACAATAAGAATAGATCCCCGTTGGGATGAGGTGTTTTTTTTTGCTTCTTCTTTGGATACCTCATTGGACTTTTGGGGGAGGCCTCTGGAAGGGCATGGAAAGTATTTAAGTTTTTAACGATTTTAATAAAGCGGGCGGGTCACCAAAATTGCATTTCGGCCGTAAGTTGTTTTCTTTGTGAATCACAAAGAAAACAACTTACGACCGAAATGCAAATTTGGTGACCCGCCCGCTAAAACGCGCTAAAACGTGGCGAGATACTGCTCCTCCTCCTCGGGAGAAAGAGGCAGCGGGTAGGGATAGAGTTCGAGCGGTACGAGAGTGATAATCTGGGCTTCGCCCGACATGGTGTTTTCTTCTTCCTCGGCCTCCATGTCGCCGGTGTCGCTCGCCGTGCCCGACCAGCGCCAGATCACGGCCCGGTAATTCTGGGACAGCTTGCCCTCCGAGGTGCGCACCGAGATGTAGACGGTGAAAACATTCGACGTCGTTGCGAGGAGATTGGTGAAGGTCTCCTCGGCGTCATCGTCGAGGTTGAAGGTGGTGTTGAAATATTCCTCGACCCGCTCGAAGACCTCTGTCGGCGTGGTGAAGATGAAATCCTCGTCTTCTTCATCTTCTTCGAGGAGACTGCCGAACTCGCCCTCGCGGTCTTGCAGGTCCTCGTAGATCTCGATCGCCTTTTCGCGGAATTCGAGTATCTTTTCCAGGACCGAGTTGGGGATATCGGCCTCCTCCATGAGGCCGCGCAGCACCGGGTAAGGAGCGGTGTTGATGTTGACCCGGCCGTTGTTGGTCTCGACCGGCTCGGCCTCGGCCTCTTCCTCTTCGGACTCGTCGTCCTCGCTGCCGGGCGGGTCTTCTTCCTCGGGCGGAGGCTCCTCGCCGAAGGAGTCGTCCTCGGCTTCCTCCTCGTCCTCGGGTACCTTATCAAAGATCAGGTTCGAGTAACAGGTGATGTACTCGACGAGTCCCGGAATCCTGTCGGTGCCGTCCTTGTAGCCGAAGAGAATCTCCTTGGTGAGGCTCTCGCACATCTGCAGTTCTTCGACGGTGAGAGGATAGTGGATCGGTTCGTCCTCGAGCAGGTCCGGGTCCTCGTCATCGGCCCCGGTCTTGATGAGGGGGACCGGAAAGCGCTCCCTGTCCCGCTTGCCCTCGAGCCATTCGACGATATCGTCCACGATTCGCTCCGACGCGGCGCGGCTCACATCGCCCTTGGTGCTCTCGCGGAAGGTGTCGATCAGGCGCGCCAGGCGGATTTGCGACTCCTCGGCTTTCTCCTCGTCCTTGTCGACCACCGAAAGGAGATTGAACTTGGAATCCTCGTCGCGCACGAGGACCATCACGTCGAGGTCGTTCGATGTCATCACCGTGATCGCGCCCGGCCGCGCCCACTCGTCGACGAGAGAGTCGGCGTTCGCCGTGGCGTCGCCGGTCCCTTCGTCTTCTCCTGTGCCGTCGCCCTCGGGATCGCCCTCTTCTCCGCCCTGGCCCATGCCATCCTCTTCGCCCGCGCCCGCTCCAGGCGCGTCTCCGTCCATCTCGTCATCGCCCGCTGACTGGTTTTCCATATCCTGAAGCAGTACGGCCTTGGCCTGGAGAAAGGCGCCCTTGGCGGCCATCTTCATGGGATACTTGATCTTCTGATGGTCTGCGATCTGCTTGTTGACCGAGGTGGTGAAGAAGAGCTGCACCATGACGCAGGCCAGAACGAGGACGACGAGCATCACGAGGATCAGGATCACGCCCCGCTCGCCGCGCCCTCTCGCACTGCGTTTCGCTCTTGCCATTTTTGCCCCTTGTTGCATGGTGTTTCTTCTGGGCTCTCCTGCTTGGACGCACGCTCCGCTAACGATATTCCTTATTCCTTCGAGAGATAAATATCCCACCGCTCCACCGTGGGCGATTTCTGATGGAGAAAGAGATCGGCCCGTCCGTCCCCGTTGAGGTCGGGTGTGCGCGTGTTCACATGGAAGCACTTGGGTGCGATCTTGACGGGAAAGACCATGTCGGGCTTCTTCGAAAATGTGCCGTTTTCGAGGCCGAAAAAGACGCGCACCGTGTTCTTGTCGCCGCGAAGGAGAAAATCGCACCGGCCGTCGCCGTTGAAATCGCCCTGAAAGGAACGGATCAGCACGCTCTCCACGCTCAGCCCCTTGGACGACGTGGAAAAGCTCAGGGGGAAAGAGAGGGTGCGCGAGTCGTCGGGAATCTGGCGAAAGAGCGGTGTCTGCCTGTTGTAAAAGACCATGTAGTTCATGTCGAAGCGGCTCGTGAAGAAAACCTTGAGCACGGTGAAGAGCCCGATCTTGCCCGTCGTGGGCAGGATCAGATCCTTGAACCCGTCATTGTTGAGATCGGTGAAGATCGGCAGAAAGGTGTTTCCGTCGACGCGGATGATCAGATCGTGGTCGTCGGGCTGCTCGCTGTCGATCCCGGTGTAAAAGCTGATCTCACCATGGGAGTTGTCGCATACCGCCAGGTCGCCGCGCCCGTCGCCGTCGAGATCGTCGAAGAAGACGTTGGTGTGAAACCGCATGCGCACATCGCGCTCCGACGCCTCCTTGCTGCGCTCTTTCACGAGACGGTGCTTCGAGAGCTCGCCGCAGATACCGTCGTCGTTCCTTTTCACGATGCGCACGCTCGATCCGTCGTAGAGGATCAGGCGCCGGTCGTCGGCCGACCCGCCCGCCATGAGCATGGGGACGAAGAGCGTCTCGCGCAGCGCGCCCGTTTCGGAGAGCGGCTCGGCGTGGATCTCGCTGCGCGGCAGAAAGGGGATCTCGCCCCACTTGGCAAAGCCCCCCGAGCCGTCCCGTTCGAAGATGAGCAGGCTGTCGAGATCGGCGAACACGATGTCTTCGGGGCCGTCGCCGGTGATGTCGCGAACAAAATTGACGAAGGTCAGCGCGTCGACGCGTTCAGGCAGAAGGCGGCTTCTGGCGTCGACGATCCGCGTCTCCACCGCATTCCGGTCCTCATCGGGACCGAAGATGTAGACGCCGTTCTTCTTGGCGATCACTATCTTCCGGGCATTGCCGCCGTCGAGGTTGGCCACGTCGAAGAGAATGGCATCGTCAGGCGCGGTCAAAACCAGATCGGGCTGGGGCGACGGGCCGCCGCGCGCGCTCAGGAAAAAGGAGAAGGTCCTGCCGTCGGCGAGGAGCACATCCCTGATCCCGTCACCGTCGAAGTCGTCGAACACCTCGAGTCCCGGCGCGCCGACCGGTTCGATCCGGATGTGGTCGAACTCGACAGGTCCGGGAGCCGCCAGCGCGGCGGCCGCGAAGAGGAGCACGATCAGGAGCGTTCGGCTACTGCACATGGATCACCCTGACAATAGTATCCCCCGCGGTGATGATCTCCTTGCGGCCGTCGCCATCGAGGTCGACCACAGTGAGGGGGCCGGGAAAAGGCCCGGCCACCTGGTAAAAGGGCCGCGACACGAAGGAGACCTCCGTTGTGGAAAAGAATCCCTCGTCCCGCTCACCGCGGAAGAAGTTGAGCCGGTCGCTTTCGTAAATGACCAGGTCGGGCTGCCCGTCGCCCGTGAAATCGCTGTCCATCATGGTGAGCCCCTCGATGCCGACCGTTTCGAAGCAGTCGGACGGCACAGGCACCTCGCGGCTCCAGTCGGGCTCGAAGGAGTAAGTCCCCTTCTCGGGGTGAAAGAGAAACGCCTGGCAGGTGATGATCACCCGGTCGAGCATCGCCTCGAGGAACTTGGCCAGGATGCTCGCCTCGACGAAGCGCAGAATCAAATCATCGTGTCCGTCCACATCGAGATCGGAAAAGGTCGGCTTGGCGCAGATCCCGGCATTGGCGATGATCTGCCGCGGCTTGAAATCGAGCTCGCCCTTCTGGGGATACTCGATGATGTCGAAGAAGGTGTGCTTGGTCTTGAGCTTGGTCAGGATCCCGATCTGGCCCGAGCGCTCCGAAAGGAGAAGGTTGGGCCGGCCGCTCCTGTTGAAGTCGCCGAGCATGGTTCCCGTGTACTCGAGAGTGCCCACCTTGACCTCGTCAGAGAAGGAACCGTACTTCTTTTCCGTGCTCGCCATGCGCACGAAGGAGCCTGTCTTGCGATCGTAGCGCCGGCCGATCAGTTGGCCGCCACTTTCGAGAACGATGAAGGGGCTCTCTCCGTCGAAGGGCAGGACGCGCGTCTTGGCCGCTTCCACGGACACGGCAAAGAAGGAGTTCTCGAAGCGCTCGATTTTTTTTTCGACCGGCTCGGCGATCGGCACGGCGCGCGTGAGTCCGTCGAAAAGAACGACGTACTCCGTATCAGTGGCCACAATCGCGTCGTCGAGGCCGTCGCCATCGAGGTCGAGAGAACAATCGAGAAAGTAGAAATCATTGTGCACGCCGCCCTGGAAGAGGCTCGAGAGAGGAATTCCCTCGACAATGCGTTTCGGCTCCCCCTTGCGGATACCGATGACGCCGACCGCTTCCTTGCTCACGATGAGGATCTCTTCTCCCCCCTCGCGGTCGAACCGGCCGATGTCGACGAGGAAGCTCTCCCTGGTCCATTCCGCCGGAATGTGAACAGCAGTGAAGGAGCCATCTTTTTGCTGCACGTAGACGGCGATCCCCCGCTTCCATGGTTTGGGCGGATCGGACTGGGTGAGAACGACCAAGTCCTGCAAGCCGTCGCCGCTCAGGTCGGCGCAGCGCAGGTCGGTCACCTTGGCATCGAGCTCGATGAGGATGTCCTCATTGTCGCCCTGCGCGCCGAGCGCCGGCGCCGATGAAAGAGCGAGCAACAGTGCAGCTGCCGCGAAGACCGTTCGTCGGCAAATCATGCCCTATGACTCCACCTGAATGCGCACGTACTTCTTCTTGCCTGCGCGGATCATGAGGCAACCCTCGTCGTCGAGGAGATCGGCCGTGATCGCATGGTCGATGGCCGGAACCTTTTCCTTGTTCACATAGGCGCCGCCCGCCTTGATGAGACGCTTTGCCTCGCCGCGCGAGCCGGCGAGGCCCGCCTCGACGAAGAGCTGGATCGCTTCGATTCCGGCATCGAGCGCCCCGCGCGCCACGGTGTGTGTGGGCACGCCGTCCATGTCGCCCCCGCCGCTGAATGCGGCAAGCGCCGCGTCACGCGCTTTCTGCGCCTCGTCCTCGCCGTGAGTGATCTTCGTTGCCTCGAAAGCAAGCACCTGCTTGGCGTCACGGATCTTCTCGCCCTCGAAGGCGCCGAGCCGCTCCACCTCGTCCATGGGCAGGAAGGTGTAGAGAGCCAGCCAGCGCTTCACATCCCGGTCGTCGCAGTTGACCCAGAACTGGTAGTAGTCGTAGGGCGAAACGCGGCCCGCATCGAGCCACACGGCGCCCTCGGCGGTCTTGCCCATCTTGGCGCCCGATGCGGTGGTGACCAGGGGCGAGGTGAGGCCGAAGGCTTCGGCGCTCTCCGTGCGCCGGATCAGGTCGGTGCCGGCCACGATGTTGCCCCACTGGTCGTCGCCGCCCATCTGGAGGCGGCACCCGTGCATCCTGTAGAGAACGAGGAAGTCGTAGGCCTGGAGGAGTTGATAGTTGAACTCGAGGAAACTCAGCCCCTTCTCCATGCGCGCCTTGTACGCCTCGAAGGACAGCATGCGGTTCACGCTGAAGTGGCGGCCGATCTCACGGAGGAACTCGATGTAGTTGAGGTCGAGAAGCCAGTCGGCGTTGTTCTCGATGAGCGACTTCTTTCCGTCGAAGTCGAGGTAGCGCTGGAACTGGCCGCGGATGCAGGCGGTCTGCTTCTCGATCGTGTCGGCGCCGAGCATCTGGCGCAGCTCGGTGCGGCCGCTCGGGTCGCCGACCATGACCGTGCCGCCGCCCACGATGGTGAGCGGCCGGTGGCCGGCATTCTCGAGGTGCTTGAGCGCCATGATCGACAGAAGATTGCCCACGTGAAGGCTTTCGGCAGTCGGATCGTAGCCCACGTAGGCCGTGACCTGCTCCTTGTCGAAGAGGTCGCGCACCGCGTTCTCATCGGTGACCTGCTTGATAAAACCGCGTGTCTGAAGGGTGTCGTATACGTTCGTCATCGATACTTTCCGCCTGTCAGGGGGGTGCTCGGGGTCGCGGGGACAGAACAAGATGCACGCTCAGGGATTATGCGGACCGGTGGGGATCGAGGTCAAGCACTCATTCCCAGGAGATCTTGGCCACGCTCGGGAGGGCGAGGAGTTTTTTCATGATCTCGTGCTTGTCGCCGAGGCCCTTGGTGCGGATGAACATGACGAGCTGGCGGCCGCCATTTTTTCGGTCGGCCGTGATCGACGTGTTCTGGATGTGCACCGGATATTCCTTCAACACGGTGCGCGTTAGGGTCTCGATGTCCTCGGCCGTTCCCGAGTCGGCGATGATGGTGATCGCGTCGTAGTGGACAGCGGGAACGATTCGTCCGATCGGATCGAGAATTGTGAGAACGAGGAGGCCGATCACTGCCGCCGCAACAGCCGGAACGTAGAGACCGCATCCCACGACGATCCCCAGTGCGGCCACGAACCAGATGCACGCCGCTGTCGTGAGACCGCGCACCATGTCGCGCGATCGGACAATGGCGCCGGCGCCGAGAAAACCGATCCCCGTCACCACACCCGCCGCAATCCGTCCCGGGTCGACCCTGTAGATCGACTCGGCGCCGGCGGGCGAGTAGTTTTCCTGGAAGAGCTGAGCGCTCACCATGATGACCGCGGCGCCGAGGCAGACCATGATGTGGGTGCGCAATCCGGCCGGCCGGCCGTGGAATTCCCGCTCGAGGCCGATCAGGCCGCCGAGGATCACGGCGACGAGGAGTCTGAGAACGAGGTCGAAGATGGCAGCGATATCCCCGGGCATGGCCAGGTCCTTTCGGGCAAGAATTCACTGAGTGCTCGGCAAGTCGCGAAGTGTCCAGCTCTTCGTGAATCGCCTCGTACTTGACGCTGTGCTTAGCACTTCGTTAATTGCCGGGCAAATCTATAGCAGAAGTTTCCCTGCAGGGTGTTCTATTTTCCTGAAGAGTCCTCGCCATCCTCGCGGACGGCTTCGCCTTGAAGCAATGCTTCGAAATGAGCGACCTTCTCCGTGCGGCCCAGAGACCTGTTGAGGTCGATCAGGAAGCGGATCGGCCCCCGCGTTCTCTCATGGTCCTTGCCCCAGGTGGCCTTGAAGTTTTCGTACGATTCGAGGAGGAGCCTCTCGGCTTCATCGTAACGCTTCAGTTGGGCGAGGCACGATCCATGATGGAGGCAGAAACGGGCGACCTGATCCCTGTTCAACGGCTCGAGCGTGCGCACGCGCTTGACGCTCTCCGCGAAGAAGCGATCCGCCTCGTCGAGCTTGCCCTGCTGCAGGAGGATGAGGGCGAGCCCTTCCATGGTGGCCACCGTGGTGGGATGCTCCCGGCCGAGGACGCGCTCCTCGATCTCGAGCGATCGTCGGGCGATCGATTCGGCCTCGGCAAAGTTACCCATCGTGAGGAGCACGAAGGCATAGTTGTCCATCGTGCTGAGCGTCTCGATCCTCTCCTCCCCGAGGACCCGCTCGCGCGCATCGAGCACTTCGCCGAAGAGGCGTTTCGCGTCGTCGAGCTTACCCTGCTTGAAGAGCAGCGAGGCGAGGTTGTGTTTTGCGCTGATCGTGTCGGGATGGTCGTCGCCCAGGACGTGTTCCTTTTTTATTAGGACTTCGCGCTGGAGCGGTTCGGCCATGGCCAGCTCGTTGCGCGAAATGAGTATGGCCGCCAGGTTCGCCAGGGAGGAGAGCGTTTCGGGGTGATCGTCTCCCAGGTTCTCGCGCTGCTTTTCGAGAGTCTCGCGCTGGAGAGTTTCGGCTTCGGCGAGTTTCTGTCTCTTGGTGAGCACCACGGCGAGGGCGCCCATCGCTTCGACGGTGTCGGGGTGTCGGTCTCCGAGGACGCGCCGCTCCTTTTCGAGAACCGCGCGGAGACCCTCTTCGGCCTCGGCCAGCCTGCCCTGGTCGGCGAGAAAGATCGCCCTGTTGCACTCGGTGAGAATCGTGCCGGGATCGTCGTGTCCCAGAATGCGCCGCTCCTTTTCGAGAACCGCCTCGTAGAGCCTTTCCGCCTCGTCGGCGCGGCCCAGCTTGCCCAGGGAGTTGGCCAGGTTGCTCGTGGACGAGAGCGTGTCGCGGTGGTCGTCGCCCAGAATCCGCTGCCTGATCTCGAGGGCGGCCCGGTATTGCTTCTCCGCCTTGGCCCACTCGCCGAGGCTCATGTAGGTCTGGCCCATGGTGGTTCGCAAGGACGCCTCGACCTCGGGCTGGTCGGGGAAGGCGTGATCGATCCTGTCGACCTGCCTGTCGACCACGGTGAGCACCTTCACGTTACGGTCGCCTGTTTCGGGATTAGCGGAGGAGAGCATCTCCTCGAGGTACTTGTTGACGGCCAGGACTTTTTCAGCCTCCCTGACCGCCGCCTCGCGCTGGAATTGCGCTTCGTTTCGTTCCGCCCTGATCTGGGGGTAGGACCAGAGCAGCACGTAGGATACGAAACCGATCGCGGCGAGGAACGCGGTGGCCGCGGCCGTGGTCGAAACGGGGTTGCGCTTGACGCGCTTCCACGCCTTGGTGGCGAGGCCCGCCGGCTTGGCGAGGATCATCTCGCCGTCGAGAATCCTCTGGAGGTCGCCGCCGAAGGCTTCCATTGACTGGTAGCGGCGGTGGGGGTCCTTGTCCATGGCGGTGACGATCACCGTCTCGAGGTCGCGCGAGATCGCCGGATTGAGGGCGCGTGGCAGCGGGGGATCTTTATCGAGAATCTGGTGAAAGACCTGCGCCGTGGTTTCGCCTTCGAAGGGAGTCCGGCCGGTCAGCGCCTCGTAGGCGCAGACGCCGAGGGAATAGACGTCGGTGCGGGAATCGATCGTGCCCCTCTCGGCCCGGACCTGCTCGGGCGACGAGTAGTGGGGCGTGCCGCGAAAGTCGCCGGTGAGGGTGAGCGTGGAGAGGTTCATGTGGCGCGCCACCCCGAAGTCGAAAAGCATGGGCTCGTCGTCGGGCCTGATCCTGATGTTGGAAGGTTTCACGTCGCGGTGGATGATCCCGGCCTGGTGGGCGGCGTCGAGCGCACCGGCGACGGCTTTCACCCATGCGACGATCCGCGGCGTGGGAATCCTGACTCCCTTGTGGCGCGCCGCGGCGAGGAGTTCGTCGAACCCTCTGCCCGGCACGTACTCCATGGCGAAGTAGCGCACGCCCTCGGCCTCGCCGCTGCCGTGGATCGTCACCAGGCTCGGGTGACGTAGAGCGGAGATCGCGTCGATCTCGCGCCGGAAGCGGGATTCGGCCTCGAAGGATCCGGCCCGGTCGGCGCGGATCACCTTGAGCGCCACCTTGCGGCCGAGCGATTCCTGGATGGCGAGATAGACCGCGCCCATGCCGCCCTCGCCCAGCTTGCGCACGAGGCGGAACTCGCCGAGCCGCTCGAAGGGTAGGCCCGGCTCGCATTCGGCGTCACGATCGCTCGATCCCTCACGGCCGGTCTCGTCGATGAGCGGCGCCCACGCCGGCCGGTCGGGCAGGTCGGGCGCCTCGTCGAGCGCGTCGAGGAGTGTTTCTACTTCGTGCCTCAGGTCGTCGTCACTGCCGCAGGCCGTGTCGACGAACGCCTTGCGCTCCGCCGGGTCGCGTTCGAGAGCGGCGTGGAAGAGCTCTTCGATTCTTGTGTCACGATCCATGTCGACTCATCCAGTGAGCTTCATTTCCCGGAAAAGCCACGCCCGTGTGAATTCCCAGTCGCGCGCCACCGTGGCCATCGACACGCCGAGAACATCGGCGGTCTGCTCGTGGGTCAGTCCCACGAAGAAGCGCAGTTCGACCACGGTGCACTTGCGCTTGTGGGCAGGCTGTTCGCCGAGCTTGTCGAGCGCCCTGTCGAGGGCGTCGAGGTCTTCGAAGAGATTCTGAGGAGCGCCGGCCTGGCCGTCCCCGGGCTCGACCTTGTCGAGGGGCAGAGGCTGCTCGCCTTTGCCGCGCTTGACCGCCTTGCGGCTGCGGGCCCGATCGACGAGGATGCGGCGCATGGCGCGCGCCGCCACGCTGAAAAAGTGAGCGCGATTCTCGAAGCTCGCATCGTGCCCCTGGACGAGACGCATGTAGGCCTCGTGAACGAGCGCCGTGGTCTGCAGCGTGTGGCCCGGCCGTTCCTGCCGCATGGCCGAATGGGCCATGGCGTGCAGTTCGCGATAGACCACGGAGAGCAGCCTGTTCCACGCGTCCTCCTTGCCGGCCGAGATACCGGAGAGGAGGGCGGTCACGTCTTCGGGAGTGCGGGGCATTGCGCTTGTCCTGTCGAGTCGCGATCCGGACTAAAGTATCGATCGCCTTCAGCCTGATTCTGCCGGCAGCGTCCTAAGTATTATAGACGATCTCGTGATCAACAACCACCTTGACCGCATCGGGATCGATCGCGGTTTTCATGGCGGCTGCCATGTTGGAGGCTGGCGCCCGATGCGTGATCAGTCGCTTGCCGAGTGGCACGCCCGAATGGTGCAGGTCGTACAGGACCCGAAAGGCCTGCTCGAAATCGCCGCACCGCGAAGTGGTGATGCGCAGGTGTCTGTCGAAGAGTCGGGCCACCAGCGGCGCAGGTCGCCGCGCGTTATCGATCAGGATCGTACCTCTGGGTCGGACCAGGCCGCGATCCGTACCGGGCCACGGACGGAGCGCCCGGTCGGCCATCTCGATGGATGAGACGACGACCACGTCGAAGGGTGTCCATTCGTCGGGGGCCGTTTCCGGGATCTCTTCGGCTGTCCGGCTGGAGACACTCAGTCCCTGTTGTTCGAGTGCAGGGACGGTCTTGCTTGCCAGGCGTTGGCCGATGACGAGGGCAGTATCAGCCGTATCGGGCCATGGTGTGCGCCCTTGGTCGAATTCAAGCGGTGCCAGCGAAATCTCGTCGACCACCATCTCGGTGAGATGGCGCAAGCTGAGAGTTTCACGGCCTGTTGTCGACTTGATGTGCACCTCGCGCCGCGCCATGGACAGGGCGTGGCTGAGGCCGTCGACACTACCTGTCGCTTCAATTACCACATCGGCGACATCCGCCTGCGGGCCTGTCCAAAGCTCGTCGGCGCCGAGTTCGCGCGCCAGCGCCGCGCGCCGCGGATTGGCCTCGCTCACGGCGATCGTGAAGGATCGGCCGGACCGATCGCGAACCGCCCGCAATGCGGCCACCACGAGGATGCCAAGCCTGCCGGCGCCCAGAACCGCCACGGTTTCGGCCGAGTCGAGATCGATTCGTTCGGCGGCATGGAGCGCCGCCGCGAAGGGTTCGACGAGCACGGCCGTGTCGGCGGGGAGATCGGCAGGCACGGGCACGATGGAACCCTTGGGCGCGAGGATCTGTGGCCCGAAACCGCCCGGCAGCCTGTCGATTCCCAGGGTGAGCCGCGACCTGCAGTGGGTGGGGAGGCCGCGTGCGCAGAGTGGACACATCGATGCTTCAGCGAGGCCGAGTGCCGCACAGGAGGCGTTGATCCCCACGGCGACGAGCCGTCCGCGGCTGTCCCTGGCGAGAACTTCGTGGCCGATGATCTGAGGGAGCGCAAAAGGGAGGAATCGCCGCGCCTGGTCGGTGGAACAAATACCGCAGCAGACCGTTTCGAGACGTTCATAGCCCGGAGGCAGTTCAAGCCAGGTCTTGCCCTCGCGCAGAACGGTCCAACCTTCAGATGCGCTTCCCTCGTAGGCGTAAGCCGCCTCCTGGAAGGTTCCGTCGTCGTGGAGTTCTTGTGCTCTGAATCGAATCACGTCGTGATGAGATTGGTTTTTGATTTCACCTGGCTCGCGATCCGCTCCGCGATCCGCATGCCGCTCATGATGGAGTGGTCCATGTTCAAGTATTCCCAGTCGCCGAACCGGCCGCAGGGAAAGATCCGGGCAGCATTGCACACCTGATGAAAGGTGTCAACGTTTTCGCGGTGCCGGTGGTCGTAGATGACATAAGCCGGATCGAGAGTGGTCATCGATCGATGAACGATGTCGTGCCGCGCGCCGATGAGCCCCACCTTTTCCAGATCGGCGATGCAGTCCCAGATGAGCCTTTCCCTGCGGCACGGTTTCTGTGCCGACTCCGAGATCTCGCACATGATCGACTGGCATCCGGCCGGCGCCATCCATGGCGAGAAGAGATGGGGGAAGGAGATCCTGTGAAAGACCGTCTCGTCCGACGGGAAGTAGACCCAATGATAGGGAGGCAGGCCAGGGCCGCGGAGGCCGAGATTGACCGTGTGGACCACGTTGTACTTGAAATCCTCGGCAGCGGGCATGGTGCGCGCCGGCATGGGACTCATGAGCTTGAGCAGCGCCGGAATCGGAACGGTGACGACGAGGGCGTCATAGTCGAGGACGACCTCCTTGCCGTCGGCGCTCTGTGCGACCACTGTCTTGGCGATCGGATCGATGACGCGTACGTTGTGTTCGAGAAGAATGTCCCCCGAGAGGCGGGCGGCAAATTCCTGGGGCAGGGCTTCGATTCCGCCCTGTTCGGGATACCAGAACTGTCGGTTGGGGCCGAGCCGCTCTGACGGCTTGTCGAGCGCGCCGCCGAGCACCTCGCTGACGGTGGGGCGCGGCACTCTTTCCGAGATCCAGTCGAAGTTCATCTGCTTGAGATCCCAGGCCCAGACTTTCCGGTTGTAGGGAATCATGAAGTTCCTGGCGATCCCCTTGCCGAAGGTGTCGACGATCCACTCCTCGAAGTTTTCCGGTTCCTTCCTGGGACCGTTGTACGTGGCCTCGATCAGACCGAGGAGGTTGTCGACGATCACCTCCTTGGGCAGGCCGTGGTTGTGGGCCTGGTAGGGATACTCGGTGTACGTTCCATTGGTGTAGCAATAGGAATGGCGGTCTTGAACCGCGAGATTGTTTGTGAGCAGCTCCCGCGTGATCAGTTCCCTCACGGAGGGAATCGACGAGTAGAGGATATGGATCGATTGATCGAAGGCGAATCCGTCCTTGACCTCTGTCCTGCAGAGCCCGCCCGGTCGTTCACGGCGTTCGAGGATCTGGAAGGGGATCCCCTCCCTCTTGAGGTGATAGCCGCAACTCAGTCCGGCCAGGCCGCTGCCGATGATCAGAATGTCCGCCATGATCCGCCTAGTCTCTATTCAACAGTCGAAGGGACGATCGGCCCGCGCGCGTTCGGTATTGTCGGATCAGAGACCGGTGGGTTTCGGTCGAAATCGACCCGCCACCGTCAGTCCCGGGTGCGGCAATCTCCCATGCGCTTTTAATGATTGCGCTTTAAAACGTTACGCATCAATTTATTCGGCAATCGGGTAGAGAATATTGAGCTATTCCCTGGAGTTGGTGTCGAATCGATCCGCCGCAGCGCCCGCGTGAATCCAACAGAAGCCGCGGGAGCGCGTAGAAGATGCCACTGAAATTCAACAATCTGGAGCAAACCATGCCGAGACCCGAGATAAGAATGATATCCCTCCTCGTGATCGTATCGCTGCTTTTCGTCAACTGCGCCATGTTTCTCGCAACGCCCCGACAGGAGGAAGCGGTCCGCGAAAGAGGGGCGGCCGATGCGGTCGGTCTCTGCATCGAGGAGGAAAAGGTCATCTCCATCTTCGAGAAGAACGCTCCATCCGTGGCCTTCATCACGAGCAAGGTGAGGCGCCGCAATATTTTTTCGCTGAACGTCACCGAGATCGCGCGGGGATCGGGGAGCGGTTTCATCTGGGATCGTGACGGCCACGTGGTGACCAACTACCACGTGATTCAAGATGCCGATGCCGTGTGCGTGACCCTTGCGGACAAGTCGGTCTGGCCGGCGAAGATCGTCGGAACGGCAGCGGACAAGGACCTGGCCGTCCTCCAGATCGAGGCGCCGGAGAGCAAGCTCGTGCCGATCTCGGTCGGTTCGTCGTCCCAGCTCAAGGTGGGGCAGACCGTGCTCGCCATCGGCAATCCCTTCGGCCTCGACCACAGTCTGTCCAAGGGGGTGATCAGCGCGCGGGGCCGTGAGATCAAGGCGACAACAGGACGGATCATCCGCGACGTGATCCAGACCGACGCCGCCATCAATCCGGGCAACTCTGGCGGGCCCCTGCTCGATTCGGGCGGCCGCCTCGTGGGGATCGCCACGGCGATCGTCAGCCCTTCGGGTTCGAATGCCGGGATCGGCTTCGCCGTTCCCGTGGACACGGTCAGGCGGATCGTGCCCCAGTTGATCGAGCACGGCCGGGTCATCCTTCCCGGTCCGGCAGGTGTGATCATCCTGCCCGAGAGCTACACCCATGTATTCAACCAGAAGGGTGCGGTGATCCTGGCGGTGCGCGATGAATCACCCGCCCACAGGATCGGGCTCGAAGGAGTCTACTATAACAGGCGAGGCCGTCCCCTGATCGGCGACGTGATCACCGCTGTCGACGGTCAGCCTGTCAGAAACCTGAACGACTACTACAGCGCCCTGGAAAGATTCAAACCGGGCGACAAGGTCACTCTCACCATCAAGCGGGGCCGTGGCCTCTTCGAGACCGAGATCGATCTCGTCGAGTCGAGGGAGTAGAAGGGGCGATCACTTGCGCCGGCGCTTCTTTTTGGTGGTGCCGAGGTATTCGCGGGTGAGTGTTTCCTTCAAGAACTCGAAGGCATCCTGCGGATCGTCGCAGAAGTGGAAAGTATCGAGATCCTTCTCGTCGATCATGCCATGGTCGACGAGGGCCTGGAAATTGATCAGCTTCTTCCAGTAATCCGAGCCGTAGACCACGATGGGCAGCTTCTTTTTTGTCTTCTCCGTCTGGATCAGGGTGAGCATTTCGAAGAATTCGTCGAGCGTTCCGAAGCCGCCCGGAAAGGCGACGAGCGCCTTGGCGAGGTAGAGAAACCAGTACTTCCTGATGAAGAAGTAGTGGAACTCGAAGCTCAGATCCTCGGTGATGTAGGGATTGGCGTACTGCTCGAAGGGGAGGCTGATGTTCAGGCCCACGGTGAAGCCCTTCTTGTTTTCCGTGGCGCCCCGGTTGGCGGCTTCCATGATTCCCGGTCCGCCGCCCGAACAGACGATGAAGCGGCGCTTGCCGCGGCCGAGCGACAGCGACCAGTCTGTGAGGAGCTTGGCCAGCTCCTGGGCCTCCTCGTAGTAGCGGCTCATCCGGACCGTGGTGCGCGCCTGCTTGATCAGCGTTTTCTGCTCGGCGGTCCGCCTGCGCGCCGGATACTTGCTCGATAGCTGGCTGTGGTGCTTGCGCGCCTCGTCAGGACTCACGATGCGGGCGGAACCGAAAAAAACGATCGTGTCGTGGATGTTGTGTTTCCGAAAACGCGCGGCAGGTTCGAGGAACTCGGCCAGAACGCGGAGCGGCCGGGCGCTCGGGCTGTTGAGGAAGTCAAGGTTCTTGTACGCCTTCTCGGGTTTGGTCATGTGCGGGGTCCTCATATCTTTCGGCCTGTCTTGAAACCAACACCATAACTTCCCACAATGGGGAGTCAATCTTTGCAGACCTTTTCTCTTTCCAGATCGCGCGGACTCCGTCGGGCCATGGGAACGGCCGCCGCGATCGACCGAGGTTGGAGGCTTTCATGGACCAGGAGAGGCTAGTTCTCGTCTTCGCGATCGTTGCCGCCCTGCTCACCTTCTTCTTTCCCGTGCGAAAAAAGTACGAACTCATCCAGGCTTTGAAAGGGTCCTTCGATACGTCCAATCCAGAGCGCCGCCTTTACCGCTTCTTCAAGGAGGTCTGCCTGCAGAGCAAGGTGATCGTGCACCGCCCCCTTCCGGGATTGATGCACGCTTTCGTCTTCTGGGGGTTCATGTCGTTCGGTCTCGTCACGCTCGATCATTTCCTGCGAGGCGGATTCGGCATTCCGATCCTGGGGCATGGCGTGGTCTATGAGTTTCTTCGCGGAATGGCCGTCGGCTTCAGCGTGATAGTGATAGTGGGCATCAACTACCTCGCCTACCGGCGCTTCGTGGAGAAGCCCGAGGCGCTCGGCTCGCATACTTCTTACTCGTCGGGCCTGGTTGCGGTCTTCATCAACGCGCTCATGATTACCTATCTGCTCGACTACTTCGTCCTCGACGAACCGTCGGCGGTCTTCGGCGCGGCGCCGGCCGGCGCGGTGGTCAACTGGTGGATCCACGCCTTCGGAATTCTCGCCTTCCTCGGTCTCATTCCTCGGAGCAAACACCTCCACCTCGTGCTTGGACCGTTCACCACCTACCTCAAGTCCTTCGAGCTGGCGCCGATCAAGCCGCTCGATTTCGAGAAGGAGGAGTTCGGTGCCGAGACGCTCGAGGATCTCGACAAGTTCACCGGCCTGAGCGCGTTCAGTTGCGTCGAGTGCGGCCGCTGCTTCGATCACTGCCCCGCGGCAAGCACCGACAAGGTTCTCAATCCCAAGGAATTGATCCTCGACATCAGGAGCGGCTTGCTCAAGGACACCAAGAGCGCTGTGGCCGGCGACACCCTGCCCGTTGAGGCGATCTGGCAGTGCACCACCTGCGGGTCGTGCACATTCCAGTGCCCTGTGGGTGTGGAGCACGTGACACCCATCATCGAGGCGCGGCGCGGCCTGGTGGCGGGCGGCGAATTCCCGTCGCCGCTCAAGACGGCGTTCAAGAGCCTCGAGCGCCATCAGAATCCCTGGGGTTACACCATCGATCAGGCCGTCGTTTTTCTCGACGAGAATGCCTATCCCAAGTACAAGGATCAGGACGTGCTCTACTGGATGGGCTGCCTCGCGCGCTACGACGAGCAGTACCGCAAGGTGTCGCTCGCCTTCAAGGAACTGCTCGACAAGGCGGGACTGTCGTGGGGCGTTCTTTACGACGAGCTCTGCACCTGCGACGGCGCGCGCCGCGCGGGCAACGAGTTCGTCTTCCAGGAGATCGCCGCCGAGAACATCGAGAAGCTCAACGCCGCCGGCCCGAAAAAGATCGTCACCACCTGCCCCCACTGCCAGCGCACCCTGAAGGAGTACAAGGATCTCGGTCTGAACAAGGAGATCGAGATCATCCATCACTCCACCTTGCTCGCAGAGCTCGCCGCCACCAAGAGCGACGCCTCAGAGGCAGCGGCCGGCCCTCGCAAGGCCTTGTTCCACGACGCGTGCTACCTGAGCCGCTACAATGCACCAACCGGTTCGAGCGAGCCGCGCGCTTTCCTCAAGGCCAGGGGCATGGAACTCGTCGAAGCCGCCCGCAATCGGTCCGAGTCCTTCTGCTGCGGCGCGGGCGGGGGGCAGTTCTTCAACGAGGAACTCGAGGGGAAGCGGATCAATCATGAGCGGATTGATGAGATTCTCAAAAAGGAACCCGAGCTGGTGGTTACGGCGTGCCCGTTCTGCCAAGCCATGCTCCGCGACGCCCTCGCCGACAGAGGCGTGGAGGGGATCGACGTCAAGGACCTTTCTCAGGTTTGATGAAGAGGAAGATACTTCCAGCGGGTCTTGCATGCTAAGGACGTCGTTGGCGCCGTGATGAACTTTCCAAAAACCTCTCGAAGAGTGGGGACGAGAGGTTTTTGGAGAAGCTCATCACGTCTTGGGAGGGGGCTTCCTTGGCATAAGAAGAGACGCTGGAGTTCGTCATAGCTTGGGAGCGGGCGGCGACGCCAATCCCCTCCACGCCTCTGTCGGCATCAGCCACGACTCCGCGCAGAACATCCCCCCACTCGAACAGCTTTCTTTTCTTCAGTGCATCGGAGACTCCCTGGGAAAGGGGTTCGCTTTCGCCGCCATAATCGTGGTGCGTGGCCCGGCGGATCTTCAGCGCGCGTCGGCGGGGGTGCGAGGTGTTTTTTCGGCCTATGGTCAGCGGAGCGACCAAGAGATCGTTCAGGCGAAGGCCGCGATGCGAGGTCGATAGCTTTGCAAGTTTTGGATTCCGGCCATAGCGTGGGCCTTCGCCTGGATGGGCTCTCCGAGCGGAGATTGCAAGGCCGAAAAAACACCTCGCACTCCCGCCGTCAGAGCGTCCTCATCAGATTTGCCGGCGGCGGGGGGGGGGGGGGCCGGGGGGGGGGGGGGGGGGGGGGGGGGGGGGGGGGGGGGG
>CAYXGI010000005.1:0-61678 GCA_964464495.1 uncultured Phycisphaerales bacterium
TGGATTTTCCATTTTTGTTCATAGAATTGTTGGGAATTCATTTTGGTTCCCAAAAGATGAGGCGCCATGATCAATGCGCCAAGCTTGGATACATTCTTTTCAATTCACTTTGGATATTAGCGGAGCACTCACGATGAAGCGGATCGGCTCTCTTTTCGTCCTCCTTGTTCCCGCAGCCATTTTGGCTTTACTCGTCAGTTGCGAATCGATTACGGCTGACAATCCCTCTGCGGAACCCTCTGCGGAACCCTCTGCGGCAAATTCCGACGACAACGCCTATGCCAGCGGCATTATGGACGAGGCCGTCGTCCCCGTGGGCCAGCCCCAGGAGGACCCGAATAGCGTCCTCCAGGAACAACGCCGGAAGGCGGCTCTCAAGAAAGACCGGTCCGGGCTGCTGGTCGAAAAGTTCGTCGCCGACGGCAGGGCGCTCCTCGAGCAGAACAAACTCGAAGAAGCCTACGAACAGTTCGCCCACGCTCTCGAACTCGATCCCGACAACGACGAGGCGCGCGATCTGTTCAATCAGGTCGGAAGCCTGCTCGGCAATCGGGCCGCCACCGTGAGAAACATCTCCGACCAGGCGCGCGACAGGACCGTGGTACGCCGCGCCATGAATCGGATCAAGGCGGAGGAACTGGTCAAGCTCTCCGACGTTCTCATGGAACAGGGCGACTACGAAACCGCGATCCGGAACATCGAGGACGCGCTCCTCATCGTCCGTTGGAATCCCTACCTCGACGAGGGTGCTCTCGAAGAGAGCGCCATTCTCGGCAGGCTCGAGCTGGCGAGGGAAAAGAAGAACGACCGCGACCTGGCCCGGGAAAGGGAAGTCCAGGAGAGAGTCTTCAAACAGAAGCAGCAGCAGGAGAAGGAAGAGCAGGAATACTTCGCCGACCTGATCAAGCGGCTGCAGATCGATGCGAACAACGCCTTCCTCAACGACCGCTACAAACACTGCGAGCTCTGCCTCGAGGAGCTCCTCAAGCACGATCCCGACAACCAGGAAGCTGCCGATCTCCTCGCCCTCGCAGTCAAGGCGCGCCACGAAGAAGCCAAGACCGAAACGCGCCAGGAGTACAAGCGCCAGTGGAGAAAGACCTTCGACGAGATCGAGTTCGGCGACCTGCCGACCAACGAGCTACTCACATTCCCCTCGGAAAGCGACTGGGAAAAGATCTCGCGCCGCGGCCGCAGCGACCTCGGCCGCAAGGAGACGGATGTTTCGCCCGAGGATGACGCTGTCCGGCAGAAACTCTTCTCCACTCCGGTCCCGATCCAGTTCGAGCAGACCACTCTCGAAGAAATGGTCGAATACTTCAAGGCGACGACAGGCGTGAACTTCATCATTTCCCAGGAGATCATCGACTCGGGCGAGGAGCCCCTCTTTGACCTCGTCACCCCGCCGAGGCCGGCGATCAAGCAGCTCGAGCTCCTGCTCAGCATGTCGATGCCGCCCTGCAAGTACACCGTGCAGAACGGCGTGGTCATGATCCGTCTCGCCGAGGAACCCTCGGGCGACTACGTGCTCGACGTTTACGACATCCGCGATCTCTCCAAGACGATCGCCAGCTTCCCGGCCAAGGATTTCAACCTCACCCCCTCCAACGCCATCGTGCCCTACGACGAATACGAGGAGGAGGAAGACGACGCGCCCGATGTGATCGCCACCGACGTGCTCGTCGACCTGATCCGCGAGAACATCGACCCCGCCTCGTGGGAAGACGACGCCGACAACACGATCACCACGATCGGCCACTACCTGGTGGTGCGCCAGAGCCCGGCGGTGCACGACAAGATCAACCAACTGCTCACCGATCTCCGCAACAGCGCGGGAATCCTTGTCAACATCGAGACCCGTTTCCTCAACGTGGAAGACAACTTCCTCCAGGACATCGGCGTCGACTTCAGGGGGCTCGACGGATCGTTCGACCAGGCCAATCCCATGGCGGCCGTTCCAAACGTGCTGCTCGACGATTTCGGTGATTTCGGAAGCAACGGCTTCGGAGATCCCTCCGATCCGGGCGGACTGGGCACTGGAAACAGCGCCGGCGTCTACTACGACGACGGCCTCGACGGCGACATCATGGGCCGCCTCGAAAACCTCCTCGACGGTGATCTGGGCGAGAACGGCATTCTGAACAACTCGGGCGGCACCACGGTGCAGTTCACCTATCTCGACGACATCGCCCTGAACGCGATCCTGAGAGCCGTGGAAAAGTCGTCCCAGTCGAACATCATCGAAGCTCCTTACGTCACGGTCTACAACGGCCAGAGGGCGCACCTGACTGCCATCACCAACACGGCCTACATCAAGGATTTCGATCCTGAGGTGGCCCAGGCGTCGGTCGTGGCCGAGCCGATCGTCGGCGTGATCCAGGAAGGCGTCATTCTCGATGTCAAGCCGGTTGTCAGCTCTGACCGCCGGTTTATCACCATGGAACTGAGACCCACGATCGCCCAGCTCAAGCGCGATGCCGACGGCGGCATCACCTCGTTCACGACGAGCCTGGGTGTGGGTGATTCGGTTGAGATCGAACTTCCCGAACTGGAGGTCAAGAGGCTGCGGACCACGGTGGTCATCCCCGATCGGTCCACTCTGCTTCTGGGTGGCATGAAAATCTCGAATTACAGGAACTTCGACACAGGACTGCCCTTTTTCAGGCACATCCCCATCCTGTCCTTCCTGCTTTCGAGAAAGGCGACGTACAACAGCAAGCGCAAGGTTCTGATCCTCGTCAAAGCCACGATCGTTATTCCGGAAGAACAGGAACCGCAGCTCCGACTCGACAAATAACGCGACTTGAATCGACCGGGCCCCACCCCTATTCGGGGCTGGGGCCCGTTTTGAAACAAGGGACCTCGAAAGGCGACGGAGCCGGTCTTTTGGCCGAACCCAGTCTGTGTGGGTCCGTTTCTCATAGTTGGATTGAAAAGACATCTCTAGAACAAAGACCGTATTGAGAGGAATTCATCGCCATGGGGCAAATTAAAAGAATCATGATTCTTGGTGTCGTTCTCTTGATGGCCGTCCCCGTCCTCGTTCTGGCACAAGATGCCGAGGAGGTGCAGAAGAGGTCCAAGGTGCAGGACGACCTCGAATTCGCCATGACCTTGGCGCGTTTTCGCTACTTCGATCTCGCCAGCGAGTATGCCGAGACAATCAAGAAGGGCCGCATGACGCCCGAGGACGAGGCGACTCTCTTGCTCACCAACGCACAGATTCTCAGGTGGGCGGCGGAGTTCAGCTCGAGCCGTAACGACAGCGCCGCCTTCTATGCGCAGGCGATCGAGCGATTCAAGGAATTCACCGAGTACCACACCGACCATCCCGACTACAACACGGCCCGCGTCGATCTCGCCGTCCTTTTCCAGAGCCATGGCCAGTTCCTGTCGGAGGAGATGGCTCTCACCCAGGATTCCGAACGGCGCAAGACCCTCAAGACCACTGCTGAAGAAGCTTTTCGCGAGGGAACGATCCTCTTCAACGAGGTGGGCCGCGATCTCAGGAGGCGTGCCGACGTCTACACGTCGAACGAGCAGCTCGACGAGGCGGCGACGTCCATCAAGAAAGCCAACGAGGCGGTCTACAAGAAAGGCGTGGCCTACTACCACTGGGCGCTCATCTACGGCGAGGGCGACTTCAACAGGGAGGACTACCTCGCGCGGACCGTGGAAACACTCGACGAGTACATCTGGGAAGCCGAGGAGGGCGACTTCTGGGCCCTCTGGTCCTACCTCTATCAATCGAAAGCCTACACCGAGATGGGCGAGTACACGGCAGCGCTCGATCTCGCCATGCAGATCTACGATCCGGATACGGGTCTTTCCCTTATAAATCCGGAGAATGACAAATTCGACGAGAGCTTTTCCAAGCTCGCCCCCCAGTACTTGAAGATGATCACCGACCTGATCGAGTCTGGTTACAGTCAGGTCGCCATGATCCACAACCGTCAGAGCAACTTCGACAAGACCGTGTCGACGTCCAACGAACTCAAGAGCCTCTTCGCCAAGTGCGAACTCGAGCTCTCCCCCATCGGCGACCGGGCTCTCCTCGCGCAGGCCAAAGCCTATCTCAGGCTCGAAAAGGTCAATCTCGCGTCCGCGGTAACTATGACGGTTGCTGACCGAAACGCTTCGAACGATGTAGGCCGAGACGCTAAAAAATTGCTCAGCGAAATCATCAAGGGGCAGACCGAGGGGCCTCGGGGATCGGACACCGTGTCGATCGATCCCGCCATCCTCTTCTCGGCCGCAGAGGGCGCCTACCTGGAAAAGGACTACCTTCTGGCCGCGGACGGCTACTACAAGGTTTTCCGCGCCCTGAACACGGTCGATCAGGAAAAGTCGTGGGAAGCCAAGACATGGGGCGCCATCGGCAAGTGTTACGAGCAACTCAGCCGGAACATGGAGGCGGCGATCGCCTACAAGACCGGCTTCTACTCGAAGTACGCCAAGGCTGACGACAATCAGTACGAGGTGAACGGAAACAGGTGGTATCTCACGGCGGGCAAGAGATTCAAGGCCACCCAGCATCCCTTTGACGAGGCAGCCATGAAGAGCGCCCGCGAGACTCTGGTGACGGCGGGTGTGAGCACCGACCTGCTCTACTTCATCGCCAAGGAGAAGTTCGACAAGGCCCAGATCGCTGCTGACGAGGAACGCGGCCAGCTCATGAACGAGGCGATCGAGAGTTTCCTCGACGTGAAGAAGACGTCCAAGTTCTACGAGAAATCGCTCATCTACCTCGCCCGCTGCTACCAGGACCTGGCCAAGTACGGCGACGCCCTCAAGAGGCTCGACGAGTTCGATGACTATGTACGGCGTACGCCCGCGCCTGGAGGCAAGGGACGCGGCGCCCGCCAGGGGGCCATGGCCGAGGCGCTCTTCTATCGCGCAGAGATTTATCTCGTCCAGGAGAAATACCAGGAAGCGTTCAACCTCCTCAAGGGATTCGAGGAGGCCTTCAAATCGCAGCAAGGCTTCTTCGCCGCCATCATCTATTTCAGGATCCTGTCCCAGATCGGCCTCGAGGATTACACGGCGGCCGAGATCCTCTTCAAGAGGATGAAGGAAACCTATTCCACGTCAACCCGCTACCCGGTCGCCGCTTACCGCATGGGCAAAGCCTTTGTGGTCGCCGCTTCAAAGGAGCAGACCGACACCGACGCCGAGCCGACACGCAAATATCTCAATTACCTCAAGAAGGGTGCTGACTACATGTATCAGTACTGCGAGATGAGCGGGTTCGACTCGTTCACCAACCTCAAGAACGTGGCAGACTGGTACAAGGAACTCGCGGAATACAAGACCTCCGCAGACGTTTACATGAAAATCGTCAAGGAATTCGGCAAGGACCAGAGCTACAAGAAGGAAATCGAAAGCGGCGTGTACCGGGCCTATGGCGAGGTCCTGCTCGAGCTCAAGGATTTCCAGACCGCCAAGCAGATCTGGCTGAGACTCCTCAACGCCGACACCAAGAACACGTCCGTTCTTTACAACACGGCCCGCTGCCTGGGAGGTTGGCTCGAGTTCGACGGAACGAACTACGTCGAGATCCCCGGTTCGGGCGACTACATCCCGCCGGCCGATGCCGATCCTAAAAAACTGAATTTCACCAACGCCCTGGGGATCTGGAAGTACATGCTCAGAGCGCTCAAGGTGAACAAGGCTTACGAGCCCGAATGGTGGGAAGCCAAGCTCTTCACGATCTGGTGCTACTACAAGGCGGGTGAGACCGATCCTGATACGTGGGAAACAGCGCTCAAACTGATCAAGAACGTTGAGCTCTATCACCCCGATCTGGGCGGTCTCGAAACAAAACGCGCCTTCAAGTACATTAGAGACAACATCAAGAGAAAGAAAGCCGCGGCGCGCGCTGCCGGGAGATAGTCCGGAAGCCCGGAGAAAGCCGCCGTTCGAATAGAAAACGCTCTCCTTCCGGAGGCCGGGCGCAAGAGGCCTTCGGGAGATTTTGAATCTTGACACTGTTTCGCGAGCCCTTTAATATTCCGGGTTTATCACCGGAGAGAGTCTGGAGTTCGTCTCGATGACCAGTTGTATTGCCAAAACTCTTTCTTTGTCGGTCATTATGTTCGCCCTCCTCGGTTCGATCCGCGCCGAGGACCGGATCATTCGTAAAACTTCGGCCGCTCCCTTGCGCGTCGAAAAGGTCACGGCCGAGACCTACGAGGAAGTCCGCTACAGACAGCGGGGCGTCAGTTCCGAGAAGAAGCTCACTGCCGACAAAGTGCGCGAGGTGATCTACGGGGATCAGCCCGCTGCCTACATTCAAGGCATCAAGTTTCTCGAAAAGATGGACTACGAGAACGCGATCGCCTCGCTCAAACTCTCCATGGAGGGTTCGGGAGTGCGCGGCTGGGTCAAGACCTATGCGCGCCTTCACATGGGCAAGGCCTACCAGCTCTGGGGTGCGGCGGAGAAGTCAAAGTATCAGGACGCGATCAATACGTACAACGAACTCCTCACGGACGATCCCAAGACGCGTTTCTATGCCGAGGTCCTTCTCGCCATGGCGCTCTCCCACTCGGCGAGCGGTGACCTCTCCAATGCGGTCGCCACCTTCGATCGCCTCGGAAAGGAGGCGTACGAGAAGAAGCTCGGCGTCATCTGGGAAGCGCGCGCCAAGCACGAAAAAGCAGAGGCAAAGCTCCTCGCCGGCCAGCTCGACGATTCGGAGCGGGATTTCAAATCTTCGGAAACCTTCTGCACCGAGCAGGCCAAGAAAACCGACGATACCGTTCTCAAGGCCGAGCTCGATCGGCTCGCGGGACTCGACCGCCTCTCCCAGGGCAAGGTGCTGATCAAACGAAAAAGGTACAAACAGGCCCAGGACTTCTTCAAGGGTGTGCTCTCCAACTCGAACAGCACTCTCGAAGCGATGGCGGGCGCTCAGAACGGACTGGCCGAGTGCTTCCTCGCCGAAAAGAAGGTCAAAGAAGCTCAGCACCAGTTTGGTATCGCCAAGGTCGTCTACGGTGCGGTTTCGGCCGAAGCAGCCAAGGCCACCTATTACCTGGGAATTTGTTGTCTGGAGTTGAAAGAAAAAGAACCCAAGTACAAAATGATGGCGCAGACCTACTTCCAGGAAGTCGTCACTCTCTATCCCGCGACAACCTGGGCCAAGGAAGCGCAGAAAAAGTTAAAGTGAACGAGTCTGTATTGCATTCGCTCATATAACCCATCACGAGTCGATCGAGGTTGAAAGGAGCCACACCCACATGTTTAGCAAGAAAGTATTTTTCATCTGTCTCATTGCCGCATTCCTCCTCTTCACGACCAGCCCCCTCTGGGCCCAGGACGATGGCGGCGCGAAGAAGGAAACGGTCACGCTCGGCAAAATCTTCAAGGACGGCGGTACGATCGGCTGGGTCATCGTCGGCCTGTCCGTCGTGGGTCTCGCTCTCATCATCAGTGACTTCGTCGAGATGCGCAAAGAGAAGCTGGCTCCTCCCGATCTGATCGAAGAGATAGAGGCGCTTTTCGAGGCGGGCGAATATCAGGAAGCGATCGAACTCTGCGAGGCCGAACCGAGCTACTTCACCAATGTGGTGGCCGCGGGCCTTCCCAAGATGAGCGCCTCCTTCAGCGCCATGGAAAAGGCGCTCGAGGAATCGGGCGACGAGGAAGCCATCAAGCTGCACTCCAGGCTGTCCTGGCTCTCCCTGATCGCCAACGTCTCTCCCATGCTCGGCCTGCTGGGTACCGTCATGGGTATGATCGCGGCCTTTAACGTGATCGCATCAACCAAGGGCCAGGCCGACCCCGCACAGCTGTCGGGTGGTATTTCGGCCGCTCTGATCACGACCATGTTCGGTCTGATCGTGGCGATCCCGATCACGGCGTCCTTCGTGTTCCTCCGGAACAGGGTGGTCAAGAACTCTCTCGAGATCTCCGCTGTCGTGGGCGATCTCTTCGAGAGATTCAGGCCGGCCAAGTAAGACACTATCCGAGGGCGAAGGTTGCGGCCCTGATCGGAACGAGTTGAGCGCTGTTCCGATCGACTGGCCTCACCATTGCAGTCCGGGATGCCTGGTTGTGGGACCAAGAGTTCCCAGCCGTACATCACAGGAGACAAAATGGCTAAAAAAGAAAAAATGGATTTTGAACTGCAGATGAACATGACGCCCATGATCGATGTCGTGTTCAATCTGATCATCTTTTTCATGATCGTCACCGACCTCACCCAGCAGGAGCTCGAAGACCTCGTGCTGCCCAAGGCCGACAAGTGCCAGAAGGATGAAAATCCCGAGGACAAGCGGATGATCATCAACATCACCCGCCCCGGCCATTACGTGGTAAAACGCCACGACCGCGGTGTGGTCGACGACTGCATCGACGAGATCCGCCGGCACCTCGCCGCGCAGGTCAAATTTTTCGACAAAGAGGACGACGGCGCGTCGAAGCAGCCGATCCTCATCAGGGCTGACAGCGAAACCGAGTTCAAGTACATTCAGAAGGTCATGGCGATCTGCGGAGAGGAGGGCATCAAGATCTACAAGATCGAGCTTGCCTGCTCCTTTGAAGAAGACAAGAAAAGCGCCGACTGACTGATCCCGCGTCCGTCTCGCAGGCACGCGGTTACTTGAGGAGAGAAATATGGCAAGTAAAATCACGGAACAAGCAGCGCGCGAAGAAGCCACCATGCAGATGACGCCGATGATCGACGTCACCTTCCTGCTTCTCATCTTCTTCATGTGCTCCATCAAGTTCAAACTTCTCGACGGCAAGCTGGCCGCCTACCTCCCCAGGGATGTGGGCGTCAACGCCACACCGGCCGACGAGATGTTGGAAAAGATCGACATCGACATCAAACTCAGCGACAGCGCGCGCCACGGTTTCACCATGGCGATCAACGGAAAAAAGATGCCCACGTTGAGCCGATTCTGCGAAGTGGTCCGCGACTATCGCCGGAACGATCCGGAGGCCAAGGCGACCATCTACGCTCACAAAGGCGTCCAGTACGGCCACGTGGTCAAGATCGTGAACGAGTGTCTGCGAGCCAGAATGACCCAGATCACGTTCGGCGGCGTCGCGTTGGACGAGTGATCGTCCACGGATGTTGGACGAGTGATCGTCCACGGATGTTGGACGAGTGATCGTCCACGGATGCTGGACGAGTGATCATCCACGGATGCTGGACGAGTGATCGATTGCCTGGTCGAGTTTAACGCCACATAGCAGGAAGGCGGCTGTCTCTCAGCCGCCTTCTTTTTTTATCCGCGGGGGTGAAGCAATGGGAGAGAACGACTCAGGTTGTTCCAATCGTTGTGTTCTTTCGGCTCTTCTCGTCATACTTGCCTGCCTTTCGTTGACGGTCGCTCCGGGATGCTCCTCGGAAAACAACTCCGATCGAAATCGCGCCGGCCAAGCGAACGTCGACGGGGTCATCCTCATCACGATCGACACTTTGCGCGGCGACCGGCTCGGCTGCACCGGACATTCTGCGGCTCAAACACCGGTTCTCGACTCGCTGGCGCGATCAGGGGTTCTTTTCGAAAAGGTCGTTGTGCCGGTGCCGATCACGCTCCCATCGCATGCGTCGCTCATGACCGGCTGCCTTCCCCACGAAATGGAGCTCAGGGACAACCGGCCCTTTGCGCTGTCCCACGAGCTCGATACCCTGGCCGAGATCCTCTCGCGCGCCGACTATCAGACGATCGCCGTGATCGCGGGCGAACCGCTTGCACCCGGTTGCGGCCTGGAGCAGGGTTTTGACACCTATCTCTTTCGTCCCGCACCGCGCAGAGCCGACGTGCTTCTCCGGGAGTCGCCCGCTGACCGGACTGTCGATGCGTCTCTCGATGCGGTGAGAGCTCTCGAAAAAAAAGGACAAACTGCTGAGGCGAAACCCTTCTTCCTCTGGGTCCACTTTTTCGATCCCCACGTTCCCTACATCGCGCCAGTCGAAGTCGAGGGCGGCGATGCCTATGACGGCGAGGTCGCTTTTGTCGACCGGGAGATCGGCCGTCTCCTCGACGGTCTCGAATCGATCGGCCTGGCGGAGCGTTCCCTGCTCATCGTCACGGCCGATCATGGCGAGGGACTCGGCGACCATGGAGAAGCGACACACGCCTATTTCCTTTACGACACGACCTTGACCGTCCCCATGATCGTCAAGGGACCGGGCATCGAGGGCGGACGGCGCGCGGCCGAACAGGTGCGGCTCGTCGACATCAAAGGAACGATTCTCACACTGCTCGGACTGGACAACGCCGCGGCATTCGCGGGCGATCGCGAAGGAACGGCTGTGAGCGGAGTGCGCAACCGGGCCGCGTCCGAAAACCTGGCCGCCTTTCTGACCGCTTCCGAGAACGAACTGAAGAGCGTTCCGGCTTTCGCCGAGAGCCTCTTCTGTCACAACCATTTCAAGTGGGCGCAGCTCGCGTCGATCAGAACGGACGCGTTCAAGGTGGTGCGCGGCGCGCGAACGGAAATCTTCGATCTCGAGAACGATCCAGCCGAACTACAACCGATCGCGCCCTCCGATGCGCCACGCGCAGCGCGAGTGCTCGTCGACGAGCTCGACGAACGCGTCAGCCGAGCGAGGCCGATCGTGGTCAAGGGGGAGCGCCTCTTCAATTCTCTCCCCGGATACCTCGGCGGCACAGCCGGGTACGATCAGCCCTTCGTGGAAAAAGAGAAGAACGCCCTGCTCCCCCATCCCGCGGACCGCGTCGATCTGCTCAACCGGTTTCTCAAAGCAGTGGAGCTTTCCGAGGGCGGACTGTTCAACCGTGCCCGGTCAATGTTCGAGGAACTCCACGCTCTCGACGGGCGTAATCCGTCCTTCGCGTTCTGGCTCGGCCGGACTCTGAAATCGATCGGTGAGAAAGAACGCAATTCGCTCCTCATGGCCAGGGCGGGCGGAATGTTCAAAAAGGCCTACCAGCTCGATCCCGCCTTCGTGGATGCTTTCTACTTGTTTCTCTGGACTCAGATCCAGACCGGCGCCTTTAGCGCGGCCGAAAACGAACTCGACAGGTTTCTCGGCCGCTTTCCGGGCGATCCCAAGGGGCTCGAACTCTACGGATATTTACTCACCACCCAGGCGTCGAACGGGATCGAAAATCCCCTTCACGACATGGACGCGGGGCTCGAACGGTTCGAAAAGTCGATCGCAGTCAATCAAAACAACGCCAGGCTGTTACAAAAACTGGTTGACCTCTATAAATCACTCGACAAAAAAGAACTCGCCGAACGCTGTAGGCGCCGCTTGAGGGAACTCGAGCCGGGTCGCTGAACCAGGCTGGGGCGGACCGATTGACGTCGATGGATACTTCGAGTATTTCCCATGACGGACGGCGGCGACCCGAGACGGTCGGATTTAACCCCGGAGGCGTGGGTGTTTAACTTTTTTGTGGTAAATACATTATTCTCCCTGAAGGGAGCTGAATTTTTGAATCTTTTCTTGACTCTTTGATTTTGGGTTGCTAAGATTACGCGACTTACATTTTGTTCTCTAAGTTGTTGATCTTTAGAGACTTATTTCGTTTCACTTCATCCCTTTTCCCTTCAGAAAAAGCTCCTCTTTCTGGAGACATTGTTAGAGAAATTAAACGGAGTGGGGTCATCTTGAAAACGAGAAGTAACATCCTGATTGTGTCATTTATTTCTCTTCTGGCCATTCTTGCAGCAGCCTGTTCCATCACAAACGATGGTTCAGACAACCAGGCTTATGGCGATTCGGCCATGGACCTGGTGATCGTCTCTCCTCAAGACGAAGAAGAAATCCTCTCAGACATCAAGAAGAGGCAAGACCTGGTTCGCCAGAAGAACGCCATCATGATCGAGCGCTACTTGCAGAACGCCTCCAACCTCAAGGAGCAGGGCAAGTACGACGAATCCGAGATGCAGCTCAACGAAGCGCTCAAGATCGATCCCTTCAACAGCGAAGTTCTCGCGGCGCTCACCGAGATCGAGGCTCTCCTCGGCAAGTCCTCGGGCGAGATCTCGGACGCCAAGGAGCGCGCCACCGAGCGCTACGAGGTGCGCAAGCAGCAGCTCAAGTACAGCGCTGCGGCCACCTTCGAAAACGGCAAGAAGCTCATGGAGCGCGGCGACTACGAAAAAGCCGTGATCAACTTCGAGCGCGTTCTCAACCAGATCAACTGGGATGTGAACAACGTCGACTGGAAGGATCTCGAGTCTGACGTGCAGTCGAAGCTCTCCGAGGCGCGCCGCCTTCTCGAAGAAGAGAAGATGAGCCTGCGCCGCGAGCAGGAAAAGAAGGCCTTCGAGGTCATCCGCAGCGAGGAACTCGCCCAGAAGAAGCAGCTCGAGTATCAGAAAACCCTTCTTCTCAAGCAGGCGATCGACAAGATGAAGAACCTCGACTTCAACGCGGCCGAGAATCTGGTCGACAAGGTTCTCACCATCGACAAGAAGAACCGGATGGCGGCTGACATGCTCGAGGATATCGAGAGAGGCCGCCGCGCCCAGGAGAAGCGCGAATACCTCCTGCAGCGCCGCGAGGCATGGCTGCAGTGGGAAGAGGATATCGAGAAGACGCGGATTCCTTATTCCGACGTCCTGACCGAGATCGACGACGAGACATGGGCCAAGATCTCCCAGCTCCGTTCCTCGGTCAAGAGCCTTCGCATCGACGAGCTCGATGATCCCGAAGCACTCGAGCTCAAGCTCAAGCTCAAGAGCACGCGGTCCAACTTCAACTTCGACGAGGAAGAGATCGGCGCCGTGGCGAACTGGATCACCACGCTGACCGCTATCCCCGTCGTGGTCGATCCCGAGGCCAAGCAGGAGCTCGACGACAACGGCGAGACAGTCACCCTGCGCGATCTCAACGACATCAGTGTCGAGTCTCTCCTGAACATCATCACCCAGCAGGTGGGCGAGGATCTGACCTGGATCGTCGACAACGGCGCGGTCAAGATCACCAAGAAGGAGAAGTCGCTCGGAGAACCGGTCATCAGGATCCACCCGATCCAGGACATCTCCTTCGGCCTCACCGACTTCCGCGGCCCCGACATCGGCCGGATCGTTCCTCCCGGCGAGGCGGGCGAGGATGCCGAGACATCGATCTTCGGCGGCGAGCTCGAGAAGCAGACGCCCATTCCGCCCGAGGAAATCCTGACCCTCATCCGCGAGAACATCTCCCGCGAATCGTGGGATCTCGACCAGTACAACATCGACATCTCCCAGGATCTGAGCAGCCTGCTCGTGATCCACACCAACGACGTGCAAAAAGAGGTAGCCGCCTTCCTCGACGACCTGCGCCGCTTTGCGAGCTGCGTTGTGACGATCGAGAGCCGGTTCATCCAGATCAACAAGGGCTTCCTGCAAGAGATCGGAGCCGACTTCCGCGGCCTCGGCGGCGACGGCAAATCGGAAGATGTGCCCCTCGGCGTGACCAACAGCTACGAGGACAATTCATCGAGAGGCCTCGACAACGCGGGTGAAGGCGACCCGGGCGCCAGGCCCTCAGCGGGTATCTTCTTCAATGACAACTCGGACGGCGACATCCGTTTCCGCAACGAGAGCATCTTCGAGAATCCTCTCGGCGATCTCCTCTCCACCATGGGCGGCGGCGCGTTCCAGTTCTCGCTGCTCGACGACACCTTCTTCAACCTCGTGGTCCGCGCTGTCGAAAAATCGTACAACGCCACCGAGGTGACCGCGCCGATCATCACGGCCTTCAACACGCAGAGAGCCTACATCACGGTGATCAACCAGTTCTCCTACGTGCAGGGCTTTGACGTGGACGTGGCGAACTCAGCTTACATCGCCAACCCCAACATCGGCATCATCCAGGACGGCATCGTGCTCGACGTGAAGCCGACCGTCTCCTATGACCGCAAGTACATCACCCTCGAGATCCAGGCCACCGTGGCCGAGCTCGTGGGCTTGCGGAATGTCGATACCACGCTCGGCGGCCAGTCGCAGAAGGTCTCCTTCCAGTTGCCCGACCTCTTCGTGAGCACGGCATCGGCCACGGTCGTTGTGCCCGACGGCGGCAGCATCCTCCTCGGCGGCCTCAAGTCGATCCGCTACGTCAACCGCAAGGCGGGTACTCCGATCTTGAGCAAGATCCCGATCATCAGCTTCTTCTTCTCCGAGAAGGGGATTGATGACGAGATGAACAACCTGATCATTCTGGCGAAGGCGCATATCACCGACATGAACACGATTCGGAATGCGCCGGTTGTTTCCCGCTAGGATCTGAGAATCGTTCTGAAGAAACTCCGAGGGGCGTGCACATTTTTCGTGCGCGCCCCTCGTTCGTTTGCGGGGGCTTTTTTGCCGATCGCCTTGCTGATGGGCTGTGGGTCTATTATGATGTTTTTGATGGCGGTTTGATTCCTAATTGCGAATCGAGAGGTCTGACAGTGCCATGACAGCAACCCACGCGCTCGAGGCGATCTTCTTCGACATCGATGACACGCTATTCTCCACGACCGCCTTTGCCGAAAAGGCGCGGCGGAATGCGATCGAGTCAATGATCCGCGCGGGGTTTCGGGCTGATCCGGATAGTGCCCTGCGGGAGCTCAAGGAGATCATCAGCGAGTTTTCGTCCAACCATGGCCAGCATTTCGACAAGCTCCTTCAAAGACTTCCGGCACGCTTGAGCGCGGGGATCAATCCCGTGATCCTCGTCGCGAGCGCCGTCATGGGCTACCACAGGACCAAGTACACCGACCTCGAACCCTTTCCTGAAATCAAGAATCTGTTGATCGCACTGAACGCCCAGCCGCTGACACTCGGCGTCATCACTGACGGACGCGCCATCAAGCAGGCCGGAAAGCTGTTCTGGCTCGATCTCTACCAGTATTTCCATCCACAGGCGATCTTCATCTCGGACCAGATCGGCATCTCCAAACCTAACAAGAAGCTCTTTGCCAAGGCATGCGCGAAAACAGGAATCAAACCGGCAAAAACGATGTATATCGGAAACGATCCGATCCAGGACGTGGACGCAGCCAATGCGGCCGGGATGAAGAGCGTTCTGGTCCGACGGGAGGGGATTCAAGTCCGCCCGGACGGAGCCACTGAGCCAGACTATGAAATCAATGATCTCACTGAACTCGCCGCAATCCTGGAAGATGATTTCGCTATCGATGTGGTTCTCTGACCGATTGAAGATGCTTTTATTTTGTTTTCTCCTGGGTGCGCCCGGAGTGGCGATACTGCTCCTAGCGTTCAGCGGCGAGCGGCAGAGAGCCGATTTCACCTTCGTCAACCAGGCCGAGATCACGTCGCTCGATCCGGCTATCGCCACGGCCATACCCGAGGGACGAATCATCATGGCCGTCTTCGAAGGGCTCACCACTCTTCACCCCCGAACGCTCGAACCTCTTCCCGGCGCGGCGCGGTCGTGGGAGATCTCCGATGACGGGCTCCTCTGGACTTTTCACATCAGGCCCGGTCTGCGCTGGTCGGACGGGAGCCCGCTCACTGCCCACGACTTCGTCTATTCGTGGACGAGATTTCTCGAACCCAAGACCGCGGCCGCTTACGCCTACCTGCTCCGGCACGTGGATGGTCGCGAGGCATTCCTGGCCGGCGGCGGGCAGAAGGACCTGACCGGGCTTGCAGCGCCTGACGATTTGACCTTCGAGGTCCGTCTCGACACGCCCTGCGCCTATTTCGTCAACGTCGTCTCCTTTTATCCGCTCTGCCCCGTGAGCAGGGCGTGTATCGAGCGGTTCGGTCCAAAAGACTGGATCAAGCCGGAAAACCTCGTGTCCAACGGGCCTTTCCGGGTCATCGAGAGACGGCTCAAGGATCGGATCAGGCTCGAAAAGAATCCCCTCTACTGGGATCGGGACAACGTGCACGCCAACACGATCGACGCCCTCGCTGTCGACTCCCCCACGACGGCCCTCAATCTCTATCTCACTGGCGATGCCGACTGGATCAACTTTGTTCCGCCCATCGCCATTCCGGCTGTCGAGACGCGCCCCGACTTTTCTAAAACGCCCAATCTCGGGACGAATTTTCTGCGCTTCAACACGACTCGCACGATTCTGGGCGATGAACGAATTCGTCGTGCGATCCACCTCGCCATCGACAAGAAAGAACTCGTGGAACGCGTACTCAAAGGCGGACAGACCCCGGCCGATTCCTTTGTGCCGCCCTGGATCCCGGGATACGAACCGTCCCGAATCGGGATCTACGATCCCGACCGCGCCCGCCGGCTCCTCGCCGCAGCCGGATTTCCAGGCGGCGAAGGATTTCCCGAGTTCTCGCTCCTCTACAGCACGAGCGAGGCCAACCGCGATCTGGCCGAGGTCATTGCGCTTCAACTCAAGCGCAATCTGGGCATCCGCCTCCATCCCGCGAGCCAGGAGCGAAAGGTCTATTTCTTGTCGCAGAACACGCTCGATTACGATCTCTGCCTCTGCTCGTGGCTCGGTGATTACCTCGACGCCAGCACCTTCCTCGATGTCTTCACATCGAAGAGCGAGACGGACAACAACCGCACGGGATGGGGCAGTGAGGCCTACGACCGCCTGATCTCCGAGGCTGCCGCCGAGCTCGAAGCGGAGCGCCGCGCCGCGCTCCTCGCGTCGGCCGAGGAGATCCTGTTGCGCGAAGCGCCGATCGCGATCCTCTACTTCAGGACAACGACCAATCTCTTCAATCGAGACTGGGAAGGCTATTACGACAACATTCTCGACATCCATCCTCTGAAGTACATGAGACGGAGGGATCGATGAAGAGCTTCGTCGTCAAGCGCGCCTTCTGGTTCTGTGTCACCCTCTGGGTGGTGATCACCATCTCCTTTGTCCTGACCCGCTCGGTCAAGGGCGGCCCCTTCGACGAGGCGCGCGAGCTCCCACCCGACATCAAGCGCAACCTGCTCGAAAAGTACAATCTCGACGATCCGGTCCTCGAACAGTATGCCGATTACCTCGCCGGTGTCGTCTTCCGCTTCGACCTCGGGCCGTCGCTCAAGATGCGCGACTATTCGGTCAACGAGATCATTGCCGAAACCCTTCCGCGCTCGGCGTTTCTCGGACTGCTCGCCCTCTTTATCGCGCTCTTCGTCGGTCTTTCGGCAGGTATCATCGCCGCCGTCCGTCGCGGCGGAGCGGTCGACGGTTTCATCATGACCCTCGCCGCACTCGGCATCGCGATCCCCAACTTCATGCTGGCGTCGGTTCTTATCATTCTCTTCGTCTTCGTCTGGCCCCTCTTCCCCGCTGCCGGCTGGGGGACATTCGGCCATCTCGTTCTTCCCGCTCTCGCCCTCGGCGCCGCCTTCAGCGCCAACATCGCGCGGTTGAGCCGCTCGGGAATGCTCGAGGTTTTGCAGGAAGAGTACATTCTCACGGCGCGCGCGCGCGGCGTGCGCGAATCGCGCGTGATTCTGGTGCACGCTCTGAGAGGAGCGCTCCTTCCCGTCGTCTCCTTCCTCGGCCCGGCCGCGGCCGGTATTCTCACGGGGACTTTGGTGATCGAAAAGATCTTTGCCATCCCCGGCATGGGCGACTTCTTTGTCAACGCCGCCCTCAACCGGGACCACACGCTCACCATGGGGATCGTGATCGTCTACTGCATAGTCGTCTACGTGATCAACCTGCTCGTCGACGTGGCCTACACCCTCATCGACCCGAGGGTCAAGCTATGAGTAACGCGCGGGGCAGGAGAAGGAAATGGATCGAGCGCATTGCGGGCCTGGCGTCGACCCATCCCGCGGCTTTCGTGGGTGCGATCGGTCTCGCCATCGTCACAGTGGTTGCGCTGCTCGCCCCGATCCTCCCCTTGGCCAACCATCTCGAGGGAAGAATGGAAGAACAGTTTCTCGCCCCCTCTCCCGAGGTCCGGCCGATCTCGGTTCCGCTTGACCATGGGGTGGCTGCATCGATTCGCACGGCGCTCTTTGGAGAATACGAACTCTTCAACCTGACCGGCACCGATTCGAAGGGACGCGACCTGTTCAGCCGCATCATCTGGGGGAGCCGCGTGTCGCTCCTCGTCGGACTGATCGCCGCGCTGGTCACGCTCATCATCGGAGTCTTCTACGGAGCCATGTCAGGCTACCTGGGCGGCCTCGTGGACGACGCCATGATGCGTCTCGTCGACATTCTCTACTCGATCCCCTTCATCTTCGTCGTGATCTACCTGATCTCCATCCTTCAGGAATATTCCGAGTCGCTCCGGACGATCGGTATCACGCGCGAGACTGTGCTCTACATACTCATCGGCGCCATCTACTGGCTGACCATGGCGCGCGTCGTGCGCGGCCAGATCCTGTCGCTCAAGGAGCGGGAGTTCGTGCGCGCCGCAGAAGCGATCGGCGCGTCGCGGTTCCGGATCATCGTGCGCCATCTCATTCCCAATGTCCTCGGCATCGTTGTGGTCTATCTCACGCTCACGATCCCGCGCATCATGCTCTTCGAGTCCTTTCTCTCTTTTCTCGGACTCGGGGTGGCGCCGCCGGAAGTCTCGTGGGGACTCCTCGCCAGCGACGCGGTGGCCGTGATTTCGCCGGTCAGCGTCTACTGGTGGCTGGCTGTTTTTCCGGGCGCCGTCCTCGCCGTGACCCTTCTCAGTCTCAACCTCCTTGGGGACGGTCTCCGCGACATGCTCGACCCGCGCATCGTGAAAGGGGGGCGCCCATGAGCGCCCCCCCGCGCCCCCCCGTTCTTTCGGTGAAGGAATTGACCGTTTCCTTTGGCAAGCGCTCTGAGGCCCGCGGAAGAAGCGCGATGCGCGTCAAAGCAGTCGACACTCTTTCCTTCGACCTGCACGGCGGCGAGTGTCTCGGTCTGGTGGGCGAGTCCGGCTCGGGAAAATCAGTGACCGCCCTGGCCATTCTGGGGCTTTTGAAAGGCGGCCCGGCGCGCATCGAAAGGGGAAAAATCCATTACAGGAGCACTCTTGGCAGCGGCGAGAGCACCGATCTGCTCACACTGCCGAAGGAGAAGCTTCGTCGTATCCGCGGCGCCGAGATCTCAATGATCTTTCAAGATCCGATGGCGTCGCTCACTCCCTACTTGCGCGTCTCCGAGCAGATGATCGAGGCCGTGCGCGCCCACCGCCCGGTTTCGAGAGGCACGGCGCTCGCCATGGCCGTGAAGGGGCTCGAGCGTGTCGGGATCGCCGACGCCGCGCGGCGCATCCACGACTACCCTCATCGTTTCTCGGGAGGCATGTGCCAGCGCATCCTGATCGCCATGGCATTGCTCCTCGATCCCTGCGTGCTTCTTGCCGACGAGCCGACAACGGCGCTCGACGTGACAATTCAGGCTCAGATCCTCGGATTGCTCGACGCCTGCCGGGAGCGGCTCGGGACAGCCGTACTGCTCATCACCCACGACCTCGGAATCGTGGCCGAACGCACGAGCCGCGTCCTCGTCGTCTATGCGGGCCGCATCGTGGAAAGCGCGCCCACAACGCGAATCTTCGAGCGGCCGGCCCATCCCTACACGATCGCGCTGCGCGAATCGCTTCCCCTTGTGACGGCCGCGGCCGGCACTCGCATCAATCCGATCCCCGGCCACCCGCCTCAGCCGGAGGATTGCCGGGGGGAGGCGCGAAGAGGCTGCGCGTTCGAACCGCGATGCCGCTTCGCCGAGGATCGATGCCGCGCCGAGGCGCCGTCCCTTCTCGAAATCGATCCGCTCCATCGGGCAGCCTGCTGGCGCGTGAAAAAGCGCTGATCCAGCCAACCACGCAGTCGATGGCTGCGCCCTTCGCTTGGGAGTCTGTCGGACCTGGCCATCTGAAAAGGAGGGTCTCAGGTCGGAGGTGGTGAGGCTTTTTACTGCCTTCACATCCTGTCCTGGTTTGGATTGGAGTCGGGCTTGAGTTAACGGGACAGGCTGAAGTCGGCCGCAAAAAGCCTCACCACCTCCGACCGCGCGGGCCTTACAGTCGAATCTCGAGTCTGCCAAACTTCTTCGATTTCGCGAGTGTGACACTTTCCCCTGATTAGCCCTCTTTCAAACGATACAGCCTTTTCATAGTCTACACTAGGCAGACCAGCTCCTAGAGGACACAGCGGTACATGGTCTGATCGTCAGGTCTCTTCAGCGGCGGCTCTTGAACCGCACACTCCGGCTGCGCCCGGGGACAGCGTGGATGGAACGCGCAGCCCGGCGGAGGATCGATGGGCGAGGGCACGTCGCCTTCCAAGATGATCCTCTTCCTCCGGCCGCCCGGTTCGGGCACGGGCACCGCCGAGATGAGTGCCCGCGTATAGGGATGGCGGGGGTTGGCAAAAAGAGCGGCCACCGCGCCGATCTCGACGATCTTGCCGAGATACATCACCGCCACCCGATCGGAGATATGCTTGACCACGGAAAGGTCGTGGGAGATGAACAGGTAGGAGAGCCCCATCTCGTCCCGCAAGTCGATGAGAAGATTGATCACCTGAGCCTGGACCGAGACGTCGAGGGCCGAAACCGGCTCGTCGCAGACCACGAAATCAGGCTCCACGCTGAGGGCGCGCGCGATGCCGACGCGCTGCCGCTGGCCGCCCGAAAACTCATGGGGGTAGCGATCGAGGGCGTCAGCCGAAAGCCCCACCTTCTCGATCATGGCAACGGCCCGGTCGCGCAGACCGCGGCCGCTGGCGAGTCCGAATATACGCATCCCCTCGGTCACGGTCGCCTCCACGGTAAAGCGCGGATTGAGCGATGAGAAGGGGTCCTGGAAGATGATCTGCATGCGGCCGCGCAGCGTGCGCATGGCGCGGGCGCTCAGGTCAAACAGATCGATCCCGTCGAAAATCACGCGGCCCGCGGTGCGTTCGGTCAACCGGAGGATGACCCGACCCAGCGTGGTCTTGCCGCAGCCCGATTCGCCCACGAGGCCGAGCGTCTCGCCAGGCGCGAGTGTGAACGAGACCTCGTCGAGAGCCTTGAGCGTCTCGGCGCGGCGGCCGAACCCTCTCCCCCCAACGGTAAATTGTTTCACCAGGCGATCCACCTTGAGTATGGCGCGCTGCGGTGCGTCTTGTTTCACCCTCTCTTTCTCCCGAGAACCAGTGGTTTCGATCGTTTCGCCAATCATACTTCCCGATCCGGAAAAAAGCACGCCACTCTGTGGCCCGGGGTGAGCTCATCGAGAGTGGGTTTGCGTTCTCCGCATATCGATTGCGCCCTAACGCATCGCGGACGGAACCGGCAGGCCGCGGGATGGGCCGCGGGCGACGGCACGCTGCCGGGGATCGGCCGCAGTCGCTGCTGGGTTCGTCCCAGTGTGGGCATCGATCTCAGGAGCGCCGCAGTATAGGGATGGCCGGGATGCTCGAAGAGCTGGCTGCTCGCGGCTTCCTCCACGATCTCCGCCGCGTACATGACCGCCACCCTGTCGCAGAGGCCCGCCACAACACCGAGGTCGTGGGAGATCAGAAGAAGCGACATCGCTTCCTCCTGACGCAGGCGGTCGAGCAGATCGAGGATCTGGGCCTGGATCGTCACGTCGAGCGCCGATGTCGGCTCGTCGGCTATCAGCAGATCGGGCCTGCAGATGAGCGCCATGGCGATCATGGCGCGCTGAATCATTCCGCCCGACAACTGATGGGGCCAGGAGCGGGCCGTCTTTTCCGGAGAGGGGATTCCCACGCGGGCAAGAGACTCGACGACGCGGGCGTGAGCGTCGCGCCCCTTGAGTTTCTTGTGAATCGTGAGAGCCTCGGCAATCTGAGAGCCCACGGTCATGACCGGATTGAGCGCCGTGGCCGGCTCCTGGAGGATGAGCGAGATCTCGTTGCCGCGCACAGCGCGCATCGCGGCCGGCCCGAGACGGAGCAGGTCGCGTCCCTTGAAAAAGATCTCGCCCTCGACGATCCTCCCCGGCGGATCGGCCACGAGCCTCAAGATCGACAGGGCGGTCACACTCTTGCCGCTTCCCGATTCCCCCACCAGGCCGAGCGCCTCTGCCTGGCCGATGGTCAAAGAGATCCGGTCCACGGCAACCGCCCCCGCCTCCGGGGCGCCGAAAACGGTCTTCAGCCCCTTCACTTCGAGAAGAGGTTGCGGCGCCGTGTGGGTCTCTCTGCTCACTCGAAGACTCCAGTTCTACTCTCTCAAGCGCGGATCGAGCGCGTCGCGCAATCCTTCGCCCACGAGATTGAGGGCGATCACGGTGATGAAAATACTGGCACCGGGAAAAACACTCAGCCACCATGCCACATCGAAGTATGGCCTGAACTCGGAGAGCAGCCTGCCCCAGGACTGGCAGCTCGCCGGGCCGATACCCAGGAAGGAGAGCCCGCTCTCGATAAGAATCGCCCCGGCCATTCCGAAGGTTGCCGAGACGATCACCGGTGCAAGAGCATTGGGCAGAATGTGGCGCGCCATGATGCGCCTGTTCGACAGGCCCATGGCGCGCGCGGCAGTGACGAACTCCCAGTCGCGCAAGCGGAGAAACTCGCCCCGCGTGAGGCGCGCCACACCCGGCCAGCGCAGAAGGCCGATGATCAGCATGACCCAGAAGATGCGCGGCGGCAAGAAGGCGAGCACGGCGAGCACGGCAAAGAATGCGGGAAAACAGGTCACCACCTCGATCAGACGCAGCACGAACGCATCGATCCATCCACCGAAATAGCCGGCCGCGGCGCCGAGCGCGATGCCGATCGCCATGCAGACGAGAATCGCCGTAACCGCGACGAGGAGCGAGATGCGCGTGCCGTGGATCATGCGGGATAAGACGTCATCTCCCTGCCGGTCGGTGCCGAAGAAATGGGAGAAGCTCGGAGAATCGAGGGTGTTCGTGAGAGGGACCTCGGTCGGCGCATAGCAAACCGGTGGAAAGACGCACAGCGATGCTTCGCGGCCGCCGTCGCGATAGGGAGTGAAGTCGTCATGGATCAGCCTCTCGGGCCAGGAAAAACCGATGACCATGGTGACCGCGACCGCAAGGCCGAGGAGGCCCAGAATCACCCTTCGTCCGTGTCCGGGCGACAGGTTCGGACAGGTTCGGGGAAGGAGCCGGAAGCAGCCCAAAACCAATAGTGCTGTAATGAAGCTGGCGAACCAGAAAAAATCTTCCTGCGTGAAGGCCCCGAAGACAGGCAGCTCGAGTCCCTCCCCGTCAATGAAGAGGATCGGACGGTTTCCGGCGAGGAACGGCGCCAGCGCGGCGATCACGAAAAGCACACCGAGCAGAACGAGCCCGATCATCGGCGATTTCCGGCCGCGAAAGCGCACCCACGTCGTCGGACGGCGCTGGTCATTGCCTGCATTCTGCAGATCGACCCGACCGGACGCACCGCCCCCATTGCTGAGCCCATCGGGCTTGTCCAGTCCCGGTTTTTCGATTCCGGTCATTCGAGCGATATCCTCGGGTCCACGAGCAGGTACAGAACATCGGACAGAATCATGCCGAGCAACACCAGGCCCGACGAGAAGAAAGCCACAGCCATGATCACCGGGTAGTCGCGCGCCAGAAAGGAGTCGAAGAGGAGGCGCCCCATCCCGGGTATGTTGAAAATCGTCTCGACGATCACCGACCCGCCGATGAGTGCGGGCAGGAGAGTGGCGAGAAGCGTGATGATCGGGAGCACACTGTTGCGAAAGGCGTGCTTCACGATAACCTGTCTCTCCGAAAGACCCTTGGCGCGGGCGGTCAGGATGTAGTCCTGCCCGACCACCTCGAGCATGCCCGACCGCGCGTAGCGCGACAGGGAGGCGAGCCCGCCATAGGTGAGGCAGATCACGGGAAGGATCATGTGCCAGAGACGATCGAAAAACCATCCCATCCCACCCATTGCGGCCGCGTCGCTCGACGAGAGATCCTGGGGCGGAAAGATATCGAGAAACTCCCCTCCGGCCAGAAATACGATGAGCAGGGTGGCCACCCAGAAGTTCGGCAGCGAGTAGAGAAGAAAAAGCATGAGACTGATGACACGGTCCGTCCCGGTCCCGCGCTTCACCGCCGACAGCACACCGAGCGGGATGGCGATGAGATAGATCAGCGCGATCGACACGACCTGAAAAAGGAGCGAGACCTTGAAGGCTTCCCAAACCTTGTCGGTCACCGGTCTGTGATCCTGATAGGAGGAACCGAAATCCCATGTCACGATCCGGCCGAGCCAGATCGGATACTGGGCGTCGGTAAACATGGCGCCGAGACGGCCGAAGAAACCGAGCTCCTTGTACTCCTCTCGATCGCTCTCCCAGACGCGCGTGTTGACGAGCAAAGGCTTGTCGAGCCCGTAGAGCTGTCGCGTCCGCTCCACCACCTCGCGGGTCACCTGTCCCGAGAAGGTGGTGGCCACAACGCTCTCTTCCTCCGACTTGTCCGCCGGGTCGCCGGGCGCGAGCTGAATGATGCAGAAGGTGACGATCGTGATACCGATCAGGGTGGGAATCGCGATGAGCAGACGTTTCAGGATGTATCGCAGCATGTCGCCTGTCTTAAGGGGAAAGCCTGTGATTTCTGTCAATTCTCCGACAGCCACCAATCGTAAACGTATACCCCCTGGCCGTCGTAGACGCGGACATTCTGCATCCGGTTGCTGACGGCTGCGTTAACCGCGGGGGTGTAGAGCGCGGTCGCTGGTTGATCCTCGTGGAGGATCGCGTGCAGTTCCCTCACCAGGGCGTATCGCTTCTCGTCGTCGAGCTCGACGCGTGCCTGTTCGAGAATCTCGTCAACACGACCATTGACATAACCGACGCGGTTGTCGCGCGGCGCGACCGTCTGCGACGAATGCCACGCCCTGTAGTAATCCTCGTAGAGGAGATCGCATGTGGCGCCAAACTGGAAGGCGTCGAACTTCTGATCTCTGACCATGCCTCGTCGCGTGTTCCACTCGAGCTGGCGCTGAACCATGATGATCCCCAAGTTCTTGAGATCCTCCTCGAAGCGCCGATAGAGCGCCATTTCGTAGGGAAACATGGCGGTCGACAGAAGGATCTCGAAACGAAACTCCTTCCGTTCTCCGTCGACTTCCTTGTCGAGTATTCCATTTCCGTCGCTGTCCGACCAGCCCGCCTCGGCGAGCAGTTTGCGCGCCCGGTCAGGATCGAAGGGAAGCGGTTCGATCGATCGGTCGTATTCATTGGAAAAGTAGTAGAAGGGTCCGCTGAGGACCTTGCCTTTGCCATAGAGATGGGATTCGAGAATCTGGCGCCGGCGAATCAGGTGCGCCATTGCCTGGCGCGTGAGACGGTTCTCGAAGAGGTAGCTCCGATTATTCCATCCGATGTAGTTGAAGTAGGGAATATAGTAGGTGTGCACCGTACCGAACTTCTTGAATTCCTCTGTGCCGGCCTTCTGGACCACGTCGTCGTGGACCATGTTGAAGATATCGAGTTCTCCCCTCTTGAAGAGGAGATACTCCATGCTCTTGTCAGCCACGACCTTCCACCGGATGCTGTCCATCCAGGGTCTGGCGAATTCGGGAAAGACCTCCCGGTTCAGATCCGAGCGTTCGAGCACCACAGCGCGGCTCGTCTCCCAGCGACCGAAGCGGAAGGGGCCGTAACCGACCGGATCTCGACCGAGAGGGTGACTGTTGATCTCCTCGGGAGGAACCGTTTCGAGAAGATGGGCGGGCATGATGCGCATCCGGCGGCCGAAAGAATAGGCCGATGAATAATATGGCTTGTCGTAAACCACTTCGAAAGTCGTTTCGTCGACGACACGGATCTCCTCGATACCGCCGAGCATTTCGATGACGTGACTGGCGTCGACCTTTTCATTCTCGATTAGATCGAAGGAGAACTTGACGTCGCGAGCCGTCAAATAGGCTCCGCTCCGGTCGAAGTCGTGCCATTTGAGCCCTTTGCGGATCCGCCATTTGTGCACGAGAGTGTCGGCCGAGATCTCGGGGAGACTGGCGGCTGTCAACGGACGCAGCTTTTTGGTTTGAGGATCGATGTCGATCAGGGGGGGAAAGAGAAAACTGCTGATCCGCCGGCTCGATCCACAGGAGCGGATCACATTGTTCAGCGTCTGGGGATCTTTTCTGAGCAGGAACGACACGGTTCCGCCGAACCGGGGCTCGCTCGTTGCTCCTTGCTCTGCGGCCGAACCACTCTCAGAGCAGTCAGAGGTCGCCCCCCCAGTTCCTGGCGCGTCCCCAGTACCTGGGGCATCTCTGTCACCGGCAACATAAAGGATAATCAGGGCAAGGGCCGAAAGGCAGACCACGAAGAGGAACAGTTTTACAGGTCGGCTCATCGGGATCTCCTAACTGTGACTCTTCTCCGATCTATCCATCTTTATCCGATCTGTCCGGAGGAGTAACCGGCGCCAGCCGCCGAATATTCATCCGAATGTTCACTGCGAGGCGCCCTCGATTCAAGAGGTAACAATGGCCACGGCATCCATCTCCACGAGCACCTCCTTGGGCAGACGGGAGACTTCAACACACGCCCTCGCCGGGGGATCTTCGGAAAAGTAGCGGCCGTAGACCTCGTTCATCGCCCCGAAAGTCGAAAGATCGGTCAAGAAAACGGTGACCTTGACCGTTTCGGCCAGCGAACTCCCCGCAGCGGTGAGAACAGCGGTGAGGTTATCGAGAACCTGCTCGGTCTGGCGCGCCACAGTGTCGCCCACGAGTTCCATCGTTTTCGGATCGAGCGGGATCTGACCGGAGACAAAAACCAACTCTTCCGCGCAGACCGCCTGGGAGTAGGGCCCGATCGCCTCGGGAGCATCTTGCGTGGTCACGATCTTCTTCATCATGGCTGGCTGTCTCCTTTCCAACTGAGAAACTAGCTATTCAGGCCGAGCTTGGTTGTGAGCGCCTTCTCCACCTCGGGGGGGAGCATGTGGGAGACATCGGCACCCATGATGACCGACTCCTTGATGAGCCGCGACGAGATGTAGGAATACTTGAGACTGGGCATGACGAAAAGAGTTTCCACATCCTCGGCAAAGGCGCGATTGGTGAGAGCCATCTGAAATTCGTACTCGAAGTCGGACACGGTGCGGAGCCCCCGAAGGATGTTGAAGGCCTTTTTATCGCGAGCGAAGTTGACCACCAATCCGCTGAAGAACTCCACTTTCACGTTGTCGAGCTTGCCGTCGACCTGAGCGCGAATCATCTCGACCCGCTCCTCGGGAGAGAAAACAGGGGTCTTGGCCGGATTGACAGCCACTCCCACGATCAGTTCGTCAAAAAGAAGCGCACCACGTTGGATCAAGTCCATGTGCCCGTATGTGACGGGATCAAAGGTGCCCGGATACACTGCTCTGACCATCAGAATCTCCAAAGGAATCGATTTGTCGCCCGAAACCGCCGCGGTTCAGTGTGATTTCATTATGAATCGCCATGGTGCGATGGCCAAGAGAAAACCTCCTTTACGCGGGACTTCGCGTAACCGAGTGCGGTCTCGTCCGTCCGATCCCGGGGACTGTTGACTATGGCACGAATTCTGAATCACCATCCCGTACTGCTTCTCCTCGTTCCGTTCCTGTCGAGCCTGATTCTTGGACCGCCCGCTCTCTTGCTCTGGACCGGGGGAGCCGCTCTGCGTTTCAGCCTCTCCGACGAGTTCAGGCCGGACGCGGCAATGAGAGCGCTCACCGCTCTTTTGATGTGCGCCGCCGGGCTCTTTGCCGAGCGCGAACTCAATCCTGAGCCTGTCGGCCCGAGGCTGATCCTCTTCGAAGGTGTCGTGACCGACGGACCGTGGCCGGACAGGATGTACCCGGGCACTTTCCGAATGACCGTAATCCCCGTCGACAAAGGCGAGAGTCGTGCGACCGCACGTGGCCTCTGCGCCGTGATCACTGGAGTTCCGGCGCGAAGGGTCAAGCCTGGAGTGCACGTCGTGTTTCCCTGCGAGGCCGTTTTGGGAAGAAACGGAATCGTTCTGCGCACGCGCCAGGCGCTGATCGAGACGACCGGCGAAAGGCACGGGCCGCTGCTAACACGCCACGTCTACATCTTGCGCAGGGAGATGAAAGCCTGTCTTCAGCGCTCTCTCTCATCCCGAACCGCGTCCTTTTGCGCCTCCATTCTCCTCGGCATTCCAAGGTCGGTGGGAATCGATACCCGCGATCTCTTCAGGCGGACGGGAACGATGCACCTCCTTTCGATCAGCGGGCTCCACGTGGGAATCATCCTCGTCATGGTGTCGGCACTTCTCAATCTGTTCAACCTCCGCTGGACAACGAACGCCTTGCTCCAGGTCTTCGCCCTCGCCTGCCTCTGCCTGATCACGGGCGGACGCGTGCCCGTGGTCCGCGCAGCGCTCACGGGCGGCTGTTTCATCGCTTCCAACTTTCTCGGTCGCGCCAGCCGTTCGTCGGTCTTCCTGATCGACGCGGCCTTTGTGATCGTCATCCTCTATCCCGAGGCGTGCAGAGAGATCTCTTTCCAGCTCTCTTTTGCCGGATACGCCTCGATTCTTCTTTTTCTGCAGAGGGTGCGCCTGAACCGCTTCCCGATTCCGGCTCTGCTGCGCAGGACGGCTCAGGCATTTGGAATCTCTTGCAGCGCCTGGTGCGGCACCGCGCCCCTCGCGGCCTACTACTTCGGGACGGTCGTGCCCTTTGCGCCTCTTGTCAACTGTGTCGCCGTTCCTCTCTTTGGGCTTCTTCTCTGGGCCGGACTCTGCCATCTTCTGATCGCCCTGCTCCTTCCAGTGCCCGCTGTGCTGACAGCCGTTGTGGTGGAGCGGCTCTACTCAATGTTACTGAGCGTGCTCGAGTGGAGTGCGGCGACCTTGCCCGGTCCGATTACCACCCCCCCACCGCCCTGGTGGATGCTCGCTGTCTGGTACACGGCACTCGCCGCGGCGCTGATCGTCCCGGCGTCGAACGGTTCGAGACTTTCCGAGGAAGAAGAAAAGGAGGGGGTTACTCCTTGATGGGGCTATTCTATATTGTAGGGGGCCATTCCCCATGAGTGTCCATTAGCCTCGAGCCAGTAACGCGTTAGGGGACAAACAATGAGACGACTCTCTGAATCGATCCGGATAACCCCATTGGTCCTGGCCCTTTGTGTCGCACTCGGATTGCTCGGCGGACTCTGCCAGGCCGAGGTCTTTTTCCTTCGCGACGGAAGCTGCCTTGCGGGATCATCTCCCAGACCGCTCGACGACCACTTTATCAGGATTCAAACCCTGGAGGGGATCGCCGAATTCGAGAGGAGCGAGATTCTCCTCCACCGCAGCGACATGGAGCTGAAAAAGCTCTGTAAAAAGATGCGCGCCGATCTCACGCCGGGCAGCTCGTCCGAGATGGCCCAGCTCGCCTGGTGGTGCCGCACCAAGGGCCTCTTCGATGAGATGTTCGATCTTCTCGACAGCGCGCTAACCGTCGACGCGCGGGATAGTACGGTGCAGAGGTTTGTCGACCAGATGGTGAACACCATCGACTATGGCGCGTTCCGGGCGCTCAAACACCGGGGAGAACTCGATCCGGTGCTCGAGCTCTTCCGTGCCAGCGCGGCCGCGGGGCCGACCCTTGGTCGAATCGGCGAGGGAATTCTCTCGCGACTTCCCGAGGACCTCGTGGCGGCGGTAATCGTGCGCCATATCAATTCGGGTAAAAAGGCCGACCGTCATTTCGCACTCAAAGCCTGCCGTACGCTGAAACCGCGCAAGGCGCTCGAGGTGCTGATCAAGACAGCGCTCTTCGACCGGAGCGACGAAGCCCGCGGCCTCGCCCTCGACGCACTCAGTGTTTACGACGAGAGAAACATCATCAATCCTTTCGTGGCCGCTCTCAGGCTCGATTACAGTCGATACAGAATGAATGCCCTCGACGGCCTCGAGCGTTTCAACGATCCGCGCGTCTCGGGAGTGCTCATCGCCGGCCTCGCGCCAGCGAGCAGCCCAACCGCCGCGGGAGGAACGGACGGCACGCGCGCTCACATTTTCGTGGGAAACCAGAAAGCAGCGGTGACCGGCTTCGACACGCAGATCGCTTCTTCAGCCGCGATCGCCAGCCCGGTCATTTCCACTCTTCAGGAAGGCGTGGTTCTCGACGTCAAAATCTACGGGGTGGCGATCTACAGCTACACCAAGGCCGAACGCCGGCGGATCGGCAGCGTGCTCGCGAACCTGAACACTGTAGATTATGGAACCGATATCGGTCTCTGGAAAGAGTGGTGGGACCGGAACAAGAAAGGGATTCTGGCTGCCGGGAAGGACTAGCCCGAAAGGACGCGCGCATTTTAAGGGAACGCCGTCTGCTATTTCTTCAATGATCGCCCCAGCTTCTTTTCGACTGAATCGATCTTGGAAGTCAAACGTCCTGATCGCCCCTTCCGGAAGTCGATTTTTATCGAAACCGAGATTCTGCCGCAGTCGGTGCTCATCGTCTCGTAGCACGCCTTGACCACATTCATCACGTCATCCCATTCGCCTTCGAGCACGGTACCCATCGGGTTGATCCTGTACTCGAGGCCGCTCTTGTCGATGATATCGAGCGAACGTGAAACATACCTGGAGACGCTTTCCCCCTTGTCGAGAGGCGTCATACTGAACTCGAGCAGCAACATTTCATTTCCCTCCACGAGACTCTCCAGTCCGATCGGTTCGATTATAACCGGTCGCGACGCCCGGAGTCTGCCCAGAATTCGGTAACCGCTTCTCACGGCGCGCGTCCTCCTGTCAGCAAGAACAACCAGTGGGAGAGGTATGACGATCAGGATCAGCAGCATCGCATTCCGGGGGATCGACGCGGTTCCAGTCGACGTGGAGGTTCAGAAAACACGCGGCCTCTTCGGACAGGTCTCGATGGTGGGACTGCCCAGTCATGGAGTCCGCGAGAGCCGCGACCGGGTCCGGGCAGCGATTCAAGCTTCCCGGTTCGACTTTCCGCGACAAGCGATGATCATCAATTTCGCTCCCGGCGATCTGAAGAAAGAAGGCTCCTTCTACGATCTCCCCGTGGCGGTCGGAATCCTGGCCGCGTCGGGCATCGTGCCCGGCGACGCGCTCGGCGGCTATCTGTTTCTCGGCGAGCTCGGACTCGACGGCAGCCTGAGACCGGGGCCGGGAGCACTCTCTGCAGCGGTTCTGGCTCGCGATGCCGGGATGCGTGGTGTGGTCGTTCCGCCCTCGAGCCTCGACGAAGCGCGGCTCGTTCCCGAGATCGAGGTCCTGGCGCCGATCGATCTGCGACACGCGGCGCGCCTCTTCGGAGCGAGCGGTGTTGAGGAGCCTTTGCCCGTACCGCGCCGGAGCGCCGGCGAGTTTGTTGCCGGCGACCTGTCGGCGAGAGCGTCCGTCACGCGGCCATCGGGCGCCGACCGTCCCGATTTCTCCGACGTCAAGGGTCAGGAAGCATCCAAGGAAGCCCTCGTGGTGGCTGCGGCCGGCGGCCACAATCTGCTCCTGATCGGACCGCCCGGATCGGGAAAGACCATGCTGGCCACACGGCTGCCGACGATTCTGCCCGGACTCGCTATCAGCGACGCTCTCGAAGTATCGAGGATCCACTCCTTCACGCGACACGGACTGCGCGAACTGATCACCCGCCCACCATTCCGGGCTCCTCACCATACCATTTCCTATGCCGGTCTCGTGGGCGGGGGACAGATTCCGCGTCCGGGAGAGATCTCGCTGGCCCACAAGGGGATCCTCTTTCTCGACGAGCTCCCCGAATTCGGCCGCCACACGCTCGAGACGCTCAGGCAGCCGATGGAAGACGGTGCGGTGACAATCAGCCGCGCGGCGGGACGCGAAATCCTCCCGGCACGGATCTCGCTGATCGCCTCGATGAATCCCTGTCCCTGCGGATTCTACGGGGACAGCCGTTGCCAGTGCATCTGCACCCCGCGGCAGATTCAGCGCTACATGAACAGGATCTCCGGACCGATTCTCGACAGGCTCGATATGCACATCGAGGTGCCGCCCGTACCGTACGCTGTACTCCAGGCCGGGTCATGCGGTCTCGACTCAAACACGATGGCCCGAAAGGTCGCGGCGGCACGGAAAAGGCAAGCCGCGCGATGGCAAGACGCGTCAGTGAATCGCCACGACGCTGCGGTGCGTCGGCGCGACACCAAAGTGCATCTGAACGCACACATGCATGCCGGGGAGATCGACAGCTTCTGCAAAATGTGCGCGGAAGCACGTTCCTTTCTCGAGGCCCATATGAAAAAATTTCCAATGTCGGCCAGAGGCTACACCCGGATTCTCAAGGTGGCGCGCACACTGGCCGATCTCGACGGGACCGATGACATCGAGCCCTGTCACGTGGAGCGGGCTGTCATGTTCCGGTCCCTCGACAGGCAGATCATCCAGCCGGTATGAACAGGGAAGGCGGGTTCACTTGTTGAGGCAGCACTTCTTGAATTTCTTGCCGCTGCCGCAATGGCAAGGGTCGTTTCGGCCGATCTTGGTTTCGTCGCCGACGATCTGCTCCGTTGGCGGATCATCGGGAAGTCGGTCGGATTTCTTCACGCCCTTCACCAGCTTGAGGAATCGCTTTTCGAGATCAGCGATGGTCTTCTCGATCCGCGGAAGATCATTGATGTGGATATTGTCTTTCAGGTAGTTCTGGTAAGCGACGACGACCTTGGGGACCTTCTTGAGATACTTTTCGTCGCCATTGAATCGCCGCGGTAGAGTATCGAGTACCACGTCCTTGAACGAGCCGGCGTCCATCTCCTTCGGTGCCATCTCGTGGTAGATGTAGAAGCACTCGAGATAGAGACGTAAGATCGTCTTCACGTCCTCGCCGTCTCCCACGAGAGCGGCTGTTTTCGATTTGAAGAAAGCCTTCATCTCAAGCCGGACGACCTTGCCACCGCTGAATTTTGCCTCGTCTGAAATGAGTCCCATCTCTTTGTTCCTTTCCGGGCGGTTCAAGAGGCCCTTGGTCGATCAGAGGTTTTCGCGCGATTCGGCGAACAACCACTCGAGATAAGGTGCGTGTCCCTCGTCGATGCTGAGAGCAATGACTTCGGGTACGTCGTAGGTGTGGAGTTCGAGCACTTTTCTTTTCAAATATTCAAACCGATCCTGCGTGGTTTTGATGAGCAGGAGGAGTTCGTCATCTTTCTCGACATTGCCTTTCCAGCGATAGACGGAGCGCACATTGCGCACGATGTTCACACAGGCGGCCAGGCGCTCGTCCACCAGAGCAGAAGCGATGCTCTCGGCCACCTCCTCATCTCCGGCTGTTACAAGAACGAGAAGTGCCGCGACTTTTCTGTCTCCCGATCCCTCTTCGGCCATTGGCGGTTCCGTGATTTCAAAGCACCGTGGGCGAGTCGTTACTTTCCGAACTGAAGCCTCGTGGCACAATTGTTGTGAATTCTGGGATTTGCCTCGATCTTTGCGATCGTCTTTCTGAAATCGTAATCGACGCGGCGAAAATGGACGGCGCCCTCCTTGACAATGACATAGCTCGCCCGGTTGTCACCATCCCGGGGCTGGCCGACCGATCCGATATTAATGACCGCCTTCCCGTCGGAGATGTGGTACACGTTTCCGATGCGGCTCGGCTCGAGAAAGAGAAACCCTTCCACGATCACGCCCGGCTGGTGGGTATGGCCGATAAAGCACGAACTGTCGAGCATCGAAAAGATCTCGACCAGTTTCTCCGGTGCGAAGACCACGTCGGTTTTCATCACGTATTCGCGAACAGGATCGCGCGGCGAGCCATGAAAGAAGAAGAGCGACGACTCGCGATGGGTCTTCTCCAGGGACTTGAGAAAAGCCCACCTCGATCTCTTCTTCGCGGAGCAGATCAAACTCGGCTTGAGCATCTCGCGCGTATAGTTGATGACGTCGCGGGCCACTGGATTAAAATCAGTCGGCCCTTCAAGGGCGGCTTCGTCATGATTGCCGCGGAGGCAGACGTCGCATCGCGCCACGATCCGGTCGATACACTCCTCGAAATCGGGCCCATAACCGACGACGTCTCCAAGGCATATGATCTTTGAAACGCGTGCCTTCTCGATGTCCCTGAACACGGCCTCCAGCGCTTCGAGGTTCGCGTGGATGTCGGAGATCACGGCAAAAGGAGGGATCGATTCAATCATCTCCTGCCTCCGACCCGGCCACCACTTCGCGCAGAGCGTTAATGATCTCGTCCGACGAACGTTGCACGTCGCCGCCGATGATCGTCACGCCTGCTGCGTTTCGATGCCCGCCTCCGCCAAATCGCTCCGCCACCCCATTGACGGCGATCTCTCCCTTGGACCGGAGGTTGACGCGAATGACTCCGTCCTCCAACATACGAAAAACCGCCACACAGCGCACATCGCGTGTCGACCTCAGAAGATCGAGGAGAACGTCGATTTCAAAATCCCGCTCGAGCTCCGCCTCGCGAACCTGGTCAAAGGTGATCGTGCCCCAGAGCAGACGTCCGTTCAATTCGACGCGCATTTGGGAGATAACGCTCCCCATGAGGCGTATCAAACCGAGCTCGTTCGATTGGTAGATATTCCGGTAAATCACGCCGAGACTGATGCCTGATTTCAGCAATTCGGCTGCCTGCTGGAGCGCGGCCGGAGTCGTATTGGAGTATCGAAACCAGCCCGTGTCAGTAGCAAGCGCCACGAACAGACCGAGCGCCTCTTCACAACTCAAGGACTGCTCGTACGAGTCGAGCAGCCTGTAAACGAGCTGGCTCGTGGCGCTCGCCCCCTCATCAGTGATATCTAAGCCGACGTCGATCGGTGTCGATGACGGGTGGTGATCGATGCGCACGCAGACATCGCGTTTTCGCGCCACAAGACTCTCCCAACCGGGCACACGCTCGATCGTCGAGGAATCGAGGATCACTATGGCGTCGGCGGCGAGTATGACCGACTGGTGTTCGTCAGACGCCGATTCGAAGATACGAACCATTTCTTGGAAGCCGAGAAAATCGAATCGCGAGGGGATCGGTTCAAAGAGAAAAGGCGTCACTCCCTTACCCTGCGATTTCAGACGGTGGGACAGGGCGCTCATCGTACCGATCACATCGCCGTCAGCATGGACGTGACCCACGATAACCACCTGGTCAGCACTATCTAGAAGCGATGCGCAGGAACGCATCTTCTCCTCAATGGAGATCGCCATTGATTCCTCGATTTCCCCCTCTCCCGAAGGTCGCGCGATCAACTTATCAAACAACCGCGTTCCGCGATCTTCTCACTCTACAGAAACACGGCAGGTGTGTCAACATCACCCCTGCATCTCTGTTAATAACACAGGCTTGCGGCCGTTGCCAGTCCAAAACAGTCGCGGCGCCCGGCAGGAATGGATAAAAAAAGAGCCGGCCGAAAGAGATCGCTTTCGCCCGGCTCTCGAGACCTGTTCGAAACAACTCCTATAGCTGGGAGCGGTTAATGGAGATGTTCCGAATCTTGAGGCTTTTGTAGGTATAGACCTCTCCACCCACGTCGACTTCCTTGCTCGAGTGGAGATGAAGAACAAATCTGATATAGGGCTGTCCGTCCATGGTGTCGAATTCTTCAAAAGGCACAAAGTTGTTGTTGATTTTGCTCAGGTCGAGAAAACCATCGATATCGGACGGGCAAGGGTTGAAGGCGATCTTGAAAAGGTACGGATCGGAAAACTGTCCGTCAGGATCAGGGTAGACCAGATTCTCGTAGTGTGTCTCCTGATTGAACTCGTCCACCTCGGTCAGGTCATAGACGATCTTGAGACCGCGGTGGTTCGGATCGGTATTGAAAGGATCGAACACATAGTCGGGACGGGAGATCTGCATGAAGTAGAACTTGGACATGGCCAAGCTCGAACCCTCCTGCGCAGGGAAGACGCCGAGATTCGATTCGTTCACTGAGGGGAAGGTCGTACTGGCGAAATTACTCGCTTTGAGGCTGTTGTTCAGATTCTCGAAGCGGATGTAGCCAGGACCTCCATCGCCGCCGAAAACCTCGACGCCGCCGCCGAGACCACCCTCGACAGAGACGGCCGAGCCTTCGCTCAACTTGACGCTGTTCCTGGCGCGGAAATGGATCGTGCCGCCGCTGCCGCCGCCGCCGCCCGGAATGGCAAGGGGGATACCCGAGATGGTTCCGCCATCGCCTCCTCTGGCGTAAACTCGGCCTGAGCCGCCCACGTTGATGTTTCGAGCCGTTTCGATCATCAGAACACCGCCGCCGGCACCACCGCCCGCACCCGCTGTCCACGCCGGAAGCTGGAACGGAGGTTCAAAAACCGTCTTGTACGTTCCTGTGAGCTCGACTCCGGAGCCGCCGCCGCCTGCACCACCCAAATCAAGGGGGGTGAAGATCTGGAAAACCTCGTTGCCGTCGAAGGTGACATTGTCGAGGTCGAACGCTTCGGGAGCAACTCCGTTGGTGAAGGGCACGATGGTTATCGTGTCAGCCGTGTTGTCGGCGATTTCGAAAAGCCATCCCTCTTCGAGCACGTTGGGATTCACGAAGTAGCCCACGAACTTGGACAGCTCGAGATTCGTTCCCGAAAGCCAAAGAATGGTCGGATCGCCCGGGTCGGGACCGATGACGTTCCCCACCAGTTCCGAAACGATTCCATTCGCTCCGCCTTGCGACCAGGGATTGCTGAAGCCGCCGATGGCGGCGCCGAGAGGTTCGAAATCAGGACCTGTGCCACCGATCAAACCATCCGCGACACCTGCACCCCCGCCGCCGCCGCCGCCAGAAGCATATGTCACCACGGTCTGGGCCACGGTCAGGGGGTTGCCCCCCGAGCCCTCTCGGTCGGACAGCGTGGGATCAGAGCCGCTGAAACCCTCGAGCGCTCCGATGATATAGGGATCGCCCGACTTCGCGATTGGCGGAACAGGGAGACCTGGATTGGTCGACTCCTGCAGCAGTGATCCGCGATAACGGGGATCGGCAGGATTGCTCACAATGTTGTATACTCTCGCCGACACGGTCACACTTTCGATGAAGAAGGTGGGGTGATTGCTCACCACATTGCTGTTGCCCTCACCCATTCCAACATTAGGCTGGATGAGAAGGGGAATATCACCGGTCTTGAGAATGTCATCGAGACCCTGGAAGAAAGCCTGGGTCTTGTTGCTGTCCTGAAGCGCGTAGTCCTGGATTGCCGTATTGATGCCACAGATACCGAAGTTGTTCGCATAGTCCTCGAACTGACCGCCCGAATCGTTCGTGAAGGGCGGGTTTGTGCTGGAGAGGGTGTATTTCAGCGTCCCACCGCGGCCGCCGTCTCCGCCCCCGCACATGCCCGAACCGCCGTTGGTGCCCAGAAGCCAGCCGTAGGAACCGTTGGTGCCGTGGTGCAGTCCGTTCTTGGGTGCGATGTCGATCGTACCCATGATCCTGACCTCACCGGTGGCCTTGAGAATCAGAGGCTTTGCCACCCCGCCGACCTCTTTCGGGAAGATGGTCCACGAAGTGGGCAGTGTAAAACTCGTGAAGTTGTAAACCCTCAGCTCTCCGCTCGAAGATGTGGGCAACTCGATGATCAAGTTGTCCGGGTCGACGACCGCACCGTTCGGGATCAGTTCAGGCGGCAGGAAGGGACCATCATCGCCGGTCCCGCCTCCGAGACCGGGGACGAGCGCGAATTCGCTGCCGTCGAGATCGACGCTCCACTGCGCCGAAGTCGTGGAGGGATCCTCGTAGGCCGTGTTGTTGAATTCCTCGATGAGATCGGGCAGGGGATCGGTGCTCAGAATGGTGAAGAAGCTCACCTCATCAGAGACGCTGTAACCTTTCCTGTTGCCTGCGAGATCATCAACCGTGCCCTTGACGCGGATGAAATATTCCGAGTCGCCCTTGAGGGCGATCAAATCTGGCGTGAATTCGGCGTAGCTCTCGAAGTTTCCGTAGGCATCCTTGCTCTGCGTCAACTCCCACGCGCCCAGTGATCTGACCGGATCCCACGGAATGCCGTCCTGATTAAAATAAACGGACAGGGACGGAGAGCTCTTGTCGGCAAAATTCACCACGGTGTGAGGCTGAACAGACTCGCTGAAATCGATGCGCACGATGGGAGGTTCCATGGGATCGAGCTCGACCCTGGGAACGACCTGCCCCTGCACGTACCAGCTTCCTTCACTCCAGACAGCGATCTCATTTTCCTGCTTGTCAAAGAGCGCGAATCTGACCGGCTCTGGCGGACCGGGTGTATCATCGTAGATATAACCGTCTGGATCGTCCACGTCAGGCGTTCTGAACGCCACCGGTTTGCCTGTCTCCTTCAGGGTAATCGCCTCGCCTGAGAGCGATCTGACGACGTAGGGTGAGGGCGGAACCTGGAATCCTATCTCGTAAACCGCATCCTCGAGAAACCCGAAAGAGACGTCGGTCTGTGAGAAAAAGATCCGCGGTGTGATCCAGAGCTGTTTTCCATTGACCACGTAATCGACCGTGGCCGAGTGCCCTGCGCCGTAGCTGGCCTGGCCCGTGGGGTCGTCGATCGTAACAAGGTTGATCGACAAGTTGCTGCACGACGCCGGGTCGATGTTGTCATTGAAATAGAGGATGATTGGAAGGTTGACCCCCCATATCTTGGGAAAGTCACCCGACGACGGGGGCGCTGTCGTGTTCCCGAAAGTATCGAAGAAACCAAAGCCGCTCCCGCTCAGGCCGATGTCGTTGCCTTTTCCACCGCTTCCTCCGCCACCTCCGCACGCAGAAAAGCCGAAGATGACAGCGAGAAGCATGATTCCCCACGCGATCCCTTTAAATCTCATTGATCACCGCCCCCAATAACTAACTCGAGCGTATATAACTGTCTGATTTAACAGGTATTAACCTTGATAGGCCTTAAGATGAGACTTGAGACACATCTATAAGTCTATCCTGAATTTGCGAAAAGTAAAGCGAAGGATCTCACTGGAATTAAAAGAGTTAGTTCTCGAAAGAGAGACAACATATATGTCTTTTTTAATATCAAGTCCATCAATTGGTTACGTTTCAGGCTCCGGCATCTAACTTGATGAAATAAATCTTTTTACCATTATTCTATATGATTGTCATTCCTGGCTGGTATCAAGGGATCGTAAGAAATCAGCAAAAAAGATCACTTTTCTGTTATTGCAACCCTTTATCAAGACGTATCTTGTGAGGACAATCTTTGATCCCGACATGGAGAAATCCCCATGAAGTTCCTTCCCGCTATGGTGGCGCTCTTTTTTTTAGTCTTCCTTGGTGTGGCCGGATTGGTCTTTGTCAAACTCAATTCCCTCGAGAAACGGATCAGCACCTTTCCGACCTACTCCGAAATCGATCGCCGATTCAGTGATCTCGAATCACGCCAGGAATCGCTCGCCGGGGAGAGCTTCAAAGCGCGCCTCAACATTCACGAGCGCCTCGCGGCTATCGAAATAGGCGTGGGCAAGCCGGTGCTCACCGGTCCACTGACCGTCGAGTATCTCATCTCCCAGCTCAAAAACGATCTTTTCCACTACAACGAGATCGCGGAGATGAATCCCGATCAGGGGCTCCAGCTGGAAGAGCAAATGAATGCCGCCATCGACAAACTCTCCGACAAGCACGACAAGGGCGACGATGTGCTCATTGAACTCCTCGTCTCGCTCCGCACGAGCAAGGATCCCGAGTGGAAAAGCTATCTGATCCGCAAGGTCATCTGGAAGATGGGCCTCCCGGCTCTCGACGCACTGATGGAGTTCTTCAGGGACAGAGACAATGAGGGCCGTCTCAGGAATCTTGCCGCAAAGGCAGCCATGAATTTCGGCGGCCGCGACCAGCTCGAGGAGTTCGCCCGGACACTGTCCGACCCGGGAGAAACGCTCTACGTCAGGACGGGGCTGGCGAACCTCTTCCACTCCCATCCATTCCCCGCGGCCGAACCTGGACTGATCGAGGGTGTTCGCGGTCAATGGAACGAAGAGAAAGAGGAGTACACTCCTTATGCTTCCCAGCATCGGTTCGCGTGTGTCATATCGATGGGCAGTCATGACAGCGCCATGGTCGTCGCATTTCTCGAGGAGTTCATTTACGGAGCATCGGTGGGTGACGTTGCGAAGCGCGAAGACCCGAAACTCGTCGTCTTCGCTCTCCTCTCCTACAACGCGATCCAGCGCGAGAAGATCAAGCCTTTCTTCGAGAGTCTCCTGAACGAACCGACCCTCTCCGAAGATCTGGCGAAGGTGATCACAATCTACCTCGCCGAATACAAGTAAAGAGACGACCGCTTTATGGACGCATTGCCGCGGGCGCCCGGCGGGGTTCGCTACTGAGGAACACTTTCATGTTCGACACTCATGCCCATCTCGACTTCGACGTTTTCGACAACGACCGGGTCCGGGTTCTGGAGCGGGCCCGCGCAGCGGGTGTGGAGGGTATCCTGTCGATCGGAATCGATCTCGAAACGTCACGCCGCGCTCTCGAAATCGCCCACTCTTTCGACTGGATCTGGGCATCGGCCGCGGTCCACCCCAATTCGACCGCCGGCGAGAACGCTGAAAAAGAATTCGAGAAGATCGCCCGGCTCGTGGGCAACAGCGCTTATAGCGCCGTGGGAGAAACCGGTATGGATCTCTACTGGGAAAGAGCCTCTCGAACGGTGCAGGAATCCTTTTTCCGCAGGCACATCGAACTCGCCCTCGACACGGGATTTCCCCTCATCGTTCACTGCCGCGAGGCCCACGAGGAGGTGGAGACGATCCTGAATGACTACGATCTGGACGAGATCCGGGTCGTCATGCACTGCTTCGGCGCTCCGGCCGAATGGGCCGGCCGCTTCTCGGACAGGGGGCTCTTCGTCTCCTTTGCGGGAAACGTGACCTACAAGACCGCCGACGATCTGCGCACCGCCGCAGGAAGCGTTCCTCTCGACCAGATCCTCTCCGAAACGGACTGTCCCTTTCTCGCACCGGTCCCTCTGCGCGGCAAACGAAACGAACCGGCGCTCATGGTGCATACCGTCGAGCAGCTCGCCACGGTGAGGGAGCTGCCCCGCCAGGAGATGGACCGCCACCTCGTACGCAATGCGCGGCGTTTTCTCTTCGGTGAGAGCAGTGCGGAGAGTTCTCAGCCCATCTGATTTGGGCTTCTCAGCCCATCTGAATGAGCTTGATCAACTCCTCGGGATCTGTCGACCTGGCCACCGCCATTTCGGCCGACACTTTCCCATTGCGAACGAGATTGCACAGGGATTGGTTCATCGTGATCATGCCCATGCGCTGATTGGTCTGGATCACGCTGTAGAGCTGATGGGTCTTGGCTTCGCGAATGTGGGCCCGCACCGCTGAATTGGCGATGAGGACCTCGCAGGCGAGGGCGCGTCCCCCGTCGACAGCCTCGATCAGCTCCTGACAGATCACCGCTTGCAGGGTGAAGGAGAGCTGCGTTCGAATCTGTTGCTGCTGGTGGGCGGGAAAGACATCGACGATCCGGTTGATCGTCTGGACCGCGTCCGACGTGTGGAGCGTGCCCAGCGTGAGGTGGCCCGTTTCAGAAATGACCAGCGCCGCTTCGATCGTTTCCAGGTCGCGCATCTCGCCGATGAGAACAACGTCCGGATCCTGACGAAGGACCGACCTCAGAGCCTTGGCAAAAGTGATCGTGTCCTGCCCCACCTCGCGCTGATCGATGTGGCACAGTTTGTTGTGATGCAAGTACTCGATCGGATCTTCCACGGTGACAATGTGGTGGGCGCGCGTCTGGTTGATATAGTCAATCATCGAAGCCTGTGTCGTCGACTTGCCGCTCCCCGTGGCGCCCGTGACGAGGATCATTCCCTTCGGCATGTTGCAGAGAGCGTGGCACGTTTCAGTCGGGAGCCCCAGCTCCTCGATACTCATCACCGAGGTCGGGATCGTTCTCATCACCGCCCCCACTGCGCCGCGCTGCATGAAGACGTTCGTGCGGAACCGGCCGATCCCATCGATACCGAAGGAAAAGTCGAGTTCCTTGTTCTGCTCGAAGACCGCGATCTGCTCGGGCGTGAGGATACTGTAGACATACTGCTTCGAGTCGGCCGGACTCAGAGTCTCGTCGGTCGCATTCTCTAACCGGCCGTGCAGCCGGTATCGGGGAGGCGAACCCGCCGTGATATGTAGGTCGGATCCATCCCTTTCGCAGAGCTCGACGAGCAGATCTTTCATCGTATGCATCTCTGTCATGGTTGTCATCGAGTGTCTCCATCAGGACTCATGCGTTTTCCGGATCGAGAGGGCGCACCAACCCCAGATCCCGCACCGAGCGGGGTGGGGATGTTCACAAAGCACCCTTCGTCCACTATTTCTTCGTAATTTGGGCGAGGTAAATTGAGGACAAAAAAAAAGGCCGGCATAACCGGCCTTGGGGGAACGAAATCGACGTAATTTGTTTTCAGTAAACGATCAACCCTCGTCGTCATCCTTCTTGTCCTGGGCGATGATCGACTCTGCCTTCTGCGCGGGCATGGGATCGTAGTGGGAAAAAGTCAGGGTGTAAGATCCCTCGCCGGCTGTGAGCGAACGCAGCTCGGTCGAATATCTCTGCACCTCTCTCAGGGGAGCGAGCGCCTTGATGATCTGCAGGTCGCCCATGGCGTCCATTCCCTGGATCCGAGCGCCGCGGCCGTTGAGGTCTGACGTGATGTCGCCCATGAAGCGACTCGGAACAGAGACCTCGATGAGCACGACCGGTTCGAGCAGAACGGGTTTCGCGCTCGCGAAGGCGTCGCGGAACGCCTTGGCTGCCGCCATCTTGAAGGACGCTTCCGACGAGTCGACATCGTGGTAGGAACCGTCGGTAATACGCGCCTTGATATCCACGACCGGATATCCGGCCAGGATCCCCTTGTCGAGCGTCTCCCTGATGCCCTTCTCCACGGCCGGGATGTACTGCCTCGGAATGACGCCACCCACGATCTCGTCGGAGAAGACAAATCCTTCGCCCCGCTCCACCGGCTCGAGCGTGAGGTAGACCTCGCCGTACTGTCCATGGCCGCCGGTCTGCTTCTTGTGCTTGTGGTGCCCGTCAGCAGCGGTCTGAATCGTTTCACGGAAGGGAACCTTGGGTAGTTTGGTCTCGACCTCGACCTTGAAGCGCGATTTCAGCCGGCCGAGCATGGTCTCGAGGTGCAGCATGCTGATCCCCATGGTGACCATCTCGGCCGTCTGGGGGTCGCGATCAGCGCTGAAAGTGGGATCCTCGGCATTGAGCTTCTTGAGCGCCGTCGAGATCTTCTGCTCGTCGGCGCGGCTCTTGGGTGTCACGGCGAGAGCCACCATCGGTTGAGGGTGAACCATGTCGTCGAAGACAAGCTTGTTCTTGTCGTTACAGAGGGTATCGGAGACTTCGAGAGTTTCCACCTTGGGGATCACCACGATGTCGCCGGCCACTGCTTCCTGCACACTCTCTGTCTCTTTGCCCTGGCTGCGCAGCAAGGTGCCTATCTTCTCGGTTTTTTCCGTTCTCACGTTGTAGAACATGCTGTCTGCAGGCAAGCCTCCCGTGAAGACCCTCACGTAGTTCAGCTTGCCCACGTAGGGATCGGTCACCGACTTGAACACGAATGCCGAGGGATTCGTGAATTCTCGCGGATCGAGAACAACCTCGTCATCGCCGACCTTGGCTTTGCGAAAAGGACCGTCGAGCGGCGACGGTGTGTATTCGGCCAGAAAATCCAGAATCAGATCGACGCCGAGGTCCTTCTCCACGCTCGCGCACAGGATCGGGACGAAGGTCCCTTCGCGGATCCCCACCTTGAGCAGGTTCTTGACCTCATCGGGAGAGATCGTCTCTCCCTCGAGGTATTTCTCCATGAGGGCATCATCGTTTTCGACGAGCGATTCGATCGCCGCAAGGCTCGCCTCTTCGGCGGCATCCTTGATCGCGTCGGGAGCCGACCCCGGATCGAAAAGGCAGTTAGCCACGGCCGAGAGGTTCGAGCCGGTAGCGTCGGGCAGCATTATCGGTTGGCAATGCTGACCGAAGGTCTCCCTGATGCTGCCGATCAGGGTATCCCACTCGATGTTCTCCATGTCGAGTTTGTTGATGACGATCACTTTGGCGAGCCGTCTCTCGGTCGCCTCGTCCCACATGCGGCGCGTGTTGTACACGATGCCGTTGAAGGCGTTGATACTGATCAGCGCCGTTTCGGCGGCGTAGAGCGACGAGATAGCCTCGCCGATAAAATCGGGATAGCCGGGCGCGTCGAGCAGATTCATCTCCGCCTTCTTGTGGTTCAGATGAAGGACAGAGAGATTGAGCGAATGCTTCTTGGCCTTCTCGTCTGGATCGAAATCAGACAGAGAGGTTTCGTCGTCGATCTTTCCGAGACGGCTCGCGACGCCGGCCTTGAAAAGCAGAGCATCGACCAAAGATGTCTTTCCCGAATCACTTCCGCCGATTACGGTGATGTTACGGAGACTTTCCGAACTGTATTTCGCCATGGATTCCTCCACTCGTCTGAAAACCTGGCTAAGACTCGATTCGGCTCGAAACCCGCCAGGCGAGCACAACAGCATAATTAACGCGACAGGAGGAGGTTACACAAATTGTATCTTAAAATCCTCAGACCTGTGCGAACCAACACTTTCTACTAAGCCGAACTATGTGAAAAAGTTTGATTCTACATCTATTCCAATGAAATTCAAGAAATGAGGTTTAAACTTTTACCCACGAATCACCAATGCTACCCATTTCGGCTTCCTCGGCCCCCTCGTCAAAAATTGACTCATCTTGGCCGACTGGGGGAAGAGGCGTCCGCATTTTTACCGCATGAACGACTGAATCCAACTCGGCCAGGTGGTGAGAGTGAAATGATAGACTTCTTCCCGGAATAGAATGATGACCACCATACCAAGGGACAGAAAGGGGCCGAAGGGGATGTCCTGGCGCTTGGTCACGATCTTGTAACCGATCCCGATCACCGAACCGGCAAGACAGGCGAGCAGGAAGACGGCGATGCACGCGTCCCAACCGAGAAAGCCGCCCACGAGAGCCATGAACTTCACATCACCAAAGCCCATGGCGTCCTTTTTGAAGAGGAGTTTCCCCAATTGACCGACCAGGAGCAGCGATCCAGCACCCACGGCCGCTCCGACCAGAGCCGAGATCAATGCTGCAGCCGGGGACCAGAGCGACGGGTCGAGTGCCATGAAGAGCCGGTCTTGTTCGTGAAGAAGAGGCAGAAACGCCGACAGTACGGGTGCCGCCCACATCCCGGGGATGTTGATTTCGTCGGGGATGATCTTGAAATCGATGTCTATGAAGGTGACCACAATCGCGATCATGACGAGGACGAGATGCACCAGATAGACGAAAAAGAGCTGGACGCTGTGAGGCCCCCCTGAGAGAAATCCGTCCATTTCGAGAAAGGTGACGATCACGAAGAGCAGGAGTGTAAGACCTTCGACAATGGGGTACCTCAGCGAGATCGATTCGTGGCACGTCCGGCAGTGGCCGCAGAGGACCAGGTAAGAGATGATGGGAATGTTCTCGTACCATCTGATGGTCGTGCCGCAGTGAGGACAGCACGAACGCCGCGGTTTGTTGACCGAGAGCGACTCTCGCGGGAGCCGGTAGATGACAACATTGAGAAAACTACCGAGCGTCGCTCCGAAACAGCCTGCCATTAGGGGAAGCAGGAAGCTGAGGTCCTTCATGGGCTGCTCCTAAACTCGACGTGGTCGAAGTTGTTTCCATCGATCTTGTTCCCCGCAAAATCGGTGAATTCGAGGGACTCGTTACGTAGCTGATATCGATTGGCCGCGGCAAGGGTTTCGAGCGGCCGAAAAGCGACCTTTGTGTTTTCCGAACCATCGACAAAAGAACAGGCCAAGGGAATCGTTCTGCTTCGGCCATCTTCGCTCACGACGTGAAGGCCCGGAGAGCCATCAAGTACACTCGCGGGATGGAGCGCCTCTGAAAACTCGATCATGATACAGCCGTTCTCGGGAATGACGACCCCCTGCATGGTGATTTCACTCAACCCTGTTCCGTTCACCGACACCAGCCTGGGCGCCTCGGACGGCGAGGAATCGATAAAGGCTGAAAGCGCTCCGCCCACGGCACCGCGGTCGATCGTGGTAAAGGAGAACTCCTCTCGGCCCGCCAGGCTCTGGCCGCAGGCGGAAAGGATCGCTCCGTGGGTGGGAAAACCTGTGACAACGACTCTGTAAGTTGTTCGGGAAGCGAGACCGGTGTCGGCAAGGTCAGCCCGTGCAGGCAGAGCGGGTTTGAATCGGAGTTCCTTTCCCACAACGCTCCATGATCCACGCGGCGTGCTTCCCGACTCGTCGACGAGCACCAGGCTCGTCGCTCCGATCGAGAGAGGATCGACGGACAGGGAAAAACGCAGGATCAACGATTCGTTCAATCGCACGTCGCCGCACCCCTCTTGAAGAAACTCGATGATCTCGAAGGAAACATGCCGTGAGCATCCGAGAAGTGCCATCAGAACGATCAGAATCAGGAAGAGTCGTGCGTGCATACCAAACCTTCAGAGAATCCTCCAACGCCAAGGAAAGACTCTACAGTGTTGCAAGGATTGAGAACACTGTTTTCTTCGCTTTAGACATAGGAGAGGCCGCACTCGGCGCATTAACAATGCGGGAGGCGCATTAAAAAAGTTGCCAGCTCTGTTTCATTCTTCTGAAACCGAGCTGGCAACCTTTTCATACTCTGATTGAGGCCGCCCTTTGATTCGCGACGGGCGATCAGTACTGCATCTTGACTCGCACGAAGTTCACCTGGGGCTTCGGACTGCTCGGGGTCAGGTTGAAGCCATCCTTCGCCGTATTCAGACCAACCCTGAACCGGACGAACTGCATGCCGTTGAGAGTGGTGATGTCAGCGGTCCACGCGGTGATCGAATCGGGATCGGGAACCCTCGAACCGGGCATGACCGGATTGGCACCCTGGAACATCACGGAGACCTCGTTCTCTTCCGGAATGTAGTGCACCGTGCCGCCATCCCAGTCGGGAGCGTAAACTTCGATATCGTTATCTTCAGGGTTCGGAATATATCCGCTGTGCTCGATGACGAGACCTGTTGTCGTGTCGATCCCTGTGAAACCGACGAATACCGGCGCCGGGTTGCCTCCGATCGAATCGCGATGGACGGTCTGGCCCATATCGAGCCAGTCAGAGAGGCCGTAGGACAGAGGGCCGAGAGTGGTCGGTGTTTTGCTCGGAGGAACGAGGCATTCATAACCGTCGATCTCGTAGGTGCGCGGGAACCACGAATCGGTGGAATCGCGATTGATCACGAAGTGATAGTACATGTGGGCGCAGTTGATCGGGCCGCACTTGCAAAACACGGGGGTCTCGTCGCAGAGGCCATCGGGTCCTTCCCAGTCAACAACGCAGATCTCGGCAAAAATAGATTTCCAGTCGTCCACCTCGATATCATTGGCCCAGTCGGAAACCTGCAGCTGCACGAGTCCATACCCACCGTAACCGCCGTCACCCTCTCCCCAGCAGCAAAAGCTCGCCCTGTGGGAGGGACCCAAGAGGCAGTTGTTCCCCTCGTGCGCTTTGAGAGTGACCTTGGTCCTCTCCTTGGCGTCTCCCAGCCAACCACCGGAGACATCGATGACAGCATCCTGCCTGATGGCGATCTTCTCAGCAGAGTCGAGGATCACCGCGCCGCCGCTGCCGCCACCGCCGCCACCGCCGAAGTTGGAGTGGCCAATCACCTCTCCGCCGCCGCCGTCGCCTCCTCTGGCCATGATGCTGCCCGTGGAGGTGATGACGATCTCACCAAGAGCGTAAATCCCCAGCGCTCCGCCACCACCGCCGCCGCCGCCGCCCTTTGCGTCATAGGCGCTGCGATCGAGCGGCGGGAACCAGCTGGCAGCCATGCTGATCGTCGCCGGGTTCATACTGTCGAGCCTCGAGCCGCCGCCGCCGCCGCCCTGGCCTCCGTGGAGAAAGTCCACTTCGCCCCCCTGGCCGATGAAGTCGTTATCGCTTTCCTCATCCTTGAAAACGGCTTCGCCCGCCGCGCCGCCCTGGGGATCGGTCGTATCAAAACGATGTCCCTGATCGGGCCAGGAGGCAGGAGCGCCGTCGTCAAAGAACCACTCGTCGCGTTTGACGTAGCGCGCCGGATCTTCGGGATCAGCCGCGTATATTCCATAGCCGAAATAACCATAACTACCCGGCTGATAAAACGAACCGCCGCCGCCGCCGGCGCCGCGCGAATCGGGATCGGCTTTGGAACTCCCGTACTCCACGTCGGTTCCCTTGGCACCGCACTCACCACCGCCGCCACCGTTCTGCCTGAGGTTGGAGTACCCCCAGCCAGTCTCGCCCGCCTTTGGAGACCGGAGGTCGGTGAGCAGCTGAAAATCATCGGGTTTGGGAGGCTGTGACATTCCGCCGCGCCCTCCACCAGGACCGCCCAGTCCGCCCGGGACAGGAACAAAAGCCGAGTTGAAGGTCACATCATTGGAACCGTTGCTTCCCGTACAGTTGATCATGCCGGCGATCTCGACACGTCCCGTGGCAGTGAGGACGAGCGGATTCGAGCCGAGCCCCTTCACTTCAACTCCCTCGGGGATGATGATATCGCGGAAATGGAAAACGCCGCCTTTGATGACGGTCGTCTTCTTGACTCCGGGCGTCGATCCGTCGAAGAGCGGAAACGACTGATAGTCGGTATCGAGGAGCACTGTGGGATAGACACCGAGGGGCTTGAAATCGCCGAGATTTCCTTCACCGCTCAAGCCGTATGTGGCGAGCAGGTGCGAGTATTCGGGCGGTTCCTCGTCCACGTCCAGCACGGCCCAGTTCGCCGGAGCGAAACCCTCGTGCATGGCGTTGCCTTCCCACTTCTTGTCCAAGAAATCTTCGAAGAAGAGATCGTCCACGGGCTGAGCGCCTGGATCAAAGGTGGTGAAGGTAGCGATCAGATCGGCCTCGGCCGCGATCCGGCGCACCTCCTGCTCGGTCGTTCCCTCCTCGTTCGCCGTGCTTCCAAAGCTGATGTTGTCAAGACCGCGGCGCACGAGAAACTCGATCCTCTCGCCAAAGGGCAACAGACCCGAGGGTGTCAGAACAACCTTGGAGCCGTGATAACTGTTCTCGACAAGGTCGGCTTTCGTACCGAGCTCGACCAGACTGCTCTCGATGTTGAGCGGAGAAGGATCGTCGAGTCCGCCCGTCAGGGTGTACTCATCGCCGGAAATGAACTGGTAAGTTTCGAGGTCAAAGAGGTTGATTTCCAGGCCCGTTTGGTTGAAGACGACGAGGCGCTTGAATCCGGCCATGTTAATCGAGCTATAGTCGACGCCGGTCCCAGAGGTGTAAAGCGTGTTGACCAGTACTGGATCGGCGAAGAGATCGATCTCGAGCAGTGTGGACGTGGCGAAGGGGGAACCCGAATTGCTCACCGCCGTGGCGTAAAACATACCGTCGTGACGAATCGCAAGGTCGAGAATGGGTCCGGTCGTGACGATCTCGGCGAGATCGGCCGTGCTCCCCGTCTCCTTGTCGATGGAGATGATGCTGCTTCCCGACGTATTATCCACCGCGTAAAGAGAGCCGTCAGGCGCGATGCCGAGGCTGTAGACCAGGGTCCGCCCGTCGAGGTCAAGCGGATTATAGAGCCGGCAGACATCTGGATACTGGAGATCGGTGTACTCGACCTTGTAGAGGGTCGATCCGTCGACACCATACATTGTCCCGCCGCCGTCGACCACGATGCTGTTCAGACCTATGATCGTGTAGGGAAAAGTCGCCAGCCTCGTGGTCCCCACGAGAGTCACCGCGCCGGTTTCTTTTTTCACGTGGATGATGGACGGATCGTGACTGGTCCCGGAATTCAAGGCGCCATAATACTCAGGGCCGTGATAAGTGAAGAACATGTTCTCGTCGTCGACACTGTCGCTATCGAGGTCCTCGCCGACAATGTTTCTGTCGTGGAAATAGAGGGGCTGATCGAACTCGAGATAGAAGTCCTGCCACTCGGGAAATCCTGACAGATCGCCGGAAAATGTATTGAGCGCCACGCCCTGGTCGCCGTCGAGCGGAAACTGGCCCGTGATGACCGGAGGAATGGCAGGGTGATTTTGGAAGAAGAGGTTGGGCAAGTCGGACGAGATCGTGTTGAACCGAATGGGGTTGGACACGGTGGCGTGGACCGCCTTGAGATTCGAAATCGACCCCCCGGTGTTGATCGGCACATAGACGATGTATTCCAGATCGGGGAGCAGCCCCGGAATCGACTCGAGCTGGGCATTGCTGCTCATGTTGATCGAATCCGAGGGGAAATAGGGTGTGAAGACAATCCTCTTGCCGATCCGTTCGAAGGTTCCACGGGCCGGAATGAGGTTCCTGTCACGGTCAACGATGATGTCCGGTCCCAGGTAGTCGGCGGTGAGAAGCGCATAGATCTGGAGCGAATCGTAGACAGTGGACTTTTCGATCACCACCAGGTCGGCGCCGTCAGGCACGCCCGAGAATGTGAAGATCACCTGCTGTCCGAGAGGTGCGCTGCTCGGAGGTTGCGTGGTCTCTCCAGTGAGATCTGTCCTGGCGGGAAAGGTGATCGACATGAGTACGATCCCTTCGCCATTGGACTGCTGTCCCACACCGCCGCTTCCTCCTCCACCGCCTCCTCCGCCACCACATCCGGCAGAGAAAAGAAGAGCGCTGGCCATAAGAAAAACGAATAGGGCGTCATGAACAGAGGAAGACTTTTCGATTCTCTTCATCTTGAGTCAGCCTTTCTCCAGCAGGTTTTCGCTCCTGGAATCACCGGGGTACCTGGCTGTTGGTCTTCTGTGTTGGTACTTGCATAAAGCACCCTTTATTTATCATAGCCTCTTATTTCGGCAGGGCCGAAAACAGGGCACTTCGCCGAATCTACCGCCTGTACGGGATCAAGAGCGTATCGATAGCGGGCAACTCACTCGTCCCGATATTACCCTCGAACATCGCCTTGAACTGAACATAGGGCCTCTGTCCGTCGTTGAGAAGATGGATATCTTCGGGAAGAACCCAAGCGGTCGAATTCGTTCCGTTAGCGTCGACCGCAGAGCGGAACCAGATGGTCAGGTTCGTGCCAGGCACCATGGTATCGAGAGGCGGATCGATGATCGGAGAGAGATACACGGGATCATCGAAGTTGAGCGGTTTAACCCGCAGCAATGGGCTCTCGATCGTCGAAAGCCTCTTGGCATAGTTGAAGATGATGAAGTAACGCGAATTATCGCCCCACTTTCCCGTGCCGGGAAGCATGTCGTCCCAGGCCTTGTTCCACGACCTATTGTCGTCAGGCTGGCCTTGACTATTGACGGGTGGATTGATTTCGTCATAAGGATCGCTGGCAGCATAGATCTGCAGCCGGCGCGGCACGGGAGGGTCAGTGATCGTTGTGTTGCCGCGGCAGTAAGCCCTGAACCGGGGCATCTGGGATGACTGGATACCAGCGCAAAAAGTGTATCCATTCGACAATGCCACGGTGAGACCGTCATTGTCGTCGGTGCGGACTTCGATCGCCATTCCTCTTGACGAATCGTAGCCGTATCCCGGATTTTCCACGGGATTGTCGAACTCAGGATAGTCGTGGTAGTAGTTGAACTTCGATCCCTGATTCTTGGGAGCGTAGAGATTCTTCTGGTCGATGAAATAGGGACGGCCGTCAGTATACGGCTCGACAGGATCGGCGTTGAACTTATCGAGGTCGATCGAATCGCCAACCACGATCACCCACTCATCACGAAGCGAGTCATCCCCATCGGAGTCGAAAACGTTGCTCTTGGAGATCGGCGGCGTCTCTTCCTTGTAATCTCCCCAATCTCCCCTTAAGGCATCAAACCTCTCTTTGAGCCCTGTCGTGGCATTGTGCGGAATGCCTCCCGACTCTCTCGTATCCGGATCATCGTGGAGTCCGTCGAGGGTGCTGTCGATGGACATGTTCGAAAGACAGACCGCGATCTGCATCTTCTTGATGTACGTATGGGTCACATTCCCGCCGATGGGAGCCCAGGCGAGACCTACCAGATCGAGAATTGTTCCCTCAAAGGACGGGACGTCGGGCGATGCTTCTCCGCGGCGGTATACCTGATGAAACCGAACACCACTACTGGCGTTGATCGGTGTTCCAGCGCCAAAAGGTGTTTTCGAGATCGGGTCTGGATAGGACGGCGACGAGGGAGACGGCGGATTGAAGTCGTCGAAAACGTGTTCGATGAACTCCACTGCGTGGCCGGCGAGAAAACCGCTCATCCCGAGGTTGATGTCGCCGATGTGAGGGCCGTATATCTCGTTGTCGAGGTGTGTGCCGTCATTATCGTCGTGGTCCTTGAACACGACGCCGGTGATCGGCGGATCGACTGATGGATCGGCAGCTGTTTCCGGCAGACCCATGAATCGATGAACGACAACACCGTTGTCGTCGAGAGCCGAATCGCCGCCGCAGGAGAGGTTGATCTGAAAGTCGATGGCCGGTGGGAACGCTCCGCGGCCCGGTGTTCCCTCGTTGATGATGCAATAGGGATCGGCCTTGTCGAAAAACTGTTCCGGCTGTCCCAGCGGCTGGCCGCCCAGGTCGTTGACTCCCAGTACGCCCTGCGCTTCAAGGTCCTCGATGATTCCTGCTCCAGGAGGCCACGTCGATGGATCGCCCAAGGACTCGTAAAACGCTTCCACCTGCTTGTCCGACGGCACGGTGCGGAGGACAAGACGCAGGTCGGTGGCGGACACACCAAATCCGATAAACGAATCCCCACCAAGCAATCCAAACTGATCGATATGTACCGGCTCGAAGTAGATCGTCGAATGGCGATTCTCGGAGGTCACGTTGCCGAGCCTCATGGCAGAGAGAAGCGGGTCCGTGGGAGACCCGATGTCATCGGCCACGTAAAAGGAATCGAAGGGCTGGAAGGAATCGATGTCCATCGCTTCGGAAAACTGCAAGCCCACACGCCATGTGGCGCCGATCGGATTGTCCGGATCCTGACCGGCCTCGTAGTCTATGGGCACCCAGGCGTTTCCGTCCCACTCACCGAATTTCAGGAAGTAGATCAGGTTCGAATTGAATGCATCCTGAGGGTCGTCGGGATCCCTGGGGTGGTTGATTGGATCGATAGCGGTCTCTGGCCGCGAGAAATCGTTGATCGGTTCGAAATACTCGACGCGCTGCAAGACGTAGTCGTCCCCTACCTGGGGAAATCCGTAGACGAATCCTGCCTCGGTCTCGTCGACCCAGAGGTGCGTCTGGTCGTTGCGCGTCATGCGCAATTTCGCCTCCCACGCCGTGCCCGGCCGAAGAGTGAGCGTGGTCGCCGCCCATTCGCCCTCGCCGCCATTGGCCGTGGTGTTGAAATCGCCGACGCTATCTTCGATCTCGACAAAACCGTTGCTGAAAACCACTCCGGTCACTGTACCTGAATCGCTCACCTCACGGACGATCCGAGGCGCGGCGAGGTCAGGAAGAAAACCGTTGAATGAGAGATCTCCAAAAGTGACGAAGTCGAGATATCGGTTACCCGGATTGAATCGCACGGGATTCTGGGGAGTGCCCAATGAGTCGGCGCGCGCGCCAAGCTGAAGTCCCGCAGAGGACTCGAGCACGTTGGCGCTCGTCCCGATCGAGTGGAACACGATCTGCATGTAGCCAAACTGGTCGGCGATCGGCATTCCGTGCTCGTCGAACACCACAGGAGAGGCGGGAAAACCCACATTCTCCGCGATGATGGGATTGAGAATGAGTTGGTCGCCCAAAATGGTCACCTGGATCGCCACGGAATCGCCCGATTTGTCCACGATCTGAATCGGACTGAACGCGGTGAGCAGATTGTCGGCGTCGAGCAGCAGCGAGTCCGGATCGACGGGCTGTGAAAGGTCGACCACCAGTGCCGCGTTCCGCGGAATGATCTTGGGCTCGAAAGGCTGCGTCGACGTATCGACGAGATTCAGAGACCAGAGATTTCCGATCTCGTCGTCCGGGTAGAGAGTTTTGGGATATCCAGGGAGAAGGAAACCGGTCACGGGATCAGACTCGATGAATGACGCTGGATTGACAACCTGGAAGGCCGCTCCGCGGCTGTCGAGCAGGGGCCTTCCGAACAGGATGTCTTGGAGGAAGAAGTCGCTTTCCCAACTGCCGCCATTCCATGAGAATTCCGTGGTTTTCTTGCTTGAGCCGCCTCCGCCGCCGCCGCAACTGAAGGCCAGAACCGCGAGGAGCAGAATCGTCACCAAGAACCAGAATCTCTGCTGTTGAATCGCCATCTAACTGTCACCTTTCTGATACGCACTCGGTCTGTGGTGCCCACAAAATCAGTCTGTGGTGCCCACAAAATCAGTCTGTGGTGCCCACAAAACAAGTCAATGGTGTAATAGCAATCAAAGCCAGAAGTTATACAACTGTATCAATAGGTTTCGGCGAAAAAGGCGTTTGGCCTTTAACCCTTTGGTAAAAATGTCTTATCTCTCGAACTTTCACGCTATCGAAGGTCCTTGAAAAAAGCCTTCTTTAAATAGTATTTTTATCTAAAAAGGGCTCGAAAATAAAGACACTCACACCCCGAAATCTGTATACGGACGACGTCATGAAAATCGCTCCACTCGTGATCGTCAGCGTTCCGCCCAAGGGCCGAGAACCGAAATCGCCTCAGGGTAGACATAACAAATTTACTCAAAAACACTTACAGATCTTTCTTCACGAGTGCATCTTTTAGCTGCTCGCGAAGAGTTTCGAGATTCAACTTCTTCTGACAACTCGATTTATTCACTTTTATTTAGCATTGGGGCGGGAAAGGGTGACACAAACTCCCACGGGCTGAAAGGTCCGCGCCGGCAGCGGTCAGCGCACACGAGAATACAGCGCCGTTCATCGGTTCTCGACGTATGGGATCACGAAGGTGTCGATCATTGGGATTTCACCGGTCTGAAGGTTCCCCTCGAAGACCGCTCTGAACTGTATAAAAGGCCGTGTTCCATCGTTGAGACTGGCGATCGCGTCAGGTGTCACCCAGCCGGTGGCGCCCCCTCCGCTCTCGTCTCGAGCTGCCCGGAACCAGATATCGAGTTTCGTCCCTGGAGCGGCTTCTTGTGGAACGGAAACGATGACCGGTGCGACGTACGAGGGCGCCGGTTGTCCTGTCGGCTTGACGCGCAACCAGGGACTCTCCACGGTGGAAATCCTCTTCGCGTAGTTGAAGATCATGAAATAACGCGAATTGTCGCCATACTCGTAGCAATCGTTGAAGGAATTGGTCTGCGGTGGATTGAGCCCCCAGTTGCCCGTGGCCAATGTTCTCCAGGCACGATTCCACGACCGCGCGGGATCGGGTTGACCTTGCGCATTCAGCGGAGGGTTGACCTCGTCATAGGGATCGGTCGCGGCGTAGACCTTGGGCCGGTTCGGCTGATTCAGTGGCGGTGGAAAGGGAGTGTATGGTGGCGGCGGCGGAGGAGGAGACCAGGCTCCCCTGGCAAAAATCCTGAAACGCGGCATCTGGGACGACATGACCCCAGCGCAGTAGGCGTAGCCGTTCCGAGCCACGGTGGCTTCTTGCGGGTCGGTCCTGATCTCGATCGCCAGCCCGCGCGAGGAATCGTATGGGTAGCCGGGACTGGTCGTCGGATTATCGAACTCAGGATAGGAGATGTAGTAGTTGAATTTCGATCCCTGGTTCTTGGGCGCGAATCGCTTGCTCTGATCGATGAAATAGGGCCGTCCACCGCCGTAGGGTTGCACGACCGGGGCGTTGAGTTTGTCCAGATCGAGCGAATCGCCGAGAACGATCACCCATTCATCCCTGACTGAATCGTCTCCGTCCGAGTCCCACACGTTTGTTTCATTCTGGGCCAACGGCGGATCGGTCTCCTTGTACACACCCCACGTTCCCCGATAGGAATCGAACTTCTGCCGTAAACCCGATTGGGGCGTTCTGGGAATACCGCCCGACTCAATCGTGTTCGGATCATCGTGGAGAGGCGAGGGCCGGGAAACATCGATCTCCATGGCGCTGAGCGAGACGGCGATCGACATTTCCTTGATGTAGGTCGTCGTCACATTACCGCCGATCGGCGCCCACGCCATGCCGACGAGATCGAGGATCGTCCCGCTGAATATATCCACGTCGGGCGACGCTTCACCGCGCCGGTAGACCTGATGAAACCGGACACCATCGGTGCAGTTGATCGGCGAACCGGCCCCCATCGGCGTCTTGTTGATCGGATCGGGATAGGAGGGCGACGAAGGGCCGGGAGGATTGTGGTCGTCAAAGACATGCTCGATGAATTCAACAGGGTGGCCGCTCAAGAATCCGCTCATGGCCAGGTTCACATCGGCGATGTGCGGACCGTAGATCTCGTTGTCTGCATGCGTCGCATCGCCGTCATCGCAATCCCGGAAAACAACACCCGTGGTCGGCGGATCGGTGGTCATGTCCACCGCGGTCTCGGGGATTCCCATGAAGCGCTGGATGATGGCGTCGACCTGTTCGAGGGAAGGATCTCCAGCGCAGGAGAACTGTTCGACGAAATCGATTGCCGGCGGATAGGCGCCCCGGCCGGGACTGTCTTCGTGAATGATGCAGTAAGGATCGCTCCTCATAAAAAACTGTTCGGGCAGGCCGAGGGGCTGACCGCCCAGGTCGGTCATTCCCTGCACGCCTTCCCATTCGAGGTCTTCGACGATATCGAGGTTCGGAGGCCACGTCGACGGATCGCCCAGGGATTCGTAGAAGGCCTCGACGAGCAGGGCGGGCGGGATGGTGCGGATCACGAGGCGCAGATCGGAGGGGAGACGACCAAAGCCCACGAACCGGTCTCCGCCAAAGAGACCGAACTGGTCGGTGTGAACAGGTTCGAAACAGACGACCGTCTGCCTCTTGGCTGAACTGATCCGGCCAAGTCTCATCGTGGACAGCAACGGATCGGAGAGCGGACCGATATCGTCGGCAATGTAAAAGGTGTCAAAGGGTTTGATCGACTCGAGGTCCATCGGTTCGGAGAACTGAATCTCGATCCTCCAATCGGCACCGATCGGGTGGTCGGGATCCGTGTAAACCGGATCGTTCCCGTCGATCGCTTCCCATCCCGTTCCGGTCCATCTGGAGAAGGCCAGAAAATTGACGAGGTCTGAGTTCTTCGAGTCTTCGGGATCGTTGGGATCGCGCGGATGGTTCACCGGATCGACTACTGTCTCGGGCCTGCCGAAATCACCGATCGGTTCGAAGTACTCGACGCGCTGCACCACGTATGCGTCTCCCACCCGCGGCAGACCGTGGATCAGGCCGGGATCGTCCCCCGCGATGCGCAGGCTGGTCGGGTCGTTGTCTATCACGCGGAGAAGGATCTCGTTCTCCTCCCCGGGTCGGACAATAAGAGCGGCGCCGGCATACTCGCCTTCGCCGTTGTTGGCCGCACTGTTGAAATCTGCATCGGGATCGCCAACCACGATCGAGCCTCCTCCCGGTCCGACGCTGCCGATGATTCCATCGTCACCCACGGGACGAACGATTCGCGGCGGGCTCAGGTCCGGCAGAAAGCCGTTGAAGGAGAGCTCGGCGAAACTGACGAAATCGAGGTAGCGGTTCCCCGAGTTGAAAGCGACCGGTTTCATCGGCGTTCCCAGGGAGTCCGCACGGGCGCCGAGCCGAAGGCCCGCTGTCGATTCGAGCACGCGTTCGCCCGTTCCGATGGAGTAGACCACGATTCGCAGGTTGCCCCCCGGATCGGCAGCCGGTTCGCCCCATTCGTTGAAAATCACCGGCGACGGACCGAATCCCGCGCGATCACCGGCCAGTGGGCTCAAGATGAGTTGGTCGCCCTGAATGGTAACCTCGATCGGCGTGACGCGGCCCGACCGGTCGATGACCCGAATAGGGCTCTCCGCGGTCAGGCAGAGGTCAGCGTCGAGCCGAAGCGAGTCAGGGTCGACGGGCTGGGAAAAGTCGATCAACAGTACCGCGTTCCGGGGAACGATCTTGGGCGAAAAGGGCTGGCTCGAAGTATCGACGAGATTCAACGACCAGAGATTGCCCATGGCATCATCTGGAAAGAGAAGCTTGGGATAACCGGGCAGAAAGGATCCGGTGATCGGATCGATCTCAACATGCGACAGCGGGTTGACAACGCCCGACACCGTTCCGTCGTGGCCGAAAAGGGGCCGACCGAAAAGGACGTCTTCGAGAAAGAAGTCGCTTTCCCAGCTCCCGCCGTTCCAGGCCAGCGCAAGGGCATCGTTTTCTCCGCCGCTCCCGCCCCCGCAGCCGCATAAAAGAGCTGCCGCCAGAACCGAGACGAATAGGAACCGAACTCCCTGATTAGAGCTGCACATGGTGACACCTCCGTATGACGAGTTTCAAGATCACTCGCTCCCACCATTGTCTAGCCAGACCTCTCCGCGTGGTGACAGCCAGGTTCGAACGAGGACTATAGGATCGCCCGAGGAGTTGTGCGCAGGTTGGGGTATGAAGGGTTCAAAAGTCTGGTTGCGGTCGGACCGACGGACCCACGTACTCTCGCAAGGCGTCGACCAGGTGACGAGGGGATTTTTTCTTCGCGAGGATGTCGATCGCGTCGTCGATGAAATCACGCTGCGTGGACGTCACCAAAAGCGGACCGTTAGATTCGGCGAGCCTGTCGAGCCCGAGCCGCGCGGCCACTGTGTCGAGCAGCGCGCCGACGCCGCGCCCGAGGAGAGCCGATATGGAAGGCGGGGCGAGTTCGAACCGCGGCGCCTGAACGAGATCTCCGGCGAGATCGCACTTGCTCACCACCGAGAGGACATCGCGGTCGCTGCGGTCGGTGGGAGCGCGACTCTCACCCCACGGCGCAAGACGAATCTCGAGATCGGCGCCGGCTGCGGCGCGGGCAGCCGCCATGGTCCCCTCGATAATCAGAGGGTCTTCTTCGGTCGGCGCGCAACCAGCGGTGTCGACAAGACGCAGGGAAAAACCGTCGAGGATAAAAATCGTCTCGACCGGATCGCGCGTGGTGCCGGCGAAGCGCGATGTGAGTGCGCGGCTCTCGCCCACGATCGCGTTGAAGAGCGTCGACTTCCCCGCGTTGGGCGGACCGGTGATCACGACCAGCGGAGGCGCGGAAAGGAACCGGCCGATCGAGAAGGTGCCGCGCAATACGATGAGATCGTCGCGCAGTGCGGCGCAATCCACACCGGCCCGATCATCGAAGATGGCGATTTCATCGAAGATGGCGATGAAAGTGACGAACTTTTCCCTCAGCGATCCGCCGAGGAGTCCGGCGAGACAGAGCGCCTGGGCAGGCCCTTCGGCAGCGAGCAGCGCGCGGACAAGATCGTATTCGAGAGTCCCCTCGGGGATCAGCCGGCTCCACGGAATGCGGCGCGCTCCGAGAGAAACGAAAAGGTCGACCAGCGCCCGGCCGACAGCCGCCCCACTGTGGCAGCAAATCTCGAAGCTCTCCCTCGGAGGCGGCGACGTGGGTATGACGAGCACTTCGTCGATGGGATCGTTGCCCTTCCAAATCAGGCCGTAGGCAGCGCGGTCGACAGGAGGCAGCCCCTTGCCGTTGGGTCGCTTGAAGGTACGGTCAAGGATTCGGGCCGCGCCCGGTCCGGCGAGTCGAATGACGCAGATTCCGGAGGGTGCCTTCGGAGTGAGTGTGGAGCAGTAAGGGGCCGATTCCATATCACGAAGCCAAGGACGCCTCGAAGGCGAGCGATATCCCGCGCAGGAGAAGATCGGGATCGATCACGTCCACTCTGTCCGACCGGGGCGCGATCAGATGAGCGTCGCCGCCAGTGGCGATGGTTAAAAAACGGGCTGACTCGGACCGAGGCCGGGATCGCTCGTAGTCGGCGCGGAGTCCGTCGATCATGTAATCGACGAGGCCGACGTATCCGTTGAGTAGACCGGAGGCGATCGCCTCCTCCGTGTCTCTGCCGATAAAGGGCTGCCTTCCGCCGAGCGCCACCTCCGGCAGCTGATGGCAGTGTGCGCCGAGCGAGCGCGCACCGAGTCCCGGACCGGGAAGAATGGCGCCTCCCCCAAAGGCCCCCTCTTCGTCAACGAGATTGAAAGTGAGCGCTGTGCCGAAGTCGACGACGATCGCCGGAAGACCGTGAAGCCGGCCGGCCGCGTACGATTCGAGCAGGCGATCGTGGCCGGTCGTCTCAGGCTGGCGGCAGCGGTTGGCAATGGGCATTGGAAAATCCCTGCCGATCACCCGCAGGGGGTACGACAGAATCGACTCGACCGCCTCGAGCAGAGGCGCGTTCACCGAAGCGACAATCACCGGGACGGCACGGGCGTCCATCAGATCGAGAGCGCTGCCGAGATTGTCGAGCTCGGCCCGGTCGCCCGCCCCGACAGAGTGCCGGTCGAGACAAGTATGCTGATCGAGAAGCGCCGTGGAGAGGGTTGAATTACCGCAGTTGATTGCAAGAAGCCGCATTGCGCCACGCCAACGTTGGGTTCACTACTAATTGTCGTAGTAAAAGGTCTTGAATATCCTCCGGCCCTGCCGGTCGATCTCAACGGTGTAGGCACCGAGATCGGGATTCTTCTTGAAGTAGTTGATCGCCGCGGCCTTGGAGCTCACCGGAATGCCGTTGATCGAGATCAGGATGTCTCCCCTGCGCGCACCCCGCTGATGAACGACCGAATTCTCCTTGACCTCTCCGAGCTTGATCGACTCCTTGCCTGTCTCGGGATTCCGATAGGTCGTGAGGGAAACGTTGCCGAGAATCGACTCGTAGTTCTGGGTGTAGTCCTTGTATTCCTTCTCAGAGAGGGCATAGTGACCCGGCTTGAACTCGACCGTTTCGTCAGGCGGTTTGTTCCGGTACCGGCTCGCCGGGTCCTCGGGGAATCCCTCCTTGCCCTGGGCCTTGGCCAGAACCTTGTCAGCCGAGCTGAGGAACGATTTGGGGCCGAGAGACGTCTCCTCGCCGAACCAGGAAAAGACGACCTGGTCCTCCTCGATCTTGACGATCTTGCCCGACCGGGGAGCTTTGTCGTAAGGCGATTTCAGGGGATCGCCCTCCTTGCACCAGAGATGGCGTGTGAGACTCTTTTCCTCGGGCTGGTCGTCGGAGTAGAGGATGCGCACGAGGCTCTCCTCGGGCACCGCGGGTGAATGGAGCACCATGGAAACTTCGAGAACGTTCGAGATTGGTTCGTTCTTGGGAACCTCTTCTTTTTTCCGGTTGGCCGCCTCCTCGTTGGGATCCTTGCGCCGGCTCCCGTCGATCCTGTTCTTCCAGAGCGCGTAATAGTCGTTGATGTTCTTGGCCTTCTCTGCCGTCCCCCGCTCGTTGGAATAACCGGACATGAGTTTGGCGTGAAAGACCCGGGTCGGCTTGCTCTTGAAATCGCCGCGGCGATCCTTCTTGATGATATCGACGAGCACGAACAGGATGCCGGCAATCGTGAAGACGACGAAGGTCCAGACGATCCCCTTGGTCCTGCGGACATTCAGCAACATGCGCATAGGTTCAACCTCTTCAATCGAGTCTCCGGCCCTTACGCTCAGAAGCAGCCATGTGCGTCACCCAGGATTCCGCACGAGCGTAACCCGAGGCTCTGGAGAGCGTAGCCGATTCTCCGACTCCGCTCAACAGTTAAACATTCCCGAATAAACATCGACGGGCCCATAATTCATCAGAAATCTAAAGCTCTTCTTCGTCGCCGCGCAGATGGCGCACGATCCGGCCAATCAGTTCTTTCACGGAGTGGCCCGAGTGGGACGAAATCGCCAGAACGGGCAGGCCGATGGCGCGGGCGAGCTCATCGACGTTGGGCGGCTCGGGGAGAGTGTCGATCTTGGAGACGGCAACGATCTGCGGCCGGGAGGCAAGTTTGGGCGAATAGGAGGCGATCTCGTTCATCACGACCTTGTGGGCGTCGACGATTTTGGCGCTGTTGCCGATGCCGGCGCTATTGCCGATGTCGGCGCTGTTGCCGATGTCGGCGCTGTTGCCGATGTCGGCGCTGTTGCCGATGTCGGCGCTGT
>CAYXGI010000005.1:61778-63547 GCA_964464495.1 uncultured Phycisphaerales bacterium
TGCCGATCTGGCAATCGATCAGATGGAGCAGGACACGGGTCCGCTCTATGTGACGCAGGAACCGATCGCCGAGGCCCTGGCCGTCGTGAGCGCCCTCGATCAAGCCCGGAAGATCGGCAAAGATAAAGCGGTCCAGGTCGAACTCCACGATGCCGAGCTGCGGTACGAGAGTGGTGAAGGGATAGTCCGCAATGCGCGGGCTGGCTCGGGAGATCCTGGAAAGAAAAGTCGATTTCCCGGCGTTGGGCAGACCGATGATTCCCACGTGGGCGATCATCTTCAACTCGAGCCGGATCCAGCGCTCATCGCTGGGCCGCCCTTCTTCAGAGCGCCGCGGCGTCTGGTTGACAGCGCTGGCAAAGTGTACATTACCCCGCCCGCCCGTGCCTCCCTTGATCAACACGAACTCTCGATCGGCCTGATCGATGTCCTTGAGTGTGTGGCCGCGGTCCCGGTCCTTGATGATCGTGCCTGGTGGAACCTTCAACACGAGGTCCTGCCCCCCACGGCCGGATTTCTTGGCTGACCCGCCGGGGCGGCCGTTCTCCGCCACGAATTTCTGATTGTCATGAAAGCCGCCGAGGCTCCCGATCTGCGGGTCGCCGATAAATACGACGTCGCCCCCCTTGCCGCCGTCGCCGCCATCGGGCCCCCCCTTGGGCTCGTACTTCTCCCTGCGAAACGAAACGATCCCCGCTCCGCCTTTTCCCGATTTCACGTGGATCACGACCTCATCTTTGAACATGACGCTCCCAGTCAGAAAAAAAACCTCCGCATCGTGGAGGTTTTTCAAGCTGTCTTGTCAGGGCCGAGTCCATTTCAATCGACCGTCCCCGTTAATCAGATGCCGCCCGCTGAGTGCGAAAGTTCCGACTCAGGCTCGTCAGTGCCTCTTACGAGTCGAACGGTGAGACCGAGATTCTCCGGCGGGAGTGGTAGTTCACCACGCCGTCGACGAGAGAGAAAAGGGTGTAGTCCTTGCCGAGTCCCACGTTCGTGTGCGGCCTGAATCTGGTTCCACACTGCCGCACCAGAATCGTACCTGCACTCACTTTTTCGCCAGCGTACTTCTTGATACCCCGGAACTGGGGGTTTGACGTTCTGCCGTTCCTCGAGGAACCTTGTCCTTTTTTATGAGCCATTGCGTTTCTTCCTGTCAGGATGGCCGGATCAGCCTGAGCGCGCAGCCGGGTGCCGGCTCGCGGCAAGTCGATCTAACCTCAAGAGACGATGTCTGTTATCTCGACACGCGTGTATTTCTGCCTGTGTCCGAAACGGCGGCGATAGTCCTTGCGCCGTTTGAATTTCTGCACGTAGATCTTGGGACCTTTCACTTCTCCCTGGACCACGCCGGTCACCGACGCTCCCTCGACGAAAGGGGTCCCCATCGTGCCCTCGATACTCAGCACCTGGTCGAATTTTATTTCGTCGCCGGCCTGCATCTTTTTACGATCGACGAGGATCGAATCGCCCTTGCGAACCATGAACTGGCGACCTCTGTCGCTAATGATTGCTACCACGACGCCAACTCCAATTGCCAGAAGTCGTTATGACGACTTCGCTGCTGAAAATCCAATTTCCTAACTCGACTCTGTCTCCAACTTTTCAGACGAGTCGCCAAAAGGCAATAATCATAAATGGAAGCGGGCCCAATGCAAGTGTTTTTCTCCAAAGAGGAGAAATTCACGCACTTGCGCGAGGACGCGCAAGATGCGCGCGAGGACGCGCAAGATGCGCGCGAGGACGCGCAAGATGCGCGCGAGGACGCG
>CAYXGI010000005.1:63647-144699 GCA_964464495.1 uncultured Phycisphaerales bacterium
CAAGATGCGCGCGAGACCATGAAGGTGATTCCGATCATGCTCGGGCGTCATCCTTGAAGAGTCTGCCCTGACCTTTATCGTGCGTCTCCTCCTTGTCGGGGTGAATCCCCTCAAGAGGTAAGTTCGGATCACTGATGATCATAACCTTTTTTCTATACTTCTCTTCAAGGCTCAGGATCAGCCGGCGCTTGGAGTTTTGAATGTATTCGGCCATGCGGGAGTTGACGCGGATCCGGATCGTGTCGCCCCTGTGTTGCATGACCCAGAGCCTGATCTTACGGACGATGTTGAGACTCGTCGTTTCCGAGGTGGCCACGAATCCCGTCCCCTTGCAGTGGGGACATTTTTCATATACGAAACTCTCCAGACTCGGCCTGACACGCTGCCGCGTGACCTCGATCACTCCGAAGGGCGAGATGCGCGCCAGCTTGATTCGAGCGCGATCGTTCCTCAGGGCGTCCCTGAATTCCTTTTCCACCGCCCGCCGGTGCTCGGCTTTGAGCATGTCGATGAAATCGACGATGATCAATCCACCAAGGTCGCGAAGCCGGATCTGACGGGCGATTTCCTGGGATGCCTCCATGTTGATCGCAAAGGCGGTCTCCTCGAGTTCGCCCCCTTTGAACTTGCCCGAGTTCACGTCGATCGCCACGAGCGCTTCGGTCTGCTCGATGAAAAGGGAGCCGCCCGATTCGAGCTGGATGCGCGGCTGAAGCACGGAGGCGAGTTCCTTTTCCAGTTTGTAGCGATCAAAGAGGGGCTTGGCGCCTTTGTAGAGCCGAACCTTTTCGACGTGACGCGGCAGAACGGCTCTCATGAACTCGCCGGCGCGTTCGTAGACGTTCTTCGAATCGACGAGTACCTCACTGACCTCGTTGGAAAAGATATCGCGCAGCACGCGGATGACGAGATCGTTCTCCTTGTAGAGTGGAGATGGAGAGGCGAGGCTGAGGCTCTTGTTCTGAATGTCGTTCCAGATATTGGTCAGGTAGCGAAAATCCTTCTGGAGTTCCTTCTTGAGCTGATTGGCTCCGGCTGTTCTCACGATCAGTCCGATCCCGTCCTCGGAAACGAGCTCGGAAACGAGTCCCTTGAGGCGCTCGCGCTCGGTCTCGTCATCGATCTTTCGCGAAATCCCTTGCTTGGTCACGCCCGGCATGAAAACCAGAAAGCGCCCTGGGAGACTGATATAGGTCGTCAGCGTCGGGCCCTTGTCGCTGATGCCGTCCTTCGAAACCTGAACGATCAGCTCCTGTCCCACCTTGAGGAGCGTGTTGATCCTGTTGGGACCCTTGGACTTGGCCTTCGAATTCTCCTTCTTCGCGTCCTCGTCCTTGCTCGTCCGGGCCGCCTTCTTCTTTTTCTTCTTCTGATCCTCCTTGGGTTTGTCGAAAAGCGATGGATTGAGATCGGATTCATGGAGAAATCCATTGCGCGACCCGCCTATCTCGACAAAAGCAGCTCCGATGCTCGGCTCGATATTGGCGACACGGCCCTTGTAGATGTTCCCCAGAACGGTTCCCGCCGAGGGGCGTTCGATGTAGAACTCCTGGAGAGCGCCGTCGTCGAGCAGAGCGACACGGCTCTCCTCTTCTTCGGTCGCGTTGATCAGTATTATCCGCTTCATCATTTCAAGCCTCTTGATCCAGCACGCGTTCCGTCAGGTCTGCCTCGGCGAGACGATCTCGGCGAGACGATCTCTGTTCATAGGCGAGTCACGCCATGAATCCGGAACGGCGATTCGATGTAGTTGCGCATCGCGTAAAATCGATTGAGAAGTTCACTCAATCTCGGAAATTTGCCGTCACGGGGAACGATTCCAATCACCATCCGACCGGCTTCGATATCGATCCGTTCGACATAGCGGTTCAAACCGATCCCTTCGTCCTCGTTTTTCCTTCTGTCAGGCACGATCGCTTCCTGCTTCAACCAGAGACCGGCCGCCTCGCGCACTGCGTCGAGATCCCCCGAGAAACAGATCTCGAACTCTCCTTCGAGCGCTCGGTCCTCCGCGGCATTCGGCACGGCTTTTACCCGGAATCCGTCCGGCAGGCAACCGTTGATTGTCCGGGCTATATCGAGCGGATCGTAGGCGCGCGAAAAGCAGAGGGCGAAGCGCTCTGCGCGAACGGCGAGCCCCACGGGAAGCGCGTTGGGTGTGGAGAACCGGATGTGGGGATTGAAGCCGGAGGTGAAACGCACATCGAGCCCCGATCGTCTCACAGCCCTTTTGAAAATCCGGACCGTCTCGAGGTGGGAATGGAAAGAAGCCTTACCCTCTTTGGAATAGTCAAACCAGTATTGGTGCTTTGCAGCCATGAGCGCCGACCAGACAGAAATCAATCCTCGTGAAAGCCGGCTTTAATGAGATTCTCGAGCGATTTGAGCATCTCTTCAGCGTCCACACCATTGCTCTCGAGTTCGAGTTCGTTCCCGCAAGCTGCAGCCAGGGTCATCAACTGGAGGATCGATTTTCCATCCACCTCCCGCCCGTTGCACGAAACGGCAAGGGAAGCCTGGAATCGCGAAGCGATCTCGACGAACTGGCTGATCGGTCTGGCGTGAAGCCCGGCCTTGTTGGGAATTACTACGACGACTTTATGCAATTTCAGACACTCCAGCTCGATCTGCGGAGAGACGATGTCTATCGAGATCCGGACTCAGCTACCGATTTCTCTAAGGATGCCGAGAATCTCTTTGGCATCGGCAGCACCTAAGGCAAAACTCTTGAAATCCCGGTGCCTGGCGAGTCCCGATATCCACTGCAGAATGCTGAGATGTTTCTCGGCATCTTCCGAGGACGAGACGATCATGAAAAAGATGCTGACATGCTCACCGTCAATCGATTTGAAATCAACACCCCGCGTAGACCGCCCGATGAGCGACATATCACCCTGGAATCCCTTGATCTTGACGTGGGGAATGGCAATCCCGTTTCCCAGGCCTGTGGATCCCAGTTGCTCACGCGCCATGATCGCTTCAATCACCGGCTTCTTCTTGGTTTTCGCAAGAAGGTTGCTCGAAACCGCATAGTCGACCATTTCCTCGAGCACACCCCGCTTGTCGGTTTCTTGCAGCTCGGCGATGATGTTCTTTTCCTTGAAGAGATCGAGATGATTCATGTGAGCCTCTCAAAGTATGACACTACGACTACAGATCCAGCTCAACGGGTGCCTCCCGCCGGCTCTGTCTTCCTGATTTTCAAGCTCCGTAAAGGAGATCAATCGTCGATGTCGGCATCGTCCAAATCTGATTGATCGATACCGGCGTTATCGAGACTCTGTTCACCGCCGCGGCGGCCGCCCCGATGGTCCTTGAGCCTCTCCTTGAAGCGTACGAGCTGTCTTTCCATCTTGTCAATAACGAGATCGATGGCCGCGAGAGGATCCTCGTGCTGTACGCTGCCGACGAGCTTCGTTCCTCTCGAAACCGATATCAGGGCATCGGCGGAGTGCTGGTCCTTTTCCATGTCCATGACGATTTCGATCTTGGTGATGTTCTTGAAGAACTTGCCCAGCTTCTTAACCTTTTCCTGGGCGTAGTTCTTGACCTCGTTGGTCTTGTACTCGTGCCGGCAGGTAATTGAAATGTTCAAGCCATCCTCCTGAAAATATATGCGTTACGATTTTGAGCGAAGCTCCTCTCAGAGCTCCCGCAACCAGCCAAATCCTTGCGAACCGCAAGTCATTACGTCCGATTCTCCGCCGCTTCTGCATGCAAAGAGCCTTTGTTGAGGATTAAAACCTTTAACATCCGGGCTCGCAAGTCCCCTTTTATTTCGAAATTTCGAGACCCGTGACCGGCAAAAAAGCGAAATGAGCGATTATTACTCGTTTTCATAGCGGATTTTCCAGAGAAATAGCCCCCGCGCAGGGAAGGTGGGAGGAGCCTTTGTTCTGTCTCCAGCCGCCACGATTTCGCCGGCCTCTTTGGCGGAGAGGGCATCGGACGCGACCGCCACGATCAACGAGATCATGTTTCGGATCATTTTGTACAGAAAGCCGTCGGCCGTGAAAAAGACTCTTCGCCAGTCGCGGCCGCTCTGGACCCGGACGGCCGACAGATGGCGCACCGTGGACTTCACTTGCGATCCAGCCGCCATGAAAGCGGCAAAATCGCGCCGGCCCGTCAACAGAGCCGCCGCCTGCGCCAACCGCTCCCGCGCCGGAAGCGAGCCGAGACGGCACACATAGCGGTCGCGAAAGGGATCGGCGAATCGTCCTTCGATCATCTGGTAAAAATAGGTCTTCCGCGAGGCGGCGCGGCGGGGGTGAAAGTCGGAAGGCCGTGATTCGGCGTCCACAATGCGCAGATCGTTGGGTATGAGAGCATTGATCGCTCTGACCAGTTCCTCCCTCCCCCAGCGGGGCGCTACGTCAATGACCGCCACCTGGCCGAGGGCGTGTACGCCCGCATCGGTCCGGCTCGCTCCAATGACTTTCACCCGCTCGCCGGTGAGCTGCCCGAGGGCAGCCTCGAGCGTTCCCTGAACGGTCCGCTCCCCCTGAGCCTGTCTCTCCCAACCGCTGAAGCCTGTGCCGTCATAAGCGCAAGTCAACTTCCAGCGATTTGCTTCAGCCATTACTGTTCGGCCGTTTTCAATAGACACGCCTCTCCCTCGACGAGGGAACATTGAGCGCTTTGCGGTACTTGGTCACGGTCCGCCGGGCGATGTTGATGCCGTCCGCCTCTTTGAGTTTCTTGACGATATCCTGGTCGGACAGGGGGTGCGATTTGTCCTCGCTGTCGATGATCTCTCTCACCTTCTGCTTGACGCTGACACGCGATTCGATCGTTCCATCATCGGAGCGGGTGGCGCCTGTGAAGAAGTATTTCAGGGGAAAGATCCCCCTGTGTGTTTGAATGTACTTGTCCGAGATCGCCCGGCTGACGGTCGAGACGTGAATGCCGACGATGTCGGCGATATCCTGCATCTTGAGCGGCTTGAGCATCTTCGAACCGTGGTCGAGGAAATCCTTCTGGTGTTCGATGATCTCGGTGACGACGCGCAGCAGTGTGCTCTTTCTCTGCACGATCGACTCGACGAGCCACTTGGCCGATTCGATTTTGCCCTGCACGTGCTTGCGCAGCTTGGAGTCGAGGCTCTTGTCGCGCGCCATTCTGAGGTAAGCGGGATTCACGGACAGCCTCGGGTAGTAACTGTCCTCGAGTCGGATCTCGTAGTTGCCCTCGATCAATTCCACTACCGCGTCGGGATTGACATAGGGGACTTCGTCCCTGCGGAAACTGCGCCCCGGAATCGGATCGAGTTGCGCGATGTTGTGGATCGTTTTCTGGACCGTGGCGAGAGGCACTCCCAGGTCGCGCGCCACCTTGGGAAGCCGGTTCTTCGACACGTCCTCCATGTGGTTGAGCATCAGCTTGCGCATGAGGTGGTAGTTGGGCATCGACTCGTCGAACTGCAGCAAGAGGCATTCCTGGAGATTTCGCGCTCCCACACCGCGCGGCTCGAGGGACTGGACGAGATCGAGGGCCTCTTCCATCCTGCTCAGGGAAACCTCGGCGTCCACGGAGATGAGTATCTCCTCGAGCGAATAGAGTAGATAGCCTCTCTCATTGATATTGAAGATGATATCTTCGGCGAGTTTGAGCAACTCGGCGTCAGCTTCGGTGAGGTCGAGCTGGTTTTTGAGGTTCTCCTGAAGAGTGATTGTTTTCGAGGCGGTATTCTTCATCGCCTCCAGTTTGGGGTCGGGTTCGCCGTCGTAGCGCTTGGCACTCCTCCACTCCCTCGCGTCTTCTTCCGCGGCTGCCAGAGAGGAGTATCGTTCCAGGTCTTCGTCGACCTTGTTTTCGTCGCCTGGAAGCTCCTTCTCCTTCTCCTTGAGAAGGCTCTTGTCCTCAACCGGCTCCTCGATCTCGAGGACTTCGTTCTCCATGAGCTCCTGCTGGATCATCTCCTTGAGATCGAGAGACGAGAGCTGAAGGATCTCGATTCTCTGGATCAGCAGGGGAGACATCTTGAGCCGAAGCTCAGGTCTCAGGCTTTGTTGGAGTTCCAGCTTCATCTTTTCCGATTGACCGTTAGGAGACGCGGGTGCGGCCATCGAGCGCGTCGCTCAAGATGGCGCTGTTGGCGTACTCGATGCTCCGTCCCGTGGGAACTCCACGGGCGATGCGCGAGACCGTCTTGTCCGTCTCCTTCAATTCCTTCAAGAGAACCAGCGCTGTTCCATCTCCCTCGTAATCGGGACTCGTGGCGATCACCACCTCGGCGATCTCGTCGGAACGGGCCCTCTTTTTCAAAGCGTCCACAGTCAGGTGCTCGGACAGAATCCCTTCCACGGGATCGATCCGACCCTGAAGAACATGATAGAGACCGCGCCAACCGGCATTCTCGAAAGCATTGAGGTCGGACGGTCCTTCGACGACCAATATCTTGTCCCGCTCGCGCGTTGTGTCGCTGCAGATCGAGCAGGGATCGTTTTCCGATGTATTGTAACAGAGCGAACAGCAGCGCAAGCCGCGGGCGACATTCCTGACCGAGTCGGCGAGTTCGATGGCGTCTTCGACCGAGTAGCGCGAAATCGCCAGAGCAAGCCGTTCGGCCGTGCGGGAGCCGATACCGGGGAGCTTTTTCAGTTCCTCGATGAGCCGATTCAAAACATCGGGATAAGCCAAATCCTTTTCTCCTGTCTCTGTCCGGTAAACCGACTCTGTCCGGTAAACCGACTCTGTCCGGTAAACCAAATCCCGTTGTCACGGGATCGCCCCGGCAGGGTCCGAAAGAAACCCCGGTGAGGACGTGCCATGGGCAAAGTCCAAGGCACTAAAGATTATATCCGATGAGGTGCCCTATTTTGGAACGCTTCGAAATGATTTATGAGCCGACGCGCGCAATCAGAAGAGGCCGGGCAGGTTGATGCCGCCGGTGAGCTTGGCCATTTCGCTCTCCGACAGTTCCTTCGCGTTCTTCAAGCCCTGTTTCACCGCCGCCGTCACGAGGTCCTCGAGCATATCCACGTCGTCGGGATCAACGACCTGGGGATCTATTTTTATCGACAGGACTTCCTGCGCACCGTTCACGTGGACCTTGACCATGCCCCCACCCGCCGTACCCTCGACAACTCTCTCGCGGAGTTCGGTCTGAATGCGGCCCATCTCTTTCTGCATCTTCTGCGCTTGCTTCAGAAGATTGGAAAAATCTCCCATACCTGTCATGGTGTCTCCTTGAGCTGTTCGCTCCTGATCGAGCCTCTCTCAAACATAATCTTGCCGTTGAGCATCTCCCTCGTCTTTTCCACCGCCGGGGGCACCGCGTCCGAATTCGAAGTGTTCTTGGTCCGCTCGATTCTGAACTCGAGAGTCCGGCCGGTGATCTGAAGCGACACTCTTCTCAACAAGGCGGCCACGTCGGAATCTTCCGGGCTCATTATTTTCCCGCCCCTTTCTCGCGTATCGCTCAGGAAGAAGACATCTTCGGAGAGACGAAGGGGCTCGAAGTTCTTCAAACCGAAGGCCGTGGTCTTCGATTCTTTTTCCACGGCGTCGAGGAGCCGGCCATAGAGATCTTTGAGTTCCTTGTCCTGGCCGGCCGGAATCGTGAGCGGTTGCGACGGCGCCTGCTCGACTGGACGGTTCGGTCGGCCCTGCGCCTCGCGAGCCTGCGTGCTGCCGCTCGATGGAACGGCCCGACTGGATGCGGGCTGTGGAACAGCCCGACCGGGTGCGGATGCGGGCCGCGTGAGCGCGGGCCGCGCGGGACGGGCTGCCGCGCCGGCGCTGCCCGCCGCCCCCGGCGCCTCACGGAGGATGTCGATCGCATCTGCAATCGACAGGGTGGTCGAGACGCGCGCCATCTTGACCAGCGCAACCTCGGCCAGAATCCGATCGTCGTCGAAAAACCGGCACTGCCTGAGCGAGTGAAGCGCGATCTGCAGCAATACCAAAATCTTGTCGAGCTCGATTTTCTCCGCCTGTTTCTTCAGTGTCTTCTCGTCCGTTCCGGCCGAACTCAGATCGACCCCTCCCGCGCCGGACAGGAGAACCATCAATAGACGGAAGTGGTTGATCAACTCCCGGAATAGGTCTTCGGCCCTGGTCCCGGCCGCAAAGAAAGACTCGACCATGTCGAGCAAGGCGGCGAGCTTCTCATCGAGAATGGCGTCGACCAGTTCGGTCAACGCTTCGGGCGAGAGGCATCCTGTCATCTCGCTCACGCCATCGATGGTGACCTTACCGCTACCGTAGGCGATGATCTGATCGAGCAGGGACTGGGCGTCGCGCATCCCGCCCCGCGAGTAGGCGGCGATCCTGTGCAACGCTCCGCGATCGAACGAGAGGCCTTCGCTCTCAAGGATCGACTCGAGGCGCGCGGCGATGTCGTCTGTCGAGATCCGGCGGAACTCGTAGCACTGGCAGCGCGAGCGCACGGTTTCGGGAAGTTTTTGCTGCTCGGTAGTGGCAAAGATGAACTTGACGTGTTCGGGCGGTTCCTCGAGTGTCTTGAGTAGTGCATTAAAAGCACCGCCCGACAGCATGTGCACCTCGTCGATGATGTAGATCTTGAATCGTCCCGCAGCCGGCGTGTAGCGCACGTTCTCCCGCAGTGTGCGTATGTTGTCAACGCCCGTGTTGGACGCGGCGTCGATCTCGACCACGTCGATGGCGCTTCCCGCGGCGATCTCACGGCACGGCTGGCACTCGAGGCATGGTTCGATCGTGGGACCTGTCTGGCAGTTGAGAGCCTTGGCCAGAATGCGCGCCATCGAGGTCTTCCCCACGCCGCGCGGGCCGGAAAAAAGAAAGGCGTGCGCGATGCGTTCATGTTCGATCGAATTACGGATCGTTCTCGTCACCGAATCCTGACCCACCACATCGCTGAAGGTTTCGGGGCGGTATTTTCGAGCAAGAACAAGGTATGACATGATCGATCCGAAATAGTGCCGTGAAATTATAAGAGCCGTGCGCCATTCCTCGTGAAGTCCGAAACGCTCGAAACAGGGGCGACAGCTCAGTCCGAGGACACTCTCACACCTGAGGCTCAATGCTTATGGCTGCTCCCGTCAGGGCCTGACCAGATTCACACCGCCCCACCGTTAAAGGCCTCATTCTTCAACACTGTCGGTCCGAGTTCGAAACGATTCGGGCCAACCCTCAAAATGGCATCACCCCCGCATAAAGAGGATTTCGGGTACAGGACACCTCTAACGTCCCGGCTGCACGGCTTTCAAATTTCTGTCAAAGAAGCCGGCGATCCGCTGATCGCTTCTATCATCGGCAACCCCCACACCAGTGTGTGCAGGCCGCTTATTGCCTGGCGGAGAGGGCGGGATTCGAACCCGCGAGGCAGGGGATACCCACCTACACGCTTTCCAAGCGTGCTCTTTCGGCCACTCAGACACCTCTCCGAGTGTATGATTGGCGGAGAGGGAGGGATTCGAACCCCCGGACCCATCTCTGGATCAACGGTTTTCGAGACCGCCCCGATCGACCACTCCGGCACCTCTCCGCGCTCATTGCTTTTTCAATCGATATCGAATCGTCGGATCTGTCGCGATGCCCTTGCGGGGCACGCGATGAGACCTCGATTCTCGAAACGGGTAACTATTAAGTATTCCCGCTTTTGGCTCAACCCTTTTCTCTTTTTTATTCGCCTCGATCGGAAGCGATATCGGCTCAACTCTTTGTTTGGAAACATGTTGATGCGCCGAAAGAGTTGACTCATCCCACCTCTCACCTGGAACGGCCCGATCCTCTCTTCTTCAAGAAAAACCTCTGCAGCAGTGCGCGGCACTCTTCCTCGAAAAGACCGAATGTGACGGGCACGCGATGGTTGAGTTTGTCGTTGGCGATCACCTGCAGCACTGTTCCGCAGGCGCCGGCTTTCTCATCCCGTGCTCCGATGATGACCCGGCTGACCCTGGCATGGACCAACGCGCCCGCGCACATGACACACGGTTCCTTGGTAACAAAAACATCGACTCCGTTCAGGCGTTGCGAACTGAGCGCGGCGCATGCCTGAGTGAGAGCGATCATCTCGGCGTGGGCGGTCGGGTCTTTCAAAAGTTCGCACTGGTTGCGCGCGCGTACGATCAACTTTCCCTCCGAAACGAAGACGGCGCCCACCGGCACTTCGTCGTTCTCTTCGGCCGCTTCAGCTTCCTTGATCGCGAGGCGCATCCACCGTTCATCGTTTTCTATTTCGAACATGACCACGGCCTTTCTTTCTTTCCAAGACGAGTCGTGTCTTTCCAAGACGAGTCGTGTCTTTCCAAGACGAGTCGTGTCTCTATAAAACAGAATCCACTCTCTGATTCTTGGAAGAAGTGACTCGACACTTTTTTCTCAATGCGCGCGCTTCGGTGTTGAGTTGTCTCATTTTTTTTTCACGCGATCCTAACATGCCGACAACATCGACAGCAGAGTTACTTCGAGAGTGCTTGTTGAGCAACCTTCCGCATCGACCTCTGGGAAGCCTTTAAAATCGGGCCTTCACAAGACCTGTTTTTGCTCATTGCATCGCGTGCAGTAAATTTTACTTAGGAAGACTGCGGTGACCTATCTTCAACGAAGGTTGTTAGAACCATTTGGAGAATGAAAATTTAGAGATTTTCTCTCACTTTTTATGTAGGATCACCGATTATAAAGTTGGTTGGTAGTCTTTCTCGTTTCTCTCTTCCGTCGGAGTTCAAGAGCGAATACCTCCGACACTCCTGAGACGGAACAACCCTGAAGAACAGAAAACGACGATGAGCCGCCAACAAGCTCGTACACAAACTGGCGCTGTCGAGAGGAAATGTTCCTCTTCTACACCATATTCTTTTTAGTAAGGAGTGTTCATTATGGCAGCGAAGAAGAAAGCGACCAAGAAGAAGGTCATCAAGAAGAAGGTCACGAAGAAGAAGGCCACGAAGAAGAAGGCGACCAAGAAGAAGGCCACGAAGAAGAAGAAGAAGAAGAAAAAGAAGTAGTCGCTCTCACGAACTCTGAAGTTCAACTCGAAAAAGGACCGTCATTCGACGGTCCTTTTCATTTTTGGCCCGCGGGCCAACCGAATCGCCAGGCCTTTGGTCAGGCGTCTGAATCAGGCGTTGCGCGGTTCGGGAGACTGGTCGGATTTGAAGAGATGGTATATGGAGATAAGCGCCAGCCCCGCCAGAAATCCGCCGATGTGGGCCCACCACGCCACACCACAGTAGACTACCGATTCGCATGTCACTGCGTTGGCGCTGATCATCTGATAGGCGAACCAGAATCCTATGAAGATGAGCGCGGGGATATGAAAAAGGAAGAATGGCGGAAAAAAGACGAGAATACGAGCAAGGGGATGGAGAAAAAAGTACGCGCCCAGAACTCCGGCGATCGCTCCCGAGGCGCCCACCACGGGAATCATCTTGCCCATCCCGTCCATCTGGACAACCGATCCGAGCAGGTTGAGCGCCTGGCTATCCATCTCGAGAGTGACAATCACATGAAAGAGTCCCGCCGCCACGCCAAAGGTGAGGTAGAAACCGAGAAACCCGAACGACCCGAGACGGCCTTCGACCGCCCTCCCGAAGACGAACAGAAACCACATGTTGCCGAGAAGATGGGGCCAGTCGGCGTGGAGGAACATCGACGCGAAGAAGGGCTGGATCAGAGAGTGGATAAAGACGCCCGGATTCTGGGTAATCAACTGGATGTTGGCCACGCACCATTCCATCTTGCCGGGAACGAGAGTCAACCCCTGGAGCAGTTCGATATCGCCCGACAGGCGGAACTTGAAGGTAAGAAAGGCAACGACATTGATGACGATCAGGCTGAAGGTCGTGAGCGGAAAGGTCTTGTAGCTATTTGAATCGCGCAGTGGAAACATGCCCTTTTCCCCCTTCGGCCAGTAGGCTCCCCTCGATCAGCCTAGCTCTTTTGCTCGGCCTTTTCCTCCTCCTTCTTCTCCTTCCTTTCGGCATCGATTTCGGTCGTCTTTAGTTCCTTTCCGTTATAGGAAAGTAAGACACGCTTTCCGCCGAGGTAGGTGGCGATGTGGACCGGGCGCTGCCAGAGCGCGAGTAGACTCTTGAGTGTATCGGCGGCATGGTTCATCTGCAACTCGAGGCCCGTCCACCTGTGCTCGAGGAGCAGTTCTCCGCGATTCTGGAAATTTCCATCGTAAACGTAGATGTAGGGCTGCCCGAAGTTGGTCAGGGAGAAGAGGATGCTCTGCTTGACCTGTTCCGTGTCCCTGCTGGCGATCTCGTTCTGTCCGGTGCGCGGGTTGTACTTGTAGACGAAAAGCTTCTGTGTCTCCATGAACTCCGGCGTCATGAAGGTGTCGATGAAGGTCACATCGTTGTAGACCTGCCTGACCTCGAAGATCTTTTCCCGCCCGAGACCGAGGTGCTTATCCCAGGTCTGCTTCTCATAGAGATCGTCGCAGTCTTCCCACTCCTTGCCGAAGCGGCCCTTGTTCCAGCGATCCTCGATATCCCTGAAGAGTTCGATTCCGATCTTGTATGGATTGATCTGGCCGGGCCGCGTGCCGAGCGTGCCCGAATGGTGGTCGGCATAGTCGACCACCTCGGAATCGCGCAGAATCTGTTGGGTCATGATCGTCGAGTGCCAGTAGCTCGCCCAACCCTCGTTCATGATCTTTGTCTGCGCCTGCGGGGTGAAGTAGTAGGCTTCCTCGCGAATGATCGACAAGACCTCCTGCTGCCACCGCTGGAGCGGAGCGCAGTTGAGCAGGAACTGAAGAACGTCTCTCTGGCTCTCGGAAGGGAACTTCGATTTCCGCGCCGCCGCTTGCATGTGGCGCTGTCTCTCCTCCCGGATCTTGTCGGCCGGGTTGATGTAGCGTTCCATGTAGCGTTTCGCCTTGAGCTTGGTCACACCGCCCTGGGGGGAGAAACGATCCTCGGCCGTGGCGCGCCGAATGAAGGGCGCATGCGGGTCGATGAGGTTGTCGAGAGTGAGGCAATAGTCGATGAAGTCTTCCACCGTCTCCTGGCCGACTTGCTCGCAAAACTTGCGGATGCGCGTTCCGTGATTGGCCATGTTGTCCATCATCTTGCGGTCGGTCTTCGAGAACCAGGCGTTGTTCTTGAAAAAGTCGCAGTGCCCGTAGACATGGGCGATGACGATCTTCTGATCGACGAGGTGGTTGCACTTGAGCAAATAGGCGTAGCAGGGATCGTTGTTGATCACCATCTCGTAGATCTTCTGGAGGCCGTAGGCATAGCCCTTGGTGAGCTGGTTGTACTCCATGCCGAAGCGCCAGTGAGGGTAACGCGTGGGAAAGCCGCCGTAGGCGGCCACCTCGTTGAGCTCGTCGAACTCGAGAATCTCGAAGATCGTCTCGAAGAAGTCGAGGCCGTAAGCGCGCGCATAGCCCTCCACCTCGACCTGAATCCGCCTGATTTCCGATTCGATGCTCATTTGCCCTTCCCGAGAAAATCCTTGATCGAGTCCATGATGGCGTCGCGATCGGGAATATCCGAAGTGATGACCCGCTCGTCTTCCTTGAAGACCTTGTCCAGGTCCCGCTTGAACTGCCCCGATCCGTAAGCCGACTTGACCTGGCCGTAACAGAAGACGTTGCTCACGGGAAGAAGGTTGTCGTTGAGGATGTCGATGCACTTCTCCGTGTCGCGTCCGCTCCAGTTGTCTCCGTCGGAAAAATGAAAGGGGTAGATGTTCCATTCGAGAGGCGGAAACTTTTCCTCGATCAGATTCGTGCAAAGTTCGAGGGCCGAAGAGATCTTGGTCCCGCCCGACTCCCGGAGGTGGAAGAAGGTCTTTTCGTCGACCTCCTTCGCGGCCGCGTCGTGCACGATGAAGCGCCGTTCGATGTTCTTGTACTGCGACCTGAGCCAGGTGTCGATCCAGAAGGCCTCGAGCCGCACCACGTCCTTCTGCTCGCGCCCCATCGATCCTGAGACGTCCATCATGTAGATGATCACCGCATTGTTGTCTGGATTCTGCCGCTCCGTCCATGAACGGTAGCGTGTGTCGTCCCTGATCGGAACGATGATCGGATCGTCGGGATCATAAGTGCCCATCGAGATCTGTCGCTTGAGCGCCTGGCGGTAGGTGCGTTTGAAGTGGCGCAGCGACTCGGGTCCCACCCTGCGAATGCCCGAGTAGCGTCCCGAGGCGGCCATGATGCGACTCTTACCGCGCGGTTCGATCCTGGGGAGTTCGAGCTCCTCGCCGAGGATCTGGGCCATCTCCTCGAGGGTGACTTCCACCTCGAGAACATGCTGCCCGGGCGAATCGCCCGCAGCGCCCTTTCCGCCTTCGCCCTCGAGAGGCGTGCCCTGCTCGCCCTCTCCCTGGCCGACGCCTTGCTGCTCGTTGTTGCCGTAGTGAAACCGGGGAAGTTCGATCTGGGGCACCGGAATGGTGACGATGTTGCGCCCCTTGCGGCCGATCATTTCGCGGCCGGTGATGTATTTCTTGAGGTCCTTCTTGATCCGCCCCCTGATGATCTTGTCGAACCGGGCCTTGTCCTTGTCTATCTTCCGAACCATGCCGCGTCACTCCGCAAAGTCTCAGCTCTCTTCCTTGGCGTCGCCCCTGGCAAAGATGCTGGCGACGAAGTTCAAAACATCGGTGGAGCAGATATCGCAGTAACCATGGTTCCGGATCAGCCGCGACTTGACCACGTCGATCTTCTCCTGGGTATCCTTGTCCACCACGGTCGACACGAGGCTCGTGAGCTTGATCGTGTCCTTCTGGTCCTCGAAGAGCTTGAGCTCGAGCGCCTTCTGAAGCCGCTCGTTGGATCGCCAGGTGAAGGTCTTGCCTTCCACGGCGAGGGCGCCGATGTAGTTCATGATCTCCCTGCGGAAGTCGTCCTTGCGCGTATCGGAGATGCCGATCTTATCCTCGATCGACCGCATGAGGCGTTCGTCGGGATCCTCGTCCTTGCCGGTGTACTTGTTCTTGATCTTTTCCTTCTGCGTGTAGGCCTTGACATTGTCGAGGTAGTTGCCGCAGAGGCGGGAGACCGATTCCTCGTCGGCCGAGATCGCCCGCTGCACCTCGTTCTTCACGATGTCCTCGTACTCCTCCTTGACGATGGTGAGCATGTCCTTGTAGCGCTTCTTGATCTCCTCGGAGGTAATGAGCGAGTGGTGGCTGAGGCCGTTTTCGAGCTCGTTCATGACCATGAAGGGATTGACGCAGGGCTCGCCCGTCTCGGTGACGAGGGCGTTGGAGATCTTGTCCTGGATGAAGCGCGGCGAGATGCCCTCGAGCCCCTCGCGTTTCGCCTCGACCTTGAGCTCCTTGATGTTGTCCTTGGTGAATCCGGGAAGTGTCTTCCCGTTGTAGAGCTTGAGCTTCTGCATGAGGGTGAGATTGGCGTTCTTGGGATCCTCGAGGCGCGTGAGGATCGCCCACATGGCGGCCACCTCGATCGTGTGCGGCGCGATGTGCTTGCCCGAAATGACGGAGTTGTTGAAGTCCTTCTCGTAGATCTTGATCTCGTCATCGAGGACCGTGTTGTAGGGCACGTCGATCTTGATGGTCCTGTCGCGGAAGGCTTCCATGAGCTCGTTGTTCTGCAGCTTGCGGTATTCTGGCTCGTTGGTGTGGCCGATGATGACCTCGTCGATGTCGGTCTGGGGAAACTTCTTCGGCTTGATCGAGTGCTCCTGCGACGCGCCGAGGAGGTCGTAGAGGAAGGCCACGTCGAGCTTGAGCACCTCGATGAACTCGACAATGCCCCGGTTGGCGATGTTGAACTCGCCGTCGAAGTTGAACGCCCGCGGGTCGGAGTCCGATCCGTAGAGCGCGATCTTGCGGTAGTTGATGTCGCCCGTGAGCTCCGTCGAGTCCTGGTTCTTCTCGTCCTTCGGCTGAAAGGTGCCGATACCGATCCTGTCCTTCTCGGAGAGAAGCAGGCGCTTGACCTTGATGTGGTCGAGGATCTTTTCCCACTCGCCCGAGTAGCGCGACATGAGATCGGTAAAATTGGCGCGGCAGAAGGGGCAGATGTCGCCTTCCACTTTGATCTTGTATTCCATGTCGTGACGTTCGTTGAGATCCTCGAGAATCTTCTCGCGCGCGTCGGCCGGGATGAGGCGGAGCGGCTCTTCGTGCATGGGACAATCGACCCAGTCGTCGCCCTCGTTCATCCGCCAGGCGTAGGTGTACATGAGGCCGTCGCCGGTGCGCGAATACTCCTCGAGACCTCTCTTCATCAGACGCGCGATGGTCGATTTGGAACTTCCCACCGGCCCGTGGAGAAGGAGCACGCGTTTTTCAACGCCATACCCATGAGCGGCCGATTTGAGGTTGGAGACGAGGCTCATCAGAGCGTCGGTGAGGCCGAAGATGGCATCCCTTCCACCGCTGTAGAGATCGTCGAAGAAGCTATACCTCCAGCGATTGTCCTTTGGATCGCCCGTCTCCTTGCGACCGTGTGAATAGATCATGTCGTACAACCGCTGAAAAGCGTTGCGCGCAACTTTCGGATCGCCCTGGACGATATCCAAGTAGTCGCGAAATGATCCTTCCCAGTGGAGAGCCTTGAAAACTTCGGCGCTCACAGATTTGGTCACCAGGGAAATGTAGTCAGTTCCTTGACCGGCCATCGATCCCTCCCTCAGCCTTATCTATTTTTAACTAACGACAGAGCAGACAATTACATGATTATCGGTCCGTACGAGACGGTTCGATTTGAGAACCAATTTCTCCCGCGATCGGAATCGAATCCCGCCGCCCGGGATCCTATCTGCGCTCCCCACAGGTAATAGAATAAAACCCTCAGGGGGTCACGGCATCCAAATTCTCAAACTTATTTCCATAATTTCTATCGACCCATCGCTCGCAAATGGTGAAGCACAAAAAAGTAGCCTATCCACCGGCTAATTTTGGCGCGGCGGTCTTTTCCCGAGCTTACAGCCACATTGGAGTAGGCGAAAACGAATAGGCGCACTGGGGCGGTTGTTCATTTCTTTCCGGGGCACCGTCGATTTTGCGCCGCCCCGAAGATCGAGGACGGGCCGACACAAAACCGCGGGAAATGCCCCGGAAAGAAACGACCAACCGCCAGTCGGAGCGCACCACATCTTACCCCCGCACTAGAAGAGGCTGTAAGCTCGAGAAAAGACCGCGGCATCCCACGTTCCCCACTGTGCGAATCTTTTTTCGTGCCCCCCTCCGACTCGCTTCTTTCTCTTTCACGAAATAGAACGGCCGCAACTTGAAATGTCGGTTCGAGCGATTGAGGGACGTGCGGCTTTTTTCGCAACCTTTCAGGACCGTCTTCCCTCTTCGGTCCTGCTGGTTGCGAAAAAAGTTGCACGTCCCTCCCAGTGCGCGCAATACGTCTCTTAATTCTTCGGCTTCTGATTTCGGGAAACAAACAGACCGCGCGACGCATGAGGGCATAAAAAAGCAGCATCCGCAAAGTGGGGACTCTGCGGATGCTGCTTGGGGTTATTGGAGAGATTACTTGTTGATCACGTTGTCCATCATCCAGCCGTAAGTAAACGACTTGGGACGCTCGAGCGACAGGCCGAGAGCGCGTTCCCAGATCAGGGCGTTGAGCACACCCATGGCCCTGGAGACGCCGAAGAGCACGGTGTAGAAGTCATACTCTGTCATGCCGTAGTGAACGAGCAGGCAGCCCGAGTGGGCATCGACGTTGGGCCAGGGATTCTTGGCCTTGCCGTGCTCCCTGAGGATGTCGGGCGCGACCTCGTAGATGCCGCCCACGATCTTGAAGATATCGTCATCGGGAAGATGCTTGAGGGCGAACTCTCTCTGGGCCATGTAACGGGGGTCGGTCTTGCGGAGAACGGCGTGGCCGTAACCGGGGATGACCTGTCCTGAGTTGAGGGTATCCCAGAGGAACTTCTTGAGCTGTTCCTTGTCGGGAGAGCCTCCGAGTTTCTCCTTGGTTTCCATGATCCAGCGCAGCACTTCCTGGTTGGCGAGGCCGTGGAGCGGGCCTGCGAGGCCGTTGATGCCCGCTGACAAGGAGTAAAAGGCGTCGGACAGGGTCGAGCCGACGAGACGGGTGGTGTGGGCCGACACGTTGCCGCCCTCATGGTCGATGTGGATCGAGAGATAGAGGCGCATCAGTTCCTTGAACTCCTCGTTCTCGTAACCCATCATGCGGGCGAAGTTGCCGCCCCAGTCGAGGTTAGGATCGGCGTCGATCTTCTGGTCGCCCTTGTAAGAGCGATTGTAGACCTTGGCGGCGAGGGCCGGCAGGCGGCCGAGAAGGTTCATCACATCTTCGTACATCGGATCCCAGTACTCGGTCTTCTTGATTCCCTCGCGGTACTTGGCCGCGAAGATCGAATCCTTCTGCATCGACAGGATACCGAGGGAAAACTGCGTCATGGGGTGCATATCAGTGGGAAGGCTGTCGAGCATCTTGGCCGTGTAGTCGGGAAGAGTGCCGCGCTTGCGCCACTCTTCGGTGACTTCCTTGACCTCATCGTCAGTGGGAATGTCGCCGGTGAGCAGAAGGTAGAACATCCCTTCGGGAAGGGGCTCGCTGCCGCCCGGAGCCTTGGGGAGCTTCTCCTGGCATTCGGGGATGGTGTAGCCGCGGAAGCGGATTCCCTCGTTGGGATCGAGGAGGGACGCTTCCCACGTCATGCACTTGACGCCCCTGGCGCCGCCATAAGCCTGATTGAGCGTCACCTCGGACACGACCTTGTCGCCGTGTTCCTTGAGTGCTGCCCTGAGCTTGGGGACAAGTTCATCGGCTTTGGCTTTGAATTTTTCCTTGAGAGTAGACATAAATCCGCCTCCTTTATCTAAAAAGACAAACGACAAAAATAAACGTGAGGTCGTTTCGCAGTTTGAAAAAAACGAAATTTCCCGGCAAGCGTCCCTCGCAATCGAGGGAAGGCGTCCCTCGCGATCGAGGGAAGGCGTCCCTCGCAATCGAGGGAAGGCGTCCCTCGCAATCGAGGAAAGGCGTCCCTCGCAATCGAGGGAAGGCGTCCCTCGCGATCGAGGGCAAGCGTCCCTCGCCGGCGAGGGATCAAAGTCTTGAAATGCTCCTATGGGAGCATTTCTGATCTGGGAAATCAAAAGTTCTATTCTAAGACATGGCCCGGCCCGGTTTCCATAGTTTTCGAGCAAAATTCTGCAGCGAATTGCAGCCTCGATCAGAGCATTTTGCGATTATTCCGTTGATCCCCAAATATCTTTCGTTTAAGAATTCATGAGTTCGAGCTCTCGATATTGGCCTGCAAATTTGGACCGATCTGCGGTCGCATACCAATCGCAGAGAAACTTCCCGGAGTGTTCAATGACAATCCTATCTAAGTCCTCGAATATTTCCCTCTCGTCAGCTTTGCTTGCTCTTCTCCTCCTTTTCGGGTTATCGAGCTGCGGCGGTCCGGAAAAAAAGCCGGACAACGGCGCGATCGAACCGACCGCGGCTGAAGCAGCCGCGGCCCTTCCCAGTCACGTGGCCGCCGCATTGAGCGAAGCCAAGAGCGCGGGCAAAATCGTCATGGTGGAGCTCCACGACGCCACCTGTCCGACCTGCACCGAGATGGACCGGGTTTTTGGAAAAAAAGAGATCAAGAAAGCGCTCTCAGAACTCATTCATGTCAAGATCTCACCCGACGACGAAGGTCTCATCGAGCAGTTCGATCTCTCAGTGGTACCCTCCTTCTTCTTTTTCAGCCCCGAGGGCAAACCGATGCCCGAAGTCCTCGAGGGTTATCGTTCCACCAAGCGCTTCGCCGGCGAGATCGAAAACTACAAGCTGATCGCGGCTGGCAAACCTCCGAAGGAACTCAAGAAGGACCGACACCCGAAGTTCGGGAAGGGATGAGCCCTCAAGTAGGACTCTCAGAGAGAGTCGACGAAGCGGTTCAAAAAGGTTTTTTGCAGTCAGGCTTAAATATCTTGGAGTTTTGATCGATGATAAAATTCTCAAAAGCGACTTTGTCGCTCTTTGCGGTCGGATGCGTCCTGGCTTTCTTGATGCTGGGATTTACAGCGTGCTCCAAGGAATCTCCCGAAGGGGACGGATCCACGGAAAAAAACGCTGCAACAGAAACGAATGAATCGGGCGATGCCACGCCCGCCGGGACCAAACAGGCCGACGTCTCGACCGAGGGCTACCCCGCACACCTGGTCACCGCCCTCGAGAAGGCCGCCGCCGAAGACCGAATCGTGATGGTCGAACTGCACGATCCCACGTGCGAGACCTGCAAGGACATGGACCGGGCCGTTTTCTCCAAGGAGGCGGTCAAGACGATCCTGAACGAGATGATCCACGTCAAGATCGGACCCGATGACAGTGGAGTCATCGACAAGTTCGGCTTGAGCGTGATTCCCTCATTCCTCCTGCTCAAGCCGAGCGGTGAACAGATGCCGCCCATGCTCGAGGGATACCGGCCGTCGAAGCGGCTCGCCAAGGAGCTCGAAAACTTCAAGCTCATCGCGGCCGGCCAGCCAGCGGTCGATCTCGGACCAGAACGTCACCCCCAGTTCGGCAAGGGATGACCTCTCCCCTAGCCCGGTTCTATGGAAGAACCACATCTTCAACCAAAAGTTCATGGGGCCCGATCAACGGGCCCTATTTCATTACTTGGGATGCCGCACCTTGAGCGCGACCATCGCCACGCAGAGATAGAAGCCGAGGCAAACGACACCATGCCCCAGCATCCGGCCGGCGCCCGTTATGCCGCTCATCGCGCGACCGGGATCAAGAAGATCGAAGGGCGGCAGCACGAGGGAGACAACCGCCGGCCAGAGGCCCGCGGCCTGGCCCGCCATGATGAGCGCCACCACCGCGATCAGCGCGGGCAGGGGGGCGAGGATCACACCAAAGGCGGTCACCATGGCGGCCACGACGAGGCCGAGCAGAAGGCACGAGACCGCAGACAGGAGGAGGCTTCCGAGGGCCGCCGTGGGAAAGGCCGTCACGGCAGTCAAGATGTACGCCCCACCGCCGAGGGCAAAATAGACACCGAGCGCCGCGCCGAAGCCGAGAAACGCGCCGAAGGTGAGGACTTCGCGATCGACGGGCAGAGAGAGGAGAGTCTCCTCGTTCCACCGGCCGCGGCTCGCGACCTGCAAGCCGGGCAACAGAACGAGGCAGAGAAGGACACCTCCCAGGAGAAGGGTCGAGGCGCCCGCATCGAGGTAGTGACTCTCGTCGGCCACGATTCCGGGAGAGACGGGGATCGTGGCAGCCACCACGGCGGCGGTCGACGCAAGGGTGAAAAGGATATAGGCGGGCGAACGGACCGCCACCCGCAAGAAGACCCCCCCCACGATTGCTGTCATTCGGCATGAACCGGGCATGCGCGCCTCCGGAATCAGATGCTCCGGTCGAAAACATTGAACTTGATGATGTGCCAGATCGCGGCGAACCCGTCCTTCCAGGTGATCTTCTTCCCTTCCGAGTAATCCCTGCCGTAGTAGGAGATGGGCACCTCGTAGATACGGCAACCCATTCGGGCGACCTTGGCCGTCATTTCCGGCTCGATGCCGAACCGGTTCGATTTGAGGTGAAGCTTACGGACCACATCTGTTCTGAAGACCTTGAAACAGGTCTCCATGTCGGTGAGGTTGAGATTGGTCAGCATGTTGGAGAGAAGGGTGATCATCTTGTTCGCCACCCAGTGCCAGAAGAGGTGGCACCGATGCACGCCGCCCTGAAAACGGGAACCAAAGACCACGTCGGCCTTCTGTTCGATCAGCGGCTGCAAGAGAACGGGATAATCGTCGGGCGTGTATTCGAGATCAGCGTCCTGAATGAGCACGACGTCGCCCTCGACATGGGCGAAGCCGGTTCTGATGGCGGCGCCCTTGCCGCCATTCTTCTCGTGAAAGAAGACCTTGACATCGTCCCGGTCGATCTTTTCGAGAATCTCCCGCGTCCCGTCGGTGGAGCCGTCATCGATGAGAATGATCTCCTTGTCGAAGGGAGTGGCGCTCACCTTCTCAAGCAGCTCGAGAAGGCTCTCACGCTCGTTGTAAACAGGTATGACCACGGACAGCTTCATTCAGTCTCACTTTCGCTCTTGTGAATTCGATCCCCCTAATAAGAGATCGCCCGTTAGGAGCGGTTGCCTTCACTCATCGACCCGACCACCCCTTTGACTATTGTAAATTTCGAGCAGGGTGGCAACGTTCTCCTCGACAGATTTGACATCTTTGGGAGATTCGGCAAGTTTCTGCCGCAAGGCGGTATCTTGTTTGATTCTCTTCATCTTCTTCGCCAGATCGACGCTGTCGCCCACGTTGAAGAAGAGTCCGGTCTCCTCGTCCTCCACCGCCTCGGAGAGTCCGCCGAAGTTGGACACGATCATCGGGGTGCCGGCCAGGAACGCCTCCTGGATCGTCATGGGATAGGCCTCGTACCAGAGAGAGGGGACGACGAGCACGTCGACCGCCGCGAGGATCTCGGCCACTTGAGAGTTGTCGTAGCGGCCGTTGAAATGAATCGACGTTTCCCACCCCTTGGCGAGGATCGCCAGGCGGTGGCCGTAGTTGGTATCCTTGTGAAAGGGGAGCACCTCTCCCCAGATATCGAGCGCACAATCCGATCCAGCGATCGTCTGGAAGGCCTCGATCAGGATATGCACTCCCTTGGAGGGGATGACCGGGCCAAGATAGCCGAACCGGAAGATGGACGATCGTTTCCGGCCGACACCCTCGAAACGCGACGCATCTAGACCGCTCGGTATGACCGAAATGTCTCTTCGCTCGATCCCGTACCTCGCGTAGATCGTCTGCACGAAGCGGGAGGGAGCGACCAGCCGATCGGCCTTTCCGAGGATGCTCTTGACTTTCTTGTGGTACTTTTCGAGACGGAGTCGGTCCTCGCGGTCGGCCTGCTCCTTGGAGAGAGTCTCATCGCGGGCAGAGAAAAACGCGGGCCACAGACTGCGCAGACAGTGCACGCACTTGTCGAGGACCACCTCGGGACAGGCTTCGAGTGAGGCCGTGATCCGCTGCCGCCGCGGGCAGCCGAGCCAGTAATCGTGGAGGGTCATGACGAGCGGAACGCCCGTCACCTTGACATAGTCGACGATATCGAGGGTGAGGGCAAAGAGATGATGGATATGAACCACGTCCGGTTCGAATTCGCGGAATATCCCCTCGAAGGTCCGGACGATGTCCGGATTGGAGTACATCATCTCGAAGCTGTTCCACCGGGAGAACTTGTGATTCAGGCGCTTCACCGGAATCCCTTCGAACTCGGTGCTCTCCACGGCGTACTCCTCCTTACCGGGGGAGTAGCCCCTGCAAAGGACGAGCACATCGTGCCCCTGCTTGATCAGCTCCTTGGCGGCGAACTGCATGTGCAGTTCCATGGCGCCCACTTTTTCGGGAAGAAATCCGGAACCGACGAATAGAATCTTCATGTCCACTTGCCTCTGGTGTTAAAAGCACGGAAGAGAGGCATCGACATCTCTCTCACTCCTGCTGCATCCAGTGTCAATTTCAGAGAACCACGGCACTAAGGAATTATAAGAACCGATTCCGCGAAATGTACTCCCGCCTTTTTTTTCTCTTCTCACTCCGGCGCCCGGACGGGCCGGCCCCTTGTCAGCCCGACGACTGAACGCTATTCTCCTCTTGAGGATTGACCATGAAAAACAAAGATACGATCTATCTCGACAATGCCGCCACGACCCCCCTCGATCGGGCCGTGCTCGAGAAAATGATGCCCTGGCTGCGCGACCACTATGCCAATCCGTCGTCGGCCCACCCTCTCGGGCAGCAGGTGCGGCAGGCGATCGAGGATGCACGGGAGCGGATCGGCACCCTCCTCGGCGCTGCGCCGGCGGGAGTGATCTTCACCTCAGGGGGAACGGAATCGAACAACCTGATCATCCGCGGGCTGGCCGCCGGCAGAAAGAAATCGAGGATCATCGCCACCCGGCTCGAGCACCCCTCGGTCTCCGAGGCGACGGCTCTTCTCGCCGCGAGGGGATTTGACGTCGTCTCCCCCGCCAACGACTCGTCGGGCCGGATCGACCTCAACCATCTCGAGGACCTGCTCAGGAAGGAGGATACCCTTCTTCTCTGCGTGATTCACGGATCGAACGAGGTGGGCACGGTCCAGGACGCTGCCGCGATCGGCCAGGTCGTCAGATCAGCCAGCCCGCGGACCTGGTTCCACCTCGACTCTGTCCAGTCGATCGGGTGCGTCGACTTCGAACCCGCGCAGTGGGGTGTCGATTCGTGCACCCTGTCGGCCCACAAGCTTTTCGGCCCGAAAGGATCGGGAATCCTCGCCCTCTACCGGGAGATCGAGATCGAACCTCTCCTCGCCGGCGGAGGACAGGAGCGGAACCGCCGTTCGGGCACGGAGAATCCGGCAGCCATCATCGGCGCTGCCGAGGCGCTCGCCCTCGCCATCGATGCACGGGTCGAGCGAACGACGCGGACCGATTCCCTGCGAACCCGGCTCAGGGATTTCATCGAGCGCGAGATCTCCGATGTACGCGTCAACGGAAACGAGTCGGCCTACGTGCCTCACATTCTGAGCGTTTCGTTCGCCGGTCTTCTCGGCGAAGTCTTGCTCCATCACCTCGAGAGAGAGGGCATCATGGTGTCGGCCGGCTCGGCGTGTCACGCGGCCGATTCTTCCCTTTCCGAGGCGATTCTTGCGCTCGGCGTATCGAGCCGCTTGGCGCGCGGAACGATCCGCTTCTCCTTTTCCCATCTGATAGCGGATGCCGAGATCGATCGAACCTGCACAGTCCTGTCCGAACAGGTCGCCTATCTCAGGGAGGTGGGGATTCCATGACACCCAAACCGGTCATCGTGATTCGCTACTCGGAAATCGGCCTCAAGGGCCGCAACCGGCCCGACTTCGAGAAAGCACTCGTGGCCAACGTGAAGCACGCCCTCCGGGGGCAGCAGCACGGACCGGTCGAACACCCCCATGGCCGGCTCGTGGTGCGCGATCCGGCCGATCCCCCGAAGGCGGCGGCGGCGACGGCGGAGGTCTTCGGCGTGGCATCGGTCTCGCCCGGTGTGTCTGTCGCTGCCGATCTCGACACGATCTCCCGGCAGGCGCCCCATCTGGTCGAGGATGCCCTCGCCCAGTGCACAGGAGAAGGCGATGTGCCCTTTCGCGTCACCTGTCAGAGGAGCGACAAATCTTTCTGTCACAACTCCATGGAAGTGGCGTCCCGCCTCGGCGCCGAACTGCTTGGCTCCTTCCAACGCTTGAAGGTCGACCTCAAGAATCCCCGCATCACTCTTGGCGTCGAGATCCGCCGCGACGAGGCACTCCTCTTCTCCCGCCGGATCGAAGGACCGGGCGGCATGCCGGTGGGCAGCCTGGGCAACGCGGTGACCCTTCTGTCGGGCGGAATCGACTCTCCCGTGGCCGCCTGGCTTGCCATGAAGCGCGGCGCGCGCATGCTGTTCATCAACTACCACTCCTACCCGTTCATCTCGGGCGCCAGCCTGACCAAGGTGGAAGGGCTTGTGCAGCGACTCGCGCACTTCCAGCGGGGTGCGGCGCTCTTCGTTGCGCCCTTCGCCGACATCCAAGTGGCGATCAAGCAAGCCTGTCCCGAACCGCTCCGCACCGTGCTTTACAGGCGGATGATGGTGCGTCTCGCCAACAGGCTCGCGGCGCGCGAGGGCGCCCTCGCCCTGGTGACCGGCGAGAGCCTCGGCCAAGTGGCTTCGCAGACACTGGAGAACATCCGCTGCATCGGCGCCGTGGCCGACTATCCGGTCCTCAGCCCCCTGATCAGCTTCGACAAGACCGAGATCATCGCTCTCGCCCGAAAGATCGGCACCTACGACATCTCGATCCAGCCCTTTCCCGATTGCTGCACCGTGTTCCAGCCGCGCAACCCGAGGATCGCGGCGTCACTGGAGGAGGTGGAGGCGGCAGAACGCGCACTTGATGTGGAGAGCCTCGTGACCGCGGCGTTCGACGGTCTGGAAAAGAAGGTTTTCACCTAGATCTCACCGGGTGAAGGCGTGGCCCGTTTTCTCGTTGGCAAGAGCTCTCACGAGCCGGTATGCGAGTCGCGCCGTTTTCTCGAGCTGATCCACATCGAGGCGATCGACGCTGTCCTTATCCGTGCCGTGATCGTCGTGGGGACCGGTCGTGATCCAGAGCGACGGAATCCTCTTCCTCACGAAACAGACACTCTCCGTCGCTCGTTTGATCCCCTGTTCTTCGAGCGTGTCGTATGACAGAAGCGCCACGTCGATAGCGCTTCCCCGGCAGGCTTTCTCCACGGTTCTGGCGAGACCTTCGCCTGTTTCGGCGCCCACCACGGCCAGTTCGTGCCTTCGATCCTCGGCCACGGCCCTGTCGCCGGCGTCATGGTCCGCCTCGTTGCCGATGGAGAGTTTTCGACCCACCATATTCAAATCGAGCACAACGTGAATCTTTTTCAGCGAGAAGGGGCTTTCGGCGATCCACGCCTCGGCTCCGGCCAGACCGGGCAGGCGAATCAGGTCCGATTCGAGAAAGAGATCCCACTCTCCCGTGGTGACGATGTACTTGAGCACCCAGTTGTCGATCCTCTCGTAGATGGCGCCATCGACCGCTTGGCGCATGTAGATTCCCTCTTCGCCGGCAGGCAGGGCGACGAAGACCACCGTACGGTAGACGCCGCCCGCACTTTTTGCCAGGACCCTGGCCACTTCGAGCATGACACCCACGCCCGATGCGTTGCGGTCGGCGCTGGGGTAGACCTTCTTCTTGCCGTCCCGCCCCTGGCCGTCGTAGCGGGCGATCATCAGAACGACCTCGTCCTTCATATCCGACTTGCGGCCCTTGATGCAAGCCATGACAGCCGGACAGCGCCTTTCGGTCAGACCTGCCGGATTCATCTCGTAGACCAGATCTTCGCCCTCGGGATTGATGTCCTTGTCGAGCACGTCGAGCACCACGGTCAATGGATAGTGGAACCCCTCATCGCCAACGGCCTGAAGCCCCGCCTGCTCGAAGGAGTCGGCGATCAGGTCAGCGGCTTTGTGCGCGTCCTCATTGAGCGCCATCCGGCCCTTGAGGGTTTGATCGCAGAGGGCGTTCACCTTCTCGAGGATTCTCTCTCCCGATATCCTTCTCTCAGAGGAATCGGCAGGCGCCACGGAATTGGCAGGTGCCACGGAATCGGCAGGCGCCAGGAGGGTCAACATCAGCAGAAGTAAGCAGGCGGTCATCGTTTGTTCCTCACGCGCGTGGAAGTCCCGACTCTTCTCTGGCGCCCGACAGTGCGGCAAACTTCGCGATGTAACGGTTGACCACCTTGCAGAAGGCGGCATGCGACCAGGTCAGGGGCGAGACGGAGAGCGGTTCCGACGTGTAGGGATTGTACTGCTCGGCGAGCAGTCCGGCCGAGGATTTTCTGGCCACCACCCAGCGAAGCATCTCCTTGACCTGGTCGAGATCCTCAAGACATGTGGCCGATTCTGCCGCGTGGTGACCGAGCCAGAGGGTGGAGATGACCCATGGATTGCCGGGTACGGCCGCAATATCCTGAGAGACCTGATGGTAGTGGTCGTCTTCGTAACGCGCCATGCCGCCCACATCGGTGCGCACCCAGAGCCGGTCCTTCACCGCCTTCATGGTGCTTACCATTCTCGGATCGTCGGCCGGCAGCATTCCAAAAGCGAAGACGCCGTAAACCGAGCTCTCCACCGTGTCGTCCTCGATGATTTCACCCGACGGATCGACATTGATCATGCGCAGAAAACGGCCGCGCTCCTCGCTGTAGAGGTAGGTGAGCGCCGCCGACTCGATCTCCTCGGAGGCGGTCTTGAAAAGCCGCGCCTCCTGGGAGTTCCCTAAAACAGTGGCCATCTTCGCCGCGGCCACGAGTCCGCCGTACACCGCCGCAACGGTAAACGTGCAGATCCCCATCCGCTCTTCCCAGAGGTCGTAGGACGGCGCGGGCAGCCGCGTCCACGGATCGCGGTACTCGACCATGAAGTCGGCACACTTCCGAACAAAGTTGTGATAGCACTCGTCGAGAAACTCGATGTCGCGATAAGTCTCGTAGTGGTGGTTCAGCGCCCAGAGAACGAGACCGGTCTCGTCCTCCTGGATCGGGATCTGGCTCCGTTCGTTCAGGTACCAGGGATGCCAGCTCGACGCGAGGGTTCCATCGGGACTGTACTTGTGCAGGAAGTAGGGAAACTTGCCGATGATCCTGCTGCAGAACTGAAAGAAGCGCTTCGTGATCTCCCGGTAGCCGGCGAGGTCGAGGGAGTAAGCGACGAGAGCGCCGTCACGCGGCCAGAGGTAGGAATAGTGGTCGCGGTTGAACTTGAGATAATCGGTGTCATTGGCTGCCAGGATCGCGCCGCGGTTGTCGATCTGGGTCCGGATCACCAGGAGCGACCTCTTGTAGAGATCAACGATGTCGGGATCGAGGTCATAGAAATGCTTGAGCTCCTTGTTGACCCACGAGACCTGGTAGATATAGGTCTCCTCCATGAGGTGTTCGACGCCCTCGTCCTTGACGGTCTTGTCGAGCGCCTCCACCTCATCGAGACTGCGTCCGGCCGCCAGCCAGCAGCTCGCCCACTGGGTCTGCTCGGCGTCGACGAACACCCTCAAAGAGAGGGCTGAATCGACATGTCCCTGGGTGATCGGCACCATCTGAAGCTGACCGTCCTCCATGTCGCGCCAGGAATCCTTCTTACCCGTCTGAAACTGGAAGATCCCTTCCTTCTCGGTCTTGAGATTGACAAGGATGTAGATGTCACGCTTGTAGTGGATCATGGCCTGAAGGTTGGGATTGTAGTAGGCCGTGTCTCCGATGTCCGACTCGAGGATACGAAAATCGTGGTAGAAGAAGAGCCGGATCTCGCGCGATTCGCTCTTGAGGTTTTCGATACCGATGCGGTTGAGAAAGATATTCCTGTACTTGTGGACGCAGCCGTGCATGCGCAGCCTGATGCCGAGCTCGTGGTTGACGAGCCGCACGCGGGTGACGTTGGTGTTCTTGAAATACTCGAGCCTTCTTTCCCAGCTCGAATCGACCCAGCGAAAAACGTCGTCGACCCAGATGGCGAGCCCGTTCCGAAAGCCGTTGATGTGGTTGTAGAGACCCACGTGAGGGAAATAAAGATCGCGCATGTTGAAATCATGATCGTAGTTGATCAGTAGATTTCCGTTTCCGAGGACGAGATCTCGGGGCATACCGCTCCTTTCGGCGAAGGTTCTCCACAAACTCAGCAGGCTCGAGGCCGCCACCACCCCGTCAGAGGTTGCATAATTATCAAGGTTAATCAAGCGGGTCAAGCAACGAAATATCCGAGAATCGTCCCGGAACCGGGACAGCATCTTTTGAGGACGGCTTGCATTTCGCATTGCGCGGCATTAAAGATTGAACAGAGAAGTACTCTAGGACCATCTTTCGAGGAAGGAATGATCGGGTGAAAGTTCTCATGTTCGGCTGGGAGTTTCCGCCCCGCATGACGGGAGGGCTCGGAACGGCCTGCCACGGATTGGTCCAGAGCCTCATCGGTCAGGGTATTGACGTGAGCTTCGTCATCCCGAGCCGCGATGTCGACGACTCTGACGGTCACGAGACAGGCACGGCGCTCTCGGAGACGCGCAACGGTTTCCCCGAGACAGGAACTGTTCGCAAGGGGCTTTTCCGCTTGACCCGAGTGCCGCCGAATATGAATCCCTACGCGGGCGGATCGAAACCGATCGTCTTAGCCAATGGCGACACGCTCTTCCAGGAGGGATACGATAACGATCTCTACGGCGGCGATCTCCTCGCTGCCGTGGACAAGCTCGCCCATCAGGCGCGCACGATCGCGGCGAAACAGAAATTCGACGTGATTCACGCCCACGACTGGATGACATTTCGGGCGGGCCTTGCGGCGCGCGAGGTGTCGGGCTGTCCTCTGGTCATCCATCTCCATTCGATCGAATACGATCGCTGCCTCGACAGGGTCTGGCCGCCGGTCGTCGAGATCGAACGGGAGGGAACGGCCGCCGCCGACCGCATCATCACTGTTTCGGCGCGCAGCAAGTGGATGGTGGTCGACAAGTACGGCGTGGACCCGGATAAGATAACCGTGGTCCACAACGGCCTCAATCGAGAGCACCTGGGCACCATGGAGAACGCCAAACCGATCAGCCTCCCCCCGCGCACCCGGGGCGGGCTGGTTCTCTTTCTCGGACGCATCACGCCCCAGAAGGGCCCCAACTACTTCGTGGAAGCGGCCGCAAAGGTGTTGCGCGCCGAACCGCACACCGTCTTTCTCATGGCCGGATCGGGCGACATGGTGCCTGGGCTGGTCGAGCGGACCGCCGAGCTCGGGATCTCGCAAAACGTGCTCTTCGCCGGATTCCTCGAGGGCGATCAGGTCCTCTGGGTGCTCGATGCCGCCGATGTCTACGTCATGCCCTCCGTGTCCGATCCTTTCGGGATCTCGTGCCTCGAGGCGATGTACGCCAGCACCCCGGTGATCGTGTCGAATCAGTCGGGAATCTCCGAGGTCGTGGGCAACGTGATGAAAGTCGACTACTGGGACGTGGACGCCATCGCCGACAATGTGGTGCGCCTCCTGCGCGATCCGCAGTACGCGGCCGAGCTGGCGAGCCGCGGCGCGGCCGAGGCGCGCACCATCACCTGGGACCACCCCGCCTCGCGGTGCAGGGCGGTCTACAGGGAGGTGCTGGCCGAGAGCGGCCACGTCCCGCGCCAGGAGTGAAACGCATCGTTGGGATTGACAGATGACCGACACGGTCTGCTTGTATTTCCAGGTCCACCAGCCTTTCCGGATCAGGCCATTCGGCTTTTTCGATCACGGCAAGACTTATTTCGACGATGAGCTCAACCGGTCTCACCTCCTGCGAGCGGTCGAGAACTGCTACCTTCCGGCCAATCGCCTCATCGGCCGCCTCGCCGGCCGGCACGGCGATCGTTTTCGTGTCGGTTTCAGCATATCGGGCGCCGCGCTCGAACAGTTCGCTGCCCATGGGCCCGCTGCGATCGAGTCCTTTGCGGCGCTCGGAGCTGCCGAGGCCGCCGAGTTTCTCGGTGAAACCGATTCCCATTCCCTTGCGTCTGTCTTCTCGGCCGGTGAGTTCAGCGATCAGGTGGCGGCCCACCGGCAACGGACGCAAGAACTCCTTGGAGCCACGCCGGAGAGCTTCCGCAATACGGAGCTGATCTACAGAGACGATCTCGCGCCGATCATCGGCCGTCTCGGGTTCAGGACCGTTCTCGTCGAGGGGGTCGACCGGCTGCTCGAGGGACGATCGTGCCACCACGTTTACTGGTCGGCGCGCAAAGCGGTGCGCCTTCTGCTCAAGAACCATCGATTTTCGGACGACATCGCCTTCCGTTTCGCGGACCGGAACTGGTCGGGATGGCCTCTCGAACCCGCGTCCTTTGCCGCACGGCTGCGCCAGGCGCCCGGCGATTGCGTCAACCTCTTCATGGACTACGAGACCCTGGGCGAACATCTTCTCGCCGAGACAGGGATCTTTGCCTTCTTCGAGGAGATGGTGGAGGCCTTTCTCGCGTCGGACTCGACGCGTATCAGCAGCCCCGGCGACGTGGCGGACAGGTTCACTCCCGAAGAGGCCTACCAGGTGCGAGAGTACCTTTCCTGGGCTGACGAGGCGCGCGACCTCTCGGCGTGGCTTGGCAATCCGATGCAGCAGAACGCGGCAAAAGCTCTCTTCGATCTGGAGGAAGGGATCAAGGCGTCGGGCAATCGGCAGCTACTGCGGGACTGGCGGAGACTCACGGCGTCAGACCACCTCTATTACATGTCGACCAAGGGAGCGGCAGACGGCGTGGTTCACGATTACTTCAGCCCCCACCCAACGCCTCACGACACCTTCGCGTCGTTCATGAACATCCTTCACGATCTGAAAACACGGATTGCCGAGAGCTGACCCCGCGGGCGGGAACGGCCTGCGCGATCGGACTATTTCAATACGTCGGGCACATCGGCCTTGAGGTCCTCGGCTTCCCTGAAGCGCTTGTAGAACTCGTCGGACGGTCCGTACTCCTTGACCTGGATCTCGATCTTTTTCAGGATCGTCTCGCACGTCTTGCGGTCCCAGCCATACTCGTCCCAGCTATCGCTCAGCTCTGGATCGCTCACTCCATATCCCTCGCGGTCCGCCTCCTGGTCGATGCGGATACTGAGGAGATAGGCGTCGTCGTCGCGCTCGATCCTGGCTTCGAGCTGCCGCCTGATCGGAAAGCGCCCCACATCGGTGATCTTGTTGTAGTTCCACGACGAGAGGATCGAGCCGTCATGCGGATCGGCATGGGTAAGTTTGAATCCTTCTCGATCGATGACGTGGCAGGTCAGCTGGTAGAGATCGGAGTAGCTCACCTCATCGACGCGGAGGACCATCCAGTTGGAGCCGCATCCGACGCAGCTCAGGGCAAGCAGTATCAACGTGAAAACGAGAGGTCTGATCATGGCCGAATCCTCACTGCTGAATCGTTCCATCCGGCGCGATACCGCTCTCGGTCGAGCGTTTCGCAATCGGTTCTATTTATCAGTTCAATCGATCCTTGTCAATCTCCGGCGTCCGGCCCCCGTCGAACCGTTCCTTGTCACTCCTGGGCGACGCTCTATAATCGAAGACGATACTGAAAAGAAATTTTTCTCGCCAAGGCGCCAAGCATCGCCAAGGCCACGAAGAATTGATTTAGGTTTTTTGGAATTGCTTGTAACCGGCCTACTCTGATTTTCTGAAGCACAGGCCTGGCGAGAAGAAGAGGACAAAATCGGGACCCGTCCTATGAACATCATCTCTGCATCGCGCCGGACCGATATCCCTGCCTGGTATGGCGAGTGGTTCCTCAACCGGCTCCGCGCCGGGTATGCCGTCTATCGCAATCCCTTCGGCGGCCAGTACCACAGGGTGAGCGTCCGGCCCGACGATGTGATCGCCTTCGTCTTCTGGACGCGCAATGCCTTGCCTTTTCTTCCCATTCTGGACAGGCACGTGCGTCCCCTCTACCGGTCGATCTTTCTCTACACGATCAACGGGTACGGTCCTCCTCTTGAACCGCACGCCCACGATCAAGCCGAGTCTATCGCCGGCTTCGAAAGGATTTCCGAACTCCTCGGACCCGACTCGGTCCACTGGCGCTACGATCCGATCGTCCTCTCCGAGAGAATGACCCGCGACGACCATTTGCGCGCCTTCGAAGAAACGGCCCGGAAACTGGAAGGCAAGACCTCTGTCTGCCACACGAGCTTTGTCCAGTTCTACAAGAAAACCAGCCGCCGGCTGAATCGACTGGCTGAAGAGACTGGCGATGATTACGGCGATCGGGCAGACGGGGAAAAGATCGCCCTCGCAGAGGAACTCAAGGACCAGGCCGCGGCACGCGGGATCGAACTCGTGAGCTGCTGTGCGCCGCTCCTCGACAGGGCGGGGCTTCGGAGAGGACGATGCATCGATCCCGCCCTGATCGCTCGCCTGCGTCCCGACCTGGCCGATCTCAACCTCAAACCGCGTCCCACGCGCGAAGGCTGCGGTTGTGCGGCGAGCCGAGACATCGGCGCCTACAACACGTGCCGGTCAGGGTGTGTCTACTGTTATGCGACCGACTCTGCGGCCGGCTCTGCGGCCGACTCTGCGGCCGAAGAGTCGGCCGGCGAATCGCCCACGGCGCGCACCGCTTTCGAAAACCATGATCCCCATGCCGAATGTCTCTAAACGCCTGGGGAAGTGACGTAAGGAGAGAATGGCTTCACGCGAGTTCTCGGAGTGCGGTCGCGTAGGTTTCGAGATCGTTCTGAGAAAAGAGCACGAAGCGGACCGTCTCCAACGAATGGTCGGCGACCAGCAAGAAATCCCTGACCGCTCGAAGGGCGACAGCAGCGGCCTGCTCCACGGGGTACCTGTAGGCTCCCGTGGAGATCGACGGAAAAGCGATCGATCGGAGCCCCTCCTGCGCGGCGAGGGCGAGCGAATTCCTGTAGCACGCGGCAAGGTCTTGGCTGTCGTCTTTCCGACCGTCCGACCAGATGGGACCAACCGTGTGAATCACGCGCCCCGCGGCGAGGGCGCCGCCAGTGGTGATCACTGCCTCGCCCGTGAGAAGGCCGTCAGGCAATTTTTCCCGAATCGCGCGGCATTCGGCCAGAATCGCGCTGCCGCCGGCTCGATGGATCGCACCGTCAACACCCCCCCTGCCGAGAAGGCTCGAGTTGGCGGCGTTGACGATCGCATCGGACCGATCGCGCGTGAGATCTCCCTGAACGAGCTCGACCGTGGCTCCGCCGATTTTCGAGAGCACCATGACTTCCTCCCGAGGTTCTAGAGCGGCCTGTGGCCCGGCGCGGCCCCGCCCACCCGGTCCTTACCGCGAAAGGCGATCTTGATCGGCACTTCGCCGAAGGGCAGCGCCTCGCGGAATCGGTTGCCCAGATACCGACGGTACTCGCGGTTGAAGAGCTTGATGTCGTTCACGAAGACGATGATCGTCGGGGGACGCACTTCGACCTGCATGCCGAAGTAGATCTTGGCGAGCCGCGACTTGCGCAACTGGGGCGCGCGCTTAGCAATGGCCTGTTCGAGAACCTTGTTGATCTGCGCCGTATTGACCCGCGTCGAGGTCTGGTCGTACATCTCGGCCACGAGTTCGAAAGTCGACTCGATATTGAAGCTGTCCTTCGAAGAGATGAAGGAGAGAGGCATGTAATGAAATCCCCGCAGCCGGTCGTTGACGTATGTCTCGTACTCGCTCGTGGTGTGGCCCTCCGACAGATCCCACTTCGACACGGTCAACACGCAGGGCTTGTAGCTCGTGATCACAAGGTCGGCGATTTTCTTGTCCACCGTGGCGATATCGCGGGTCACGTCGAGCATGAGGAGCACCACGTCGGCCCGGCGAATCGACCTCTCGGCGCGCGCCTGCCCGTAAAAATCGACGGAATCCTGAACCGACCTCTTGCGCCGCAGCCCGGCCGTGTCGATGACGACGTAATCGCGCCCGCCGATCTTGAAAGGCACATCGACCGAATCGCGCGTGGTACCGGGAACGTCGGATACGATGACGCGCTCTTCGCCGACCAAGACATTTACCAGCGTCGACTTGCCGGCGTTCATCCGCCCAACGACGGCGACCTGGATCGGCTGATCTTCGCCCTCGGTTGTCGGATCGTCGTCTTCGACCTCGGCGAATGGCAGGAGGTCGTAGAGCCTGTCGATGGCCGAGAAGACTCCCCGCCGTTCGGCCGCCGACACGGGGAGTGGATCGCCGAATCCGAGCGAGTGAAACCCATGCCGCAGGTCCTCGAGATGCGGGGTATCGGCCTTGTTGGCCACAAGCACCACGGGCTTGCGGCATTTTCTCAAGAGAACGGCCACGTTCTCGTCGAGCAGGGTGCGCCCCTCGCGCACGTCGACGACGAAGATCAGCGCGTCGGCCAGATCGATGGCCAGCGAGATCTGCTCCTCGATCTCGCCCTTGAGCAGGGTTTGATCGAAGAGTCCGATCCCGCCCGTGTCGATCAGTTCGAAGGTGCGCGCCGAATAGGTCACTTCGGCCGAGATCCTGTCGCGCGTCACTCCAGCCGTGGGGTCGACGATCGAGATCCTTTTTCCGATCATAGCGTTGAAGAGCGAAGACTTCCCCACGTTGGGGCGGCCGACGATTGCGATTACGGGAGTTACGGGCATGGTGTCAACTCAGTGATAGAGATTTGTGAATTTGCGGCAAGACACGCACATCGCGGTGAACCTCTCTGACCGCTCCCCAGAGATCGAGAAGATAGGCGCCGCCCCATATCCTGCCCTCACGGGTCACGGGCTGCAGAAAGAGGGGTGCGTCACGATCGACAGCAGCCACGGTCCGCGCAGCTTCAAGAGCTTCGCGGTGCGGGGTGCGGTGGTCGACGATCAACTTGACATAGAACCGATAGCCCTTGAGAGCTTCGAGAAAGCGTTCGTGTTCGGACCGCATGCCGTGAAGCCCCGACGTCGATGGCAGCTTAAAATCCATGGATATCAAATCGACCATGTTGACCACCCGTCGAAGAGCTTTCCAGTGGAGACCCGCTGTTTCGAGCAGGATCGGCCTGGGGCCGAAGGCCTCCTTGATCGCGAGCAGAAGGGACTCGACGAAATCGATCTGTTCGAGAGGCTCGCCGCCAGTGATCGAAAAGGAATGGGCGCCCGGCCTGCGTCGTACCTCTTTGTCGAGGATCTCCATGACCGTGGCGACTGAGAGGGGCTCCGCAAAATCAGACGATCCGAGATCGCGCTGCAAATCGCTGTGGCTGAAAAACGCTCCAGGCGTATCGCAGAACCGGCAACCGACGGTGCATCCCCTGAGCCGCACGAAGTACTGCATGCGGCCCGCCCAGAGACCCTCTCCCTGGATGGAGTGAAAGATCTCCTGGATGTAGCCGGCCTTGACGCTGTCCGAAGCCCCAACCATCGATCCTTCACCTTAAAGATCAAAACCCTTTTTCACACCGCTTATTCGGAACTTTCAGCGGCGATCGGCGCCGCACTCTCCGCGGCGTTCGGCGCCGCACTCTCAGTGGCGAGAGGCGCCGCCTTTTTTTTTACCGAGCCCTGACGCTGTTCAGAGACTTCCATCGTTCGCGCAAGGTCGGACAAAATCTCCATCCCTTGTTCGAGTTTCTCATCAGGTGCAGCAAAGGAAATCCTGAAATGCGTATCCCTCTTCGAAAAAGCCGTGCCCGGAACAACGAGCACGTTCTTCTTGATCGCTTCGCTCGCGAAACCCGCCCCCTTCACCCCGCGAGGCAGGCTGGGGAAGATGTAAAAACTTCCGCCAGGACGGATCACGTCGAAAGTGTCCTTCAATCCAGCGTAGACGAGATCCCTCTTGCGCCGGTATCGGTCGATCGACTCGCTCATGTCGAGGTCGAGCGCATAGAGGACCGCTTTCTGTGCAAAAGAGGGGGCGCACACAAAGGAGAACTGCTGGAGAATCGTCATCTTGTCGAGAATCTCGGCAGGGCCCGTGGCATAACCCATGCGCCAGCCGGGCATACCGAAAGTCTTGGAGAATCCACCGAGGTGAATCAGCCTTTCGGGACAGATCTCGCAGAGGCTGTGGAACGGTTCGTCGTAGACGAACTGCTCGTAGATCTCGTCACTCACCACGAGCAGGTCGTGGGCGCGAGCCACATCGCCGATCATCTTGAACTCATCGCCGCTGAGAACAGATCCCGTGGGATTGGACGGAGAGTTGACGAGAATCAGCTTCGTCTTGTCCGTGATCTTCGATTCGAGATCCTTCCTGTTCACGCGAAAATCAGGGTAGAGGTCGTAATAAACAGGCACTCCGCCGACCAGCTCGGTGAGAATCTTGTACATCACGAAATAGGGCTCCGGGAGAAGAACCTCGTCGCCCGGATTGATGAGACTGAGAAAGGAAAGAAGAAGACCGCCCGACACGCCGCAGGTGACCAGGGTTTTGTCCGGTTCGTAACCATATTGATCTTTGAGTTTTTCCCTGATCCTCTCGTTCAACTCAGGAATACCCTGGGTGACGGTGTAGCGGTTGAATCCCTCCCGGATCGCCTTGATCGCCGCTTCCTTGACCGGCTCTGGAACGTCGTAGTCTGCCTGGCCGATACTGAGATCGATCGGATCCTCCATCGATGCGACCATTTCGAAGATTTTGCGGATCCCGCTTGCCTGGAGCCCTTGGACTCGGTCGGAAAGCATCGATACTCCTTTCAGAAAGGCATGTTAGTGAATTCACCCAGCCCTGGGAATCCACCCTGAAGGCATCGAGACGTCATTATATTCTATCTGTCCCGAAGAAGGCATGAGGAAATAGTACATTTCGCGAGGGAAATGATTTTCTGGGAACCTCGCGATTGAAGTCGCCAAGTGAAAAACCTCTCGCCCAGAGAAAGCCATAGCTTATTCCCCTGAGAATCAAGAGGTTATCTTCTTCTAGTCTTCTTTCTTCTTCTTGATCTTGACCGCGGTCTTGACCTTGGGAAGACCGAAGACCGACTGGTCCTTCTCGAACTTGTTGTCCGCCTTGAGAGCTTCGATGCGCTCCAGGCGGGTCCACACGTTGCGCGATCTTTGCAGTTTAACCTTGGAAACGAGACTCTTGTGAATGGACACGGTTCTTACACCTCACTCATCATCATTGCCGACGCTGTGGCCGGCATGGTCACGCTGATCGTCAACGCGCCAGGACGAAAGAACTCTTTGTCGGAACTCTTTTCCTATGGCAACCTTGCGATCTTGGCCGACTTGAACGGCGCTGGATCGCCATAAGGAAAAGCCTTGTAGGCTTTCCACTGGTCGCGGAGCGTGATCAGCGCGGGACTATTTTGCCTGTCAAAAGAACCGATTATTAAACCATACTTCTTATTTTTGAGATAATGAACTTTGGAAATTTCTTTCTCGTCGATCCCTTGCTTGACCAGGGTTCTGAAGGTCTCGTCGCAGATGTGCTTTTGATCGAGGTTGTAGACAGCGAGCAGCACGCCCCACGATGCGGTGGTCGTCCCTTCCCCCTGGCGATCGGTGGGCTGTCCGACGGGTCGATTCTCCCGCCTCTCGCCCGCGGGATCCTGCAGCAGCGCCGGCGAATTGACCCGACTGGAAAGTGTATTCGATTCGGTCCCCGGATCCCCCTTGTAATATCCGGCGAAGTACCCCCCCAGCACGAGAACGGTCACGAAGAGCAGCGAGGCAAGAACCTGGTTGAGCGTGAGGGTCACCTTAAAATCGCCCGGGCTCCGTCTTTCATCCCCGCCGGAGGACCGGTTTCTCCACGACGTGGCGGTCGCGGCTTTCTTTGGTGAACGGTCCGCGGGCTGTTTCTTGCGCTTCGAAGTACGCCCTCTGACTACCGGCGCGCGGCTCTCCGAACTCTGCCCGATCCCACGAAAAACCTCGAGGGGATGTTTCTTGGAAGGCGACATGCGATCCCTCCCCGCCTTACTGTCGCTAAAGACCCTCTGCGTCCCTGTCACTGTGATGGGAAGCAGACACGCCACGACGGCAACCCTATATATTTCTGCCGGCTATGTCAATACACCACGAGGGCGGGGACCTGGCCGTCGACAGGGCAGAGAGGCGGCAAGCAGCACAGCATAGGGGATGGCGGCCGAACAAAAATCACGATCGAGGTCTGGAAAAAATCCGCGCCCAGTCACGGATATCCCTATACTCGTAGGGAAGACCGTGCTTTTCGTGAATCGCGCCGATCTGAGCGTGAAATGTCTCATAGATCGCCGCGCTCTCTGCCTCGTACGCTCGATCGCATCCGTAGACGCGGCAGCCGAGAGCCCTCTGGTCTCTGCGCACGCAGATATTGCCATCCTGAAAGGCGCAGTCGTCGCCCTCATGGAGGGCGCAGTCGTCACCCGCTTGGAGATCTCCCACTGAGCCGAAGAGGTACCGCGCCTCGAGCCATGTAATGTAAAGGCAAAGACCCGAACGGCTGAACCGGCAGCAATCCCCATCCCTGCGGCACTCGAAACTCAAGGCCGAGATCTGCTCATCGAGGGCGGCGTAGAGCTCTTTGAGCTCGCCCAGAGCGGCATCGAGAGCGGAATGGTCGGGGGCCATCAGCGGCGGCGGCCCCGTCGCCCCTTTCGCGGATAGGGTTTCCGCTGCTGGGGTTTCGGCTCATCGGCCTCTTTCCTGCCGTAAGGGCCTTCGAGGAGGATCTCGTCCTGGTCGTCTTGGCCGGGCCTGAAGTGGAGCGTTTTCTTCCCCTGGATCTTCTCCTCGATATCGCGGATCAGTTCAGCCGGACTCTGGTATCGAATATCCCGATCCTTGACCATCATCTTCTGGATGAAGTAGTGCATGTGGGGCGAAACTTTTCGGCCTTTGAGCGCCGACGGCGACAGGGAATCGAGAATCTGGCGCGCCATGACCTCCTGGTCGGTGTCCCCCTTGAAGGGCAACTCACCGAGAACGAGCTGGTAGAGCGTGGCGCCCAGGGAGTAGATGTCGCTGCGCACGTCGAGATCTTTCTGACCGCGCGCCTGCTCGGGCGAGATGTAGTGTGCCGTTCCCAGGGTGACGTCGTCGTCCTCCCCATCGTCGGGGCCGGCGCCGTCAAGGGTGGTGGCCAGACCGAGATCGATCAGCTTGATCGTGTTCCGCCTGTCGATCAGCAAATTGCCCGGTTTGATATCCCTGTGGAGAATGTTTTTGCCTGTGAGGTACTCCATGGCGCGCGTTGCCTGGAGCACGATGTAGAGCGCGGCATCCTCGTCAAAGGGGATATTCTTCTTGATGAGATCCTGAAGCGAGTCCCCGTCGACGTATTCCATGATGAATACGTAAAAACCCTGAACCGTTCCCACACGAAAGCCCTTGACCACATTATCATGTTCGAGATCGATGAGGGATTTGGCTTCCCTGACGAACGCACGCCGCACCGAGCCGATGGCGGCCTGCTCCTCCTTGAGGATCTTCACGGCCACGTCGCGGTCGGTGGCCTTCTCGTAATACTTGAAGACCGACGACATGCCGCCTTCGCCGATCTTGGCTTTGAGCTCGTACCCCGGCATCTGGGGGACCTCTTCGCCGCCCGAGAGCTTGTAGCGGGTGAGTTTCTCGGGAGAGATGAGCTTGAGCTTCACCGCGATCTTCGAGAGAGAGACCTGCTTGTTCCGGGCAGCAAGCTTTTCCCTGGTTTGCAGGCATCTGAGGACGTCTTCTTTCTGGAGACGTCTCTTCAGAACGAGCAACCCGAAAAACTTCATCTCCTCTTCATAAGACATCGACAGCATTTCGTCCGAAAACTGGAAACAGGGCAGGACAACAGGAACCGCAGACAAGAGACGCCCTTTTTTAAAAGGGGGCCCGCCCTTCGACGAAGGGGGCAGAAGCGCCGCGTATGTGCTCGATCCTGACTTGGGATTGGCGCCACCGCGTTGACCGGGCGATTTCCGCTCTTGCGGGCGACTTCCGCTCTTGCGGGCGACTTCCGCTCTTGCGGGCGATTTCCGCTCTTGCGGGCGATTTCCGCTCTTGCGGGCGACTTCCGCTCTTGCGGGCGATTTCCGCTCTTGCGGGCGACTTCCGCTCTTGTTAGATCCTGTGATACTACAGCCATGGTCTTCAGTGGTCAATTCTCTTTTGGCCGGTCTTAGAGCGGTTTTTTGGCGCGTTTTGCCACGCTCCGTGGCGCGATTTGCCACGATCCGTGGCACGATTTGCCATGGTGTCGGCCTCATTTTTTCAGCTTCGTCCGGGGACGCGGCGATCGATCCTGAAATTTCATTCACCCTCTCTGAATTTCTGGTCTTTTCATACTCAAGCGATTTCGCGTTCAGGCCGAAATAGTCTGGAGTAGAGGAAAACGGAAAAGCCACTGGGAAGCCTTGGGGAAAAGGGGAAAACCAGCGATGAATCAGATGGACTGCCGCATGGTCCTGAAATACTGTGAGATCATTGATGAATTCATCAAGGTCCGCGTATTCACGGACGAGGACGTATCAGAGCTGCTTCACATCAAAACAGTGCCGAACAAGAAAGCCTACCTGCAGCTTGTGATCAACTCCAGCATCATCAACTACCACGAAGAGATCCTGCCGCTCTTCAAGAAGTTCAACAGGGTTTACAAACCGGAGGCGCTGGAAGAACTGCTTTATCAGATCTGTGTGGAGGTCAATCCGCACATGGAGATCCACCAGGTCGCCATTCCGTTCGAAGATCAGAACGGCGCCATGGCGCGTCTCCACCTGATCGAGGAAAAGAAGCAGAAGAACAGCCGCGAGCTGAAGAAGAAGATCCTCGAAATCGAGCGGTCGCTCGGCACGATGATCATCGGCCAGGATGAAGCGGTGCGCAGCGTATCCAAGGCGATCAAGAAGGCCGCCGTGGGTCTCAAGGACCCGAACAAGTCGATCGGCGTCTTCCTCCTCGTCGGCCCCACGGGAACGGGCAAGACCGAGATGGCCAAGGCCGTGTCGAAGCAGCTCTACGGCGACGTGGGCAAGCTCGTGCGCGTCGACTGCTCCGAGTACGCGCTCCCCCACGAGTACGCCAAGCTCATCGGAGCCCCTCCCGGATACATCGGTCACAACGAGGGCGGATTCCTCACCGACAGCGTGAAGGAGAAGAAGAGCTGCGTCGTTCTCTTCGACGAGATCGAGAAGGCCCACTTCAAGGTCCACAATCTCCTTCTGCAGCTCATGGACGAAGGCTACCTCACCGACAGCAAGGGATGCCGCGTGCCCTTTGCCAACAGCATCATCTTCCTCACCTCCAACATCGGCGTGGAAGACATCGAGAGGTACCGCAACCGGATGGGATTCGACTTCAAGAAGCGTCAGAGACTGGACAAGCTCACCGCAAAGGAAGCGATCGGGCTCGCCATGAAGAGAATCTTCCGGCCCGAGTTCATCAACCGGCTCGACGACACGATCGTCTTCAACAGCCTGACCCACAAGGACTGCGTCCAGATCGCCGCCAACCAGCTCAAGGAAGTGGCGTCCTATCTCAGGACCTCGAAGACAACGCTCGAGTTCACCCCGAGGCTCGAGAAGTTCATCGGCGAGGAAGGATACAGCTACGAGTTCGGTGCGCGCGAGGTGCGCCGGCTCATCCGGACGCTGATCGAGAATCCACTCTCCGAACAGCTCCTGACGGGCGAGTTCAAGACCGGCACCACTCTCGAAGCCGACGTGAGGCGACAAAAGGTTGTCTTCACCGAGAAGAAGAGAAAAAAGGAAACAAAGAAAACAACGCAAAGATCGAGGAAAGTCACCGTCTCCAGCTAACTGGAAATCATTGACTTGCCTCGCGGCGGTGTGCTATCTCAAAGCGATGAAAATCAGACAGATCGCTTTCGTCATCGCCTTCATCGTCGCATTCGTCGCTGCCCGGTCCCTCGCGATTTCGGGAGTCCCCGGCCAGGACAAGATCCAACCAGGGCTCGTTGCCCAGACCGATGAAATCAGCATCACGGAAAAAGAGTTCTACCATCACCTGATCGACCTCTTCGCCGACGGTGAAACAGGCCAATCCCTGCTCGAACAGATGATCCATGAGACAGCGCTCAGGCAGGAGATGGCGCACCGGAAGATCAGCGTGCCCACGGCCATGGTCGAGGCCCGCTGCGACGAGCTCGACAGGGCCTTGAAGAGCCACTCAGGCGGCCAGAAGGGTCTGCTCGAGTACGTCGCCGACCAGAATGTGGATGAAGAGGAATTTCTCCGCGCCCTCAGGCTGTCGATCGCACACGACATGATGGCGCGCGACGATTTCGGGCTCGACCGCGACGAGCCGGTACCGCCCGAAAAGCTCAATCTCTGGCTCAAGGAACTCCTCTCCTCCAGGAAGGTCGTGGTTCACGAATCACGAGGCGCGCTGATGGCCACGATCAACGGATCGGAGATCACCGCCGCCGAGTTCGGCCGGCGCCTCATCTCCCATCTCGGAGAAGAGCGGATCGCCGGCCTCCTCAACGAGCTCATCGGCATCCGCCTGATTCCGGTCTGGGCCGGCGGCCTCGGCCTGTCGCTCACCGATGTCGACATGGAGGAGGAACTCAAGATCCGGCAGGACAAGCTGCAGAGCAAGAAGGGATTCGAAGAAGTCTCCTATTCCGACTGGCTGAAAGCTTCGGCGAGCCAGACGGTGGACGATCTCAAAAAATCGGAACGATTCCGCGCAGAGGTGCTGATGAAAAAAATCGCCCGCACCCTGCTGACCGAGGAAGACCACCTGCGGCAGTTCGAAAAGAAACGCAACAAATACGAACTTCGCCACGGCCGCGCCGCCCGCCTGGCCACGATATTCCTCAAGGCGGCTCTCTTCCCGAGCGACACGGTGAGCCGCTCCTTCGATGACGCGGCAGACGAACTCAAAGAACTCCGCAAACGGATCGAGCAAGGCGAAGCGACTTTCGAGGGGCTCGCCCACATCTGGTCCGATTTAAAATCGGGCGACAAGGTCCAGCTCGAAATCGGCACGCTCACCCTCGGTGTCTCTGAATTCCGCGAAATCGTGGACGCCGCGCTCAAGGCCGAGATCGGCGCGGTCCTCGGGCCCTTCCGCACTCCCGAGGGCTGCCACCTCATCAAGGTGCTCGGCAAGAGGGGCCCCGTCGAGTATGACCGCGTGCGCGAGATCGTTGCCGACGACGCCAGGCAGAGCCTCTACGCCGACATGCTCAAGAGAGCCAACATCCAAAAGAAATACTGAGACGGGAAAATCCCGGAATCACTTTCCGCGCGATCGTGATCAGGCGCCCATCGGCGGACGGTGTCAGCCAGCTTGAACGTCAGTCTCGACATCGGTATTCGTGAGTCTCTCCAAATCCGGACTTTCCCAGGTAAAAAAATTAATATATACTCGTTCATCAATAGGGAAAGATTCCGCAATTCCGTGAAGGAGGCTCATAATGAAATCACTTGCAACATCAGCCCTTTTTCTCTTCATTCACAGCCTGGCCTTTGGCACCACCATCAATGTACCTGATGACTTTCCGACCATTCAGGAAGCGGTCAACGCGGCTGCCAGTGGTGATTGCATCGTCGTTCGGCCGGGGACCTATGAGGAGAATATCGATATCAACCTCAAATCCATTTCGTTGATCAGCGAACAGGGACCTCAAATCACCTTCATCCGCGGAAATCGATCGCGGTCGGTCCTGAAGATCACGGGGCAAGTCTACTCTCCCGTGGTCATCGATGGATTCACCATCACCGATGGGTACGCCAAATGGGACTCCGGCAATTACTATGGTGGAGGGATCTACTGTTTCGAGAGCCTCCCGATCATCGTCAACAATCGAATCATCTACAACTGGGCCGATTCTTACGACGGCAGCCCCCCGACGGGCGGCGGAGGGATTTGCTGCGCGAACTGCGTTGGTGTTGTCATTTCGTCCAATGTGATTGCGAACAATCAACTCGTCCCGAGCGACCCTCATGGGGCGATGGGGAGCGGCGGCGGTTTGATTGTAAGCGAGTGCCATTCGGCAACAATTACGGGAAATCTCATCAAAAAGAACATTGCCGGCGACTATGGAGCCGGGCTCGTTTGCAGTGAAAGCACGGCCACCGTCGAAGGCAACATCATCACTGGAAACGAAGTGGGTGGTTTTCCAGGCGATGCATGCACGGGCGGCGGTGTCTATTGCCATAAGGGTTCGACGACATTGGTGAACAACCTCATTATCTACAACGAAGCGATGTTTTTCGGCGGCGGCATCGCCGGATACGAGGCCGATATGCTGCTGGTCAACAACACCATCGCCTTCAACCAAGCTGATATCGAACATGGCGGTTTGAGCTACATGGGCGGCTCGGATTCGAACGTCGAAATGGTCAACACTATTTTTTGGAGCAACGAGGGCAGCAATGCCAACAACGAGATCGGCATCAACGGAACGGGATCGATCAGTTTTTCCGATGTCGAGGGCGGACTGGCTGCCGTTGATATCGAGCCGGGGAGCAATTTCGGATGGGGTTCGGGCATGATCGATGCCGATCCCGTTTTTGCTGATCCTTACAAGGCTGATTTTCACCTGACCTGGAACTCGCCATGCGTGGACGCGGGGGAAATCTATCCTCCCTGCGATCCGCTGACCGATATCGAGGGGGACGATCGATACACTTATCAATTGAACACCGAACAGGATATCGGCGCTGACGAGTATTTTTGTCACCTGTACCACAGGGGCGACATTATTCCCGGCTCCTCTATAGAGCTGAAGTTCGTGGGCTGGCCGGCGGAACCGGTCACTTTGGCACTGTCCAATAGCCTGCTCGACCCACCCGCCTGGACGCCTCACGGAAAACTATACGTGGGTTGGCCGCCGCTCTGGTCGGCCACCGTGGGCGACATTCCCGGTGATGGTATTCTGACAGTGCCGGTCACCGTGCCTTTTGCTTGGATCTCGGGTGAGGAGTATTACCTGCAGGCCCTCATCGGATCGTGGGGTGGGCAGCCTGCGTGGATGACGAACGCCGAGACTCTGCTCGTCGAGTAGAGATCGAGAAGATCTGAAATCGGGATCCCGCCGTATAGGCCCCCTCTGCGATCCAGCGTCCGGCGGGGTTTAGAGAATCCTGTCGGCTCGTGTCTGCTGACTCAGGATCTTCTCCCTCAGTTCCTCGTACCCCTTCCGGCCCATCAGCGCGAAGGTCGCCTTTTTGCCGGCTTCAACCCCGGGCTGGTCAAAGGGATTGATGTTGTAGAGCACGCCGGCGTAAGCGATGTGCAGCTCCATCATGAAGAAGAACTGGCCCACCGCAGAGGCGCTGACCTCTGGGAAGACGATCCGGCACGACGGCCGGCCCGCGTCTGTCAGGGCCAGCTCGGTTCCGCGCAGCTCCGCGGAAAAAAGATCTGCCAAGGAGCTCCCTGCAAGGTAGTCCTGGCCCTTGGCGATACGACCATCCCCGGGGATGGTCAGGCGGGATCGCGACTCTTCAACGGACAGAAAGGTGAAGGTCTTGTCTGCCGGCCCTTCGGCGTAGAGCTGGACCTGGGAGTGCTGATCGGTCACTCCGAGCGCCTTGACCGGCGTGACCCCGGTGAACACCTCGTTCCCGCCCCGATCGAATCGCTTGCCGAGACTCTCGGCCAGAAGCTGCCTGTACCAGTCGGCCAGATCCTTGAGCCGGTGGGAGTAGGCGAAGAGAACAGAGATCGAGGCGCCTTTGTCGACATTGAACAGGTACTGGGCGGCCGCGTAAAAAAGGGCCGGATTCGTCATCATGTCGCTGCTCGAACAGCGATCGCGCATCATGGCCGCGCCCTTGATGAGTTCTCCCACATCAATGCCCGTGTAGGCGGCAGAAACGAGCCCCACCGGCGTGAGAACCGAGAACCGCCCCCCCACATCGGCCGGAATAACGTGTGAGCGGCATCCGAGAGCATCGGCCGCCGCGCGCAGCGGGCCCTTTTTCGCGTCGGTGGTGATGATGAGATGTTCGGCCGCGCGCGGCCCGAGCCGTTCCTCGAGCTGGCGCCCGAAGAGCATGAACTGCGCCTGGGTCTCGGCGGTCTGGCCCGACTTGGAAATGACGTTGTAGAGCGTCTCTTCAGGCGGCAGCAGATCGAGCGCACCGCCGAGGAGATCGGGATCGATATTGTCGAGAACGAAGAGCCGCGGGCAGCCCGCCCGCTGGGCGGCGGGAAGCAGATTGTAAAAGGGATGGTTCAACGCGGTCTGCAACGCGATGTTGCCCAGAGCCGAACCGCCGATACCGAGGACGACGAAGTTGTTGAACTTCTTCCTGTGCTCGGCGGCCTCGGACGCGATCCGGCTCGCGACCTCTTCAGTGTCGGGAAGAGCGAGGAATCCGGGCCTGCGGGACTGATCGCCGTGAAAAACATTATCGTGCGCTTTGTGCGCCATGGAGCGCACCGCATCGAGATCGCTCTCGGTGAGCCCCATGGGGCCGACCGTATCAGCGTAGAAACGGTTGAAATCAAAGGCGAGTTCCCGCTCTTGAGACATATGTTTCCCTCCAGATCTGCAACATACGACAGATGTGGTGCAAAGGACAAAGACAGCCCGAATCGACCGGACGCGATCGGCTTCAAACGCCCGCTGCAGCATACCTTAGTATCTTCCCCTGTTCTGTACAAAGTTCCGTTGTTTTTTAAAGGTAAGTCTCCAAAGAGGCCGATAAGTTCCGGGAGATAATTGACAAGCGAAACTCTCGGGATAGGGGAAACGTGGGAGTGGCCATAGGGCAGACTCCACCTGACTCGGGGCCGGACAGCGATGTCCGGCCCTTTTCTTTTTCCCATTCTTTTTCGCTTTGTGACGCACCTTCCAAATGACTACAATACTTTTTGAACTTCAGCGGCATCCCTTCCCATCCGGAGTCTTTCCGACCGATGAATCCCAAACGCTCCGTTGTGGCCGCGATCATCGCCAAGCCGATCACGGTTCTGATGATCTTCCTCTCCCTCATGGGAACGGGCGTCATCGCCTACATGCGCATCCCCGTCAACCTGCTGCCCGAGGGATTCCAGTCGAGCTACGTCTCGATCCTGATCCCCTCCCCTGATTCGTCGCCTCTCGAAAACGAGGACAAGATCACCAAACCGGTCGAGGAGATCGTCCGCTCCATCCCGGGCGTCAAGGAGATCTCCTCGTCGAGCTACGACTCGGCGAGCCGCGTCTTCGTCGAGTTCAGTCCCAAGACCGACATCGACATGGCCTACATGGAAGTGAGGGACCGGATCGAGCGGATCAAGCACAACTTCCCCGACAGGGTCGACCGCTACTACTGCTACCGTTTCAATTTCGACACTGATCTGCCCGTGATCGGCATGGCCGTTATATACGAAGACAACATTCCCAATCCCTTCTCCCTCGCCGAGGACATCATCATGGCACGTCTCGAGGGCGTGGACGGTGTGGCCCGGGTCAACGTGGAGGGGCTCGTCGACGAGGCGGTGCGAATCTTTCTCGATCCGTCCAAGGTGCAGGTACACAATGTCAATCTCTACGACCTCGTCACCCGCATGGCGACGGACAACTTCACCATGCCGGCGGGACGGATCATGGACGGCGAGCGGCGCTACAACCTGCGCGTCGACTCCCACTACCGGAACCTCGCCGAGGTCGAGGAGTATCCGATCGACCGGAACCTCAAGATCGACGACGTGGGCGAGGTCGTGCTCGGCCGCACCTACCGCGACTTCGTGATGCGCGTCAACGGCAAACAGGGGCTCTTCTTCGGCATCTCCAAGGAGTCGCAAAAGAACACCGTCGATGTCTGCCGATCGATCGAGACCGAGATCGCCCGCCTCGAGGGCGACGCGCGGCTCGAGGGTTTCGAGTTCTTCGTCTACATGAACCAGCGCGAGATCATCGAGTCCTCCCTCAATATTCTCAAGACTTCCATGGCCTGGGGCGGTGCGTTCGCGCTGATCGTGCTCTATCTCTTCCTGAGGCACAAGCGCGCCACGCTCATCGTGGCGCTCGCCATCCCCACGTCGATCTTGATGGCCCTCGTCGTCGTCTTTTTCGCCGGGCACACGATCAACATCCTCTCTCTGGCGGGCTTCACTCTTGCCGTGGGTATGCTCGTCGACAACGCCATCGTGGTAACGGAGAACATCTTCCGCCGCAAGTCGGCCGGAGTTGCGCCCGCCGAGGCCTCCGCCCAGGGGGCGACCGAGGTGGGCACGGCGATCCTGATGGCCACGTGCACGACGATCGTCGTCTTCCTCCCCCTCATCTTCTTCCAGGATGACCAGGATCTGCGCCTCGTCCTCGCCGAGATCGGCCTGCCCATCTCGTTCTCGCTGATCGCGTCCCTCTTTACCGCTCTGGGATTCATTCCCCTGGCCACGACATACATGATCTGGCGGGGCAGAAAGGATGCGGAGAAGACACCGGCTTTTCTCAACGCCTACCACAAGCAGAGCCGCCTGTCGCGCGGCTACGAGTGGGCGATCAGCTGGGTGATCGGGCACCGCCTGGGAGCGGTCCTCATCGCCTTGGCCGTTCTCGGGACCTATGGCATGGTGCAGAAGGGCATGAACAAGGCGCTCGAGGAGTCGGGCGGCGGCCATGGGCTCACGGTCAGCGTGGAGCTGCCGTCACACTTCAACCTCGACGAGGCGAACGTCATCTTCAGAAAGCTCGAGGCCTTCACCGAGGAGCGTTTCGACGAGTACGAGCTCGACGCCTACCTGAGCGTCTTCGACAAGGAAGGCGGCCGCCTGCAGTATTTCCCGAGGCCCGGCGCCGATCTCATGAAGCTCAAGGAGCTCCCACGCCGGGTCCAGAAAGCGCTGCCCCGCTTCGCGGGTGTCACCTACGATCTGCGTATCGACGGCGCCGACGATTCGCGCAAGGAATTTCGCATCGAGGTCACCGGCCCCGACAGCCGCGTTCTGTCCGAGATTACTTTTGAAATTCGCGACAAACTCAAGGAGATCGAAGAGATCACCAACGTGCGCACCGACATCGAGAAGGGACGTAACGAGGTCCAGATCAAGATCAACCGCGACCTGGCCGCCAAGTTCGACGTCGACCCGCAGGTACTGCGCGGAACGGTCGCCTGGGGGCTCGGCGGGCAGCGCCTTCCCGATTACATGGCCAACGGCGACGAGATCAGGATGCAGCTCGAGTACGAGGAAGCGCTCGTGGAGAGCCTCGAGCTGATCCGCAATATGGAGATCACCTCGAATCAGGGCGCCCGTCTCCCCCTCGCCGCTCTGGCCGATCTCACCGTGACCAAGGGGCCGGCGGTGATCAGGCGCCAGAACGGCAACACCACCATGGGAATCTCGGCAACACCGATCACCGACAATGTCTACACCGTGTCGCGCAAGGTGTCCGAGATCATGGAGGATTATTCCTTCCCCCACGGGTACTCGTGGGTCGAGAAAGGCGGTGCGGCCGAATTCGAGGAGCAGGCGCAGGAGATCATGAAGGCCTTCGGCATGTCGGTGGCGCTGGTTTTCATTCTCATGGGAATCCTCTTCGAATCGTTCATACTGCCGCTCACCGTGCTGCTTTCGATCCCCTTCGCCATACTCGGCGGCATGTTGCTTCTCGTAATCACCCGTGTTCCGCTCGACATCAACGGCATGGTCGGCTTCATTCTCCTCGCCGGGATCGTGGTGAACAACGCCATCGTGCTCATCGACCATATCAACCGGCTGAGGCGCTCCGGCCTGTCCAGAATGGACGCGGTGGTCCAGGGCGGCCGGGAGAGGCTGAGGCCGATTATGATGACGGCCCTCACCACGATTTTCGGGCTCCTTCCCATGGCGGTCCCCGAGTGGTTCTCCTCGGGCGAGGCGGGCAGTGTTTTCTCCTACAGATCCCTCGCGCTCGTGGTTCTGGGCGGGCTGGCGTTCTCAACCATCTTCACCGTCTTTGTCATCCCCCTCGCCTACACCCTCTTCGACGACCTGAGCAGCGTACTGCGCAAGCTCTTCGTGGGCTCGATGAAGCGGGCTCAGACTGCCCGCGCAGCCAAATTCATCGCCGAAACCGATGCCGACCTCGATATCTGATTCTAGAGGCGCGCGGTCAATCGCGGCCCCTCAGCTTTCGGCGCTCTTCTTGAATTCGGAAGACTTTTCGATACCCTGTATTCCGGATCGATTATAAATGAGTCGAGGAGACGAGATCTATGGCGCAGAAGCCGCCGGCCTACGAGACACCTCTCACGAAGCTTCTGGGCATCGATTACCCCCTCATCCAGGGCGGGATGATCTGGTGCGCCGGCGGGGATCTGGCCGCGGCTGTCTCCAACGCGGGCGGACTCGGTCTCATCGGCGCGGGCTCCATGAAACCCGATCTTCTCGAACACCACATCGACAAGACGCAAACCCTCACCGACCGGCCCTTCGGTGTCAACCTCCCGATTACCTACCGCCACATCCCCGATTGCGTCGCGCTCCTCGTCGAGAAAAAAGTCCCTGTCGTGGTGACCTCGGCAGGATCGCCTAAGAAGTTCACCGCCTATTTCCACGACGCGGGGATCAAGGTCCTTCACGTCACGTCCACGCCCGAGCTGGCCGTCAAGTGCCGCGACGCGGGCGTCGACGCCGTGGTAGTGGAGGGATTCGAGGCGGGCGGCCACAATGGCCGCGACGAGATCACCACCCTCTGTCTCGTGCCCCAGACCGTCGATGCCGTGGAAATCCCGGTCGTGGCAGCGGGCGGTATCGCTGACGGACGCGCAATGGCCGCCGCCCTCGCTCTCGGCGCGGACGGCGTCCAGGTCGGTTCCCGGTTCGCGGCATCGGCGGAATCGTCCGCTTCCGATGCTTACAAGCGCGCCGTGGTCGACGCCGGCCCGAATGCGACCCGTCTTCTTCTCAAGGCTCTCATGCCGACGCGCATGATCGTCAACGACTTTGCACGCCGCGTCGAGGAAGCCGAATCGCGCGGAGCGTCGGCCGCCGAACTCAGCGACCTGCTCGGCAGGGGCCGAGCCGAGAGGGGCATATTCGACGGCGACATCGCCGAGGGCGAGATCGAGGTCGGCCAGGTGGCGGGCCTCATCGACGGGGTGAGCGGCGCCGGTGAAATCGTGTACCAGATGGTCGACCAGTGCCGCGCGATCCTCCCGGCCTGTCCCGGTCGATCGCGACGTACAGGGGGACGGAGCTCATGAAAGTCGTCATCACAATCCTGATCGCTCTGGTCACTGCCCTCCCCTCTTCGCAGGACCGTCTGGAAAGGGCTCGCCAGAAGATGAACGATGCGCGCGCGAGCCTCGATGCATCGGAGAAAGCGTTGATCAAGGCCTACACCGGTATCGAGGAGGAGTACGAAAAGATATCAGGGCCGAACTGTCCCGATTTTCTGCGCACCCTGTCAGAGGTCTGGGCCGGACAGGGAGAGGAAATCAAAAAGACCTGGGACAATCTCTCCCGCCTGGGAAAGCGCGTGACCGAGAGGCGGTTCGAGGAAGAGGTCGGCGACCTTCTTCTCGACAAGGCCGCCGATATCACACGCGTCCCCCCGCTGCTGATCGTGCCCTTTCTGCGCCTCGCCTCAGCAACCGCCTACGACGCCATGCGGCACACATCCCCCTTCGGCAAGACGGAGATGCTCGCCGAGTTCCAGAAGATCCTGACGATCCGCACACCCTTTTACGAATTCTGGAACAAACGACTTCTGGGCGACATCGAGGAAGCCAAAGACTTTTCCGAGGCCAACGACGCCTTTGCCAAGGCCAAGAGCACTTTCGACCGCATCCTCCACCCCAACGAATTCGACTCCCGGGGCCGCCGTTCTCCGCCCGGAATGGTCGTGGTCGCCGGCGGCAGCTACACGCTGGGACCGAACACGGGTTGGGAACAGAAACGCCGCAAGGTGAGGATCGCCGAGTTCTTCATCGACAAGTACGAGGTGAGCAACAAGGAGTTCAACATCTTTCTCCGCACCCTCGACGAGGACCTCCGCCGCAAGTACCTCCCCTACTTCTGGCCCGCCGATGCGCGCGGACGGCGCTACTACCCCGAGGTTCTCGCCGACCACCCCGTGATCGGTGTCTCGTGGGAAGCGGCCGACGCCTATGCGCGATGGAAAGAAAAGAGGCTCCCCACCGAGGACGAGTGGGAAGCGGCCGCAACCGGCGGTGATGGCCGCCTCTATCCCTGGGGAGATCGGTTCGGCGTGAGCGCCTGCAACTCGCGCGAGGCGGCCCGGGACGCCACCACCGAGGTGGGAAGTTTTTCGAATGGCACATCGCCCCGCGGATGCTATGACATGGCCGGCAACGCGGCCGAGTGGACGTCGACCGACCAGGACGGCAAGACGGTCGAGTTCAGCGAGGGAGCGATCCTCAACGTGGCCATCCGCGGCGGCAGTTTCCTGACCGACGCCACGCGGGCCTCGTGCCGTTACCGCTGGATGACTCCCATCAACCCCTACGAGGGGAACAGGCCGTCGGCGAAGGCGATCGGATTCAGATGCGCGAGGAATGCACGATGAAGGGCGAGACCAAAACCGAGCCCTTCGATTCGAGGCCGGGCTGGCGTTCATGGTCGGTTGTCTGGATCCTGCTGGGAGAGGTTCTGATCGAGGGGATCAAGCTTCCCTTCAGGCTCGTTGTTTATTTGTTCAAGCGAAAGGCGATCACGCGCGCACTCGGGCGGATGCTCGAAAGGCGCGACCCGGCGCCGTAACATTTGAAGGAACGGAATGCGCACATTCAGGCTGCTCCACGACAAAGAAGAGTTCTATCTGCTCGACGGCGAATCCGAGGAGGAACGCTGCCGCACGATCACTGTTCTCGTCACATGCGACAAGGTGCCCGGTTTCGAAAAAACGCCCCACCTGGCCATTCCGACCGACAAGGGAAACCGCGTCGCTGTGGCGCGGTGGATCGACGATCGGGTCGAGGCGCTCGTCGAGACGGAACCGGACAGGCTCGAGGTGTACCAAGCGGTCCTGAAGACCTACCTCGAAGACTGCCTCGCCGGCGACAGCACAACAGGCGTTGCGTATTTCTACGAGAAGCAGGGTCACGATTTCGGGTACGTCATTTCCCAATCCCACCCTCATGGCCTGGCGATCAAGATCTTCAGCCGCAAAGAACTCGCCACGGCGGAAGCGGGCGCCCACGATACCGGGGGCCGTCCGGCCGACACATACCAGACGAACAACCTTTGTGAACTGCTCACCCGCGCGGCCAACGAAGGCTACGCGGGCGCCATTCTCGACGAACGCGATCCGATCTACTTCTGCGTCGACGAGAAGGAGGTTCTCCATTTCCTGCGGCTCTCTCAAGACAGCGACGAGGAGATAGAGGAGACGCTTCTCGACGCGCGGGGCGAATGGAGCGCGCCCTTCGAGAGACCCGATCTCGATATCGTCGAGAACCAGGACGCGTGCGACAGGTTCATGATCCGGCGGCTGGGCAAAATCCCTTTTTACCGGGAGTACGATTCGGACGGAACCGCCCCCCTCACCTTCTGCGCCATCGAGAAGGCGAACGAACCGGGACACCTCATGGGATTCGAGATCGAAGAGAGTTTATCGCCCACGAGCACGCAGAGCATGGCGCCCATCTTCTTCGACCAATCTTCGGCTCTCGAATTCATGGTCGGACGCGATCCGGACGACTTCGTGACGGTCGAAGTGGACGATCTCGGCGCACTCTTGAGAAACGCCGACCGCGACGGTCTCACCGTCTTCCTCGAGCCGGGCAATCACCGGTCAGCGTCGGGTATCTTCTGGCTCAATGGGGCCGACGTGATTCTCGACTCCTTCTCGGGATTCTGGAAGCTCGACGCCTCGAACTCTTTCGTCAAACTCTCCTGAGCACGATGGAGGCGAACGGAACGACGGCAGCAGGGCTGGAAGCACTCCGACGGAGAGGGCATGAATAGCCGATCCCAAATCGATTCAATACTCGACAGGGCCCGGACCGTTCCGCCCGTTCCGTCGCTGGCGCGCGCGGCCGATGAGCGGGTGCTCAGGACGGCGTCCGATGCGATCGCCGACCTCGCCGCCGATGAGGAGGCGATGAGCCGGGCCGAAGGGTATCTCCTTTCGAAGGGGCCGCCCCTCCCCGTGGGACAGATCCTGGCGATCAAGCTCGCCCGGTCCCTCGCCGCCGCGCAGCGTTTTGACCGGGCGACCACCCTGCACGTCGTCTTTGCCATGTTCCGGGAACGGAACAGACTGCACCCGCCGGCGCGTCTCAATCCCCATGGCGAAGATCTGCTGCGCAACAAGATCGGACAGCTCGAGCACCTTTTTGCGCGGAGCGCCGCTGACTGGACCCTGACCGCGATCGACGACGGCTGTCCGGAGACGAGCGGCCGTCTCGCCCAGGAGATCTTGACGAGATCATTCCCCGACTACGCCGACGCCCGGAAGGTGGAGGTTCTTTTTCTCGAGGAGGCGATCGCAAGGTCCGAACCGGAGGCAGCCGGGATTCCAAACGTGGCGATGAGCGCCAAGGGAGGGAGTATTCTCTACGGTCTCCGGAAGGGTGCGGCCCGATCCAAGGTCGGCGACGTGCTTCTCTTCACCGACGCCGATCTCTCCACTCATCTGGCGCAGGCGGGATCGCTCATCGCGCCGATCGTAAACGGGGACGCCGACGTGGTCGCAGGTTCACGGCGCGAGGCGGACTCGGCCCAGGTCAAGTCGGCCGCACGCAGCAGCCGCGGCAGGCTCTTCATCCACCTCTGGAAGAGGATGCTGCCTCTCCTCACCGACGTGATCGACTCCCAGGCGGCGTTCAAAGCCTTTAGGGCCGAATCGGCGAAGCCCGTGCTCGCCGCGGCAGGGGAGGTCGGTTTCGCCATCGACATCGAACTGCTCCTCCTCGCCAAGATTCACGGCCTCAGATTCGCCAAGGCCGGAATATGCTGGATCGATTCGGAGATCGAATCGTCCACCACCGGGCAGGAGACGCACCTGACCATGCTCAAATCGGTGGTCGAGTTCAGGCGGCGGCACCTTCCTTTGTCCACACCCGGCGGGGAGATCGCTCTCATGGTCGAGTCCTTCGATCTCGCCGAATGGAACGACCTGCTCGAAAATCCTCCCGAGGCACTCCTCGACGCACCGCTCGACAGACTGGGCGATCCGGCTCTCATGTAACGGGGCGGATAAAAAAACCGGCCGGGAATCATATCCCGGCCGGGTCCCTCAGAAAATCCCACTCGTCTCTACTTTGTAAGGCGGTCAAGGCATTCTGCCGCGCTCCGTCTCACCGCGATCGGCAGGTGGCCGGCTTTTCTGACCTGGTCGAGTATTTTTCTGCTTTCACGCGTATTGATCCGGGCGAGTCCCCGGACAGCCGCTGTGCCGCCCTTGGCATCGTACGGATCGAGGGCGAGTTCTCCCAGGGCGCCGATCGCTTTGGTTGTCCTGTCCGCGGTGAGCGCCGCGGCCGCTGCCTCCTGCACGCCCTTGAGCTTGGTCCACATGACCTGGCGGATCGTGTCCACTCCCTTGCCGCGCCCCATGTTGCCGAGCACGTAGAGAACATTGGCGCGCGTCGCCTCGTCGATCTTTTCGAAATCATCGATCAGCGCTGCCGCCACGCCCTCCTCTTTGCTCCCAGCCAGAATCGCCGCGATCTGATCGCGGTGAAAGCTTCCTGACGGGCCGCGCACCGTGCTGATCAGCTCCTCGTCGAGTCCGGCCGGTCTCACCGTGCCGAGCGCGTCGAGCAGGCAGTGCTGAAGCTCGTTGTTCGGTTCGGTCTCGCGAAAGCGAACGAGCAGCCGCGACCTGTCGAGAGTGTCGAGAAGCGCGAGGCTGCCCCCTGTGCGGACCGCGTCGATGAGGGTGCTGCGCAGAATTCGGGGCATGCCGGGCTTGAGCGCGGCGCGGACCAGGCCCGCCATGACCTCTGCCCGTTGCCCTGGCTTGGCGTCGAGCACCGAGGCCTGGAGGCGGGCTGCTTCGAGGAGGAGTTCCCCCTCGTCACCGCAGAGACAGAGCGCGCTCAGCGGCGAAGCCATGGCCATGTAGAGCGGCCCGGAGTATGACACGCCCGTATTGCCGTCCATCCGGCGCAGGAAGAGAAGCATCCTTCCGTGATCCTCGAGGTGGACGTGATAGCAGATGTGGTTCGCGAACAGGATGCCGAAGGATCCCTCGGGCAGTTCGCCCCTGATGACCTCCGGTCCGTCGATTCGATAGAGATCGAAGCCGGCTTTGTCCGCCTTTTCCTTGTGCAGCGTGCCGGCCACGACGAGATCGGCCTCGGTCAGATGAAAGCCGATCGAATTGCCGTTCGCGATCGCTACCGCGAGCAGGCCAAACGCAATGGACAGAATTCCCCTTTTCATTTCCCCTTTTCCCTTTTCCCCGTTTTGTCCCCGACGTCTGCAACTTCCCCTAGTCGTTGTAGAACGCCTTCTCTTTCAAGTAAGCCTGGTTGAGTCTGTTGAAGCGTGTTCCCACGGCATTGGTGTAGGTGAAATTCGTGGACGGCGCCATGATGTTCACGTTGGGCGACTGGAAGAGATCCGGATAAGACGACATATTGATGTGGTTCGACGTCGATCCGGGAAAGTTCAGGTTGTCGCCCCCGTAGAGGCCGTTCGGCATCTTGCCGTTGACAGCCACACCCATGGAATGCCCCATTTCGTGGGAACAGAGCACGGCAATGTAGCGCGCCAGGCGGTCGATAGCGGTCAAAATAGCGTCGCGCCGAATGGCGGCGTCTCCCTGCACCGACGGACCGGTGCCGGCAATATCCATCAGGATGTCGCTGTCGTACATGTGCGTTCCCACGGGATAGCCGCGGCCGGGAATGAAATCGTCGAAGGTCAGCCGAAAGAGACCGTAGTAGGAACCGTTGACCTCGTAGATGATTATCCTGGTTGTAAAGATGCCGAGATTGGTGCCCGGGTTGTACGGGCTGGAACCCTTGTAGAGGGTGTCGTTGTCCTGGCTCTCGTTGCACCGGTCGATGAAGGCCACACCGAGTGCGCCGATATCGCTGTCCCCACCGATCGCCATGAGCGACCTGGGAAAGGAATTGTAGCTCACCTGGGGCGAATTCCCCGGAAAATTCGCGGTCTCGCGGCTCACGAATTCGATGTTGGCCCCGTCGAAGATCACCGTCGATAGCTCGCTCTTGACCTCGTCGATGATCAGGATGCGCATCAGCTCGTTCGAGTCGTACTCGGTGCCGGACACGTCGATCGGGTAGTCGCAGTTGAGGCCGAAGAGCTTGAGATCTTCGTCGAAATCGGCTTTCCCGTTGGAGTTCTTGGTGGCTGTGACCGAGATGTAGGTCGATCCCGAAATCGAGATGGTGTACAGATCGCGCCCGAACACGAGAAACCACATCTGGCTTGGATTGGCCGTTGTCCTGAATGGCCGCTGGGACGCCTTGGGTGTTTTTACCCTGAACTGGAAAACGGCCTGGTCCGATTCGTTGTCCAGGATGTCGCTCACCGTGGCGTGGACGGTCACCATCCCCGCCTCGAACAACATGCCCTCCGGGAGCGCGTAGGACGCGCCGTTCTCGTCAGCGAGAACTTCGGTCAGATAGGGAACGAGATTCGATCCGGCGGGGATCGTGGTGCCGTCCTTGGTCGCCGGCACCGAGGCGGTGATCGCCACTGTCTCGGGATCGATGCCGGCGCCGCCTTCGTCGTGATAGTCGAGGTCGAAACTGAATCCGGTGCGCGGAACCTGAAGCGTCCCGCCGGCGTTGCCGTCGCCGTTGAGGCACTGGGGCACGTCGTTGACCGTGAACAGGTCGATGACCGGTTCCTCGTATTCCATGGCAATGATCGTCACATAGTCGTCGATGCCGGGCGAGGCGGGCAGGTAGGCCGCGTTGCCGGCCAGATCGATCATGGCATCGTTGTCGTGAGACACGTTGATCTTCGACGATCCGAGTGTGAAAGACGGATTCCAGCCAAGGGTGATCTTGAGGGCGTTGGGATTCGCCTCGAGAATCTCGACGGGCAGCGGCGATCCCCATCCGAGCGTGTCGCCCGTGTACCAGAAATCGACATCGTCGTCATCGAGCGCCACACCGCTCTCCGCATCGACCCTTTCGTCGAAGAGCAGGATGAGCGGCCAGCCTGTCTGGGGACTGCCTGAACCGTAGTAGACCGCGGCCTGGAGCTTGGGCAGATCGTCGGGAATGTTGGCGCCGTCACCGTCCACGGTGATCTGGGCTGTCCCGTCTGACGCGGTGTCGATCTCATTGTCGAGAAGGTCCCGAACGTTCGACACTTCTATCTTGGCCACGGTCCCGAAACGCAGATTCGCAGTGTCGTCGCCATCGAGGACGATCGTGGCTACATTTTCCACGGCATCGTAGGAGATGGTGGAGCCCGACGGAATGGCCATCGTCGTCCCCAGGGGATTCTCCAAGGAGTAGTTGGCCAGGTCGACGGCGTCGGCGGCATTGACCGCCTCGTCGTAGGTGATAGTGAGGATATCGTTTTCCTCGTTCGTCACGGCCTCGGCTGAAAAGGAGTCGACAGCCGGTGAGGTGGTGTCGCTCCGGTTGTTGAGAACCGAGATGAAGGGCGAAATCGCGGCGTCGACCGCCTTGATCCGGATGCGGAGCTTGACGCAGTTCAGATTGACCCCTGGAAGGTTGTCGGTCGCGTCGGAATCCCATGCAAAGATATGAGCCACTCCACCCGGGCCGGCTGTGAGCGCGCTCAGGCCGTCGCTGGGATTAGGCTCGCCGCCGAGCGGGTTGGTCAGATCTTCAGTACAGCTCGAATAGGTCTCGCCGCCATCGATCGAGAAGTCGAGCGTGATGTTGATGGACGTACGCTTGGCGCTGTAAAGGTTGTATTCGACAAGAATTGTGCCATCTTGATCAGGGTCGGTTTCTCCGGACAGGTCGCCAAACGACACTGACGACGCCGTTGCGCGGCTCACCGGGCCGCTCCCGCCTCCCCCACCTCCGCCGCCGCAACCAGCGAGGGAGATAATCAAGGCCGCAATCGTCGCGAGCACCCCGATTGAACAATTTGATCTGGTCGCCATCTTCGCCTTCCCCTTTCATCAAACTTCCCTTATATTCGACACGATAACCCGTTGGCTTTAGTTTATATGTTTGTATTTTGTACTAATATTTTCTTGTTTATCAACTCGCCCGTTTAGTTAACTTAACCCTTTACATTAAAATGCATTATGTGGACGAGATGATTGAGTGGAGATCGAATTGCATCAAAACGATTGAAATCTAATCGTCTGCAGATAACAGCGATCGAGGGGAGAAATAGCCATCAGAGCCGAGCAGGCAGGAATTCCGGCGTCCCTATCTCGATGAGGGGAATCAGCAGGGATGGTTTGTGCGAAGGAACCGAGTGGAAGCGTGTAGGGGACGCTTGTCGATTTGTGAGGGCTTTAGAAGTGAGGTTCCGAGATCGCCAAAATAACGAACGTCATAAAATAATGTTATTAAATTAGTTAAAGTCTCGGATCAGAAATCAAAGGTAATTATTGAAAAAAAATGCCCCTTGGGCGAATTAAAAGACTATAAAGTACAGTGCGTTCGACGTTAAACCAGACTGAAACTCGAACGACAAATGCTCTTTATAAACCAAACAAACACGATCATCCGGACAAGGTTGTGTGCCAACACGTATAATCATTCCTTCTTCTTCTTCCCCTTTTCCCGAAAACTCCTTGGCCGGATGATTTTTTATTTTTGGCTCTTTTTCACATCATTCCCACGAACAATCTCAGGCACGAGACCTCGTTGCCTATACATTAATCCACAAAGAGTTACATAGATCCTGCTCACCAAAGGACCGCGCCGGAATGCTCTGATTAGCATCAACGGTGACCCATTGGTTTCTAGAGCATCCGGTGTGACTGGCAAATGGCCACGGCCAGGGCATCGGTTTCGTCAAGCGTTTCCTCTTCGATCGCGACTCCGAGAATGACCCGGACCATCTCGCGTACCTGTTCCTTGGTGGCATTGCCCCGGCCGGTGACTGCCTTTTTCACCTCGGCGGGTGCGTAACTCTCCACAGGGAGACCCGCGTCGGCAGCGGCCAGTACTATCACGCCGCGCGCTTCGCCGATCTTGATCAGGGTGGCCGTGTTGGGACCGTGAAAGATTCCCTCCACCGCGACGATGTCGGGTGATGTCTTGTCGATCACCTGCCCGATACCATCGTGAATTCTCTTCAATCTGACGCTGAGCGGTTCTTTGGCCGAAGCGCGGATCACACCTGACGCGACCGGTTCGAGACGACTTCCCTTGACGTCGAGAACGCCCCATCCCACGATGCGCGTGCCAGGATCGATCCCCATAATTCGCATGTTGCCTCCCTAAAAGGTGCGTGGTAATGTCGAATCTCTCTATCAATCGATCATCGGAGAGATCATGCACTGCGAACCGCCAAAAAAAAAGCCTGCTTTTCCCTGCCGAAGGCGCCTCCGATCGAGCCTCGCCCGACGAAAGGACTGCTCGCGATGAACCTTTCCGCGCCATCCACGTCAGTGGTAATCCTCGCAGCCGGAAGCGGATCGCGCATGGGCGCCGAGAAAAACAAGGTTTTCCTCGACCTCGGCGGGGTCACAATTCTCGAGCACTCCTTGAGCCTTTTCGCCACATTCCCCTTTGTGCACGAAATCGTCCTCGTTTTTGCCGCGACGGACCGGGCGCAGATCGAGGGACCCTTTGCGCAGCGCCTCGACGATCTCGGTGTCACGCGGCGCGTCCCGGGCGGACAAAGACGGGTCGATTCGTCGAGAGCCGGCGTGGGTGCCTGCAGTCGTGAGACCGATCTGATCCTGATCCACGACGCGGCGCGCCCTTTCGCACCTGCAGACGGTGTCGAGGCTGCTGTTTGGGCCGCGGCAGAGACCGGCGCGGCGATCCTGGCCATGCCGCTCGAAGACACTCTTAAAAAATCGGACGATGGGCGCACGATAGAAACCACCCTCGCGCGCGCTACGCTCTACAGGGCGCAGACGCCGCAGGTCTTTGAGAACGCGCTGATCAGACGTCTGCTCGACGAGGCCGGCGATCAGGATTTCACCGACGACGCAGCCCTGGCCGAAGGGGCCGGCAGAACTGTCGTACTCGTCCCGGGCAGCGAACAGAACATCAAGATCACCACGCCCGGCCACCTCGATCTGGCACGGGCCATCTATCGGATTGAGAAGGAATAACGCCATGAATCCCCCCCCCCATCTCGGATTGCGGACCGGTATCGGTTTCGATTTTCACCGCTTTTCGACGACGGGAACCATCGTTCTCGGCGGACACCGCATCGACGGTTGCCCGGCGCTCGAAGGGCACAGCGACGCCGATGTGCTGCTTCATGCCGCCATCGACGCGGTGCTGGGCGCCGCCGGAGAGGTCGATATCGGCACTCTCTACCCGGACACGGACGAAGCCTTTCTCAACGCGGACAGCAGCGAACTCGCCCGCCAGGTGACGCGCATGGTGCAGGAGCGCGGCTTCACCATCGTCAACGTGGACACCGTGCTGATCTGCGACCGCCCCATGATCTCGACCGAACGCCCCGGAATCAGGGCCGGATTGGCGCGCGCTTTCGGCATCGACATCGAGCGCGTAAACGTGAAGGGCAAGACACGCGAAAACGAGCAGGGCCGCGGCGACGGAGTCGAGGCGATGGCCGTGGTGCTTCTGGCACGATAAGAGTCGCATTCCGAAATGCGAAGGGAATATCGTTCCCTCTCGTTGTTCCGCCGTGCTATTAGGATGCGAGTCATCGTTTGACATTCCACTTTTCAATACGAAAATAATCTCATGCAATATGGCGGCCCCAGGTCGCGTGATGGGAGGATTGGATCATGTTTATGATGCGAGATCTCGGTGCTCTGCTTCTGCTCCTTCTGTTGGGATTATTTGTGGGATGCTCCCCCGAAAACGAGGAAACGGACAGCGATCTCTCGAACCGCACGATCCGCATCGTGGCCACCACGGGGATGGTGGCCGATGCCGTGACCAGTGTGGGCGGAGAGAGAGTCGCGGTCACCGCACTCATGGGCCCGGGCGTCGACCCCCACATCTACAAGGCTTCCGAGGGCGACGTGACGCGCATGGCAGAGGCCGATGCAATCTTCTACAACGGCCTTCACCTCGAGGGAAAGCTCACCGAGGTCTTCGAGCAGATGAAACGGCGCAAGGTGCGCACCGTGGCCGTGGCCGGGGACGTCGACAACTCGCTCCTCCTGAGTCCCCCTGAATTCGAAGGAGCCAAGGATCCTCACATCTGGTTCGATGTCACTCTCTGGATGAAGGCTGTGGCGATCATCCGGGACTCCCTCATCGATCTCGACCCGGCGCACAAGGAAACTTACGAAACTCAGGCGGGATCCTATCTCGAGGAACTCTCCGCGCTCCACGCCTACGTCCTCGGCGAGGCGGGCAAGATCCCCGACGCCCAGCGCGTGCTCATCACCGCCCACGACGCCTTCAACTACTTTGGCCGCGCCTACGGATTCGAGGTGCGCGGCCTCCAGGGAATCAGCACCGCGGCCGAGGCCGGAACAGGCGATGTGCAGGATCTCGTCGCCTTCATCGCGAAGAGGAAGGTCCCCGCCATGTTCGTCGAGTCCTCCGTTCCCAAGCGCAGCATCGAGGCGGTACAGGCCGCCGTGCGCGCCAAGGGATTCGAGGTGAGCATCGGAGGCGAGCTCTTCTCCGACGCCATGGGGTCGTCAGGCACGCCCGAGGGCACGTACACGGGCATGGTGCGCCACAACATCGACACGATCAAAAGTGCACTCGCCGGACGTTAAGAATAACTTTGGAGACAAACAGTGTCAGAGCTGAAAAAAGCGATCGAAGTGCGCGATATGACCGTTGCCTACCGCGACCGTCCCGTGCTCTGGGATGTCGACTTCGACGTGCCGGCCGGTCTGCTCATGGCCATTGTCGGTCCCAATGGAGCGGGCAAGACCACGCTCATCAAGTCGATCTTGGGTCTGGTCCGTTCCACCGCCGGGCAGGTCCTGATTCACGGCCGGCCTTACAAAGAGGTGCGCCGCCTCGTGGGATATGTCCCCCAGCGCGGCAGCGTCGACTGGGACTTCCCGACGAGCGTCCTCGACGTGGTCATCATGGGCCGCTACGCCCATATCGGCTGGGTGCGCCGTCCGGGCCGCGCCGACCGCGAGGGCGCCCTGCGCGCCCTGGAGAAGGTCGGCATGGCCGAGTTCGCCGGACGCCAGATCAGCCAGCTCTCGGGCGGGCAGCAGCAGCGCGTCTTCCTCGCGCGCGCACTGGTCCAGGACGCGCGCGTCTACTTCATGGACGAGCCCTTTCAGGGAGTCGACGCCACCACGGAGCAGGCGATCATCGGTCTCCTCAAGGAGCTGCGCGCCGACGGCAAGACCGTGGTCGTTGTCCACCACGACCTGCAGACCGTTCCCGAATACTTCGACTGGGTCACGCTCCTCAACGTGCGCCGCATCGCGTCCGGTCCTGTCGACGAGGTCTTCACCGATCAGAACCTGCGTCTCGCTTACGGCGGCCGGGTGGCGTTCTTGAGCAGCGCGATCCAGACCGGCGCGTCGGAGAAATGAGATGGACCTGGTCCAACTGTTCGACGAACTCCTTTTCGACTACACCTTGAGAACCGTTGCGCTCGGCTCGGCGATCCTCGGTGTGGTGAGCGGCGTGCTCGGCGCCTTCGCCGTGCTGCGCCGCCAGAGCCTGCTCGGCGACGCCATCTCCCACACGGCGCTCCCCGGCATTGCGCTCGCCTTCATGATCACCGGCTCCAAGGAGCCGATCGTGCTCATCGCGGGCGCGCTCCTCGCCGGCTGGGTGGGCACCCTCTTCGTGATGAGCGTCGTCAACTCGACGCGCATCAAGAGCGACTGCGCCCTTGGTCTCGTTCTCTCCGTTTTCTTCGGTTTCGGCCTCGTTCTGCTCACCTTCATCCAGAGGCAGCCCGAGGCGACCCAGGCCGGACTCGACAAGTTTCTCTTCGGCCAGGCGGCGGCCCTCATGGAAAAGGATGTGCTCACCATGGCTCTGCTCGGCGCCGTGGCTCTCGTGACGCTTCTTATCTTCTGGAAGGAATTCAAGCTTCTCAGCTTCGATCCCGAGTACGCGGCGACCATCGGTCTTCCCGTGCGCTATCTCGACGTGCTCCTCACCACCTTGTTAGTGATCGCCATTGTGCTCGGCTTGCAGGCAGTGGGCGTGGTGCTCATGAGCGCCATGGTCGTGGCTCCGGCAGCGGCGGCGCGACAGTGGACCGACCGGCTCGGCATCATGGTGGCGCTCTCGGCCTTCTTCGGCGCCCTGGCCGGCGTCAGCGGAGCGGTGATATCGAGCACGACCGCCCGGCTTCCCACGGGACCGACGATCGTCCTCTGCGTGAGCGCCCTCGTGGGACTGTCCATGCTCTTCGCCCCCGCGCGCGGCATGGTGTGGGCCTGGCTGCGCCAGGCGCGCAACCGCCGCACTCTGGTGGCCGAAGCGGTGCTCTGCGATCTCTACGAGCTCTCGCTCCAGCACGCTCGCGAGGACCACGCCCACGCCCCAGCGGTTCTCAAGGCGATGAACGTTCTCAAGGCCGGGGTGAACCGTTCCCTCAGGGAGCTCAGGTCGCGGGGCTGGATCGAACCGACGGCGAAAGGAAGCTGGTTCCTGACTCCCGACGGGCGCGCTGAGGCAACGCGCCTGATCATCGAGAGGGAAGGAGACGCACCATGAGCGGTCCGCAGATCGAGATCCAGTTGATCGCCGCCGTGGTGGCCGCGGCCTGCGCGCTTCCCGGGGTGTTCCTCGTCTTGCGCCGGATGGCGCTCATGAGCGACGCCATCAGCCACGCCATTCTCCTAGGGATCGTGATCGCCTTCTTCGTCACCGAAGATCTGGCGTCCCCTTTTCTGGTGCTCGCCGCGGCCGCCACCGGGGTGCTGACCGTGGCGCTCGTCGAGGCGCTGAGCCGCACCGGTCTGGTCAAGGAAGACGCCGCCATCGGCCTCGTCTTCCCCGTCCTCTTCAGCATCGGCGTGATCCTCATCTCGCGCTACGCGGGCAATGTCCACCTCGACACCGACGCAGTGCTGCTCGGCGAGCTCGCCTTCGCGCCCTTCGACAGGTTCGAGATCTTCGGCAGCGACATCGGTCCGCTCAGTCTCTACGTCATGGGCGGCATTCTTCTGGCCAACCTGCTCTTCATCGTGCTCTTCTTCAAGGAGCTCAAGCTCGCCACCTTCGACGCCGGGCTGGCCGCGGCTCTCGGTTTTTCACCGGTGCTGATTCACTACGGACTGATGACGCTCGTCTCGGTCACCGCCGTGGGAGCGTTCAACGCGGTCGGTTCCATTCTGGTCGTGGCTCTCATGGTGGCGCCGCCCGCGGCCGCCTACCTGCTCACGAACAATCTCAGCCGCATGATCCTTTTCAGCGTTCTCATCGGTGTGGCGAGTGCGATCGGCGGCTACTGGGCGGCCCATCTCCTTGACGCGTCGATCGCGGGATCGATGGCCACGACCGCCGGTATCCTTTTCGCTCTCACCTTTCTGCTCGCTCCCGAAAGGGGGATCGCCGCGATCGCGCGCCGCCGGCGCAGGCAACGGTGGCAGTTCGCCCTGCGCATGCTGACCGTCCACCTCTTCAACCACGAGGGCATGCCCGAGGCGGCCGAGGAGTGCCGCGTCGACCACCTTCACGACCATATAAGCTGGAATCCTCTCTTCGCGCAACGCGTCGTGCGCTACGCCGAACGGCGCAAGGCTGTCGTCGAGGAGCAGGGACTGCTCCGTCTCACCGACGTCGGACGCGAGATCGCACGTGACGCGGTGGTCAACTGATTTAAATTGGAGCGTAGTATGAACACTGTGCTGGCCTTCACAAAAATCTGCATTATCACCGGCCTCGTCCTGACGTGCACCCCGGACCTGGGTTCAAGGGCTGCCGAGGGATACGATTTTTCCAGGTTGATCCAACCCGTTCCGAAGCATGCACTATTGGAACATGATGACTGGTTCACCTGGGGGGCTTCGGTCCTTCGCGGGGAGGATGGCCGGTACCACATGTTCTACTGCCGCTGGTCCAAGAAGTTCCCTTTCTCGGACGGTTGGGTTATCGATTCGGAGATATGCTATGCCGTGGCCGACAAGCCTGATGGACCTTTCCGGCACGTACGAACCATGCTGCGCGGACGCAAGCACGAGGGGCGATTTCATGCCTTTGACGGGGGATCGGTGTACAACCCCCATGTGAAGCGCTTCGACGGCAAGGTGTACCTGTACTATGTCGGCAATCATGATCCGTCTTCGGATCGGATGATCGGCGATCGTCAGACCGCGATCAAGCATCAGACGATCGGAGTCGTGGTGGCCGAAAGCCCCGCAGACCTGGGCATGGGCAGGTTTACCCGTTTCGACGCGCCCATCCTCGAGCCGGTCTCGCGCATCCGGGCCGATATTCCGGAAGAAGAACAGTACGGCGATCGGGATCACATTTCGCCGGCCAATATCGTGGTGGTGAATCCGTCGGTAGAGCGGCGCGACGACGGCAAGTATATCCTGATATTCAAGGGATGGGCTTCCGGTGACGGACGCTGGCTGCCGGTTCACGGCGTGGCCATCGGCGACAGTCCCAAGGGCCCTTTTCAGGTATTGCCCGATACGATATTGGCGGTTCCCATCGGTCAGGGACAGTATGCGGCCGCGGAGGACCCCTACCTCTGGTACAGCAGGGCACACTCCAGATTCTACGCCCTCGTGAAAGATCATGCGGGCCGCATCACGGGCAGCAAGTCACTGGCGCTCTTCGAATCGCAGGACGGAATCGACTGGAAACTTTCGGCTCATGGACTGGCATCGAAACTGCAGATTCCGTGGGAAGACGGCACCACGACAGAGCTGCAGAATCTGGAGCGCGCACAGCTCCTGTTCGATGAATCGGGCGAACCGATCATGCTCTATGCCGCGGCCGCGGTTGACAGATTCAAGCACTCCTTCAATGTGCACATCCCCTTGAAGGCTGCGTCCTCCGAAATTGTGGCATCACCGGCGAAAGCGGTCGAAGAGATCCCCAAACCCCACCCGGCTCAGCTCGCCTGGCAGGAAGCCGAGTTCGGCGTCCTGATCAGCTACGATTTGCACACCTTCAGCAAGGGCCGGTACGTTCAGAGACAGGCCCGCATCACCGCGATCGACGACGTCGATCAATTCAATCCGGTGAAGCTGGACACCGATCAATGGATCAGAGCAGCCAGGGAGGCCGGCGCCAGGTTCGCGATCCTCACCGCGTCCCACGAGTCCGGCTTTCGACTCTGGCAGTCGGAGGTCAATCCTTACTGCCTGAAGGCGGTCAAGTGGGGCGATCACCAACGGGACATCGTCAGGGAATTCACGGCCTCATGCAGGAAGCACGGCATCAAGCCCGGGATCTACCTGGGAACGCGCTGGAACTCCCAGCTTGGGGTCTATGATTTCAAGGTCACCGACCGCAGCACGATCAGCCAGGACACCTACAACCGGCTCATTGAAAAAGAGGTGGAAGAGATCTGCACCGGTTATGGCGAGTGGTTCGAGTTCTGGTTCGACGGTGGCGCTCACGGCCCCGAGCAGGGTGGACCCGACGTGCTCTCCCTGATCGAGAAACATCAGCCCCAGGCTGTTTTCTATCACAATCTGCAGCGGGCCGACGCGCGCTGGGGAGGTTCTGAAAGCGGTACCGTTCCCTATCCCTGCTGGGCGACCTTCCCTTACCGTTCCACCGGCGCTGGAGAGAGTGCCCGCAAGGAGATCCACAAGAACGGCTTCGCCCTGCTGAAACATGGTGATCCGGATGGAACCTACTGGATGCCGGCCATGTCGGACGCTCCCCTGCGCGGACAGGGTGGTCACTATTGGTTCTTTGAGCCGGGAGGCGAGCGTTGGATCTATCCCCTGGACAAGCTGGTGAACATGTACTGCCGCTCCGTGGGACACAACTCCACCCTGATCCTGGGGATCACACCCGACACCGATGGTCTACTCCCGCAGGCGGACGTCATGCGCTTGCGGGAACTTGGCGAGGAAATTCGCAGGATCTTCAGTTCTCCCCTGGCGAAAACCTCTGGGAGCGGTGACCGGATCGAGCTGAATTTCGACGAGGCGATCCGGTTTGACACGGTCGTGATCCAGGAAGACGTCGAGCACGGTGAGCGGGTGCGCGAGTACAGCCTGGAAATCCGGCACGATGGGACCTGGCAACCGCTGGCCGAGGGCACGTGCATCGGGCACAAGCGGATCCATCGATTGAGTCTTCAGCAGGCTGACGCACTGAGGCTGATCATAGACCGGACTATCTCCACTCCCCTGATCAAGCAACTGGCAGTCTACAATTCGAAGGGACCGTGAAAACCGGGCTAAGGAACGATGTCCACGGCCACCGCGTTCGAGGCGTAATCCCAGGTTGTTGCGTTGGCATAGGCAAAATGCATCCTCCTCCCGATCCAGCCGGGCACGGGCGGAGCATTGAGTTGCGCGGTGGCATTACCCCCAAAACATTCAGCGTGCCCCAGAATCTCGTGAAGGTGGGCGAGTTGAGCCGGGCGAGGATGCAATCGGTGAACCAGTCCCTGTTCAGGGGAATGACGGCGAGACCGCCGGGAAGCAGAGTGCCCGGATCAGTGCCGCTCAGGCTTCCGGCCATGAGATAATTGTCACCGCCGTTGTCCAGGCCCGCGCTGAGGGCAAAGTCGACCGTGCCGCCCGTGTTTCCTGGCAAGGTAGTCTCCTCGGTCCACAGAGGGAGCACGAGGGAGAATGAATCGATCACCGTACCGTTGGGTTTCACAGCCGAGAAGAACAGGTTATTGCCGTCTATCGCGATCTTACAGTAGTGTCTGCTCTTGCTCGTTGCCACGATGTAGGGATAACTGGGATCGGGGTTGGTCAACGGCGCTCCGCCTCCCCCGGTAGTGATGTGCTGCACGCCGTCGACCACGGCACGGGCGTAGTAGTGGTTGTGTCCCCCGAAGATGATCTGAACGTTGTACTTCTCGCAGAGGGGCTGAAGGTACAGTTGCACGGGCACTTCGTTGGAGTGCCCGCCCGCCGACCAGCCCGGCTCGTGCAGGTGGATGAATTTCCACGGCTTGTCCGAGGCCGCCAGGTCGTTCTCGATCCAGGTCAACTGGGGAGAGCCGGGCGTGTAGCTGACGTACTGATCCACCATCACGAAGTGCGCGGGGCCGTAATCGTACGACCAGTAATGGTCCGCCACGTGAGGATAGGGAAAATACTTCTTGAAGGTATAGTAGTTGCCGGATCCGCTCAGCTCATGATTGCCCACCGCGCTGTGGTACGGTATGTTGGCCAGCAGTTCCTGGATGCTCGAATAGGCGGCAATGAAGAACTGGTTGTCCCAGTCCGCCTCATCTCTGCCGTCATAGACAAGGTCGCCCACGACCACGGCCAACGTCTGATACTCCGGATCCTGAGTGAATGTCGATATCATCGCAGCAGCGACGTTGTTGTGATAGGAAGGATAGGTGCGCGTGTCGCCATAGGCCAGGAACTTCAATCTCGTGGCGTCCGACGGCAATCCTCCATAAAAGGACCCCGGATAATAGGTGCTGCCCATCGTCACCCGATAGTAGTACTTCGTTCCCGCACCGAGGCCGGTGATGGTGAAAGTGTGCTGATGATCGCTCCCGTATTCACTGGTCATTGTCTGACCCAGCGAATAGGTCGTGTCCGTGCCCCATTCCAGAATGCATGTATCCGTTCCGTCGAGCTGCCAGTGCACGTCCATGCTGGTCGTGTCGTCCGGATATATGAGGTAGGGGCCTTTCCTCCTGTCCGCGGATAATGCCTCAGGAGTTGCGAGAAACAGGAACGCGAGCAGACAGGCAATCGTGATAACCAACGGTTTTCGGAATTGACTCATGTTAGATTCTCTCTTTTGAACGATGTAATTCTCGAAAAACTCATACTTTTGAGGGGCAATCCTCGGACACGGCATAATATCACATAAAGATCGGCCTTTATTTAACTTTCTGTAAGAACGCCAAACGCGAGACTGCCTGTCGCCGGGGCGCCACTCGCTCGACCGATTTACGGAGACTCACTCCCCCATCACGGTGCGATAACACTCTTCGACCCGTGCGGCTTGCACATCGAGTGAGTACTCGGCGAGCGCCTTCCGGCGGGCGTTTTGACCCATGGCGGCAGTCGCTTCCCGGTCGCGCGCCGCGCGAAGCAGTGCGTCGGCCAGGTCGGCTTCAACGGAATCGACGAGAAAACCCGTTCGGCCCTCGTCGACAATCTCGTCGAGGGGCGGGATGCGCGACGCGATCACCGGCAGGCCGAGGGACATCTTCTCGCGCACGGCGCGGCACGACCCGTCGCTGCCTGGAATCATGAAGAGGCTACAGTCAGCGGCGGCCACGGTGTTGACGAATTCGGCGCCCCGCAGGTAACCGGAAAAGACAACATTGTCGCTCAGCCCGATATCGCGCACCGGCTGGCAGGCAACTTCTTCCTGGTGCGTTCCGCGGCCGACGATGAGAAGGCGCAAGCCCGGCTGCTCGTCGCACGCAGCCTTGAAGGCGCGAAGGAGCACGTCGAACTTCCTGTGGCGCTGCATGCGGGCCACGATAACGAAGAGAAAATCCTCCTCGCCGACTCCGAGCGCAGTCCGAGCCGCGACGCGGTCCACCCCCGATCGATCGAAACGCTCCGTGTCCACCCCGCCGGGACTGACCATCACCTTTTCGTCGGCGAGGTAGTTCCTGTCGATCAGGCTCGTCCGCGCCCGCTCGGTGATGACCAGGGCGCCTTGCGTGAAATGGCGCAGCATCCACCGGGCGCGAATCGAGTTCGCCAGGCTGTCTGGATCGTAGAAGGAGCGCACCACGGGCGTCCGCTTGCCGAGGGTTCTCAGGGCGCAGGCAGCCACAAAATGATCATTGGTCATGTGAGTGTGAATGAGATCGAACTCCCTCTCCTGGAGAAAAGCCCTCAGCCTCATCACATCCTCGAGATTATGGAGTGTGTGAAAGTGCTTCTCGAGATAGAAGCCGGGCACAGGTTCGATCCCGCACTCGATCGCATGGGCGGCCACCTCGTTGTCCTTGAACGAGCGCGGATGGCCGCCGGGAATGAAGGTGGTGTCGTGACTGTCGCTCAGCATGCGGCAGAGATTGACAGCCGGCTCGGCGGGGCCGGTCCACTTCCAGTTGCTGAAGAGGTGAAGAATCTTCATCGCGAAACGTCTTTCCAATCGATCACGATCGCAGTATATCGCTCCAGATAATAATTCGTCTGCCCGCCGCCACAATGGTAAAATTCCACGGGAAATGAACATTCTTCATATCAACACCGAAAAAACGTGGCGCGGCGGCGAGCAGCAGACCCTCTATCTCGCCGAGGGATTGAAAAATCGCGGCCATCGCTCGGAGATCGTCTGCCAGCCGGGCAAGGAACTGGAGACGCGCGCCCGCGCCAAAGGCGTGGCCGTTCATCCGGTGAGAATGCGGGCCGAATGGGACCTGGCCGCCGTGTTCAAGATCCGTTCGATCATCAAGGCGCGCTCCATCGACATCGTGCACATGCACACTTCACACGCCCACACTCTGGGCGTGGCCGCGGCGCGGCTTGCGCGGCGCGCGAAGACCGTTGTCGCCCGGCGCGTCGATTTCAGCATTTACCGCCACTGGCTCTCGCTGAGCGGTCTCAAGTACAAGTTCGGCGTCGACAGGTACGTGGCGATCTCCCATGCGATCAAAGAGGTTCTCGCGTCGGACGGGATCCCGCCCGACACGATCGAGGTGGTGCACAGCGGCATCGATCTCGGCCGATTCGAGGGAGCGGACGGCTCCTCTGTCAGAGCGGAGCTCGGTATTCGGGAAGATGCTCCCGTCATCGGCACGGTGGCCCATTTCGCGTGGCACAAGGGGCTCGAGTTCCTCGTCGATGCGGCGCGTTTCGTGGCCGATGAGATCGACGGCGTACGAATCGTGTTCGTGGGCACGGGAAGCCTCGAGGAGGAAATCAGAAAGAGAGCCGCGGCGAGCGGCGTGCTGGAACAGATCGTCTTCGCTGGTTTCAGGAGCGATATCCCCGAGTGCCTCGACATGTTCGACATCTTCGTCATGCCCTCGGTCATGGAAGGGCTCTGCACCTCGATCCTCGACGCCCTCGCGGCGCGCAAGCCGGTCGTCGCCTCGCGCACGGGGGGAATCCCCGAGATCATCGACAATGGCGAGACGGGATTTCTCGTTCCTCCCGGCGACGCGGCCGCTCTGGCCGGCGCCCTGATTCGCGCTCTGCGAGAGCCGGAGCTGGCAGTCCGCATGGCCGAGCAGGGCCGGCAGAAGGTGCAAAAACTGTTCAGCATCGACGCCATGGTGGAGGGCAACATCGAGGTCTACGAACGCCTTCTGGCCCGATCGCGGTAACGGGGATTCCGCCTGGTGCGACGAATATGGTTTTTCTTTTGCCGCTTCTTGGCTATTAGAATTGAGAAATCTTTCTCGCAGAGATGAGGGCGCCAAGAAGAAATCCAAAATCAATGTATCAAACACATACGAAAGGAGCAAAAGAATGGACCAGGCCACCGAACGGATCCTCGAAGGTCTTCACAAGGCGATCGAGGCCGAGGCCGCAGGCTATCATTTTTACATGATGGCGGCGCGGAACACCGACGACGAGCAGGGGCGGGAGATCTTCGAGAGGCTCGCCGACGAGGAACTCGATCACTTGAAATTCTTGAAAGCCCACCACAAGTCGTTCCTCACCACGGGAACGCCAGACGAGAACGCTCTTCTCGGAAAACCGTTCGAGCTCTCGGGCACGAATCCCATTTTCTCCGCCCGGCTCAAAGAGCGCGTCAAGGAGTCGCACTACGAGATGAGCGCTCTTTCCATCGGAGTCGAACTCGAGCTCAATGCGATGACCTTTTACAAGGGCGAGGCGGACGCTGTGAGCGATCCCGTTGTGAAGGAATTCTACACCCACCTTGCCGACTGGGAGTCAGGCCACTACGACGCCCTGATGAAAGCCAAGGATGAGCTGAAAGAGGACTATTGGTCCCAGGGAGGCTTTTCGCCCTTCTAGCGAAGAATTCGCCCTTTGGGATCAGTCCGTCTTGGGGCGTCTTTTCTTGAGAGACTGCCACGAGTCGGGACCTTTGTAGGTTCCTTTGAGCACTGGAGGCGTTCGTTCCGCGGCGACCACCTCGAGTCGGCGCAGCTCCGTGTAGACCGTGTCGAATTTGTGCCTGTCGCTGTTTTGATACGCGTCGGGCGGCAGCGTGCACGTCTCCCATACCGCAACAGAATGGAGCAGTGCGCCGTTGCTCTTACTCAGGACGATCTCAGGCCGGGCCTCGTCGGGAACACCGAGCCTCTCCTCACTCTGAAGGGAGAAAAAGTCACTCTCCACGAGAGCGTGGCGTATTCTTTCCAGTTCCTCGCCTGAGAGAGTCAGCACGTACTGCTTCTCGACGAGCCTTCCCTTTCCGGCGCGAGGCCCCACCGTTTGGACCCACGCGACGCCGTCCGTGGAGACGAGCACGTTTCGTCCGCCGAAAAGTCCCTGAACATCGAGCAATTCGATGGAGAAATCTTCTGCGAGCTTGCGGCTTGTTTCATACTTCTGATCGATCATGATCGGCACCTTCCATAAAACGAAAAAGGGCACTCCGCCTCTATCCAAGATCGGCCCGAAGGCGTCGTCGACTTGATCCTCTCGAAAATTCTTCCTCCCGCGGGGATCGATCGGTTATCTTCTTGCCCTTATCGAGGAGGATGCGATGGAAACTGCGGCAATCGTGATTTTGATTCTGCTCGTCTGCGGCTGCGCCATGAACCAGGCCCACATCAATGGAACGATTCTGGCCGACGCCGATGCGGGCGATATCCCCTATTCGCGGGACGGCAAGACCGAAGGCAACTGGGTGCCGACAGCCGAGATGATCGCCGGAGCCGAGCCGATCGTTCTGGAGTACATCGAGGCGAAGAGCGCGGAGATCTTCGCGAAGCTCGATCGCTACCAATGCCAGTACGTGGGAATCGTGGTCGCGGGCAAGAAGCGCATTTATTGCAACTTTTTCGAGCCCACCGAGGATGAGGCTGACTGGGAAGAGAACTTCGTCTTCGTTTTCGACGGCGGCGACATGTACTTCCAGCTCGAGTACGATGTGGAATCGTCACGGTGCTCGAATTTCGCCGTCAACGGAGAGGCGTGATTAGTCGACGATCTTGACCGGTTTGCAGAGCCACTTGACAAAAGACCGGCAGGAAAAACTTCCTAGTGCATCACGGGAACGGTCATGCCATGGTGAAAAACCCAGGCCACCACAATGGCCACGGGAATGACGAAGAGAAAGAGGGCGACGAAGTAGACCCCCACCATGCGGCCGAAGCGCGACTCGGCAAGCCGCTTGAAATCGGTGATCACGCCGATGCTCACGAAGGTGAGCATGAAGAAGAGCTTCCGCATCCCCTTCTCGACAGGGACGGCGCCGATCTTGGCATCGTCGGTCAGTTCGGGCAGGAGAAACAGAATCCCCAGGTAGGCGAACCACGTGAAGAAGTAGCCGAGCACGAACTTGGGAAAGCGATGCCATATCTCCGATTTGGGCACCCTCTCACCTGGGACCTTATCGATCTTGTACACCCACACAATGGCAAGCACGAACGCCCAGAGTCCGATGAACATGTCGATCCAGATCTTGGTCATCACCGCGCTCGTGGTGATGAATCCTTCCTCCCACTGGGTGCCGTCCAGCTCGAGCTTCTTGTTGCGCATCAGCTCGTCCATCACCGCGCCCGCGGCGGCGTCGGCGCCGTCGGTCTTGACCGCCATCCCCATGGCGGCGCCGGCCACGATCGGTTCGTCGAGCATGGTGGCGGTGAAGACGGGCGGCAGGATGACGAGCTCGATCACCGCATAGACCACGACGAGCGCCGACACCATGACCGGTACGATCGGCTTGGCGCGCACCGCGCCGCCCGTGGCGACGGCGGCCGAGACGCCGCAGATCGAGATTGCCGATGCGAGAACAGCCGCGGTCTTCCGCGGCAAGGAAAAGAGCTTGCGAGAGATCAGGTAGATGCCGGGCCAGAAGATGAGGTAAGCGACGATCGTCGCCGCGGCGCCGGCAAGAGCCAACTCGAAGACGAATCCCGACGCCTTCATCGCCATGTAGCCCACCTTCACGCCGAGAAAGACGATGGCCGTCTTGATGAACCACTCCGGTTTGGCCGCCTCGCTCAGAAAGGCGGCGAATCCCTTGAAGAAGTTGCCGATCACAAGGCCGATGATGAGCGCCAGGATGAACGACGCGCCCCCGCCGAGGGAAAGAGAAAAGGCGACCCCATACTTGGCGCGCTCGATCTCGTTGGCGGCGAAGAAGGCGTTGTGTCCCACGATCCAGACGAGATAGGTGAGAAAGAAGATGATCGCCCAGCCGATGACGAACCTCTTCACGTTCCAACCCATGAAGAAGGCGCCGATCGCAGTGGGAATTGCGAAGGACAGGTAGGTGACGATGATGCTCCCGAACATGCCGAGCACCGAGTAGCCCTTGCCGAGAGGCTTGACCGAGGTGAAGAGGTTTTCGAATCCCGACCACTTCGAGGGATAGGCCACCCACCCCACAAGGTCGATGCCGAAAACCGACGCCAGCCCGAGAAAGAAAAAGAGGAATCCGAGCCAGACCGACCACCAGTCTTCCTGGGTCAGCATGCCCGAGTGCCACTTTCTGTTTTCCAGGTTCACGTTGGCTGCCATTGTGGCTCTTCCCTTCAGCCTCAGGTTCTCACAAGGAGAGTGTCACGATCCTGTTGAAGTAGTGATTCGAGTACTGCCTCATCCACTCGGGGATCGTCACGTTGTCGAAGGTCATCCGCACATCGATCTCCGCGGCGTCCCCCACGTCGAAGTGCTCGCCAACCACGGCGGCGAGCGAGCGATCGAGTTCCTCGAGCGTCCGACCCCGCACGACGAGGGTTCCCTTGTCGGCGATCCAGTGCGTTCCGTCGTGAATGATGCGAAAATCGAGCATGACGGTTCTCAGTTATTGAGGAGATACTTGTTGATCAGAAAGGCGAAAACCGCGAGGAACACCAGGGCGGCCGCGAAACTGCCGACCACCATCTTCGTCTCGATCGGATCCCACGGTTCGGCGCCTTCGAAAACATCTTCCGCCTCGTAGGATGTTCCCGAAAGAGTTCCCTCCTGCCTCGCTTTCTGCGGTTCTTTCTCGTTTTCAGTCATTGGCGCTGCTCCTTTTTGCATTCCCAGCATTTTATCAACAACAGGCCAAATGGAAGGGAAAAAGTAGTGCCGCGAATAACTCCTCGAAAAGGTCCCTTCGATGGCTTCCGTCCTTGGACACTCGCCGGAAGGATCCGGCTCCAGGGGCGGCAACGAATCTCCGGTGTGGTCGAGGGCATTGTCGTTCATCCTTTTCGTGAGTGACAGCCCCTCCAGCCATGATCGCTCAAGCCTCGAATGAGAATTCAACAATTCAAGGGGATACGACGTGTTACACTGTATTCCTTAATTCCCAATCTCCGGTAGAGAATCGGACGAAACGCCATGCCACTGATCTTATTTCTTCTGGGGCTGTTTTTTCTCGGGACGAGTGCGGTCACCACGCCGGTGTGGACCCTCGATGGAACAGCCGAGCACCGGGCGCCTGAGCCACGGCTGATCGACTATTGCCAGGAGCCCGACTTCGAGGCGGTGTACAACATGTCGACCGGCTTCGACTCCGAGATCGCCGACGATATACCCGCCGCGCTCGGCGGCAAGAAGATCGTCGAGGTCACTCTCTGGATGGGCGAGTGGTATGGGTGGCAGGATCCCGACGGTGTGACGGTCAACTTCTACCAGGGTGTCTGCCCGCCCTTGATCCTCCCTTTCTTGACGATCACCATTCCATGGAGCGACTGGGAGAAGGAGTTGGTCCACGTGGGACTCTCCACGGTCTACCGAATCACGGCCACGCTGCCGCAGCCCGTGGAGATTCTTCCGCAGATGTCAATCGGCGGATTCGTGAACATTTCCTGGGGCCCTGCCGAACCCTTCGCGGGGCTCTGCGCCACCGAGGAGTGGAGTGTTCACGGGCAGGGAGAGGCCTACCTCGACGGCGCGAACTGGGGCTACACGCGGTGGACGTCGATCGCCTTCTACACGTGGATCCCGCGCGACCTGGCCTATGGCCTTCTCTGCATTCCTTAAGATCTCGATCATCAACCGAAGTGGGGAATCTTTTTCTGCGCCCCCCCATCGAGCGCCGACTGATGGGCCACGATGCCGGGCACGGTATAGGCCAGCGCCTCGTGCACGTCGATCGCCGGCTTGCGCTCGTGAACAAGAGCGTCGATGAACTCGTGCGTCAGAAAGGGATGGGATCCGTCGTGGCCGCTGCCGTGGCGCAGCGGTTCGGGAAGCATATCGGTCTTCCACCAGAGCGGCTGGTCGTACTGTTCGAAGGTTGAGAGCTGCCGTTCGAAGCCTGCATCGTCCTTCTCGATCCGGCTGCCCGATCGAACGATGACCGACCCGAGCCCGTTGGGGTGGGGCATGAAAAAGCTCATCCTGTCGCCGTACCACTGGGCGCGTTCGGTGCCGCGGTGGGCGCCCTTCCAGAAGACCGACACGCGAAAGGAGTTTCCCCTGTCGGTCTTGAACAGGGCCGTCTCGTTCCAGAAGGGGTTGTCATAGCGATTGTTCTCGAGCAACTTCGAATCGTCGCCCCACCCGACGCAGGTCGCCTCGACGAGACGCTCGCCCGTCGTTCCCACGAGAAAGGCGGTGCAGTGCGTGGGGTAGAGCATGGGCGGGTAGCCGTGCCGCCACGTGGGCGTGCCGTCGCCGTGAAACCAGATCGTTTCGAGACCGGCGTGGTGGTACTCGGACTCGGTGTAGTAGATGTTGCCGAACCACCCCTCGTCGAAGAACCGTCGTGCCGAGATGGCCGGCTGGCGGTAGTAGCTCGTCTCGGCCATCATGTAGGTCAGGCCCGTGGCTTTTACCGTGTCGAGGAGTTCTTCAGCACCGTCGAGGGTGATTGCGGCGGGCACGGCGCAGATCACGTGCTTGCCTGCCCTGAGGCAGGCCGTCACATGCCGCACATGGTCGGGCGCGCCGGTGAACACGGCCACCGCCTCGATCGACTCATCGAGGATGAGTTTTTCGAGTGACTCGTAGGACTTGTCGCAACCATAGACATCCTTGAGGCGCCGGCAGCGCTCGGGCCGCAGGTCGCTCACCGCCTCGACGATGCAGTTGGGGTGATTGTGCCACTGGAACGAGCAGCCGAAACCGCCGCCCACCACGCCGATGCGGATCTTTCTCTGCGAGCGGTCTGTCGATTGGCCATGTCCGAGAATCGCCGCCGGCGCCAGAGCCACCCCGGCAGTGACGACCGCACTGGTGCGCAGAAAATCACGCCTGCCCCGACGCGCGCCGCGGGGACCGGTCTTCTTGTTCTTCATTGTCTGTCTCTCAACCGTAAACACTTCCATTGAGGTTCTGACCGCCGTCGACGAAGAGCACCTGGCCGGTGACGAAGCGCGACCGGAGCAGATAGACGACCGCGTCGGTCACGTCGCCCGCGCTGCCGGTCCGCTGCAGCGGAATGCGGCGCGCCAGCTTCTCGAGATAGGCCTCGTCCTTGTCGGGCGGCGGGAGGATCAATCCAGGCGCAACGGCATTGACGCGCACTTCGGGCGCGAACTCGATCGCCATGATGCGCGTCAGCGAATGGAGCATCCGCTTGCTGAGGTGGTAGGCGACGTGATTGCGATCGTACTCGCTGATGCGCGTGTCGAGAAAATTGACGATCGCTCCCTCCTGGTTGGCCAGAGCGCCGGAGGGTTCGAACTGTGCGACAAAAGCGCGTGCCACGATGAGCGGGGCCATGGCATTGATCCGTACGTTGGTGTCGAGTTCCGCCCGCGTGAAATCGGCAAGCCGGTTTCCGGGAAAAATCGAGGCGTTGTTAATGAGGATGTCAATGGCTCCGGCCGCTGCCACGGCGCGATCGAAGAGAGTATTGACCGCGGTTTCATCGTCGAGATCGGCCTGCACGGTCCAGGCCTCGACGCCGACGGCGCGCGCCTCCGAGGCGGTTTCCTCGGCGCCGTCGCGCGAGGCATTGTAATGGGCGACGACATTGATTCCCTCGGCAGACAGGGTGAGCGCCGTGGCGCGGCCGAGCCGCACGCCGGCACCCGTCACCAGCGCGGTCTTGCCTGCCAGATCCGACTCAAGCCTGCTCATTTCGCTCCCTTTCCGTAAAACGCTCGCCGTTCCATCGATTCTTCGCTCAGATTAGCATCTTGTCTGATCAAAACCACCGGGATTATTCGTGCACTCAAGGTTTGAAGAACAGCTTAAAGATCTTGCAACGCTTTGCGATCCGGTGCTACAATCCCCCCCGCAAAAGCGGGCATAACTCAGTTGGTAGAGTATCAGCTTCCCAAGCTGGAATCTCAGTCCGTAACCCCATTAATAACAGATAGTTGTGACGACCCGCCTCGAATTGCAGGCAAAAGTGCAGGCAGTAGTCTGCAAGAACAGCCGATTTCGGACGATTTCGCTCGCCTCGCTGAACTCTGGCCTTCGCTCTCCGAAAAAATTCGCACTTCCATCATCACCATCGCCGAAGCAGCGAAAGGAGAATGACACTATGGATCAACCACTCTACAACGAGGAAGAACGAGCAAGCAGGACATCGATCAAGGCTCCCCTCAAGGCAATTCGCGCTCATTGTCTCGAGTGTGTTGGAGGATCGTACGTAGAGGTTGAAAATTGCACAGCGCCAAAATGCTGGCTCCACCCCTTCAGGTTCGGCAAGAATCCGTTTCGGAAACCAGCAAGTGAGAAAAGGAGAGAGGCGGCTCGAGCCAACATCAGAAAGGCTATCGACGCCCGAATGGAAGGGACAAAAAATCTCTCAGACGTGTCCTGATCGGAAAATGGTATCAGAGGTCTAACAAACGACTCGAAACTGTTTCTTTTCCCGAAAATCGCGAATTTTCGAACAACAGCAAGGAGAATCTCATGGGCATGGATCTATATGGCGATAGCGGTGATTTCTACTGGACTCTCCGTCATTGGCGTGACGTATTAACATTCGCTTTTGAAAACGGCTGGAAACCTATGGGTACGAAAGGATGGAACATATACAAAGAAACCGCTATTCCTGATGAAGAGTGGGATGGTTCTTATTTTTCTAACGACCATCAAATAGTGACCACCGGAGACGCGGAAAATATAGCCGACGCACTCGAGCGATTTCTGAATGCTCTCTCACCAGAGAAATCTGAGGAGGGGCTGTTTTC
>CAYXGI010000006.1:0-138024 GCA_964464495.1 uncultured Phycisphaerales bacterium
CAGATTTCTAATCTGAGGGTCGCAGGTTCGAGTCCTGCCGGGCGTGCCAGTTAAATGACAAGGGCTTACGATGATTCGTGAGCCCTTTTTTTATATACCGATTCGACCGTACCCAGCACTCTACCCAGCAGAGAACCGCAATTTTGGCAGGGGAAGGGGAGAGGGCGAATGCGAGGAATGGAGGGTTGAGTGGGCTGATCTACGCCGTTGCGAACATATTTTCCATATTTCGGACGGCTTTGGTCATGTCCGCAACCTTGTACTTGCGGGCCACCCTCTGGATCAACTTGATATCCAGGCGGCCTGGACAAATCATTTCGAAGCCAATGAGGCTGCCGTCTCTCCCCTCGTCGGCATAGCACTGGTCCGGAGCCACTTCAACGGTCTTACTAACGGCTCCAGACTTGAGCATGAGATAGACTGCCAGAATCTGGCCGTCGCTCGGGTCGAATGACACCTTTATATTCATTGAGATGGCTCGCTCCACATGGCGCTTATTACTATTATGTGGCCATTTCGCTTGGGTTTGAAGACTACTTTAAGTCGCCGCCCGTCTCCAAATCTCTTTCGAACAATCAACTTTCCCTTCTCGGGAGCAGTGTAACGGCTGTCAGGATTCTCAATAGCGCTTCGAATCTCTCTCTTTGTAATAGCATCTCACGGGATGGTGGTTCGCGGGACCCTTCGCCAATCGTGTGGAATCGAACACTCTACAATGGAGGAGCCAATGATCAGCAGGGGATTTCTCATCATCGTTCTCGCTCTTCTCTTCTTTTCGTCGTGCACCATGATCGCAGTCCGGCCGCGGGTGGAGTCGATCGATGTCGACATCGACGCCGACGGGGCCGGCGTGAGCGGAAACATCGATACGGGCTTCCTCTCCACGGGGTTGGAGGTCACCTACGTGGAGAACGAAGACTTCGAGTTCTTCGCCGACTTCTCTTCGGTCGAGCTCGAGAACAACGAAAACGGTTGGAGCGAGAAAGGTCCCGAGATCGGTCTCGGCGCCCGGTCGCACTTTGCCAGGGAAGAAGGAAGCTCTCTCGATTGGGGCATTCGCGGGAACTATCTCCGCGTCGAGGAAGATCTTCCCGGCGGGATCGATGATGAAGTGTCATTCCTCGGGCTCACGGGAAATATCGGACCGGCCTCTCCTTCGCGATGAGCCACACGATTTTCACCCTGCACGGCGGTGCTAAGGGATTCGTCCGGCGCGGTGAAGAGGATGTCACCGGACTCCCCACGGTCGATCTCGATCTCTATTCGATCGGAGTCTATGCCGGGTTCTCCATCACCACGGAGGAGCCCAGCCAGGTCGACTTTCGCGCCGAGCTGTTCGCCGGTACAGACAAGCTCAAGGGCTTTCTCGTCATGGCCGGCGTGAGGTTCTAGCGAACACCAGGTTTCAGAACAGCCCGGTTTCAGAACCGCCCGCACAGGCTCCTCCGGTTAATCGACGGGAAACAGGCTGATGCAGCATGCGCACGGCTCGAGCTGATCGGCGAAATGCTTGTAAGCATAATCGAGCTTCTGCTTGGTGACCTTCTTGCCATTGACCGCGCCGGTCCGCGCCGCTGATTGAAGATGGTAGCATTGGGGGCTGTTGTGAAACTTCTGCGTCCCGCCTTTCTTGGGCCGCTCGAACCAGATCGTCAGATCCCAGAGTCGCGCCGATTTCTTCTTCGGCCACGCCCACGATTGCGATGACCGAGGCGGAGGCGCGACTTGTGCGGGTCCGCTGCTGCCGATGGTGTACAAGGGGACCGCGTCAGGACTGAAAAAGGTGATCACCGGCTCGTCGTCGTCGTTCATTCCGAGGTAGAGCCGCTCGTTGCCCTTCGAATCCTCGATGAGGACCTTGTCGGCCGACAGGGTCTTGGGCGCCGGCGTGACCGCACCGATCAAGAAGGCCGCCGCGACCAGGACGATCACCAATCCCGTCACCCGCTTGAAGAACCGGAGTTGCCTCTCCAGACTCTCGATCCTCTTCTCCACTGTCTCCATGTCGCCCTCCTTCGTTCGAAACTCAGAGATTCCAAATCGCTGATAGGCGGTTCATGGTATGAGGCGATCGAAAATGGGTAAACCACAAAAAAGAGCTCTCCATGAATCCCCGCTCGCATCAGTGCACGGCGCGCACCCATGGTTATTGACAGAAGCCGCGCTCAGCGGTTATCCTGAACGTGCGCCATCAGGGGTGTTCGTTCAGGCCAATCAGCAAGGAGGGCGTATCATGAAGCGACTTCTTTTCATCGCGGCCAGCGTGCTCTGTGTGTGTACTTTCGCTCCCGGCGAGGCTGCCTTCGGCCACGGCGCCGCGGCCGCGGTCTATCCCGAACTCGACATCAAATGCAACGGCCTCGACACCGATGTCGAGATCAGCGACGGCGAGGCCGTAAAACTCACCATCGACATCGCCGCCCACGATTTTGCCGGTTATCCGTGCGAGGTCTGGATCCTCGGCATCAACAAGACCACGGGCGCCGTCCACACCTATGGCCCCCATCCCAACGCCTTCTGGTTTCCGGGCGCCGGCAACTGTTTCTACACGGGAGGTCTTTCCGACTACAGCGGCGTGGTCCTCGATCAGCCGCTTTCGATCGGCGATTATGTGTGCTGCCTGGCCATCGACCTCTGCGTCAACGGCAGCATCGATCCCGCAACGATCTGGGATCTCGACACGGTCGACTTCCGGATTGTGCCCCTGCCGTCCGAATACGCCTGGGACGACGGCAGCACCGAGGGAATGATGTCCTTCGTGAGCGGCGGCGACCTCGTCGGAATGCACCGTTTCGACGTGATCCCCGGCGGCGAGAACATCACCGAGGTGGGTACGATCTTCGGCTCCCTGATGGCGCCCGGTATCGCGCCCGGCAATGGATCGGACACGGAGTTCTTCATCTGGGAAGATCCCACGGCCGACATGGATCCGACCGACTGCGTGCTGATCCACAGCCAGCTCTGCCAGGTGGCCAACGTCGACACCGACGTCCACGCCTGGTACACCTGCGACAATGGTCCTATCAAGGTGAACACAACCGATTTCTGGATCGGATTCCGGCTCGTTCACGATCCGGCGCAGTGGTGCCTGTCCCTCGATCACACGACACCCTACGTTCCGGGAAATGCTTACTACACCGGTTGCGTCGGCACCAAGTGGGGATTCAAGGCCGCTGACCTGACTGATCCGATCAACTATCCGCCCGATGAAACACCCTACGGTTTCTGGACCGTCAGAGCCCGCTACTGAGACGGAGTGATGTCAGTACACCCGCGTGGCCGATTTTACTTCCGATGCCGCAGCTGATCGACAGCCACCGCCGCCACAACGATCACGCCGATGATGATCTTCTGCACGTAGTTGGGCACGCCGACCAGGTCGCAGCCGTTCTTGAGGAAGGCCATGATGAAGGCGCCGATCATCGATCCGAGCACCGAGCCCGCGCCGCCCGAGAGGCTCCCGCCGCCGATGACCACGGCGGCGATGATGTCGAGCTCGGCGCCCATGGCGACGGTCGGATCGCCCACGGTGAGGCGCGAATACTGCATGGTGCCCGCCAGCCCGGTGAAGATTCCGGCCAGGGCGTAGATCCCGAGCTTGACGCGCTCCACCTTGATGCCGCAGAGCCGCGCCGTGGCCTCGTTGGAGCCGATCCCGAAAACGTACCTCCCGAAAGCGGTGTAGCGCAGCATGCCGGCCACGAGCAGCGCGGCGAAGATCATGAGCCACACGCCGGGCGGAAGGATCAGCCACGACGGCTCGGGGTTGATGTCCATGAGCGTGTCGATCCACGAACGGGGCGCGTCGACTTTCTGCTCGTCGGCGAGATACATCGCCACGCCGCGCACCACGCTGAACATGCCGAGCGTGGCGATGAAAGGCACGATCCGAAGGCGGGTGATGATCAGGCCGTTGATCAGGCCGCACGCCCCGCCGGCGAAGACGCCGAGCGCGAAGCAGTAGAGAGGATTCCATCCCGCGTCGAGGCCGAGCGCCGCCGCCACCGTGGAGAGGGCGATGACCGATCCGACGCTGAGGTCGATGCCGCCGCTGATGATGATGAGCGTCATGCCCATGGCGCCGAGGGCCACGATCACGGTCTGGGTGGCCACGGTCTTGAGGTTGTAAAAGCTCAGGAAGGTGTCCGGTTCGAGACAGTGGAAAAGCACCACCACTAGGGCGAGCCCGAGAAAGGGACCGAAGACATTGAAGAAACGCCGGAGTTTGCCTGCCTGCGCCTGCGCCGCTCCTGGCGTCCGCGACGCTTGAGCGGCCCTGTTCTTGTTGCCCCGGTCCATCACTGGTTTTCTCCCACGCAGCAGGCCATGAGTGACTGCTCGGTCCATTCGGCCGCGTCCCTGATCTCCACGAGCCGCCCCCGGTGCATCACGCCGATCCGGTCGCAGATGCCGAGAAGCTCGGGCAGGTAGGAACTGATGTAAACGATCGCTTTTCGCGCTTTGGCAAGGGCGCCGATGTGGCGGTAGATGGTCACCTTGCTCCCCACGTCGATGCCGCGCGTCGGTTCATCGAGGAGCAGGATGGCCGCGTCCTGGTGCAGCAAACGGGCGAGCGCCACCTTCTGCTGGTTGCCGCCCGATAGATTGACCACCTGCTGATCGACGCCGCGCGCCTTGATATCGAGAGTGTCCATCCACTGGCGGCACCCGGCCTTCATCCGCCCCGGCCGGAGCAGGCCGCGCCGCGTGTAGGGCGACAGATGAGGCAAGGCGATGTTGTCGGCCAGTGACAGGTTCTGGGCAAGGCCCTCGTCCTTGCGGTCCTCGCTGAGAAGACCGAATCCCTGGCGGATCCGTTCCCAGGTTGTGGCGCCCCGGTCGGCTCGGCCGGCCACGACCACGCTCCCCGCCCGCAGCCGGTCGAGGCCGAAGAGGGTCCGCACCGTCTCGGTCCGTCCTGCACCCACCAGCCCGGCCACTCCCAAGATCTCGCCCTCATGAAGGGTAAAACCGACTCCCTCGGGAAGCGGATCGCCCGACAATCCCTCGACCTCGAGAATCGGCTCCCCGCGCTCATGGTCGACCTTGGGAAACATCTGATCGAGCTGCCGCCCCACCATGAGGCGAATGATTTCATCGGACGGCGTCTCGGCCACGCCGCCCGTGCCCACGGTGCATCCGTCGCGCAGCACGGTGAAGCGATCGGCCACACGCCGCACTTCCTCGAGGAAGTGACTGATGTAGATCACGCTCACCCCCCGCTCCTTGAGCGACGCGATCACCTCGAAAAGCTTCTCCGTGTCCTGGGCCGAGAGCGAACTGGTCGGCTCGTCCATGACGACCACGGCGGCATCGGTGATCAGCGCGCGCGCCACTTCGACGAGCTGTCGCGCGCCCACGCCGAGATCAGCCACGAGGGTGTGCGGGTCGATCTCGGGGTGATTGAGGCGTTCGAAGACGCGCCGCACCCGTGCGGCCATGCTCCTGAGCCCGAGTAGGCCGAAACGCTTCTCCTCGATGCCGAGCATCACGTTGGCTTCCACGGTGAGCGCCGGCGCGAGGTTGAGTTCCTGGTAGATCATGGCCACGCCCGCGCGCCGGCCTTCGATCGGGCTCGTGGGTCGGTAGGCCCGGCCCCGGAGCCGGATCGTGCCGCGATCGGGTTTGAGCGCGCCAGAGAGCACCTTCATGAGGGTGCTCTTGCCCGCGCCGTTCTCGCCGACCAGGGCGTGGACCTCCCCGGCGCGCACGTCGAAAGCCACGTCGGTGAGAGCGTGGGTCGACCCGAAGCTCTTCGAGATCCCCTGCATTTCGAGGAGGGGCGTCATTTCAGCCATTTGTCGAGATCCGGATAGAGGAGCGCCTTGATCTCGGGGGTGTCCATGTTGTCGGCCGTGACCAGCGCCACGCCCGTGTTGAGTCTCTTGTCGACGGCGCCCCCCTTGATGTGGGCGACGAGGGTTTTGACGCCGAGCTCGCCCATGTAGAAGGGATTCTGCAGGACGAGGCCGTGGAGCTCGCCCGCCCTGAGAGCCTGGGCGAGTTTTTCGGAGGCGTCGAAGCCGACGAATTTGAGCTTGCCGGCGCGGCCCGAGTTCTGGAGGGCGCGCAGCATGCCGAAGGTCGAGGACTCGTTGGGACAGAAGATGCCGTCGATCTCGGCGAAGCGGACGAGGATGTTTTCCGCCTTCTGGATGGCTGACTCGGTGGTGGCGCCCGCGTACTGGTTGGACGAGATGACCTCGATCCCGGGAAACTTCGCGGCGAGAGTCTCCATGAAGCCCTTCTCGCGCGCCATGGTGCTCGCCGAGCCTTCCTGATAGCGGAGCATGACCACCTTGCCCTTGCCGCCGAGGAGGGCGCCGAGCCGCTCCGCGCCGAGGCCGCCGCCCTTGGTGTTGTCGGTCGCCACGAAGGAGACCTGCTTGTCCGAGTCGAGGCCCGAGTCGATGATGACCACGGGGATGCCCTCGGCGGAAGCATCGGCCACGGGCCGGCTGAGCGCGGTGTCGTCGAGGGGGGCGAGCACGATGCCGTCGACCCGCCGGGCGATGAAGTTCTCCACCACCTTGATCTGCTCCTCGCGGTCGTCTTCCTTCTGGGGGCCCTTCCAGATGATCTCCACGTCGAGCTCGCGGGCGGCCTTGATCGCGCCGGCGTGGATCGATTTCCAGAACTCGTGCGACGTTCCCTTGGGGATCACGGCCAGGGTCAGGCGGCCGTCCGAGTCGTCGGACGACGACCCACAACCCGGGAATCCGAAGGCGCAGCAAAGAAGCAGAATCATCCAGAATCTCATCGATATGTCTCCTTCGAGAGGCAGCGGCGCACCCGGCTGAAACCGCCTTTTGTACTTGGCTGGTGCGGGATTGGCAAGCATTGAAATTAGCCTTTACTTGATCTGCGCGATAGACCATAATCGCCCTGTCCAGAGCGGTTGGAATATCAAATCATCAGAGATTCCATGGTCTGCTCGAATCATGTCTTTCAAGGAAGGAGCTCGAAGATGAAATGGTGTCTTTTTATTGTGCCCCTCTTCTTGGCTGTCGGTCTCTCCACGGCAGCCGCGCAGGGCGAGGATGACGATTCGATCTACACGGGATTCATCAAGAAAGGTCCCATGACCGGGAACCTCTATAAATTGATGAACGTCAATCTCTTCCTGGCCGGCCGTTTCAGCCAGATCGACAACAGCGGAATCGATTCGGCTTTCGGACGCGACGATGCCGACAGCGTGGGTGTTCCGGGCGCAAGGCTCTACCTGACCGGGCAGGTCTATAGTGATCTCTTCTACAAGGTGGCCTACGAGTTCTCCACCGAGAACGACCTCGATCCCGCTGACAGGAACGGCCGGCTCACCGACGCCATGCTCACCTGGCGCATCCCGATCGAGACCGACCTGCTCAACAGGCTCGAGTTCAACGTGGGCCTCGGCCCGATCTTCCTGTCCCCCGCGGGTCAGGAGGACCTCTTCTTGCTCGACACGATCGAGCACCCCCTGATCGTCCAGAACATTCTGCCGCCGGGAACGGCGCGCGACGAGGGTATTTACTTCAAGGGGAGCTTCCTCGATAGGGATACGATTCAAGTCTGGGGCGGTCTCTACAATGGCGCCCACCGCCAGATCGGCGCCGCGGGCGCTTTGCCGCCGACCTCGTTCGCGGTCGACGCCTGGGGATCGAGCCCCGGCACCGACGTCGATCCCTTCGCCTACATGGGCCGCATCCAGGTCAACGTGCTCAACGAGGAGGATTACTTCTTCATGGTCTCGGGCGGCATGTCGCACAACAGGGTGCTCGACGGCCCCATGCGCCGGAAGATCGAGGACACGCTCCTCGACCTCGCCACCGAGATCCGGTTCAACGACCGCCTCACCTGGCTCAAGAGTGAGTTCATCCGCACCAGGACCCACCATGCCGACGACATGTACGGTTTCCACGTCACCGCCGGCCACCGCATCGATTTCATCAGCGAGCACCTCGAGGTCGTGGCTCGGTGGGATCAGCAGAAGCTCAACGACCACAGATCATCGGTCGACGACATGTGGGCCGCCACCTTCGGCGTGAACTACTTCTTCGACCCCGAACACCAGCACGACGGCAAGTTCCAGCTCAACTACGTGGTCAAGGAAACGCGCAACACCGACCTGGCCCGGCCTTTCCACGGCGACTCGGCCTTGGCCTTGCAGTTCGTGATGGGTTTCTAGTCCACTATCTGATCAACCCCGAGAGCCCGGCCCCCCGCACCATGGAGGCCGGGCTCTTTTCGTCCCAGTCCCCAAAAAATCGAAAGAGGTGAAACAGTATTTGACAACATTCGGCAAAATGTTAATCTTTCGCACTTTGACACGGTGAGTGTAGCTCAGTCGGTTAGAGCACCAGATTGTGGTTCTGGGGGTCGGGGGTTCGAATCCCCTCACTCACCCCATATAAACTCTCACTGTTATTTTAAACTGTTAGAAAATGCCCTCTTAGCTCAGTTGGTAGAGCAGCTGACTCTTAATCAGCGGGTCCGGGGTTCGAATCCTCGAGGGGGCACCACGATACGCATGTGCAAACAGGTGCAGGGATATGATAAGTCCTGCACCTGTTTGTTTTTATCAAGTCCATGTCGTCAGGGATCAGAATGGACTCAGCTCTCCCCCACCTCGAACGTCGGCCCGGCCCGTACCCTCTATGGTGATTTCTCCGAGCTGCAGGCCAAGAGTGACGTCGACCGACTCGACTTTGGTGACGGCGCTCCTCAAAATGAGAGTCACCTCGCTCTGAATTCGGATCGGGACATCTCGCTGCCGGTATTCCTGTGTTTTGAGGGGCGGATCCCACGACGCGCCGCCGTCGTCCGTGCCCAGCCAGACCTTCTCGTTGATCGGGCCGGTTCCGCCCGTGATGTGAGCCACTCTCACTATCCCGGCCTCTCCACCCCCGACCGTCTCGAACATGAGGCAATAGAAACGGTTCGGCTGGACGATGAAGTCCGCGGGAAGCGCGATAGTCATCCAGTCGATGACCAACGATCCGCCTGAATCATCTGCGAGCGGGATATCGGAATTCAATACCTCGTGACTGACGATCGGATCGCCCCAGACGCGAGGGCGCTCCTCGTTTTGCCCTTCATAGAGCGAGACGCGGAGGTCGGTTCCCTGGCCGGCGATCTTGCCGATCTTCATGTCGATACTGGTAAGCTCCATCTTCTCCACTTCGTGCGTGTAGACCACGTTGAAGGTGAAGCCGTACATGCACCCGTCGGCGAGGGTGAGGTCCTCCCATTCCTGGGCCTCTCCCTCAAAGAAGTCGAAATTCAGGATCTCTTCGGACACTGTCTCCAGGGACTGCTCCACCACATCGACGGTATTGGCCGAGAAGCAGAGACTTGTCACACCGTCCACGAAAGGGATTGGGTCGCCGCCGTCCCTGATCAGGTTCAGGGGTTCGCCCGCAACTCCCGACCACCAGAAGCGATCGCTCCCACCAGTCGGAACGTCTCTGAGGAGAGAGGTGGTCGACTCCACCGTCACCGAGCCTGCCGTGGTGATCGCGCTCAGGAGCCTATCGAGAGCGATGTGATGACTCAGGGCCAGATCCTGCTCATTGAGACCGGTCGAGTAGAAATCGAGAAAGACCCCTGATGCCAAAGCCAGGGTAGTGAGAAGGAGAGCGCCGATTATGCTGGCGATAAGGACTTCGACGAGCGTCATGCCCGCTTCACCTTTCGATCGAGACCGGTTCGCCCTCGAGATTGTACTGGACATCACGCTCACCCATGACGTGAACATTGCCGGTGATCTCCGAGGTTTCCTTACCCCAGATGATGTCGCGCACGTAACACTCGCCCAGGATCCGCGACGTGCCCTTCAGGAACACGTTGTTTCCCACGGTCAGTGGGTAGTTCAGAAAGAAGGGCGCCACCCTGGCGCGCGTGCGGACCAGGCTCTCGGTTCCTCCCATGGTGCCATGGGAAAGAACCTCGAACTCGGAATCACCCAGATCGGTGACATCGATGTCCACGGCCGACTCCGAATCGTTGAACGGCGCGCACTCCTCGCCACCGTACTCCTTGTCGACCGCGAGCTTTCCATAGGCGATCTGTACGCCCGAAAGAGCCGCAAGGTGAGCCTGGGACTTCTCGGTCAACGTCGAGGAGACCGTGTTTCCTATCCCTCCCACGCGCAGGACGCCGAGGGACAGGATCGTGAGAAGGCTCATCATGAAGAGACAGGGCACGAGGATGCTGCCCCGCCGTCTGCTGCGCAAACCGGGGTGGCAATATCCATCCCTGATCGGCAGTTTGTCAGAACTCCTCGTGTGAGAGCTCGACGAGCCGTTGTTCGTTCCAAACCACACCGGCATTGGAAAACTCCTTCATATCTGATGGAAGCTGGCAGCACAGGTACGAAAAAGGAAGGGCCGACATGTCGTTGACGATGACGACCGGACCCGTGAACGTCCCGCTTCCCTGAAAATCGGCGGAATTGAAATAAGTCATGCCGTACATGTCGATCAATCCGTTCGGGTCGACCCAGAGAGACGACTCAGGGGCCAGGATGGCCACGTTCGGGCAGATGTCGTCCCTGCAGTGGATCTTGAAAAAACCCGATTCAACCCTCACCTCGGTAGCGTCGTCGCAGACGAGAAGACCGCTGATGGTCACGTCCTCGAAACAGACCTTCGACTGGCTGCCTTCGATGAAAACGACCCCGCTGAAATCGAGATCGGTAAAATGCTGGACGCCCGAGTAGACCTGACCCGACTGAACAGCCATCTCGCGCAGATTGCTCAGTGTAAAGATCGAAACATCCACCGGAGGAATATTGATAAAAACGTCCCTCGTCACGATCGGAACACTGTAGCCGTCGATGGTCGTCGGATAGCCGTCGATCGACATCTGAATATCCCTATCGCCCGTCAGATACAGGTTGCCCTGAATGAGGGCCGTGGACAAACCGGAAACGATGTTGTTCACGAAAACATCGCCGATCACCGTCGACTTCCCCTTCAGAACGAGGTTGCGTCCCACGTAAAGCGGATACTGCGAGATCCAGGAGCCTGCACGGGCCGTGGCGCGGATGAGAGTTTCCGAGTTTCCCGCGACGCCCTGCGAAAGGATCTCGAACTCCGAATCTGCCAGAGCAGTGACGGATATGTCGATGCAACAGGACGAGTCCCGGAAAGGAACGCACTGCTCGCCTGAATAGTCCACGTCAAGAGACAGTCTTTCGTAGGCAATGTCGAGTCCTGATTGTGCCGCGAGGTGGGACTGGGATTTCTCGACGAGCACCCCGGAAATCACGTTGGAGACGCCACCCACCTGAAGAACGCTCAGGGACAGGATCGCTCGATAACAGCCTCATAGTCAATTCCTCGAAACAAGCCACTGGAAACGATTAACCAGTCTCGTACCGTTCTGCACCTCGACCTCGATCCTGCGAAGGGGACTCTCGCTCACATTGGTTGTAACCTCAAAGGTCGTCGGATCGAGCGCGAAGACCTGAATGTTCTGGGACCATCCCTGAAAAGCTGACATCACGGATCCGTCAGCGCCCACCGGCGGCGACAGGCTCAATCCATCGAGGTCGTCGATGTCGTCGAAATCGACGAGTCCGTTCTCTCCTTCTTCAGGACCGAACGTGATCCCCTCCAAGCTCGGATCCTCGAAATGGAGAGAACGGGAGAGCTGCTTGACATATCCGGCGAGGTTTCCCGAAAGGAGCACCTTCTTCCCTTCAGAAGTCGTGTTCACGCTCGTGCTCATCCCGAAAAGCGCGGCAGAGAGGCCGACGCCGATCACCACGATCGCCACCATGACCTCCATGAGCGTGAATCCCGCACATCGCGCCCCTGGGGAAGAGCTTCGGTGAGTGCATTCCGGGTATCGGATCAGTCCTGGACACAGACTGACCTTCCGTTTGTTGTGATTCATCCGCTGCTCCCGCCACCGATAAACAGCCATTACTTCTATATATACATATCGATGCAATCCTGGAAAAAATTCCCTCGATCTTCAGAATGCGACCGGCGCCGGAGTCAGGCGTACCGGGAGGTATCGATAACAGTGCAATTCCAAATCACTTACGTCGAACTCACAACTCGCTCGCTCCAGCGAAACTGAAAGAATCCTGTTTATTCTTGGCTAAAGGTGTATCGAGCTGAGGGCGCCCGCGTTCTGCAGCGCGTCAGGCATGGTTCTTCCCATTTCGGCCTATTCGTCGGACTGGACGATGCGCGTCTCCGAGCGCAACAGGGGGATTCCGATAAAGTCGAACTCGTTCTTCGTTTCCGTCGTCTCGTAACCGAAGAGCCAGAAGAGCCGCATGCTGAACGCGTCGGCGCTCGACTCGGAACAGAAGGGAAAGCCGAAGGGACCGAGGCTGAACTCGGTCCATTGGGGATCGGATTCGTAGGAGTGGAGCAGGCTCCACAGGGTGCTGTTCTCGAAACGGTCCGCTTTGGACTCCTGGCTGTAGAGGATGCCGAACGGTCCGAGATCGAGCTCGCGCTCCCCATCGGCGTCGGATTCGCAGTGAAAAAGGAGATCGAAAGGCAAGAGGCCGAACTCGCGATGCCCGTCGCTGTCCGATTCGTAGTTGTAGAGAAGCATCTCGTAGTCGACGTTCTCGCCATTGGGCCCCGAACTCTCGGCGCTGAAAAAGAGCAGCGCGCGCCACCGCGAATCGTCCTCTCCCGAGCTCATGGAAAAGACAAAGGGGTAGGCGATATCGATTCCCGTCTCACCGTCCATGTTCCAGTAAGAAAAAAGATGGTTGTCGAGCTGCACGAAGCGCGCACCGGGATTCAGACCGTACCCCGGGTAGCGGCCGAAGGCGAAAGGCAAAAATCCCCAGGCCGTTCCCTTTTGAGCGTGGTGCTGGTAGTTGAAGAGAAGCTTCAAATCAACGGCCCTATAGTCGTCAAGCGCGTAGACCGTTCCGTAATTGAGAAGAAAATCCCACCGCGTCCGCTCCTTGTTTCCATGAACGAGAGGAAAGAGGTGGCGCGCGGCCGGTCCGAACCGAATCCCGTCCGACGTAAAGCTCGTGAGCAGGAACGGAATGCTGTAGCCCTCGTCCGAGTCGTAGTGAAAGACCGGTTCGAGTCCGACTGAGTCGAGCCCTTCTCCGCGAAAAGACCAGGTAATCATCGGATCGACGATCCCCGTGTAATCGACCGGCATGCCGCTGCGCGAGCCGCCGAGTGCGTCGGCCAGCGCGTCCCATTCGACCGAGTCGAGAGACGGCCACCCGAGATCGAGAAATCGTTCCCAGTTGCGCACCCCATGGAGTGCGTCGCCATCCCGGAACCAGGGCCGGAATCCCTTCGCGGGAAGGTCATAGCCCGATCGGTAAAGCGAGATTCCCCAGATGTTCATGAAGCTCGCATCCTGCTCTATCCCGGCGGACCGCGAGTCGTAGACGCTGAGGCCGAGCCACGGGAATGAGACGAACTCGGTCTCACCGAAAGCGCCGGACCTGCTCTGCGCCTCGGTGCGGGTGTAAAGGTTGAGTTGCAGAAAATCGTCGACGAAGGGTATCCAGGGAAGAAGCGACGCTCCCGACCAGCGTGCATCGACGCCGTTCTTGCCGTACTTGAGAGAGCCGATCCCGAGATAGGGTGAGAGATAACCCGATCCACGAAAATCACCGCTACGCGCGCTCCCCATCAGGGCGAGCAGCGGCACGCTCGCCGCTCCGTGAAGGTCCCAGTCCCTGTCCGTGGCCGAATGATGGAGACCGGTCAGGATCGGAAAGAGGAGCGTCGTGCTCCCGTCGTCGCCCGCGCCGCTGCTGTGGTAGTAGAGCGGAATTCCGTAGGAAAAATCACGTCCCTCGTCACTCCCCCATCCAACAAGGGGCGAGATGAACTCCGACTCCTCGTCCGGCATCGAACGTGCGTCAGGCACAAGCGCCAGGACAACCATCAAGAAGCAAACGGCTCCACCACAAAGGATGGGCGATGCGCCGGACATGCCTCGGTGATTCATGACAACCTCCGGGAAGAAATCGGAATGATCGGGACGAGAGTACATTCCCACCGGGACGCATTCCAGTTGATTTCCTGACCGATGAAGAAGAGGTTGATCCCCCCCGGCAGCGGCTGTATTCTGAACCTGTTCGTCGACCGTCTACCCAGGAGAGACTTGATGAAAACACTCGATGTTGGCTGCGGCACGAAGAAACACGAGGGGGCAGTCGGAATCGACAGGCTCGAGCTCCCCCACATCGACATCGTCTGGAATCTCGACGATCTGCCCTGGCCGATCGAGGACTCGACCTTCGATCGCGTGTTCTTGAGCCACGTGATCGAGCACCTCGAAAAACCGGCCGCCATCCTCGACGAGGTCCATCGCGTGGCGCGCCCGGGCGCCGAGGTCAAGATCATCACTCCACATTTCTCGTCGATCAGTTCCTGGAAAGATCCCACCCACCTCCACCATTTCGCACTGGAAACCTTTGATTTCTTCGTGGAGCCGGAGTATGGCACGGGCGCGCCGCCCAAGTTCGAACTGATCGAACGCACGCTCAGCTTTCGGAGCGGGATTGTGTCGGCCGTGGCGCGCGCGCTCGCCTTCTTCTCGGTCAGAGCTTACGAACGGACCGCCGCCTTCCGCTATCCGGCGCGAAACATGTTCGTGCGCTTCAAGGTTCTCAAATGACCCTTCCCTGATTGCGCGACTCCCCATTCAACGGCTCTGGCGCACGCCACGATTCCGCCGATATTCGACTGCGATCATATTTCTATGGGTTTCTACGACGAAATTTTATATATTCTCCCTGTCCTGTGCTTTCTCCTGGCGGTGGAGACGGGCGCAAGACGGGGGATGAGAAAGAGGAACGTTTCTTCGGAAGGGCATGACGATGTTCAGGGGTTTCTGTTTTTCGATCGTTCTTTTATTGTCTGCAATGGCAGGAACGACCCAGGGGATCACGATCTACGTTCCCGACGACTACTCCACGATCCAGGAAGCAATCGATGCTTCGGTCGACTTTGACATCATTGTCGTCAGATCGGGCACGTGGGTGGAACGGATCGACTTCACCGGCAAGAAGATCACGCTCCAGAGCGAGACCGGCCCGGGGGCGACGGTGATCGACGGAAACAGCGACGGCGGCGACGGCGCCGGGATCTACTCCTCCCCCACGGTCACCCTCACGCTCGAAAACTGCACCGTGATCGACAACCGGACCGGCAAGGGCGGAGACAACTACCTCGGCGGCGACGGCGGACGGGGCGGACAGGGCGGCGGAATCTATTGCGGCACCCTGATCATGACTAACTGCACCGTCGAGCAGAACAGAACGGGCGACGGCGGCGGGATTGACACGTGGGGCGCCATGTGCGGCCGCGGCGGCGACGGCGGTGGAATCCACTGCACCACGGCAACGATCACTTCGAGCACGATCCTCCTCAATGAAACGGGTTCCGGCGGAGAAGACTACTACGGCGATAACAACGGCGGCCGCGGCGGCCGCGGCGCCGGGATCTTTTGCGCACCGCCGGGCCAGCTCAATATCACGGGATCGGAGATCTCTTCGAACGCCACCGGATCGGGAAGCGGCGCGGCATGGGGCGGCGGCAATGGCGGCGACGGCGGGCACGGAGGGGGACTCTTCTGCATAGGAATGACCCTGACAGACAGCACGGTCACGGGAAACACCACCGGCAACGGTGGAGACACCTGGTACAGCGCCGGCCACGGGGGAGACGGCGGCGGGATCCACTGCTCGACGGCGACGATCGACGGTTGCGCCATCGACAACAACGTCACTGGTTGGGGCGGCTCGGCTCCAGGTTCCTTGCCCGGCCCGCGGACCGGCAAAAGCCGATCGGCCATCGCCGGAAACGGGGGTTCGGGCGCTGGAATCCTCTGCGAGAACGCCACGATCGATTCGACGAGCATCAGCGGCAACACCACGGGCAAAGGCGGATACTCGGAATTCGACAGCGGCCGCGGCGGCAATGGCGCGGGCCTCTGCGCGCCCCTCTCGGCGCCTCTCGACATCGTCGATTCGGTCATCTCCAACAACACCACCGGTCGCGGCGGCAATGGCGACGGCAGCTACAGCGGCACGGGAGTGGGAGACGGCGGCCATGGCGGCGGCATATTCTGCGAGACCCTGATCCTTGACGAGAGCACGCTCTCAAACAACGGGACCGGTCGAGGCGGCAACATCCAGTTGCATCTCCAGGCAGGCGATGGTGGCGACGGCGGCGCGGTTCACGCCGCATCGGCCACGATCACCGACAGCGCGATCGTCGACAACCAGACAGGTCAGGGCGGTGACTGCCAGGACAATGGCAGCAGCGCGGGCCATGGCGGATCTGGAGCGGCGATCTGGTCGGCCACGGCTCTACTCGACGGCTGCACGATCTGCCGCAACAGAGCCGGATCGGGCGGCGCGGTCCTCTGGGGCGGCAATGGCGCCGGAAACGGCGGTTCGGGCGCGGGCCTCTTCGCCGACTCGGGAACGATCACTCACTGCGCCTTCCTGGAAAACACTGCCGGCAACGGAGGGGTCTGCGGCAACGCGCCTGGTGGTGGCGGCCACGGTGGAAGCGGAGCGGGCATCCATTGTGTCACCGCAACAGCCTTCAACTGCCTCATCGCACGGAACAGCGCAGGGAACGGCGGCGACTGCAACCAATCGAGCGGCAATGCCGGAGATGGTGGGAGCGGCGCCGGAATCGAGGCGACCTTTGAAACCCTTTCGGGTTGCACTGTAAGCCACAACCTTGCAGGCGCAGGGGGCACGGCGTTCAACTCGGGAAGCGACGGCGGCGCCGGCGACGGCGGCGGCAGTTTCTCCAATGACATGACCGTCAACAACTCCATTGTCTGGGGCAACGAGCCCGATCAGATCGGCGGGCAGAATCTGACCGTGAACTATTCCGATGTGCAGGACGGTTTTGGCGAGCCATGGTTCGATATCAGAACCTGCATCGATGCTGACCCTCTCTTCGATACGACCTTTCCCGGTGACGCGTACTTTCTCTGCCACATCGAGACGGGCCATGGCGCGGACAGTCCTTGCATGGACGGGGGCGATCCCAACGCGCCCATGGTGGACGGAACGACACGCGTCGACGGCGAACAGGACGAGGGCTTGCTCGACATGGGCTATCATTATCCGCCGATAAACGTCTTCACTGTTCCCGAGACCTGCGCGACGATTCAAGGCGCCATCGATGCGGCCGTGGACAGGGACCTGATCCTCGTTTCTCCCGGAATCTATTTCGAGACCATCGATTTCTCCGGCAAAGCCCTCTCGGTCCGGAGCACGCACGGAGCGGCGCTCACCACTATCGACGGCGGCGGTGCGGGCAGCGTGGTCACCTTCGAAAACGGAGAATCGTCGCTCTCGGTTCTGCAAGGATTCACGATCACCAATGGCGACGGCTTCGCGGCCCATCCCCCTGGAGGCGGCGGAATCACCTGCCGCGCGGCGTCTCCGCTGATCGCACGCAATCTGATCGTGTCGAATCGTGCCCCGGGCGGTGGCGGGATCGCCTGCCACAGTCGCGCCACCCCGATCATCGTGAACAACATCATCCGGGCGAACACCTGCGCACTCGACGGAGGGGGCGGCGTGGGCTGCTTCGGCTCATCGCCTGTTCTCACGAACAACACGATCATAGGCAACGTCTCCGACGCAAAGGGCGGCGGGATCCGCTGCTTCGGCTCGAGGGCGGCCGTGACCAACTGCATCGTTCGCGCGAACAGTCCCGACCAGATCCATGGCCCTGATGCGGTGGGCGTCTACTGCAACGTCGAGGGAGGCAGGCAGGGCGAGGGCAACATCGACGCCGATCCCCGGTTCGCCGAATCCTCGGCCGGCGACATTCACCTCCTTTTCGGCTCCCCCTGCTTGAACCGCGGGCTCATCACCGCCCCCCATCTTCCGAGCAAGGATTTCGAGGGCGACCCGCGCGTGGCGGACGGAAAGGTCGAGATCGGCGCTGACGAGTTTTACATCCACCTCTATTTCTGGGGTGAACCCGCACCTGGCGCCGAGATCGATCTCAGGGTCGTCGGGCTCCCGAACATCGCGCCGGTAGTCGCTCTCGCCGGAACCGCTCTCAACGATCCGCCCCTCTCTACCTCTTATGGCGAATTGTTCATCGAGCTGCCTTTCAACGCCCACTGGGACATGGGCCGGACCGCGGGCGATGGCCTGCTGGTCTATTCCTTGACCGTTCCGCTCGAAGTGATCCCGGGTAAGAAATATTACTTCCAGGCGCTGGCAGGTGAGCAAGGTCTCCCGACAACGAGGCTGACCAACCTGATGACCACGGAAATCTTTGAATAGGGCTCCGGTGTTCGGGGGAGCACTCGTCGAGCGGAACTACTTGCCGATTGTCGAGGCGTGTTTGCCAGGATCTCTGTGCCTGTTGCCGGGAAGCTTGCTCTGATCGTCGTCTGAGCCGGGCTTCGCCAACCGGCTGCCGCTCGCGTCGCCCACGGGATAGAGTTCAGCCGCCCGCCGCATCATTTGAAGCCGGCCTGCCTGATCGGACACGGAACTCTTGGGATTGAAGCCGTAATCCTTGTGCAGAGTCTTGTGGATGATGTAGAGGGCCGCCCACTTGGTTCTGCTCGACACGGTCTCGGACGCCAGGTAGTCGACGAGAACGACTAGGTCCTGCCGCGTCGTCCCCTTGAGAAGCTCTTGCACGAGACAAGGATGGACCGGCGTGCGCATCAGCTTGTCGAGGAGCCAGGCGCGATCGCCTTTCTTGGATCGCCGCAGAATCGACCGCGCGATCCGGCTGTTCTCGGCCTTGGCGGCGATGGCGGCCACGTCCGGTTCGAATTCACTCGTGAAGGCAAGATTGACAAAGATATTGAAGAGCTTGTCATAATCGGAAAGCTGCACGCAATTCCCGCCTGTTGTCTGCGAGAGACGGCTGTACATCTCGACGACCGACTTCTCGGTAAAAGTGGGTGTGTCTTCGTCGCCCAGGCAGACAGCGTGCACGATCCCCCCTGCCCGGCGGAACTCGGCGAGGAGCTTGAAGAGTTTCCGTTCGTCCTCCTTGTGATAGCCGGAGTCGCCGATGAGAAGAACAACCTTCTGGGCTCGGGGGCGCCAGAAGAGATGGCTGATGGCACGGTTGAGACCTTCAAAGACAGCCTCTTCCCTGTCGCCGCCGCCCTTTGCCTCGAGCGATTCGAGGAAATTGAGGAGCTCGAAACGGTCTTTCGAAAATTCCACGGCGTGAGTGACGTACTCATCCTTCTCGTCCCGGTAAGCGACGATGGAAAGCCTCAGATCGGGCACGACGTGGACGAGTCCGGTGATGAGCCGGTTGACGGTCACCTTCGCCTCGTTGATGAAGCGTTCCATGCTCGACGTCGTGTCCATGACAAAGGCCACATCGACGCCGGTCCTCCGCAGTCCTTCGATGTAACTGCGCGCGCCGGCCGATATATTTCTGAGAGGATCTCCCCGGAGCCCCGACGCCCAGCCCGCGTAGGCGCCGCCACCCGTTCCAATAGTGCCTGGATCGAGACGCAGAGCGGAATCGTCTGTCTCGGGTACGGGTTCCTGATCGAGCTCTTCCTCGTTGAGGTAATCGGGAATGTCATCGGGAAAGAGCGGGGGTTCATCGAACTCGGTCTTTTCCTCTTTCTCGTCCTCTTCGAGAAGCGCCAGATCGGTCACGTTATCGACTTCGACGAGAATTTTCTCCGAGTCGTAATCCGCAAAGCGCAGGTAGGGAACATCGTAGACAAGGGCGAGGATGACGATGTGCAGCACGAGCGACAGGCTGAAGGCCGGAACGCGCCGGAAAAGGGCGACCGCACCCCGGAGCAAACCGCCCCGTGCAGGCTGCTCCGTGGGTTTGACGGAGCGTCGCGCGAAAGTGCCCAGGCGCAGGATCGGGGACGCGATCGGCCCGAGAGCCAGCTCGGACGTTGAAACGTCAGAGCGTCCCTCGCTGCTGGTCACCGGGATCGCGCCGATTTGAATCTGCTGATCGCCGCACAACGGAAGGTGTTTGTGTTTTCGCTCTCCCTCGATCACACCAGCGGCTGAGTCGAGATCGGTCAGGAGGAATGAGCCATTCTTGAATTCGATCCGGCAGTGAACAGGAGAGACTGATTCGTGGGCGATCTGGATCGTACAGCTCGGATCGCGCCCGATGGTCACCACATCGCCCTGGCGGACCTCGAAGGTTCCCTTCTTGTCCTCGCCGAGGGTCAATCTGATTGTGTGGACGCGGATTTTGTCCATCAGTCAGGTGCGGCAGTCGAAAAGTCCGCGTTCTCCAAAGAAATGGTATGGTCAAGTTTATGTCGTTTAATTCGACCCTTCAAAGGGAATAGCTGTAGACTAACCTCAGCCAATTTACTTTGATTGAGTGGCTTATGTAACTCGAAATCCTGTCCTATTTAGGATCGCCAGATGGGCCGTAAGTCGCATTTTCGCATCACAGGAGGAATTTTCAAGGGCCGGCTTCTCAATGTTCCGGAAGATCGAGCCACCCGGCCGATGCAGGGCTCCCTTCGGGAAACTCTCTTCAACGTGCTCCGTCCCGAGCTTGGCGACGCTTCGGTGCTCGATCTCTTCTCGGGTACGGGAAGTATCGGCCTCGAGGCGCTGAGCCGCAGTGCGGCGTCAGCGACCTTTTTCGAGTGCCACCGGCCGGCTCTGGGCGCTTTGAAAAAAAATATCGCCAATTTGGGCGTCGAGGCCAAATCGGCGGTATTTTCCATCGATCTCCTCAGAATACACGTTTTCCCAGACACTCCCCACTCCCCCTATGACATCATCTTCATCGATCCACCCTTTGCGTTCCAGGACCCTGGTACGGAGCAGGACCTGGCCCCGCTGATCAAGCTCCTCGTCGACGGTGGTCACGTGAACGAGGAGGCACTCCTCGTCCACCAGTTGCGGCGGAGACAGTTTCCTCCAGACCAGGTCGGCCGATTCTGCCTCGAAAAGGAGAAGCGGCAAGGGTCAGTGAGGCTCGCCTTTTATCGTTATTCATGAATAGCACGAAAAGCCCCGTCCGCTCCTACACGGGGATTTATATCCCAACTAGCTAAAACCAATGACGATACAAGCGCAACACACAAACGCACACGGCTTATATATCTAATTAATTTAATTATTTAACCATCAGGATCATATTTATTTTTGTCGATATGTCTCACTAAGGAGGTGGTCGACGGATCGAAACGCAGGCCACCGACAAACGACTCGGACGAAGACTGACAATCGAGTTCCTCGCAGGGAGAAGAACGCTGTCGCAACGGGACGAAAACTTTTATCAGAGGAGAATCAGGGAGATATGCGAGGTGAGTAAAAAGAGCTGTCAAAACAAAAGAGTTGATGAAGAAATTTTCCCCCCCAAGAACGAAAGGATGTCGCACCAGGCAAGGTTGCGCAAGATCAAACAGATCATCAAGAACGAGAATTATGTGACTGAAGAAAAGCTGGAAGAGGCTATCGAGCGGCTGATCGACACGATCATATTCTCCTAGCCAATCAAATCATGCATCTTCCTTGTCGTGGGGATGGCCTGGCGTGTACACGCCGGGCCATCCCTTTTTTCCTTTCTTTTCCCGTGACCCACTGAGCGCTCAGCCTTCTTTTCGCTTGCGAGCGCCCGCGGCTCCTGTTATCTCATCACCATTTGGTCCCCGCCATGCTCATCGAACTTCAGCTCGCCAATTTTGTGCTCGTCCGCGAGGAGAGGGTCGCTTTCTCCAGAGGGCTCAACATCGTGAGCGGCGCGTCCGGTTCGGGCAAAACGATCCTGGTCAGAGCTCTCGGCCTCCTTTCGGGGGACAGGGCATCAGGCGATCTGATCGGACAGTTCGGCCAAAGAGCGGTGGTGGAGGGTTTCTTCCGTCTCGATCCGGATCGGCTCAGCCACGCCCTGGAGAAGGCAGCGCCCCTTGCCCAGAACGCCGATGGCGAACTCGTGGCGCTCAGGGTGCTCGACGCCACGGGAGAAAACCGCTGCTACCTCAATGGCAGTGCGGTGACCCTCCAAACCTTTCGAAGCGTGATGGGTCCCATCATGGAAATCACCGGCCAGGAGGGCATGTCGGCACTCTCCAGTGGAGCGGAACGGGCTCGATTGATCGACCGCTACGCCAAATGCCGGGAACTGGCCGCTGAATTCGCGACCGCCCTCGGAGCGACGCGCGCCCTCGACGCAAAGCTGTCCGAGCTGCACAAAGGTGCGGCCGAACGCCGCGACCGCGTCGACCTCTTGACCTTTCAGATCGGTGAGATTCGCAAGCTCGCTCTCGATCGCGGCGAGATCGCCCGTCTCGAGGACGAACACTGTCTCCTGGGCAGTCTCGAGGATGTTCAAGAGGCCCTCACATCGGGCCGGCACAGACTCTACGAGGGCGATGACTCGGTGGCGGACATTCTCGGCAGCGTCATCCGCTCCCTCGAGTCGCTCCCGATCGCGGACGAAAGCCGCATTGCCGAGTGCCTCGACGCGCTCCGGAAAGCGCTCGCCCCCGTGGAGGAAGCGGCCTTTGCCATGCGCGACATTCAGGAGGAGCTCAACGCCGATCCGGAACGGCTTTCGCTCATCGATCAGAGACTCTCGGAGATCAACAGGATCCTCGTACGCTACGGCCCGACCGAGGCCGATCTCTTCGCCTTTCAGCAGAAGATCGACGAGGATCTCCAGGCGATCAATATCACTGACGAAGATCTGGAAAGCCTGGCGCGAGATCTCGACGACCAGCGCGCCGCACTCGTCAAGCTCGGCCGAAAGCTCGACCGCGACCGTCGCCGGGCGGGTGAGAAACTCGCCGCCCTGGTCAACACGAACCTCGGGAAGCTTCTCATGAAAGAGGTGCGGTTCTCCGTCAGCGTCGACAGTCCCGACTGGAAAAACCTTCCAGCCGCGGCGTCGGCCAGCGGCCCGAGCCGCGTGCGCTTCATGGCTGCCACCAATCCCGGGATCGAACCCTCTCCCGTGGAAAAGATCGCCTCCGGCGGCGAGCGCTCGCGCATCCTTCTCGCTCTTTTGAGCGCTCTCGGCCGCTGCTGCGGCACACCGTCGATGACCTTCGACGAGATCGATGAGAACGTGGGCAGCCGCCTCGGCAGCGTCATGGGCGACCTTCTCGTCTCGCTGTCGGAGAACATCCAGGTCATTGCCGTGACCCACATCCCCGCCGTGGCCGCGCGGGGCGAAACACACAACAAGGTAGAAAAGTCGATCGCGCGAAAGACCACGACCGTCGCGGTCCGCGCGCTCAGCGGCGGGGAGCGAATCCGGGAACTGGCCGAGATGATCGCCGGTCCCTCCCCGTCAAGGTCCGCTGTCGACGAAGCGCAGAGAATACTCACATCGGGGTAGCTCCCGAATCGAAGAGGAGCAGAGTGATGGTCAAGATGAGACTTCAAAAGTATCTCGCTGCCGCCGGTCTGGGATCGCGCCGCGCCTGCGAGGAGTTGATCACCGAGGGACGCGTCTCTGTCGACGGGATCGCCACGACCAGGCTCGGCACCTCGATCGATCCAGACATCCAGAAAGTGTTCCTCGACGGCAACAGGGTGAAAACTCCCAAGAAGGTCTACTATCTCGTCAACAAGCCGGTGGGCTATATCTGCTCGAACCGGCGCGACAAGTCGAGGCGCCCCCTGGTGACCGACCTCGTCCAGCCGAACGAGCTGCGGCTCTTCAGTGTGGGACGACTCGATGTGGACACCAAGGGAGCGCTCATCGTGACCAATGACGGTGATTTTTCCAATCTCATCAGCCATCCGCGGTACGACACTCCCAAGACTTACCGCGTCCGCGTGACGGGAAACGTCAATGCCGGGATCGTCGACAAACTGCGCAAGGGGGTCTGGCTTGCCGAGGGGAAATCGACACCGGCCGAGGTTTCGATGATCCGGTCCACGCGGCAGGACACGATTCTCAGGATCACTCTAACAGAGGGCAAGAACCGCCTCGTGCGACGCATCCTGGCCAAGCTGAAACTCAAGGTCACCGAACTGGAACGCACCCGAATCGGCCCGATCGCTCTCGGCCAGTTGAAAACCGGGAAATTTCGCAAGCTGACGAGCACCGAGGTCAAGAGGCTGATCACCCCGCCGAAAAAATCAAAAAAGAAACCCCGCCAGAATCCCAAGCACTGAAACGAAAGAACCGGACCTTCAAGACTGGGTGCCTGAAAACGACTTGACGCACTCCGCCATCGAGTCGGCACGATAATGATTTTTCGCCAGTCTCTGCGACGAGGTATTGCCAAAGTCAATGCCGATTAGGAGCTGGTCTGCCGGCCGTACACAGTGAAAAGGCTGTATCGTCAAAAGACGGGATGATCAGAAAGGAGGGAAAGGAGTCTGTCCGTATCGAGATTCGACTGCAAAGCCCGCGCGGTCGGAGGTGGTGAGGCTTTTTGCGGCCGACTTCAGTCTGTCCGAGTAACCAAATACCCGACTCCAATTCAGGACGGGACAGAATGCGAAGGCCGCAAAAAGCCTCACCACCTCCGACCTATGGCCGTCCTTTTCGACTATCCAAGCCCGACAGGCTCTTCTATCCGCCTTCTTTCAAAAAGGTGGAGTGCCACTCCCGCCATTCCATCACGGCACGTGCGCGTGACTCGGCGCTGCCGCAAGGATCGAATTCGGAGCGGCGATCGGTGATCCCGATGAGAGCGGCGAGGGCGCCGACACGGACCTCTTTCGATCGGTGTTCGAGGAGGTCGATGAGATGGCCCACCGCCGCAGGATTGCGTTTGGAGAGGGCGATCTCGGTCGCCTTGAGGAGCAGGGTTGTTGATGCCGCGGTCGATCGGAGCACCTGGATATAAGTGAGGCCATCCCCCGCCCGTGAGACGGAATCGAGAAGCGCAGGGCGGTCGCCGCGCGCCGATTCGATGTATGCCTGGCGCAGTGAGTCGATCACAAGGTCATCGTTCTTGAAAAAGGCGAGGCCCCGAGCGGCTGTTAGGCGGACGCTGCCACTCGGCGAATTCAGGCCGCCACTCGGCGAATTCAGGCCGCCACTCGGCGAATTCAGTTCATCGAGGAGCACGCGCCGTGCCTCCTCCAGAAGCGCTCCGTCCGCCTTGGCTGCTTCGTTCCATGCTTTCCCGCCGCTCCGATTCAGGCCGCGGTGGCCGGCTCGCAGAAGAGCCAGCACGCCGTCAAGGTCTATCGTCCCATCCTGTTCTTTTCGGCGCCCGGCTTCGACGAAGGCGGCATCGACGAGGGCCTTCTCCATCGCGCTGAGACCTCCCCGATCGATCAGAGAGTCGGTGGTGCGCGCCACGGTCGCCTGGTCGCCCTCGAAGTGGGCGAGGCAAATCCTGATAGCGAGGTCTTTGTTCGAGTGGGACGATATTGCCGCCATATTGTCGAGAGCGCTCCGGCATTGGTCGAGATCGAGGCTGGCCAGATGAAGCAGTGCTTCGACAAAGTGAAGGTCGAAGAAATTGTCCGCGATGATCCCGACCCGGTCCACGATCTCGCGCGCCCTGTCGAAGCGGCCGAGCAGGATTTGACCGCTCGCCTGCTTCACCAGTCCTGATGCATGCCTGCGCGCGGCGCGCCGATCGCGTGGATTGATGTTGAAAGCCCGCTCGAAGAGACGTTCGGGATTCTCGATCGTCAATCCCGCGCCCGGGTAGAGGCTCTGGTAGGCCGATCCTGCCTCGGCCTGGAGCCCCCTGAGTAGATAGCGGAAGGAAAGCCGGTAAGCGTCGGCCGATTCGGATATCTTCTCGGCCTCTTCCGCGCCGAGGCCGCTGAGATCAAGATGATCGCCGATCGGCTCCTGCAGGCGGCTCAGCAGTCCGAAACCGGAGTACATTCTCCTGTACGCCGCGGCGCCCGGTGCGATTCTCACGTATTCGACAACCGTTCTGTCGTCTCGCATCACGCCTTGGTCGCGGGTGAAGGCCGCCATTTTCTTTCCGTCGCACAGATAGGCTCCGATGAACGAGGCCGCGTCTCTGCAACCGGCGACAGCGAGGTCGGCGCCGGGCTCCTTCTGCGCGAATTTCCTCGTCATGCGGGCCGCCGAAAGGGTCCAGTCCTCCTCCACGAAACCGAGCAGGAGGATCGAGTTCTCGAAATTGAAGTAACCCGACGAGGGCATGACCGACGCGAAGGTTCCTAAAAGAAGCTTCAAGTCGTCCAGAGGCACGGCATTCAGCGGAATCCACTGGCAGACCACCCCCCCCTTGTTCAGCTTTTCCACGCAGAGCTCGTAGAACTCGACCGTGTAAAAATGAACCGCCGCCGGTGTGTAAGGCATGAGGGGTTCGAGGGTAATGAGATCGTATCCCTCCTCGGCGAGATTGAGAAAATCGCGTCCATCCATGTCGGTGTAAACGGGCACTTTCCGGTCGCCTTCCCCGTCGTCGCGCGATTCGTAGCCCACACCACGGTTCACATCCCGGAACCGATCGGCCAGTTTCATGACCGCCCGCGAGATTTCCACGATGTCGATCGCGCCCACATCCCTGTGAACCGACAGCGATCCGGCTGTCGTTCCCGTTCCATAACCGATCACGAGGGCGCGCTCGGGAGACGCGCAGGCGAGCACTGGCAAGTGGGCCATCATGCGCATGTAGCTGTATTCGGGTCCTGTCGACGCCGCGCTGAAACCGTCGGTGTAAAGACGCCGCTCCTGCGTGCGCGCGTCGCGCACGACCGACGCCGTGCAGATGTTGCCTTCGGCGTACCCCTCGAGCCTGATCGCGCCCACGCGACCCGGCCTCTTGAAAACGTGCGAATCGGCGACGAGGTAGGGGACCTGGATGGTCGGGTTGTGGGCCATCATCCAGATGAGTGCGATCGATCCCACGCTCGCGAGAATCTTGAACAGCCAGAAGGCTCGGGAAACATTGAAGAGCAGAACTCCCGCCGTGAGAACCACCAGACCGGCGAGGACCACGCCCAGCTTCAGCCCGATCCAGGGAACGATGATCCACGAAGCGCCGAGCGCTCCCGCGCAGCATCCGAGGCACGAGTAGGCATAGACGAGGCCCGACTTGGCGCAGGGCCTGCCCGATTCGCGCACGAGGATTCCGATCACCATGGGTGTGGCCATGCCGATCAAGAGAGCAGGCGCAAAAATAAGCACCCCCGAACCCGCAAAGGCGGAGAGCACGAATTTCCAGAGGGAATAGAACTCGAGATCGCCCTTGACGGCTCCGATGATCTCGTAGAGCCGGGGGATCGTGAAGAGGCACGCCACCGAGGCGAGACCGCCCAGAATCAGGATCAGGCCGGCCGACGCGTAACCGGGTCTACTGATCCGGTCCCAGAGCGTGAGGAGAGCCGATCCCGCGGCAAGCGCCAGAAGGTAGACCACAAGCACCGAGGTGAACGAATAGGTCAGGCCATCGACGAAGAAGACGAGGATCCGCGTCCAGAGGATCTCGAGCGCAAAGGACGCAAAGCCGGTGCAGAAGACGATGCCGAGGAGGATCGGCTCCAGACCCTGGCTGCCCGGTGGCTGGACGCCGCCGCCCACGAAATCGGGCCTCATCGGTTCGGCGTTTCGGGCAACCTGTTTCTCCGCGATCGACGGACCGACTCGAAAGCTCAAGAGATAAGCCGCCAGCGCAACGATCCCGTTGAGAGCAGCGATGATCCAGCTCGTCTGAGCGAGACCGAAATAGCGGATCAGAAAGAATCCCGACGCCGTGGCTCCCACGGCGGCGCCCAGAGTCTGCGCCCCGTAGATCAGGCCCGCCCCGCGCGCCGCGCGCGAAGGACGGATGATGAAAATCCCGTTCATGAGGGGAAAGGTGGCGCCCATGAGAAAGGTGGGCAGCAGGAGGAACAGAGCACAGAGAAGGACACGGATCACTTCGGGCATGATCGACCCGGCGAGGAGCGGATAGAGCGCTTTGGCCAGTTCGGCGAGGAACGGGAAAAGAGCGCCCAGAATCCCGATACCCACCTCGACAGCCGCGTAGCGCCTGAGCAGACCGCGCCGGTCGCGCCCCCACCTCGACGCGCGAAGGCTGCCGAGAAAGAAGCCGAGAAGAAAGGTGGCCAGAACGATTCCCATGGCGAGATTCGTGTTACCGAACACGAAGATCAGGGATCGGGTCCAGGCGACCTCATAGGAAAGCCCGGCAGCTCCGGATAGAAAAAATAGAAAGAGAAGCATCGCCTTCATGGCGGTGTTTAATCTCCATTGCGGTTCGCGGGAGCCGACGAGGGCACGTCGCTCGCGCGGGATTGTTCGACCACCCGTTCGATCAGCGCCTTCCACGGCCCCTCGTTCTCGAACCTGTCGAGGAGCGGTTGCGCTTTCTCATGACCGTCGAGGATCACCGTTGTTAGGGCGCGCGTCAATTCCGAAAGGCGCTCCATCCCCCCGCCGGCGTCGAGAGCGCGGTCGAGTTCTTCGCGCGCTTGAACGCGCCTTCCGTTGCAGAAGAGCGCGATCCCATAGTGCAACCGCGCCGAGACAAGGTCGGGGTCAAGGGCGAGCGTCTTTTCGAAAATGACCACCGCGCTCTCGTACTGTTCCTGCATCAGATAAGACAGGCCCCAGTTGAACGCTAGGCCCGCGTCTTCGGGACGTTCTTTCGAGGCCGCCGCCATGAGATTGGCGGCCCGGACCAGCTCGTCCCTCTGGATCAGAATCCTCCAGAGCCGGACAAGGTTGTTGCGCAGAATGCGATGCTCGGGAGCGAGGCTAAACGCTTCGATGGTGGCCTCGAAGCGCGCCTCAAAAAGACGGCGCACTTCGGCCGAGGGCTCCGAGTTTGGATTGAGCGCCTCGAAGGGTTGCAGGATCATCTCCCGGAGCTCGTAGGCGTGGCAGGCCAGATACCGACGGAGGCCGTCCGAATAGGATCGGATCTTGACCTCGAAGTCCCGCCGTTCCTGTCCCTCGAGCCGCGCGGGATCGAGAAGGGGCAGGACATCTTCATTGAGACGGGGCTCGGCCAGTTGCAGAAAGTGTTTGACGCCGAGCACGTCGGGCCTCTCCATGAGGCGCGCCGCGTGGAATTCGATCAACGGACGATCGTCGGTATTCACGCGCGGATCGGGAAAGCGGGTTCTGAAGAGCCACTGGTCGTTGACATAGAGGGAGAGGTTCTCGAGTGCGTTGTCGAGGCCGATCCTCTCCAGCAATCCCCTGTAGGGATGGAGATCGAGGCGTTCCTGCATGGCGCGCGGATCGAGGCGCAACGGCTGGCGGGTCCCCACGAGCCCCGCCATTGGAAAGGGTGTCTCCGTACAGGCCAGAAAGACAGCCATGTGGTCGAACACCTCGCTGAAGGTGTAGCCGATAATTCCGAAATCTTCCCAGTGCAGCAGGTGGAGCGGAATCCATTGGCAAAAAAGCCCCTCGTCGCTCATGCAGTTGTAGATGCGTTCGAAATGCTCCCTGGAGTAGAGGAATCCGGCTCCAGTACGCGAGGGGTCGACGGGATTGCCCACGATCAGGTCATAGGTCTTGTCCGTGGACGAAACGAAGACGCGCACATCGCCCACGGCGATCGTGAGCGTTGTCTCGCGGGGAACCTCGGCGGTGAAATTGTGAAAGCAGTGGGCGGCCTCGACCACGGCGGGGAACGCCTCGATGCAGTCGACCGTTTGCGGGCTGTTGCCAATGAGTCCCATGAGGCTATGGCCGTTTCCGAGGCCGAGGCAGAGAGCCCTCTTGGGACGGTCGCAGAGGAGTCCGGGAAACATTCCAAGGCGCATCTCGAGGAGCTCACCCCGCGATCCGGCCGGCCCCTCGACATTATCCACCCTGAGTGCCTTTCCCTCAGGCATCTCGACCACGGCCACCGTGGGTGGCGGGTCGCCGTTGTAATAAAGACACTCTCTGTCGAGAACCGATTTCTTCCAGAGCTCGAACGATCGGGGAAGGCCGAGAAAGAGAAGAACCGCAACGACCGTGATACCAGCCGCAATGAGCCAGGTCTTTATGGGAAGAGACTTTCCCGAACGGGATAGGGGAAAACAGAGGAGCAGCCAGGCCGCGGCCGCGCTGAATCCGGCAGCGAGAACGAAGGGTCGGCTCGATTCGGTTCCGCTCGGCAGGATCGAGCAGGCCGTCGCGATCAGCCCGGCAGCAGCGCCACCGGCAAAGAGAAACTGGATCGCGCCGACGAAGCCTCCCGATGGCGACGATTTGCGCCAGTCCATGGACAGAATCAGGGGAAAAGCCGCCCCCATGAGAAAACCCGGAACCAAGACGACGCAGAATGCGCAAATCAACTCCAATCCGATGAGAGCCGAAAAGGAGACATTCCCGCCAAAATCGGCGACAAGGACCGAGTAGCGTCCGCCCTCGGCGAAACGCTCGACAAGATAGAGAACGGCCGTCGACGCGGTGGCGGCTGCGATCAAGAAGAGGGCCGCGATGCGCTGCGCGCTCCGCGCACGGCCCGCGCTCCACGCGCCCAACGCGCCGCCGCAGGCGAGACTGACGAGAAAAGCGAAGAGCACGATCGAAAGGGAATAGACATTGTCCGAAAAGAACTGGACCAGAAGCCGCGTCCAGAGGACCCAATGAGTCGACAGGGCCACTCCCGACAAGCCGACGGCGCCAACGGCGATCAGAAGCTCCCCGAATCCACGTTTCGGTAGAGAGACGGAATCGACTGAGCTCCCCTCGGAAGACTCTTCTTCGGGGCACGAAGTCTGCTCGTCCCGATCGGCCATTCGGAGAAAAAAGAGGGTCGTGGCCACGGCGAGATGGACTCCGCCGGCAACGAAAAGCGACGATTGGGCCCCAAGATGTTCCAACAAAACGAATCCACTCGCAAGAACTCCCGAGGCGGCGCCGAACAATCCGGCGGCATAGAGGCCGCCCGCTGTTCGCCGTGCCATGATAGTGCTCACAACGGGCAGGCACCCTCCGAGCAGGATCGAGGGAACGAGAAAAAAGAGGCTGGAAAGGACAATTTTGAGAGCTGGGTGAGGATCTCCCCCACTGATGTACATCCCCTCGACCACGGAAAATCCCAGAGGCGACATCAGGGCGTAGATTCCTGCAACGAGCTCGATACCGGCGAAGAGGATGAGAGAGTCTTTCACGCGATCGCCCAGACGGCCGATCACCACTCCGCCAAGAGCCACGCCGCAGACGAAGACGCCGGCCACCACTTCGACCGTTCGAAACGCGCCGCCCCAGATGCTCGTCAACTGCCAGATAGACACGATTTCGTGCACCACTCCGGCAAAAGCGGTGAGAAAAAAGAGTGGGACAATGACTTGTCTGGGATTGATCATGGGCGCCTTTGCTTCATCGAATTCTCGTCAAAGTAAGGTGTGATTTAAGGATAATCGAGCAGCGGTTGCAAGCAAACCTTCCTCAAGGGGTTAACGATTACGCGCTTGGCGATTGGATCGACCGACTCGATCGGCCGGGGCGGCCCATCAGGCAGACACGGGACCGGGACCGACGGCTCGCAGCCGGCACGACGTCAGTTCTGACAAGAAGTTATAACTACTGGCTGAAGATGTAACCGAACTGCTCGCGGTTGACGATCGCGTAGGGGAGGGACGAGATGAGCTTGAACTCCTTGTTGATCGCAGGGTCGGGACCCACGACCTCGACATCGCGCACAACAAAGAAACTCTTTTCGCGATCGATACCCTCGAATGCTCCCGGACGCATCCTGCCCGAGATCTCGATACCGAATCCACCCGCATGATGGAGCGCCACCCGTCTTGAGAAGGCTCCGGCGTCGACGAGATTCCTCATGTTGCGGTCGCCGCAGACGTCGAGCAGTTCGTGGGCAATGACGATCTCGTCCGTTCTCACGAAGGCTTCGTGTGATGAAAGGGATGCGCCCTTGTCAAGGTCGATCATGGTGACGTTTTTCAGGGGAACGAAGGACCGATTCATATTGTCGAGGTAATCGCTGAGCCTCATGCCGCCCGTGTCGATGAGACACTTGATAAAGAAGCAGTCGGTGAGAATCAGGTCTTTGATGATTTCCATCGCGCGCGCTCCCATTTGCAAACGAGGATTCTCTTTTCTTCGGATCTCTCTCTGAAGAACCTGCGTTTTTTCTGTCAAGGGATTACGAGACGGAGTAGAGGGCGCGCGCCTCGCCGGCCGCGTAAAAGGATCCCGTGACCAGAACGGTGCCATCGCGACCCGCGCTCTCACGGGCCAGAGAGAGTCCCGCCGCCACTGAATCCGCCACACGCCCCCTCCCTCCGGCCGCGGCCTGGAGCTCGCCGGGATCACGCGAGCGGGAGCTGTCATATCGGACCGAGACGAACTCATCGGCACGGGGCAAAACAGCCGCCAGGCACGCATCGAGGTCCTTGTCGCGCGCCAACCCGAAGACAACGACCAAGGGTCCGTCGCGGGTGGTGCTCTGCGCTTCGGCCACAACCGCTTCGAGAGACAGGGGGCTGTGAGCGCCGTCGACAATCACACGCGGGAAAAGAGCGAGTGTCTCGAACCGCCCCGGCATGGTGAATCCCGTCAGAGGGCTCGCGTCGGGCAATTCGGAAAAGCCCGCTCCCAGCGTCTGCCCCATCAAACTCAGAGCACCGAGGGCGAGCGCACTGTTCCGCGCCTGGAGGATCGCCGGGCGGGGCGGCGAGAAGGGGATCGTTGTTTTTCCGTGAATCTCTACGCGAAACTCCTCCCCTTGGTGGAGAAGCTCGAGGCCGGCGCCCGGCGCGAGTAGCGGCGCACGGCGTTGGCTCGCGCACTCCTCGACCACGCGGCGCGCGGGATCGTCTCTATCAAGCAGGGTGACCACGGGCACCCTGTTCTTGATGATCCCAGCTTTTTCGCGCGCAATGGCGGCTCTGGTATTTCCGAGCCTTCCCGTGTGTTCCAGTTCGATGTCGGTGATGATCGAAACCAGCGGCTCGATCACGTTGGTGGCATCGAGACGCCCGCCGAGGCCGACCTCGTAGATCGCAAGGTCGACCTTGCTCTCGGCGAAGACGATCATGGCCGTGGCAGTGATGAACTCGAAAAAGGTGGGACGAAGCGTCGGATCGCCCCTCAGCGGCCCGAGAGCCCTGTCGGCCGCGCGGAGCAGGAGATCGGCCGAGACGGTCATCCCGTCGAGCGCGATCCGCTCTTCGAGCCGGATCAGATGAGGCGAGGTGAAAAGGCCGCACCGCAGTCCGGCGCTTTTCGCCAGGGCAGCGGTCATGAGCGCGGTCGAGCCTTTTCCCTTGCTCCCGGCGATGTGGATGCACCGAACGGCGCGATCGGGTTTTCCGAGAGAATCGACGAATCTCTGCATACCGTCGAGCTCACAGCGGACCTTCCCACTGTGGAAGGACTCCATCTTCTCGTAGTCGGTGAAGGTGGAGAGAATCTCCAAAAGGTGTTCGACACTCCGCGGTGTGGGAAAAGGATTCATGATTCGGTCCGTTGTGATCGTGGCGCTGCCTCGACTCGAGGAAATCAGTCTATACATCCTGTATCAGGCCATTGCAATCGGCAAGCAGAAGATTACCATCACCCTAGACGATCGACCACCAGCCGGCCAGCGCGGAGGAGATTTGGATGAAACGTCCCCGGATCGGAGTCAACACGGACATCACCTTCCACCAGGATGGGACGATGCTCCACACCCTGCGCGCTCCCTACGCCGACGCCGTGTGGAAGGCGGGTGGAATTCCGATTCTGGTCCCTTCGGCCGATCCTGAGCATGCAAACACCTGCCTCGACGGACTCGACGGTCTCCTCATGACCGGTGGCGACGATCTCGATCCGAGGAGATTCGGCAAGGAGGAACGCCATCCCGAGGAAGTTCCCCTCGATCCCGGGCGGGAGGCGTTCGATCTGGCGTTGGTGCGAAGCGCGGTGAAGATCGAGCTGCCCCTCTTTTGCATCTGCCTCGGGATGCAGGAACTGGCGGTCGTCTTCGACGGATCGATCCATCAGTCGATCGCCGACAGTGTTCGGGGGGGCCTGGCACACCGGGTGCCCGACGGGTCCCCGGCACACCACGAGGTCCGTCTGACAGAGGGATCCTTCCTCAGGGAGGTTCTCGGGCCGGCCGCCATGGTCAACAGTCTTCACCGCCAGGCGGTCGAGTCACCCGGAACGGGACAGGCCGTCACCGCTCTCGCGCCCGACGGAGTGATCGAGGGGATCGAAACCGCGGACCGACGATTTGCGGTCGGTGTCCAGTGGCATCCGGAACTGATTCTCGATGACGCGGGCCAGCTCGACCTCTTCCGCGGATTCGTCGATTTGGCTTCGCGCCGCTGACCGCCTGCCGCGGAAGGACGCGTAAAAATAGTCAACCGGACAGACACCATTACGTTATACTTCCAAGCTGTACTGAAAATTCACCGTTTTGATCGAAAAGCGGGAGATCCCATTGGACCTTTCAAGGATTGACAAGAAAATTCCCTCCGGGCCGGGCTCGGACAAGGCCAGAATCATTTTCCTCGTTGTGATCACCGCGATCGTGGTGGTGGCCTTCTTCTTTTTCCGTTTCCAGTCAGCCGAACTCGCCCAGCAAAATGCCGCTGCGACGACAGACCACATCCTCGCTCCTCCTTCCAGGATCGAGGTCTCTGCCCAGGTCGATCCCGCGCTTCTCGTTGACGTCAAGGACGCGACGATCTCCGAGAGGGTGGTCAAGGAGATGGATCCCTTTCTCCACCTCATCAAGCAGGCGGCCAAGCTCATTCCGGGCGATATGGAGCTTTTGAAAGTCAGCCTCTGCGATCCAGAGGCGCTCCTCGCTGATTCGAGTGCTTTCCGGGGGAAACCGCTCTCGATCAAGGGCAATCTGCAGTGGTGGGAAAAAGAGAACTTTCAGGACTTTCAGCTCTTTCGCGGCTACCTCACCACGCTCAAGGGTGAGTATGTATACTTCACCGTTCTCAACATGTCCGACGAGGTGTCGATCGGCGATGTGGTCAAGCTGGAAGGATTTTTCTTCAAGATCTTTTCATTCACGCTCCCGGGCGACGGAACGCGCGTCAGCGAAGCGCCCTTTCTCGTGGGGCGTCGGCTGATCAACTCCTTCTATGAGATGGAGCCTGTCAACGAACTCGACATGGATCTTCTCGACACCATCTACGATTACTCCCTGGAAGACTCGTCGAGGGAGTTTCAGGAAAAACCTCTCTACCACGTTCTCTCATACGTGCACGAAATGGGCTACGAGACCTTCGAATCGATCGACTTTCCCGACACGCTCGCCTCGGAAATCCTGTTCAGATCGTCCACCTACAGAGGCCAGCCGGTCAAGGTTGCCGGCCATCCGATCTGGACGCGCACGCGGATTCTCGGACCTGGCGGAGAGAATCCTCTGGGAATCAGGAAGGCCTTTCACGGCATCCTGCTCAATCACAGGGGTGGATTCTGCTACTACATCGCTCTCGACATCCCCCGCTGGCTGACGAGCGACTACAAGGATCTGATCAACATCAAGGGTTTCTTTCTCCGCAACTACTCCTACGTCACGCGCAAGGGCACTCCCCAGTCCGCGCCGGTCCTGGTGGTCGGCGGCTTCGAGAAGTTCGACTATCCCGAAGACAACACCATGGCCTACGTGACGTTCTTCATCATCGGCCTGACCGTTCTCATCGTCGGCTTCTTCTTCTTTTCCGTTTTCGTCGATCGCAAGCGCGGCAAGGACTACCGCGCGCGGTTCATCGAGAACAAGAAGAAACTCCTCCGGCGCGCCATGAACAAAGCAGCCTCTCCGGCCGTGCCCGATCATGCTGCCGGCGATGACCGTCCCGGCGAAGACAAAACAGGCTGATCTCCCCCCCCCCATTTGTTTCGACTTGGGCCCGGATCGGGTCAAGTCTCTGCCCCAATGTGCCGAAAAAAAGACCAGCTTGTGGAAATTGTTCCCGAACCGGTCCGTTGCAACATTTACATCATGGTGCCAAACAATGACTTCAGAACAGACCATCGACAATATTGTGAGAGAGTCGAGCAACCGCTGTTTTCCGGTGGAACTCTGGTCCTACGAGAGGCACGGAATACTCAAATATTCCGGTAACCTGCTCCCGGTGAAGGACGACAACGGGAGAGTGATCGTCAGGGCTTCGGTCGACCTGCCCGCGAACAGCCTGATACCTCCCATGGAAGAGACGCGCGTCAAGGTCTTCTTCATCGATCCTGACGGTGTTTATTCCTTCGAGAGTGTCGTTCTCGGGTGGAAGGCGTCCGACGGATCGCCCAAACACGGCCTGGTCAATCTGGCCTATCCCGACGAGGTCCGCCTCGCCCAGCGAAGAAACTTCTTCCGCGTCCCCATGCCGACCGATTCTTGCCAGGAAGTCGACCTCAAGGTGCACATCCACAAGGAAGTCTTCGTGATGAAAGGCAAGGTGCGGGATATCAGCGGCGGAGGCCTTTCGGTGCGTGCTGTCAAGGCCCCGGTCAACTACATCGAGCCCGGGACCCGCGTCCAGGTCAACTTCAAGCTTCCCGACAGGGCCGAAGAAGTGACGCTCACCGCAATGGTGGTGAGAATCGTCCAGGAGACAGGCCACTACTCTTACGGTCTCAAGTTTGTCGATCACTTCAAGACGGTCGAGAATCGGGCTGCCGTGAACTCAATCCTGCAGTTCATCGCCCGGATCGAGCGTCTGATGCAGAATTTCTGATCAAAGTCCGAGCACGACCTCCACGACGCCTGCCTGCGCCAGCGCGCCAAGCGCTCGGCGCAGGACAGGATACGTCACCCCTTCGGCAACAACGAGGATAATTCTCTTCGACTTGAGATCGGTCGATTTTTCGAGGGGGATCGTCTCCGCGCCTTTGCGGAGGGAGAGGGTTCCGCTCTCAGCCACGGCGATGGTTATCGCTCCGTCAGGCACCTGGCTCGCATCGTCGCACACCACGCAGCGCACCGTGCGGCGCGCCGCTTCCGATCCGGCTGGAAAGATCATGCTCTTCACATTTTCGAGGGGGAGCTGTAATTCTCCGAGGGCGACGTTGCCCTTGATGAAACCGCCCGGATGGCAGATCACCGACGCCACGGTCTCCGACCCGGTCCGCGTCTCGATGCGGGCCTCGAAGAGACGCATGCCGTCCTCCTTGACGACCTTGCCGGTGAAATCGACGCGCGCCAGGCTGTCGAGCCGCACCTTGATCGTCGCATCGCCGTGCCGTACGAAGAGATCGTCGTACTTGCTAACGAACAGGTCTTCGCCCACCTCCTCTTCATGGCAATAGTGAAGACCGGTCACGAAGGTGCGCACACCCTTGGAGTCGACGATATCGGCGCGCCGGCCGCTATCATCAGCCGCGATCGCTCCCTGTGCGAGACAGGAGACCAGAAAGAATGTGACGATGAACCAGGACTTCATGACGATTGGCTCCCTGGCGCTTTTTTAAGCGCCGGTTATTCATCTCCTTCGGTCTGAACGGACACGGCGGTCACACCGCCGGCGCGAATCCCGTCCAAAACCTCTACAACTCGTCCGTGAGACACGTTCTTGTGGGCGTTGACGAAAACCCTGACCTTGTCGTCCCGTTCGCGCGCACCGGCCACACTCTCGATCAACTCGTCGATGGTCGCCGGATCGATGCCGACGAAGAGCTCGCCCGTCTCGGTGAGAGTGACCGAGAAATAGTCCTGCCTGTTCGACTGGGCCGTATCAGCACTGGGAAGATCGACCTTGATTCCCTTGTGGATCGTCATCGACATCATGGCAAAGACAAAGACCACGAGCAGAAGAAAGACGATGTCGATGAGAGGAATCATCTCGACGCGGGGAGGATTCAGCCTGCGGCGCTTGAACTTCATGACGTCCCCTCGGCCCCGGCCTTCGCCTCTCCTCCGAGATTCACCTCGAGGAAGGTGGCAACCTCCTCGACCTCTGCGAGCGAGTTCTCGACTCTCGACCGGTAGAAGTTGTAGGGAATCAGGGTGAAGATGGCGATCACAAGGCCGGCCGCGGTGGTGATGAGAGCCTTGGCGATCCCGCTGGTCACTGCCAGCGGGTCGGTGCGACCCAGTCCCGAACCGAGAATCTCAAACGATTCGATGATCCCGAGCACCGTTCCCAGGATTCCCATGAGGGGCGCCAGGGTCACGATCGTGTCGAGAACCATCATGAATCGATTGAATCGTTTCTCTTCCTCGGCATAAGCCATTTCCATGTTGCCCCGCAACGATTTCTGTCCATTGTCGAGGCCAAGCAGGACCACTTTCAAAAGGGGATCGCGCGAGTTGCCGATCAGGTCCCGCACCGATGCGGTCTCTCTCTTGCGCAGCTTGTCGAGGACCTCCCTCAGGCGCGCCCTGTCGCCGCGCAACCGATAACCGAACCAGAATATGGCGCGTTCGATGATAAAGGTGACGGAGATGATCGAACAGGCGAGAAGGGGATACATGATCACCCCGCCCTCGCGAAAAAAATCAAGATTCTCGAAGATCATTGGATGACTCACTCGTTAGTTGTAGAAACCGAACCATCCAGGAGAGAGAAATTCAGGGCAATCTCCACCCACTGGGATACGAGTCGGCCCCGTTCCATGGCCGGACTGAAAGCGACATGTTCCTGCACCTGGCGGCAGGCGCTCGTATCGAGCGGAGAGTAGCCGCTCGACGTGATCACCCTGACCACCTCGACCCGTCCCTTCCCGGAGACATGGACCGAGAGGACCACGCGCCCCTCCATTTCGGCCTCGCGGGCGAAGCGGGGATAGACGATGCGGGAATGATCCACGGTGTATGTTACGGAGCGGCAAACACCCTCGTTGGCATGTTGATCGGACCTTTTCTCGACGGTCTTCTCGACCCTTTTTTCGATTCTACGCCGTTCCTCGGCGACTCTGCGCCGTTCCTCGGCGACTCTGCGCCGTTCCTCGGCGACTTTGCGCCGTTCCTCGGCGACTTTGCGCCGCTCGTCGGGTCGGGGTGCTCTCTGCTTGACCGACTTCTGTTTCCGCTCCTGGCGGACCACCTTTTCGCGCACCACGGCGGGGGCTGATCGGGAAGTATCGACCTTTTCGGGTTGAGCCCGATCGACTTTTTCTCTGACCGGTCTGTGGACGCGCTCGCGCACGACGGATTCTTCGGGGACGAGGTTCACGTCGAGGACCTGACTGTAGGGAGAGAGGATCATCTTGGCCGGAAGCGCCCGGCCCTCGGGAATGAGTCCGAAAAGGACGACATGAAAAGCGAGGGCCAGAGTCGCCGAGAAGAAGATCTTCGAACCGGAAGTAATCGGGGTCAGGATGATCATTAGAACCTGTAGGTTAAGCTAGTCACAAAATTGATGCCGGGCTCATCCCAGCGGGAGTGGGCCCGACGGTACTTCTTATCAGTCAGATTTTCAACAGCCATGGTGATCGAAAGATCCCGGCAGAGGTCGAGGCCGCCGCGCACGTCAAAGACGGTGTAGCCGGGGAGATGAGGCTCGCTACGGATCATGCCGCTCGCCGGATTCTGGGGATCGTTGAGATAGCCCACGTCGCCCGCCCAGCGGTCGGACGGAATGCGCGTGAACTTGCGCACCGCGTCGGCGGAGAATTCGAACCAGCCGTTGCGGTCCTCGTCCGGATCGATCCAGCGCAAGGCTAAGAGCGCCCGGGCGGGATGAGTGTGCCGCAGCGGTTCGTCGTTGGCGAAGTCGGTTCCGTAGTTCCAGGCGAAGCCGGCGGCGAAAACCCAGTCCTGTGGAAGCGTGTCATGGAAGAGGTCGAGTCTCGTCTCGGTTTCGATCTCCACGCCGTAGAGATTGGCCCGCCCGCTCTTCTTGACATAGATCCGGTCCTTCGCATCGATACCGTCATTGTCCCAGTCGTAATGGGTCATCCCGTTGTAGGCACCGGCCACGTAGCTCTGCCACTTCCTGATCGACGAGTAGTAAGTAAAGCACGAGGCCGCGAACTTTTCGGACTGGACCTTGGTCCCCACCTCGGCGGTGTGGCTCACCACGGGATCGAGGAACTCGGCCGGTGAGTGGACGCCCTCGCCGTGCTGGGTGAATCCGAAAACGGGCGGAAAGATGCGGTATCCGCGGGAGAGGTTACCCACGAGGTTCACCTCCTTGTTGAGACGGTAGACCAAGCCGAGTCCGCCGGCGCCAATCGCGTAGGTATCCGAATAGTCGTCGTTCATCGGATTGAATCCGGCTGCCGCAGGGGTATAGAATCGGTCGACGTCGGACTCGAATCGGAAGACGTCGTAGCGCACGCTGCCGATGGCGGTCAGTTCCTGGGAGATGTCCCATTCGTCCTGCACGTAGACACCGACATCATTCCACGTCGAATCGGGGGCGTCCTTCGACTTCACGCCCGTGGTCCACGATTTCCAGGTGTATTCCTCGTCGCCCGGGTTTTCGCCGTGATCCTCGTGGTAGTGCATTCCGTAAGTCAACCGATGATCGTCGCCCACGAGCGACACGGCCTGGATATCGGCCGAATAGGTTTCGGTGTGCGATTCGCCGGTGCGGAGGTTGGCGAAATCCTTGCGCTTGTCGAGCTTGTCCTGGTAGTAGGTTTTCACCTCGAGAGAATGGAGGAGCGACGACAGCTCCCGGCCGCGCCAGGTCAGGGTCACCGCTTCCCTGTCACTGAAATTCTGCTGCGTGGGCCGGTAGTAGCGCCGCGTCTTGTGTTGCCGCACATCCTGAACAGCCAGTTCGAGCTCCTGATTCTCTGCGAGGCGGTACTGGAGCTTCATGTCCCAGTTGTAGTCCCGGCCTCCGGTCGGGCTCTGGACTCCCACACCCCGGCCGCCTTCGGTGCTGTCGTACTTATGCGATGTTCCCCCGAGAAAGAAGCGGAGGTCAGGGGTCGCGCCGAAGATCTCCTGGCGCAGCATGTAGTACTGGGCGGCGGACGCGTAAGTGCCCTTGACCCGCCCGCCCATCACGAAGCCCTCCTCGGTATAATCGTAGGGCGAGGACTTGGTAAAAAAGTTGATCACACCGCCCAATGCATTCGAACCGTAGAGGACCGACGAGGGGCCGCGGATGACCTCGATGCGTTCGATGCTCTCGGAGTCGACCTTTCCATACATGTCGTCCGAGCCCTCGCCGCCTTCGCCCCAGAGTGTGGTGAGGGTGCAGCCGTCGATGAGTGCGAGGATGTTGGCGCCGGCGAATCCACGCATGACCGGATCGCTCGTGCTCAAGGTGCGTTTTTCCACCCACATTCCGATCTTGTCATCGAGACTGTCCACGATGGAGAGCTGGTTTTCGCGATTGATCTCGTCGCTGTCAGCCACATTGATCGCTTTTGGCGTGTTGAAACCGCGTCTCTCCGAACGGGTGGCGGTCACCGAAATCTCATCGAGGCGGAAAGTCTTTTTGCTGCTCTGGTTTTTCTCCTCGTCGACGACCGGCGTGTCGTCTTCCCCTTGATCTTCCGCGAGGAACAGGCCGACCATTGGCACGGGAAGGTCGAGTCGGCTTTCTTCAATGATGGATTGGCAACTCGACAGGGGCAGGAGGGTCAGGAGTAAAACAAGGCTTTGCGTCGACCGGATCGAAAGAGTTCTCATCGTCTTCTTATTCATCGTCTCGATCTCGTTTCTGTTTCTGACAGTTTCTCAGGAAAGCTGAATGACATCCGAATCAGCAAAATGGGCGATTCAACCACCTAAGAAAGCCAAAAACGTTCCGCTTGGGCCGAGGGTGAAGTTTTTTCTCTTTTTTTTGAGCCCCCTTCGGCTGACGATCCACTGTGACGGCAACGCATCGACGTTTGGCCCGCGAATTTCGCCATCCCCACGACCATGGCTGGCCTGTCGATGATCTTCAGACCGATCCGATCCGAGGACCGGTACCGATCAGAACCGCTTCATCGACCGTCAATTGTGTATTCTCGACCGGATAGGAGTTACTGTTCAGTAACAGTGAAAAACCTGATCGCCGAAGACGCTCGCTTCAAAACCGTAACCACCCACCGCAGGCCGCGTCATACCAGGGCTGTTCGTCATATCGCTATCGTCCAGAGATCAAGGGACGCGCTGTGCGCCACGTCTATTCAGAGAACAATCAGACAGGCTCCGGGCTGCGTGCCGAGGTTCGCGAGGCCCGCCTGTTGTTATCACTCGCTGGGGCCACCATGCGACACGCGCAGCAGGCTGCCCGCGTCCTGGGATCTGAGGAAGAGCTTTTCGGAGCAACGGTGACAACCTTGAGAGAGGCTGAATTCGGAAATGGTCTCGTCAAGAGAGTACTCTCGATCCGCGAAAACGGCGCCCACAGAAAGCTCGAAGATGACCTCGCCAAACGGGGCGGGAAGGTGGTTGTCCATGGCGAGGTCGATTACCCGTGCCGGCTTCGGGCAATTCCCGACGCACCTGCAGCGCTCTACGTGCGGGGAAGTCTTCCACCAGATTCCCAGCCAGTGGTCGCCATCATCGGATCGAGGCGCTGCACACCTGAAGGACTCCGCTTTGCGCTCGAAATAGGCGAAGACCTGGCCCAGGGGGGTGTGGCGATTGTGTCAGGCCTGGCTCGCGGGATCGACTCGGCCGCCCTCAGAGGTTGTCTCCGCCGCAATACTCCCGCGGTGGGCGTCCTCGGATCGGGCCTCGATTTCGTCTACCCTCCCGAAAACCGCGATCTCTTCGACCAGATCGGGAAAGAGGGCGCCCTCCTCACCGAGTTTCCGCTGGGGATCAGGCCGACAAAACATCTCTTTCCCCGGCGCAACCGGCTCATCTCCGGGCTCTCGGAAGGTGTGCTCGTTGTGGAGGCGTCGGACAGATCGGGAACCCTGATCACCGTGGACCATGCGATCGATCAGAACAGGGTCGTCATGGCAGTGCCCGGCGCAGTGGGAGGTCCTTTCTCCAGAGGCACTAATCGACTCATTCGAGATGGGGCTCAGGTCATCCTGTCGCCCAACGATGTCTTTGTCTCGATCGGCATTCCCAGTCCGACCCTGGCTCGTAAGGAGAGGAAAACCGCGGAGCTGAGCGGATTCGATGCGCGCGTCTTCGAGCTCTGCGCGGACCGGGCTTCGACCGCCGACACGATTGCCTGGAGGACGCAGGCGTCGATCAATCAGATCCTCGGATCGCTCGCTCGATTGGAAACGCAGGGACTGGTGAAAAGATTTTCCGGCGGGAGGTTTCTGGCAATCAGAGATTCTTAGCGAGAAAAAAGGTGGCCACGGCGAGAATGAAGCTGGCGATCATGAAATAGACAAATCGTTTCAGACCGAGAAAGATGATCGCTTTCATCCCCTCCTGACGAAGACCGTTGTAGACGAGGGAGACGAAAAGGGAGGTGATCATGAAGAGAAGGACATGTTCCCACAAGGTCACTCCCATCATCGCTGCCATCGACTCCTCACCGGTCACGATTTCAGATCTCCAATCCAGGTTTCGAAGAAATCGACGATGACCACCACGTTCAGCAGTCCGGCAACAGTGCTGATCAGGGTTCCGTAATCGAGGAATCGATTGTATTCTCCCACGAGAAGATCCCTGGTCAGAAACTGTGTCATCAGAGTGGCGCCGCCGTAAAGGATCTCGCCCAGATAGTGCCAGAAGAATCTGTCCGGGTTGACGTTGCAATAGTCGGCGAGAATGAGGCCGAGAAGATAGGCGGCCGTGACGAGTGCGAAGAAATAGACCGCTTTGCTTTTCCGACCGATGTAGTAGTGACCGGCTCCCGGAATCAGCCAGGCGAGAAAAAGTCCCAGGATGATGTTTTTTCCAGCGTGGGAAGCGCGCTCTCCGGGCAAGTGGGCAACTCCTTTCGAAGTTTTTCCTGTTTCCGCAACAGGGGCGATATGATACTAATCCCGGCTTGAAAGACCAGAACCTTTTTGTCTCTTTATGGTATTTACGCAGGTTGAGCCGGAATGATCGGAAACTCTTTCAGGTAAACAGACGGGACGCATGGCAGCTCAGAACACCATCTCCTTCCGGGTCAGGTATAAAGCGCTCTTTGCTCCTTTGAAAATAGCTTATTCCCTTGGAATAGGTTGCGTCGATCTGGGGTCCAATGTTCAAACCCTTTATTGAACGGTTGCTCGAGGTTCCAGTCTATGAAGATCAACAGCGTCACAATTGTCTGCGGCCTTCTCATGTTTTTCGCCGCGTGCTCGTCTGCGCCCGAAAGGCCGGAGCCGATTCCGCTCACCGAGGAAGAAATCGCGTTCTTGAAAAAGCTCGACGATCCGGCGACCTTCTCGCTCGTGCAGGATGTTCCCTTTCTTTTTCCCACACTGATCAACCTCCTCACGGCGTGGCACGATTCGGCCCTGTCCCAGGATGACCCGAGGGACGTGCGCATCTCGTCAAACCTCAAGGACATTCTGTCGAGACGGGTCTATGTCAACTTCGATACGATCATGGATCAACTCGAGAACGGTCCTCCTCCCAATCGGATCATCGCCGCCGCGGCGCTCGGTTTTTCCAGGATTCCCGAGGGCAAAAACTTTCCCCAGGTTTACCCTCGCGCAGTCGAAGCTCTCCTGGGAATTCTCGACTGCGGCGACGACAAGATCGTGGAGAACGCACTTCTGGGGCTCTACATCCTCGAGGATCAGAACATACCCCTCGACAAGATTCTCGACATCATGGTGCAGCACCACGACCCCAATGTTCGGGCAAATGCCGCCCTGGCTGTTCAAGCTGTCGCCTCTCCAAGAGTGAGCGAGAAGGTTCTGCCCTACGTTCTTCCCGCCCTCAAGGATGAGGAGCCCAAGGTGCGCAACCACTGCATCCTCATCGCGTCCCATCTGGAAGACAGGAGCACTCTTTCGGCTCTTGTCGAGCTCCTCAACGATCCCTACGCGCTGATCCAGGCCAACGCCGCAAAGGCCCTGGGGCTGTTGGGAACGACGCACACCTGCGGACACCTGATCCCCTTGCTCGGATCTCGGTTCCCGATCGTGCGCGAACACTCATTGTGGTCCCTGTGTGCGCTCTCGGGGAAGAACTACGGGTATGAGGTCAACGACTGGCGCGAGTGGTGGAAAGAAAACCAGGGGAGTTGAATGGATCTGATCGATGTCGCGGCGGTTCTCCTCAGTCTGGCCGCCCTTTTCGGTTATGTGAATCACCGGTTCTTCAAACTGCCAGCCACGATCGGCATGATGGTCATTACCTTGACCATCTCGGCTGTGCTGCTGATCGTCGACAACCGCTTTCCGGATATCGGTCTCGGTGAAATGATCCGATCGCGGGTCGGCGCGATCGAATTCCACACCACCTTGCTCCACGGCATGCTCAGTTTTCTTCTCTTTGCCGGCGCTCTCCACATCAATCTCGACGAACTTCTGGAAAGAAAGTGGGCCATCGGTTCGCTCGCCACGCTCGGCGTGGCTCTCTCGACCCTGATCGTGGGCGGTTGCAGCTACCTCTTCTTCGGTCTCCTCGACCTCTCGATACCTCTCATGACCTGTCTCGTTTTTGGCGCTTTGATCTCTCCCACGGATCCGGTTGCGGTCCTCGGTGTGCTGAAGAACGCCAATGCCCCTCCAACGCTCAAAGCCAAGATCGCCGGTGAATCACTTTTCAACGACGGCGTCGGGCTCGTGGTCTTCATCCTTCTCGTTTCGGCCGCAGGTCTCCGGGGAGAACAGACCACCGGCGCCGGCCCGATCGCACTCCTCTTCGTACAGGAAGCCGTGGGCGGCGCGTTGCTCGGACTGGTCTTGGGATTCGTCGCTTACAGGGCCGTCAAGTCGATCGACCAGTACCAGGTGGAACTGACCATTACCCTGGCGCTCGTCGTGGGCACCAACTCCCTCGCCGAAGCGCTGCATCTGTCAGGTCCGATCGCGGTAGTTGTGGCCGGTTTGCTCATCGGAAACCAGGGCAGGAATTTCGCCATGAGCGACGTGACCGTCGACCATCTCGAAAAGTTCTGGTCCCTGCTCGACGACATCCTCAACGGCATCCTCTTTCTCATGCTCGGTCTCGAGCTCTTTCGTATCTCCCTCGACCCGCTGCACCTGGCCGCCGGCGCGGTCATGATCGTGATCGTCCTCGCGTCGCGTTTCATCAGCGTCGGCATCCCCATCACTCTCTTGAAAGCCGCACGCCGCACTTTTTCGCCCGGCGTGGTGCGAATTCTCACATGGAGCGGACTCCGGGGTGGAATCTCGGTCGCCCTCGTTCTCTCTCTGCCCGATTTCGAAGGGCGCGACCTCATGATCACCTGCACCTACATGGTCGTGCTCTTCTCGGTGATCGTACAGGGACTGACCATCAAGAACGTGGTCCGCAGGAGCCTTGCAAAAGGCAACCGGCTTTAAAAGCCTGCCGGACTTTGCCGATTGATCAGGCGACCATGGACTAGAATCCGAAGAGGGGGTCCAGTTTCTCGATGTCCGTCGGCAGGGAAGAGAAGGCCTTTTTCCAGATCTGCGCACTTTCCATGCACGCGTAGACCGGCGTGCCGGGAGCGCGCTGCTCGATCGCCTCTCGAAGGGTCCGGTACATCTCTGCGCGAAGGGGAGCGAAGTACCGGAACTTGCCGTCCGCGCAGGGCACGAATTCGTGCAGAAAGACACGCGTCTCGGGATCACGTTCTTCCATGACATTCTTGAGAGATTGAGTGTAACGGAATCCGCCGAGACTGAACCAGCGCACCCTCTCCGCAGGCAGGCGATCGAAGATCTCCCCCACCAGGCTCACGTAGTGCCTCTGCCAGTCGTCGATGAGAAAAACCGGATCGAAATGAAAGGCCAGGAGATAACCGGCCGCCGCGGCCTTCTCCGCTGCCGCAAGCCGCGCCTCCAGGGGGGGAGCGTCGCACTCCTCCCTCTGCGCCACGACCGCCGGGCTCAACGACCAGGAGACGACCACCCGTCCCCCATGTTCGAGCCCGAGGAGGGAATCGATTTGATCCGACTTCGTCTTGAGTTCCAGAAGCGCCTTCTCCTGTTGCCCGAAGCGGGGTATCAGCTCTGACGCCATCCCTGTGAGCTCTTCGAGAGCGAGTGAATCGGCAAACTCCCCCGTGGTCACGCGCAATGGATGGCCTTTGAATTCCTCCGCCGCCTTTTCGACCTCGGCCATGGCGTCCATGAAGTTGGCATAAACCCTGATACCGGGCTGGTTCTGGTAGTTGTGAAGAAAGCAGAACGAACAGCCGTAGTGGCAGCCCACACCGAGATTCAGCACGAAAAGGTTGCAGCAGATCATGGCAGGCGTTCCCGGACAGCGCCGGAGGAAGGCGCCCTTTTCCACGGCCACCGTCAGGCTCCTGACGCCTCCTGGGGCCGACGGCAGATCGGTCACGACCTTGACGCGGTGGTCCGGAAAAAAGCCGCACACCCTGCGGGCGAGCGATGTGTCCACGGCCGCGGCCTCGACAAGGACTTCGTCGAAGAGACTGGTCCATTTCATTTGCGTGATCGTCTCACAATAGGCCAAATGCCTTGCGAGCAGCCTCGCTGCCGGCAAAGGAATCGAGCGCACGCGCACGGTCTGCCAGTTCCTCGCACGAACGAAAAACGAGCCTGGCGCTGAAAATATCGTTCTCGAAGGACGCTGGAGCGTGGACCGAGATCCCCGGTGTGCCGTTGATCTTGTCGAGACAGGATTTCATTTCCCGCTCTTTCGCCTGCCACCTCGGAAACCGCATCAGACGCAGCCGCTTCATGAAAGCGTCCCGCAGCTGGCGATGAGATGGCGAGGAGGATGCCAGATCTTCGGCCAAATCCTGCTCAACAGCGTCAAAGGGCGTGCCGTCTCGCAGCATGATCTCCCTGGCGAGTTCGGCGAACTCACCGGTCTGAGCCGCCGTCAGCCCGTGGGTTTCGGCAAAAGCCACAAGGCGCCCGGCATCGGCAGGATCGAGGCGCGCCACACGAAACGCCTGGCGTGGCGCCATCTTCTTGTAATCGATGAAAGCCTTGGTCTCGTCGCGCAGAGCGTGGAGAGACAGCAGGCGCGAGATCTCGTACTCATCTCCCCTGAGGCCGAGAGGAGAGCTGAACCGTTCCATGATTTCCGCTCGTGACTTCTTGTCGAGAGTTTCGAGGAGACTCACGAGACGAGCCTTCTCGAAAAGTCCCATGGAGCGGACCGACAGGTTGTCCTCCAGATTCATGGCGAGAAGATCGGCATCGGAACGCTCATCACTCTCCACGATCGTACACACGATCGGAGAGAGAGAGAGCTTTACGGCTGCACGCACGCGGCGGATGCCGCAGACAGTGACGAACCGTCCGCCTCGCTGCGTCAAGACGGGCGGATTGATCAGACCGGCCTTGGCGATCGAATCCTCGAGCCGGGCTGATTCGAGCGGCCAGGAGCACGAGAAAGAATCGAAAGCGCGATCGATCTCGGCCAGGTCGACAGACTGGGAATATCTCTTCATTGGCTCACCTCTCGAAGGAGACCGGTGCTGGATCGATACCCTGCATGCGCCACGAGAAACGGTGCAGGGGAAGCGTTCTTCTCAGGATATGGAGGACGCGAGATTCGAGCGATTGCGGATCGTCGTCGCCGCAATACCCCTCCAGGAAGGAGCGCCCCGCGGCAGACAGATCGACCGAAGAGTGGAGACTGTTCTTGATCGCATGGCGCAGGAGGCGCGCCAGGTTCATGGCGCGTTCTTTTTCGCCCAGAGCGGACGCGATGCGCGAGCCGTCAAGGTCGATGATGAAGACGCGCGCCGGCCTCGCCCCATTGCGGGCGGGAGCGACGAGAAGATTATTCATGTTCAAGTCGACGTGAAAGACGCCGGCATCGTGAAGAGACCTGACGCTCTCACCCGCGCTCCTGGCCACGGTCGATTTACGTTTCTCCGTAACCGTGTTCTTGGCGAGAAAGGTGAGGAGAGGTTCAGCCTCCTCGATCTCTTTCGTGGCGAGACAGAGCTTGAAAAAAGGGCCGAAAATCTTCTCGCTGCGGCCAAAGAGAACCTCGCTCGCGGGGACGCCGCTGTCGGAAAGATGGACCGACAACTCCAGGGCCCGCAGGAGACGCTTCTGCGAGAAGTGAATCCCACGGTTTACAAGACCGAGGAGCCCGCCGCGCATGAGCTGCTTCACGAAGACTCTGAAAGGCTGTTGATCGGAAAATTCGACAGGTACGATCTGCCCCCGTCCAGCCCTGATCGCGCCCGTTGCGCCACGCCAAGAAAGAGGATCGCCGCGATCGACGACGCCGGCGGCCACGACCCTTTTCGCCAGATCCTCTCTGGCCAGAAGCCGGAAAGGTCCGCGCACGATGCTGGCAAATCGATTCGGAATCTTCAGGATCGCCTCCATCTGAAAAAAAACGTTCACCCCCACACTGCTCACTCCGACCTCTTAAAACAACACTGATTGACGATCGCAAGGGGTTCTGATAGGTTTTATCCTCGAATTTCTGCGCCTGGCGGAGGAGAATTCCTTCCAATGAACAAGATTCTCGTGATCAGACTCTCTGCAATCGGCGATGTCCTCTTCACCTTGCCCACCGTGGGCGCTCTGATCGAGGGACGGAGGAGAGACGATGCGCCCCCTTGTGCGGCCGATGTTTCGTGGCTCGTCGAGGACAAGGCCGCGGCCATCCTGACCGCACGGCGCGATCTGGCCGAGGTCATCGTCTATCCGCGGGCAAAGATCAGGCGCCACTTGAAAAACCCCCTGCTCTGGCCGGCGCTCATCGTGCTTCTCGCCAGATATGTGCGCCGTCTTCGCAGAGAGCGCTACGATGTCGTTCTCGATTTCCAGGGAAACCTCAAGAGCGGCTTCCATTCCTTGCTTGTCAGGGGCGCGCGCACCATCGGTTTCGCGCGGGGCCACTGCAAAGAGGCGGCCCACATCTTCTACGGGGAGAAAGTCGTTCCCCCGGCCCATGCTGTTCACCGGGTCGAAAAGGCTTTCAGTCTCGCCTTCGGCTCCGTCGAGAAAGCGGAGATCCCGCGACCCGACCTTCAGATCCCGGACGAGATCCTGCACAGTGCTGGAGCGTCGATCCAAGAACTCCTCGCCAGCGACAAGGGGCCGCTCGTCGTCATGCACCCGGGCACGTCGGTTTTCGGAGCATTCAAGCGCTGGCCGGCAGATCGCTTCGGCCTCCTGGCCCGGCGCCTGCATCAGGCTGCCGGGGCGCGCACATTGATCACCTGGGGACCGGGTGAGAAGGAGCTGGCCGAGCGCGCTACAGGCTCATCCGATGGAACAGCCCTCGTGGCGCCCGCCACGCGATCGATTCTCGACCTGGCAGGACTGATCAGCCACGGCACTCTGTTCGTCGCAGCCGATTCAGGCCCTCTGCACATGGCCAACTTGCTCGGTCTTCCCTGCGTGGCTCTCTTCGGGCCCAAGGATCCTGCGGTCTACAAGCCCTATTTCGAACCGATCAAAGTGGTGTGCACCAATCCGCATTGCGGTCCGTGCAGCGTCAGACGATGCGACGACCCGATATGCATGACCGAGATGTCCGTGGATCAGGTCTTCGAGGCAGCGATGACCTTGCTGCAGAGAGGGACTGAGAGCGAACAGAATCCGACGGTCAATCCTGTTCGAGGAGATGGATGATCTCTCTGGCTCCTTCGTCGAGATGGGGCGTCGATCCTTTGTCCACGGTGACCACACCTCGATGGGAGGCATGCCACGTCAGTTGCCAGGAGACACAGTCGAAAATCTCGCCGGTATCGGAGTTCACTACGGCCGTCTTGTAGTCCCTGACCGCGGTGTAGTCTCGGAGATGATCGAAACCGGGCGACGCAAGATTCAGCCTGGGAAAGAAGACCTGGCTCACCTTGTATTTCGAGTCGATGACCTCGGTTTTTCTCGGAAGAATCCCGCCTGCCGTGCCAATGTTGCTGTCCCAGTGAAATCCTGAATCGTAAACATTCGAACCGCCGCGCGTTATCCTGTTGCGCACGGCCTGACGGAATTCGATGGGAATCGCAGCGGGCAGTTCGCTTTTGAACACGACGGTATAGGCGATACCGTCCTCTTCAGGCGAATAGTAGCGATAGAGAGGCTCCGACGCAAAAATCAGGAACCGTCCCTGAGCCTTCACATCGTGTTTGTAGATACGCGAGAGATTAATGCGCTTGCGTCTCTGGTACTCTGCATCGTCGAGGAATTCATCCCGCCCGGCGCGGAAGCCGACCAGCTCGATCGTCGCCTTGGCCACCTCGTCCACGTCGCGCATACCGGTCCGCGTATCGTATCCGGCCCCCACATCCTCGCTCCCAACGAGATCGAAGGCGATCTCCCAGATCTTGCCGACCTTGTCGTCGACAACGTATTCGATGACCCTGTCCATTTCGTTCAGGTAGCAGTCGACGATATCCTTGATCGCTGACTCGTAGGCGTTTTCTTCTTTTTCGTAGAGGCGCTTGAGCGGGATGACCACATCTTCGATCACGAAAGGAGGTTTCAAGAAGGACTGTTCGGCCTGACAGCGCTCCCGGATATCGTCGAAACGACGGACCGATTCGCCCAGGACGGCGCGCATTCTGTTTTCCATCTCCTTGAGAATCCGCGCCTTCTGTGACATGAAATCGTCTCTCGGGCCAGCCGACAATCCCTCTTCGGCGCTTTGGGCGGGCTCAACGATAGAGGCGTCCGGCTCGAGTCCACCCGTGTTGTCGGAGAGAATGATGTCGATGTTGACGGGCTCGACGGCGGCGTCGTCGGCCGAGCAGGAAAAGAAAAGACTGGCGGACAGGACTGACATGATCATGAATCTCATTGCATGGCTCCTTGTCCCTGTTGGACAGCCGGATCATCGTATTATTCCCGTCTTGGCAACCCTTTTCGCATTTTACACGACCTCTGGCCATGCGATTGCCATGACGGCCGTCGAGCGACGAGGGGCGTCTCAAAAGACGAGGGCAATAACCTCCTTGAAGCGATCGACAAAATGGAAAGTCAATCCCTCCTGAAGGTCCTCGGGGACCTCCTCGAGCGCGCTCTTGTTGAGGGCGGGAAGGATGATCTCCCTGATCCCCGCGCGGCGTGCGGCCAGGATCTTGTCCCGCACGCCGCCCACGGGCAATACCTTTCCCGTGAGGGTCAGTTCACCGGTCATGGCCACCCTCTGACGCATCCGCACGCCCTTGAAAAGGGAGATGAGCGAAACGGCCAGGGTGATCCCGGCAGACGGGCCATCCTTGGGAATGGCGCCCGAGGGAACATGAATATGCAATTCGGCGTTCTCGAAGATCTCGGGATCGATCTCGAACTCCCTGGCGTTGGCCTTGACCACGGAGAGCGCGATCCGCGCCGATTCGACCATGACCTCTCCCAGCTTACCCGTGATCTGAAGGCCCGCCTTGCGGTTGGAGATCATGAGAGATTCAATGAACAGAATCTCGCCTCCCACCGGGGTCCAGGCGAGGCCGACGGCCACACCCGGCGAATGAACACGGGCGCGCAATTCGTTGTAGTAGACAGCGGGCCCCAGGAATGTCTCCATGTTGGCTTTGGAGATCGACGCCTTGTAAGAGGGCTTCTTGGCGATCTTGGCCGCCGTCTTCCGAGCGATCTTGGCAATCGCCTTCTCCAGGCCGCGCACGCCCGCCTCGCGCGTATAACCGGAAATGAGCGTGCGGATCGCCGCGTCGGAAACCTTGAACTGCGCGGTTTTGAGGCCGTGGGCGACGATCTGTCTCGGAATGAGATACTGGCGCGCGATGGCAGATTTTTCTTCCTGCGTGTAGCCGTTGAGTTCGATCACTTCCATCCTGTCGAGGAGTGGTGCTGGAACGGTGGACAGATTGTTGGCGGTCGTGATGAACATCGTTCGAGAGAGATCGAAAGGAGTTTCGATGTAGTGATCGGAGAAGTTCTCGTTCTGCTCCGGATCGAGCGCTTCGAGCAGAGCCGAGGAAGGATCGCCGCGAAAATCGGCACCCAGTTTGTCGATCTCATCGAGCATGAAGACGGGATTGTTCGAATCGACCTGTTTCAATCCCTGTATGATCCGTCCCGGCATGGCGCCGATGTAGGTTCTGCGGTGGCCGCGGATCTCGGCCTCGTCCCGTATTCCGCCGAGCGAAATTCTGAGAAACTTGCGGCCCAGGGCCGCGGCAATCGATCGCCCGAGCGACGTTTTTCCCGTACCGGGCGGGCCGGCAAAGCAGATGATCGAACCGCGGTGGTCGGGCTTGAGCTTGCGCACGGAGAGGAACTCGATAACGCGGGCCTTGACCTCCTTGAGACCGTGATGGTCCTTGTCGAGCGTCTTCTCCGCATCGGTGATATCCTCGTTGTCCTCTGTGCCGCGCGCCCAGGGAAGGGAGGTCAACCAGTCGAGGTAGGTGCGGATCACTGCCGATTCGGCTGACTCCATGGCCATCCGCTTGAGCCTGTCGAGCTCGACCTCGGCTTTCTTCTCCGCCTCCTCGGGCATCTGGGCCTCGGCGATCGCCTTGCGGTATTTTTCCTCTTCGAGAGCCTGTTCGTCGAGCGACTCTCCCAGTTCCTCGCGGATCGCCTTGACCTGTTCGCGCAGAAAAAACTCTCTCTGACTGGTTTCGATCTTGTCCCTGATCTGCTGCTGGATCTTCATGCCGATTTCCATGAGATCCACCTCGCGGGTGAGAATCTCGGCGACAAGAGAGAGCCTCTCGTTGACAAGATCGATGTCGAGGAGTTTCTGGCGCTCGTTGAATTCCCTGACGAAATAGGCCGCCGTGAAATCGGCGATCGTCTTGGGACCGTCCATGTTGCCCAGGACCGAATTGAACTCTTCGCCGAAGATGTCGCTGTTCTTCACGAGCTTGAGCGCAAGGCTCTTGACCGTTCTCGAAAGGGCTTCGAGCTCGTCGCCGCGATCGATGATGTCTTCGAGGTATTTGACACGGGCGATGAAGTAAGGTTTTTTTCTGAGGAACCGGCGCAGCTTGAATCGCCGGAGCCCCTGAATCAGGATACTGATGCTCCCGTCAGGAAGGTTGAGCACCTTGGCGACGCGCGCCAGCGTTCCTGTCTTGAAGAGATCGGCGGCATCCTCTGGATCGCGGTCAGAATCTTTCGATGTGAGAAATCCGATATACTCCGACTGCGTCCGAGCCTGTTCGACTGTCTTCTGGGCTCTCGCCGTGGTCAGTTGGATCGGCATCATGAGCCCTGGAAAAACCACGAAATCCTTGAGCGGAATGATGAACAGATTGGTGGGAAGCTTCTCGCCGCGCGGCACGAGTCCGAAACCGTCCTCGTCCTTTCCGGCCTGCTCGTCGTCCACCGTCTCGACATCGAGTAATGTTTCGTCGTCGACCGAGTGTTCGCGATCGGATTCGCGTTCCGCCTCCTCGTCTATCTCGAAGGTCGGTTCCTTGTCGTCATAGTCCTTCATCTCTGACGTTCCTCTGAACGTGCTCCTTCCAGGGGAATAGAACGAAAGCCATCCCCCTCTCGATCTTTTTTCGTCCGTTCCAGTGAATATACAAATAGATCGATAAGCACTGTTTTTTTATCAAAGCCGAGATTGTTCATTATTCAGCGTTTATTTTGCCGATGAATTGCAAAAGGACCACCGGGAATCAGGTTGAGAAGGATTTTATCGTTCCCTCGAGCGGAGGGTATGACAATTTCACTCAAAAGTACAGTCAAACGAAGACGCATCGCGTCAACCGTCACGAGAACCAGCATCGATTCACGTCCCCGGCCGCCCGCGAAAAAGGCCGGACAGGATCTGACGAAGCGAATCGTCGATCCCGACGTCCTGCGCGGACAACCGTCTCAAGCCCCCCCCGATTCGGTCTCGTTGATCGAGATGAAAGCGGGCCTTGAGGTCAACATGAGAACGATCGAGAGAGCACGCAAGATTTTCGAAAAGCTCATCCATTCAGTCTGAGGTCGATCGTTTCGCGTGGTCTCACAAGTCGATGGCGGTTCCGTCCAGTTCCTCTGGAAGCGGTAATCCGTAGAGCTTGTAAATCGTGGGAACGATATCGACCACGCTCAGCGGTCGACTCGATCCCTCGATCTTTCGATTGCTGAAAAAGATGCCCTTCACATCGTCGGGCATGACCGAAACGTGATCGCCCGACCATTTCTGATCGTTTTGAACGATCACCGCCTCGTCGAGCCCCCCGGCCGTGGTGTTCCACGCCACCCGGTAACCCCGATAAAAACCGATAAAAATATCGGCAAAGCCATCGATCTTTCTCAGCTCTTTCTCGGTCCTGTTGAATGTGAATTCCGCCTGACCTTCCTTCCAGAAATCGCCGGAAAAGATTTCTTCCCTCTTGAAGGCTTTCTTGACGACAGGCTGCCCGTTCTGCGGATCGACGAACGCTTCGAGGTCCTCGATAATACTGTTGCGGAGCGCATCATAGTCATCCGACTTCACGATCCCGTCAGGCTCCCGCCCTTCGAGATTGAGAAAGATCTTACCCAAACCGAGGCTGTAGGCTTTTGTGTTTTCCCAGTCGACGAGGCCGAGATAGTCGCTGCCTCTCAGATCCCGGACGTTCTCGAATTCCACTGGTTCGCCGTTCTCGACGAGTTTCATGTACCCCTTCTCGACGAGGAAATTGTTGAGATTCATGCCGTAGTAGTAGGACGCGAAACCATGGTCGCTCACCACCATGAGGGCGACGTCATCGCCGAATTCACCGCCGTCGATCCGCGTGGCGATCTCGCCGACGATACGGTCGACCTGCTTGTAGCTCTCGAGCACAGTATCCTTGAGTTTGATATCCTTGCCGAAGAAAGACGTCGTCCTTTCCGCGTCCTCGGCGTCGTAGAGGGGGTGGTCGGAATCGAACAGCCGATACATCATGTGCTGCACACGGTCGGGCGAATAGAAAACAGCCATGAGTGTGTCGAAATCTCCTGTATCGAGCTGGCTCTTAAGAAGCTTCTCGCGCAGGCCCATCGTGTACTCGATGTCTTCGAGAAAGACCTCCTCGCTGAGTTCCTGATCCTTGAGTCCGTGGGTGATGCACGACCATCCCACGGTTTCGTAGAGCCCCACTTCCTGGCTCAATTGATCGGCGTAGTCCGCGGGTGAAGAGATCCTGAGAAAGCCGGGGCGCGACTCGGGGCTGATGTCGATGGCGGGAACGAATATACGGATCAGTTCGTCATCACACCGAACCATGCGCATCCGGACGATCGCCGGAACCTTGATGGCGGAGGAGATTTCGAAGTTCACGCGGAACCAGTCACTCCATTTACCGACGGAGATCGTCTGAGTCTGGTCAGCCACGGTAATCGTGGCGGTCCCTGCCGCACGGTCCGAAACGAGCGAGAAATCAACGATGGCCTGTTTCTTCTTGTCGTCGTTTCTCCAGAGGCGGTATTCCCTGTCGAGCTTCTTGAGCGCGGCGCCCTCGAGTTGATCAAGCTGCTCCTTGAAATACCGCTCTTGCACGAAGTTTCTCGGCCCGTAGAGCACTCCGCGAATCACGCCGCCGCGTTCCACGAGTTTGACCACCTTGCCGCCCGTGCGGGTGTCCTGGTCCCTGATCACCCATTCGTCATCGGTGTAGACGTACCAGGTCCCCGTGTCGCCGGCCACATCGGGATTGCCCAGGCCGCCGAGGATCCTGGCGCCGTCCTCGCAATCGCACGGATAGGCGCCAGGTGCGTAGAGGCCGGTGCACCTGAGGCCGTTTTCGGCCAGGACATTCCAGAAAAACTCGCCCTGGTGCAGGTTGAGGGGGTAGGGCACATCCTCGGGAATGGCATCGAAATAACCGGACCCGAAAAACATGACTCCGGCCGCGAGCAGGACTCCGACGACCAGGCCGAAAGGAATCCTGACCCGTTTGAACGCCCCTAAGAGAATGAAAACGATGATGAATCCCAGCACCAGTGCAACCACCGCCCCTCCGCCGAGAATGAGCATCTTGTTCCCCTGGTTCAACCAGGAATATTCGGAAAAGGACCGGGTATGGAGATCCCCCTGATAGCTGTCCTCGATCGTGGCGAGACAGGGCATCACTGTCCCGTCGCAGGTCCGCCGAATGAATCCGGCAAGATTCGTCTTACCAGGATTCAGCCCGGTCACGATCGAACCCCAGGCGACCGGAGACTGGGCTGGATTGGTCGTTCTTAGGGGCCTGAAAGTGCCCGTGTTGGAGAGTTTTTTCAGATTAGGCAGAAGCCCTTGGTCCATAAACTGTTGCGTCAGTTGTGCGTCCACACCATCAAAACCGACGAGCAGGACTTTGGGATTATGTTTCTCCGCGGCCTCGGCACTCGAAAGAGGGAACTCCGAGATCCACAAGAGAGGAATCACGAGAAACGACAGTACAAAAGCTCTTCTCACAACTGACTTTCTGTACATTTGACCTTCCTGTATCTCTTCAAAATGTCGAACTTTCTAAACAGCCGATCATCGGCGTTGCGTGGCCGTAAATATATAATAAATACTTAAGGGTTTTGAAATTGCACAGGTTTAAATGGAGCGTATGCAAAAAAATACGACCTCCAAGGTTCTTCCTGCCGCGGTTGTCGTGGGCGTTCTGGTTCTCGCCGCCCTCGTGCTTTATATTACGGGAATCCTCGACGGAGAATCCGACCCCGACGACTTCCCTCCCCTGGTGCGCCCCGAGTCGACCGACGGCGATGGCCATATCAACGCCGAGATCGACGATCCCCTGCCTGGGCAGTCGCCGATCAATGATCGAAAGGAGGAATCGATCCCCGAATCCTCACGATCCCGTCCGTTCGATGGGATCAGGGCCTTGATCCGCGACGGGCAGACCGACAAACCCATGACGTCTTTCACAGTCTGGGCGTTCCCGGAAGAAACGGACGATGCCGAGACGAAGGCACGCACCCAGGGGGGTAAACCCTTCATGAACACCATGGGGATGTTGACTCTTTACAGGCTCGACAAAGGGCGCTACACGCTCCTTGTGAGAAGCCAGGGATACCAGGATCTCACCGTGCCCAATGTACAGGTTCCCCAGAAGAAGGAGCTTCTCGAACTTTCCATGTTCAAGGGAATCCATATCACCGGCCGCATCGTGGACACGGTCGGAGAACCTGTGGCGGGGATCATGGTCCATATCAATTGCGAACCCTTCAACCCCGGCGACCTCCCCCCGGCGCGGACGTCGGCCGTGACCGGCAGGGATGGCCGCTTCTTGTTCGGCGACCTCGTCACAGGAAAATACGAGATATACCTGCAATCGCGCCAGGCGCCTCTCGACCGCGCCACCGGGATTTACCTCTCCGAGGGTGGATCGTTCGAGAAGGAGTTCGTCATCCCGGTTTTCAACACATTTCGTTTCCGCGTCGTCACCTTTCTGGACCAGCCGCTCGTCAATGTTTCCGTCAAGGTGCGCACGAAGACCAAGACCTTTCGCGCCAAAACAGACCAGAAAGGACAGGCTGTCATAGAGCGTATTCAGCCGGGCGCCTACGAAATCGAAATCTCCAAATCCCGCTTTGAAACTCAGATCGAAAAGGGTACCGTAACGTCGATCTCCGGGGAGAGGTCATTCGAGATCATCCTGGAAATGAAAAAGTAGGAAGCACAATGCCTGTCAAACTGATTGTGAAGCCGAGCGAGATCGACAGGAAAAAGGTCTTTCTCGATCGAGATCAGATCAAGACTTTCTTGCAGCAACGCCACGAGATGCTCCTGCTCGACTCGGTGCTCGAGTACGACAGCGAGAGAGAAATCGCAGTGGGCATCAAGAAGGTGCGCGACGACGAATTCTGGGTGAGGGGCCATATTCCGGGCCGGCCTGTCATGCCCGGGGTCCTCGTTATCGAGACCGCCGCCCAGTTGGCCACGGTTCACGCCAAATTAATTCGCGAAGACCTCAAGGAGAGTTTCATCGGATTCGGTGGCGTGAACAACGTCAAATTCCGCGGACAGATTCTTCCAGGCGACGAGCTGATCATGGTCACAGGATTGAAGAAGATGCGCTCGCGTTTTTTCATCATGCACTGTCAGGGACTGGTCAACGATGATGCGGTCTTCGAAGGCGACGTGAGCGGGATGCGGCTATGATCGGTGCTGAAAACAGAACACACAAAAAAAAAAAAAAAAAATTATTTTTATTATCTTTTTTGGACACCCCAGAAAAAGCTCCATACACAATGCAATGGGCACCCTTCTCATCACATCAAAATAGAGCTCCTCAGGGAATCTTGAAACTATTTTAAAGAGCTGAGATTCTTTAATAACAAATGTCGTTCCAACAGCGGCGGCTCGAAAAAGATTTGCCATGGGCGTCGACAATCCAATGGGTCTCGACCTCCGATCACATTAGATTGGGCGCTTTGGGGCCCGATTTCGGGACGTTGGATTTGGAGTTCAAAGAGTGCGGCCTGCTTGCGGTCCGGGCCGCAGTCGCTAAGATGGGCCGTTCAGTTGGGCCAATAAAACCCGGCGTGCCAGATCGGCACGCCTCACTATGAAGCACTATGCATCCAATACTTATCAAAGACTTCTTCATTAATATCCACACCTATGGAGTCATGGTGGCTCTCGGCTTTCTGGCCGGCTATTTCTGGATGCACTACTCGGCGCGCAAAGTGGGCGAAGATCCCAACCAGATCGCTGACATCTCCCTGTGGGTCCTCATCTCGGGAGTGGTCGGCGCCCGACTGCTCTTCGTGCTGATCAAGATAGACAATTTCAAGGACGATCCGATCGCGGCTTTCAAGATATGGGAAGGCGGTCTCGTCCTCTACGGCGGAATCATCGCGGCGATTCTGGTCGGAATCTGGCTGATCAAAAAAAGGGGCATGAATCTGTACCGGACAGCCGATATCGCGATGCCCTGCGTCATGCTCGGCCTCTCGATCGGCCGTTGGGGATGTCTCATGGTCGGATGCTGCTTCGGGAAGGTTTCCGAAGACCTCCCGTGGGCGATCCATTTTCATGAAATCGAAGGATCGATGCTGCCGCACAAATTCTTTGACCTGCCTCTCCACCCGACACAGGTCTACATGTCGCTCAATGCGCTCCTCATCTTCCTCGTACTCACGGCGGTGCTCAAATGGAGGCGTTTCGAAGGGCAGGTATTCTACCTCTGCCTCATTCTTTACTCGATCACCCGTTCGGCCATCGAGTGCTTCCGGGGAGACAACGTCCAGCGCGTCTACTTCGGACCTCTCTCCACGTCCCAGTGGATCAGCATCGGTGTGGGCGCGATCGCTCTGTGGCAGTATGTGTCCCTCCATCGTAAGGCAACCAAGCGTGGCGCCACCAAGCAGCAGAACTGAACAGAGCTCCTTCATCGCCGGCGTCGACGAGGCCGGCTACGGGCCGAGGCTCGGACCGCTCGTGGTCACGCTTTCCGCTTTCCGAAAAGGATCTCAATCGATCGAGGCGACCCTCGATGGAGTGGTGCAGAAAAAAACGGCCATCGACGGCGCCCGAGTGGCTGTCGACGACTCCAAGAAAATATTCAGAGGTCGCGTCGGATTCGATCAGCTCGAGAAAACGGCGCTGAGTTTCTGGTTCGCGGCGCGAGGCGGTTGGCCCGCCACCCTCGGCGAGCTCCTCGACGGGGTCAGCACAGACGATTTGGATCTGGCCTCCTGCCCCTGGTACGGACCCGATCCGGCTGCGCTCCGCCTGCCGCTCATCGTCTCCCCCGACCTGATTGCGACAAGCGGAGCGTTGATCGCACACACACTGGCGAACCATGGAGCGGCCTTTCTCGGCTTCCGCAGTGAGGTCGCGCCGGCGCCCCGCTTCAACAGCGGCGTCGACGCGTGGAAGAACAAGGCCGCCTATCTGGCCGATCTCGTTCTGCGCACGGTTCACAATTCGGTCTCGTCCGAGATCGGGCGCCCCGCCCTAATCCTCGTTGACAAACTCGGAGGCCGCAACCATTACGCTCAGCTCCTTGCGGCTCGTTTCGGGGACGATATCTTGTCGATTCGCGAGGAGCAGCGCGCGCGTTCGGTCTATCTCCTCAAAACCGGCGGAGAGGAGATCGAGGTCCGTTTCGAGAGATCAGCAGACGAACGCCATCTTCCCGTGGCGCTCTCGTCGATTTTTTGTAAATACATCCGAGAAATTTTCATGACCCTCTTCAATCGCTTCTGGACCGCGATTATCCCGGGACTCCGTCCCACGGCAGGCTATCCGACCGATGCGGGACGGTTCCTGAGCGATGTGGGCCAGGTGGCGACCGAGTCGGGTATCAATCCGGCTGCGTTCACCCGGATTCGATAGGACGGTTCGATCTCGATCGCACCGCCCTAGGGCAGCGGTTTGAAACGGTACCGAGAAAAACAGGTGATCCGCATGATGTGCCGCCTCATACTCTTCGATCTCGACGGAACCCTTGTCAACACGGGGGGCGCAGGACTGAGGGCCTTTGATCGGGCCATGGCGATCGAGTTCGATCCTGCCATGAACCTCAACGTTCTCTCGCCTGCGGGCATGACCGATCCAGCGATATTTCGCGAAATCTTTCTCGGCAATCAGGGCCGCCTTCCGACCGAGGACGAAGAAAATCGTCTTTTCCACCGCTATATCGAGTTCCTCGACGAAGAGGTCAACAAATCAGTGGGATTCCGCGTGCTGCCCGGGGTGAGGGAACTTCTCGACGAACTCGCTCGGAGAGACGAATTCCTTCTCGGTCTGGGAACCGGCAATCTTGAAAAGGGCGCGCAGATCAAGCTCGAACGGCCGGGGCTCGACCACTACTTCCTGTACGGAGGCTACGGTTCGGATTCGGTCGACAGGCCGGGACTCCTCGCCAAGGCTGTGGAACGTGGCGCAGAGCTGGCAGGCGGCGCCTCCTCGGTCGACGCCGTCGTTGTCGTCGGTGACACACCGCGCGACGTGGCAGCCGGAAAGGCGATCGGGGCTTTGACCCTCGCCGTGGCCAGCGGCCCCCACGAACTGGACGATCTCTCCACAACCGGCGCCGACCTTGTCGTGGCGGACCTGACCGACCGCGAGAATCTCGTGAAGTGGCTCCTTTCATGAATATCGAGCGTTACCAGCGTCAAATTCAGTTCGGCCCGATCGGCGAGGCCGGACAGCGGAAGATCGGTGAAAGCACCCTCTTCCTCGCCGGATGCGGCGCGACTGGATCGGTCATCGCCGCCCACGCGGTACGCGCCGGTGTGGGACGGCTCATACTGTGCGATCGAGACATCGTGGAACTCACCAACCTCGCCCGCCAGAATCTGTTCGAGCACGACGACGCTCTGCTCGGCCGTCCCAAGGCCGAGGCAGCCGCAAAGCGTCTCCGTCGCATCAACCCCGAGGTGATCGTTGAACCCCATGCTGTCCACATCGGACCGCACAACGTGGAACAGCTGATGGATCGCGCGGACTGCGTGGCCGACGGATCGGATAATTTCGAACTCCGCTTTCTTCTCAACGACGCGGCGCTCAAGGTCGGAAAACCCTGGGTCTACACGGGCGTGATCGCCGGCACGGGACACACCATGACCATCGCTCCCGGCGGACGCCCCTGCTTGCGCTGCCTGATCAGCACTCCCCCCCCGCCAGGATCGATCGACACCTGCGCAACCGCTGGCGTGATCGGGCCAGCGGTGGGCGTCATGGGGTCCCTTGCGGCTGCCGAGATACTCCGTATCCTGGCCGGCCACCCTCCACGCGGAACGGGACTTCTCACAGTGGTCGACATCTGGAACAATCAGCACCGCCACGTCGATGTCGAGGCTGATCCGCAATGCGCCGCCTGCGGCGCACACCGTTTCGAATTTCTCGGCGGCGAACAGGAAAGCCGGGTCACCGTCCTCTGCGGCACCGACTCGGTTCAAATCACGCCCCCCCAAGGCTGCGCCGAACTGTCATTCGACGCTCTCGCCGCAAGGCTTTCCAATGCCGGGCAGGTCACTCGGGGAGAATTTCACTTGAGGTTCGAACGCGCTCCGCTGACCATGACCATCTTCAGAGACGCGAGGATCATCGTCTCCGGGACGAGCGATCCGGCCAAGGCGAGGGCTTTCGTGGACAAACATATCTGAGTTCTCTCGCGAGGAGAAAGAAGATTGAAAGAAAAGAGGATATCCGATTTCCGCAGCGACACGGTCACCCTGCCCACGGCCGCCATGCGTCAGGCCATGGCCGAGGCCGCGGTGGGCGACGATGTCTACGGTGAAGATCCCACGATCAACAAGCTTCAGGAGGTGGCCGCAGAACAGTTCGGCTGCGAGGCGGCGCTTTTCGTGCCATCGGGCACCATGGCCAACCAGATCGCGATCAAGCATTTCACCCGGCCGGGCGACGAGATCATTCTTGAGGCGTCAAGCCATCCACAGCTCTTCGAAGGCGGAGGAATGGCGCTCATCTCGGGTGTCCAGTCGAGAAACATCAAGGGTGTTCGAGGGGTGATGGATCTGGATGAGATCCTCTCCTCCATCCATCCTGAAGGGGACATTCACAATCCGAGATCGAGCCTCGTCATCCTCGAAAACACACACAACATGGGAGGTGGCACGGTGCTTGGAATCGACTACGTCTCTCGTGTGGCTGACGCTGTCCGCCAAAGGGGGATTCCGGTTTACGTTGATGGCGCCCGTATCTTCAACGCGGCAGTGGCTGCGGGCGTTCCGGTCAGCCGTTACGCGGCGTGCGTGGACATGATCAGTTGCTGCCTCTCAAAAGGCCTGGGTGCACCGGTGGGATCGCTCCTCGTCGGCACTGCCGAGGCGATCAAGAACTGTCTCCGTATCAGGAAGCCTCTCGGAGGCTGCATGCGGCAGGCCGGAATCCTGGCAGCGGCCGGACTGATCGCGCTCCACGAGGGGCCCGGCCAACTCGACAACGACCACACTCGTGCCAAGGCACTGGCCAGGGGGCTGTCCCAGCTCCCCCACATCGAAGTCGATCCCGATCAGGTGAACACCAACATCATCATGGCTCGAGTGACCAGGCCGGGCGCTGACCGGATCTCCGCGGCGATGAAAAGATCGGGCGTTCTGATTCACGCTCTCTTTGGCCACACCCTCAGATTCGTCACCCACCGGGACCTCGACGACAGCGACGTCGAGCGGGCGCTCGCTGCGATGAAGCAGGTGACACAAGAAGTTTTCATCGATTGAGCCGGCCAGGGGCGAGATCTGTTCGGCCGGGAAAAGAATCGGGCCAAAATGGGGCGGCACGCCTCACAAACCTTTTGCGATACTCTCTCGTTTGTGTTAAAAGATTCCCCTTCTTTGCCACGCAGCGCTAACACCGCGGGCAATGAACCGGTTCTCGAAAAATCAGCCAGGGTAGCTCAACGGTAGAGCACGGCTTTCGTAAAGCTGAGGTTGTCGGTTCAATTCCGATCCCTGGCTCCAAAAAAAAAAGGCGCCTGAAAATCAGGCGCCTCTTTTTTTGTTTTATCGAACCGCTGTTTTAGCGAACCGCTATTGAATGCGGTTGGAGAGCAGAATCTCCTTCAGCGCGTCGCTTTCCATGTCAACCGCCTTGCCCACGGCTTCGGCGGCAGCCAGCCTGAGGCCGGCATCTTCGCCCGCAAGGGCTTCTTGCAGCGCGGCCATGACCTCTCCGTCAGGAGCGGCTTCGCCTGTTGCGTAGATCGCGCCAAGAGCCTTGGCTGCGGCGATTCTGACTTCCGAAGAAGCAGCGGTATCGGCAAACACCTGAGAGACGGCTTCGAGCGCCGTCCGGCTTCCGAATTTTGCCAGAGCATTCAGCACAGGCACCTTGACCTCGTCAGGCTTGTCGAGAGCCTGGATCAGGTCCTCCTCGACGCTGCCGAGGGCACTCCCGTCAAGAGAGGCGAGAGTCTCGGCCGCCTTGGCGCAAAGGGCGAGAGCTTTTTGACGGGCATCGTTCAGGTCTCCGGCCGAATCGCGAACAACAGCAAGGTACGCTTCGCTGGCGACCTCGGAATCGGAGAGAAAGCCGGCGACCTTTCCTTCCCAGAGTCCCTGAACGCCTTCCAGCTCATTGTTGGCTGCCATGAGCAGCACCGGCGTCTCCGAACCGGGACCGCTGCCCAGCTCGTAGATGATACTGTCGATGGTCAGGTCCTGAAGACCCGATCGAATGATCACCAGGTCCTTGGGAGGAAATTCCTTGGTCCGTACGAGACCGTCGGCTCCGGTCGCAGCGCCCACGGCAAAGAATCCATTGCCGTTCAGCCCGGCGAGCAGGGCGTTGCGGGTCTCGGAGTTGTCATCGACAACGAGAACCTGCTGGATGCTCGACTCCCGCAAGGCCTTGCCTGTCATCCAGACCACCTCTTCGTCGACAATGCCGTTCTGGACAGCAGCAAAAGCGGCCCTGTACTTGACCAGCTTGTCGCCAGAGTCGTAAGCGAGGAGCAGTGAATTCCGGTCGAAAGCACCGATTTCCTCGAGCACGTCGATGATCTCGATCGCAGTCAGGTAAAGGCCCTTGTCGAGAGCCATGGCAAAAGCCTCGTGAAGACGATCAGGTCCGCACAGCGCCAGAATGGCGTTCGCCTTTGCAATGCTCTCTGCCGCGAAGGTCGCGGCCTCGTCGTCCTCGTCGATTTCCATACTATGAATCTCGGCGAGCTGCGAGGCATAGACCAGGCCGAGGAGCATCACGGCTTTGACATTGCCCGAGTCGCATTCGAGGGCCGCGTAGCAGGCGTCTTCGGCGAGCTCGAGGCTGCGCAGGCCGGGAACGGCTGGAAACTTCTTGAGTTCGCCGTCCCAGTTCCAGATCACCGTACTCTTGAGAAAGGGCTTGCACGTTGCCGGACAACCGCCGACGTAAGCTTCGCCCATGTCGCAGAAGAGCGCAGAGGGATCATCGAAATCGTCGGCACTCTTATCGACGATCCTCTCGATCGCGTTGGCAGCGATGCTTTTCACGATGTCGCTCGTCTCGTCGCTCGCGTACAGTTTCTTCAGCGCCGGAATCGCTCGTCCGTCGCGAATCCTGCCGAGGACCACCGCGGCGTTTTGAACGATCACGTCATCGTCTGCATTCAAGACCTGAACGAGAGGCAGGGTGGCCTCCTCTCCCAGGCGCGAGAGAGCGGCGATGACATTGACCCGCGCCTCCGTATCCTGATTACCCAGTTCCTTGTAGAGGTACTCGACCGCGTACTCGCCATGATTCGATTCGAGTTCGAGGAGAGCCTCTCTGCGTTGCCGGTGATCGCCTGAGACGATCATCTCCGTCAGCGCCGCGATGCGACTTCCGTCATCCTCCTTCATCTTGCGGCCCACGCGGGCCTTCTCGATGAAACGGCGCGCCACTGTCTCGAATTCGCCATCCCTGATCAGCATGTCGAGGAAGATCTTGTGGCCTGCTTCTTCCCAGAAGTAGAACACCGTTTCGTCGGAGGGATTCTCAGCGAGAAGCGCTTGAAAGGCCTGGAGAGCGGCATCGTACTCGCCGCGGTTGAAGGCGTCCTTCCCCTGCTCGAAGAGGGCGGTCATGTCCTCGTCCTGAGCAGAAGCGGAGCCCGTGAAAAGGAAGAAAAGAAAAGAAATCGACACAACACTGTAGGTGAGGAGACTTCTCCCGGACAACATTCGAAACTCCTTCAAAGAGGTCTGCAAGGATGTGAAAGGTGATGTTGGACCCACACGGAACAATTGAAAAAGCCAGAAAACTCGGTTGGATTACCCGTCCGCTGGACAGGAGTAACAAGTTTTTAACTTTTTACTGTAAAGAGCGTTAAGGCGATCCAAATAGGAAATGTGGAATTTTATCAAAGGCGAATCACAAGTCAAGCGAAAAAAACACCTTACGTGGAATTGAGCGACCGGCCTATTCGCCGATATCGGCCCTCTGCAGGACTTTGTACGCGACGAGGATGAAGGTGAGAAAGTAGGCGGTCGGAATACCGATCGACAGGAGCAGATAATTCGAGCCAGGCACGGCAATGGAAAATCCATGGGACAGGCTCTTGATCTGTTCGAAGTGGATAAAGATATACTGCGTCGGCACGTAGTGAACGTAGGCGCCCATGGGAATCTCGAAAATCCGCCTGACGCCTTCCATGACGAGACCTGTTCCAGCGGCCCAGGCGATCGCCGTCACGGGGTTGGCGGTGAGCACGGAAAAGAGCACCCCCATGGCGAGAGCCGCGGCGAGTCCGAGAAAGGTGAGAAAATAGCAGCGCAAAATTCCAAGCGCCATCGACGACGCGGCGAACTGGGGACCCTGCAGGGCGGGATCAGCCACATCGCCAAAGGTCCTGAAAAGAGACGCGAGCAGAACGCCCATCACGGCGTCGGCAGCAAGCAGAAGAGCAAGCACCACGAGCAGAGCACCCACACGTGCAAAGAGAAACGCGCCCCGCCCCACCGGCCTGCTGAGATGCATCCTGAGAATACCGCGGCTCCTCTCGTTGCTGATCGATGCCGCGGCGAGGCAGAGGAGCAGAAACCACCAAAGGACCATGGTCATCGACGCGGACTGAGCCAGATAGGCGAAAGCACTCCCCTCCTCGTCGGGCAGGATGGGCGCGTGAACCGCAAGCAGCGCCGCCTTGCACAGGGCGAGCAGTACCAAGACAGACAGAAGCGCAAACGGCTTCCGCCCCAGCTTGAAAAGTTCCATTCCAAAGGGCCGGCTCTTCATGACACCCCCCCGGAACCGACGAGATCGAGAAAGAGGTCCTCGAGTACGGCCGGTCCCGTGGACACTTCGCGCACATCGAGTCCCTCCCCCACGAGGCCGCGGACCAGTTCGGGCACGTCGGCCTCGTCGATGGTGAGCTGGATTCGGCCTCCCGATCTCAAACGGGGCTCCGACCGTTCGAATCGCTCCTCGATGAGGACCATTGCCTTGGGTGAATTGTCAACCCTGACCGTGATCCGACCGGTGGCGCCCAGCTCACGGAGGCTGCCCTCGGCCACGAGGGAGCCCTCGTCGATAATGCTGATTCGCGAGCAGAGTCTCTCCATCTCGCCGAGGGTGTGCGACGAGATCAGAAAGGTCGTTCCCTTCTCGGAGCTGTATTGCTTGATGATCTCGCGGATCGCGATCACCCCGCCCGGATCGAGACCGATGGCGGGTTCGTCGAGTACGATGATCTCCGGATCACCAAGAAATGCCTGCGCCAGACCGAGACGCTGCCGCATGCCAAGCGAATAGCCGCCCACTTTGCGGTCCGCCGCAGCGCTGAGACCGAAGAGATCGAGGCTCGCGTCGACCTGGGAACGGCTGATCGCGCCCATGAGAAGCGCATGGCACCAGAGATTGTCCCGTCCGTTGAGATGAGAAAAGAAAGCGGGTGATTCCACGAGGAATCCCACATTCCGTCGGACCCGGTGATTGCCTTCGAGAACGCTCTGGCCGAAGAGCTCGGCACGGCCCGAGTCAGCGCAGATCAGACCGGCCAGGATCCTGATCGCCGTGGTCTTGCCAGCACCGTTGCGGCCGAGAAATCCATGGATATCTCCCCGCACGACGGTCATATCGAAATCGCGTAGCGCAACGGTCTCGCCGAATTTCCGGCTGAGCGCCCGGGCCTTGATCGCAGTACGTTCCTCGTGGGATACATCCTCGGGCGTAGCCGAACCGCCTGGGGTGTCGGGCATGGGGATCAGTCCTCCAGGCCGTAGAGAACTTCTGTGGGCGGAATGACCCGCGGCTCGATGTAGAAAATGATCTGCGTGCGTTTGAGTTCCATCTGGCGGCTTTTGAAGAGAAAACCCAGAACGGGAATATCACCAAGAAAGGGAACCTTGGACACGACTTCAATTTCCGAGCGATCGATCAAGCCGGCGAGCATGAAGGCCTGGTCCTCCTTCACGTTGATCGCCGTGGATGCGCCCCGGTTGGAGATGACCGGGATCGACACGGATCCCGTACCCTGCCCAACGGTGAACTGCTCCTCACCGGTGATGGTGGAGACGTCGGTCGTTACCTGGATCTGCAGGGTGCCGTCCATGAGCCGCATCGGCAAGACCGCCATGGTAACCCCAACGGGCTTGTACTCGTACTCGTACTGGGTCGAGCTGACCCCGACCTTGGCCTTGGGAATCGGAATCTCGCGGACCGTTTCGATGATCGCCTTGTGACCGTTCAGCACACGGATTTTGGGCGCCGAGAGGATCTCGGTATCGCTCGTTCGCTGGAGCAGCTCGAGCGCGGCCTGAAGCCTGAGCTTGTCGTGTACGCCTTCGACGATGTAAAAGCCGCCCTGGAATCCGGGATCGACATTGGCCTTCTCCGGATCGAACCACGATCGGAGATCGTCGATGGAGAATCCGCCGGCACCGATCACATCTTCCGTGTTGAAGTGGGTGGTCATCCCCTGGAACAGCGGATTACCACCCGTTTCCTTGAAAATTTCACCTGTTATTCCGTACTGGGTGTTGTCCGTGTAAGCCACTTCCAGAATGCGCACCTTGATCTCGATCATGGGCACTTCGACGAGGAACTTTCTGATGAAATTCTCCACGTCGACGAGCGTGTCATTGGTTGTTCGCACCAGGAGCAGGTCGCACGCGGCGACGGGAAGGAGATTATGCCCCATGAAACCCTTCGGACCGCTCGCCGATGTCTCCCTCTTGTCGAACACAAAATTCGGAATGACCGAAACCTGGTTGATCGCCGTCGGGGGTGCTCCCACACCGTCGGTCAATCCCTTGACCTGCCCGAGAAGCAATGCCTTGACCTTGTCACCCAGATCCGGCTCCAGGTAGTAGTGGAGAGTGACCGAGCCGTCGCTGTGGAGATAGGTAGTGCGCTCGTACTGATGAAATGGCTCAAAAAGGGTGCTCGGATCGACCCTGCCGAGTCCGTCGAGATCGCTTCCCAGAGCGGGATCAACAGAATAACGGCCGAGGATCGGTTCGAACCCGAGCGCGACCTGTTCCGAGTAAAGGGAGACCTTGTCATGCCCCCAGGAGCCCGGGCCCCGCACCTCTGTGATGCACCCTGGGAGACAGAGCGCCCAGATAAGAAAGACGCCCAGAATGTACCCGGAGTCCTTTCCTATCGAGTATGAAATAGGTCGACGACTGTGACGACTCATTGCTCGCCCTCCTGCTCCCTGTCGATCAAACCGCCCGGGCCCCGTACAACACGCGGCACGATGTGAAAAAGAATCTCTGATTTGGCCTTGGCTTTCGACTCTGTCTTGAAGAGATATCCGAGGATCGGTACATCGCCCAGCACCGGAACCTTGGAGATGATCTCGAAATCGGAGTAGGTGTAGAGCCCCCCGAGAATGAACTCCTTGCCATCCTTCACGCGGATCTTGGTGCCGATGTTCCGCTTGGACACGATGGGAAGGTTTACCGGACCGCCGCCAAGGTCGATCGTTTCCTCGCCAACCACTGCCGAGACCTCGGCCGTGACCTGGATCTGGATAACTCCTCCGGGCAGCAGGTGGGGCACGATCGCAAGCGTGACGCCCGTCGGCTTGAAGTCGTAGGAAAAGGCGAGCTGATTTCCGGAAAAGATCGGCTTGATAACCGGTGTTTGATCGCCGGTGGCGATCACCGCCTTGTGTCCGTTGAGCACGGTGATCCGCGGCGCGGCAAGGATTTCCGAATCGGAAATCCTCTGGAGGAGTTCGAGACAGGCGTTGAGATTGAGCTTGTCGTGATCGCCGCCGATCGTGACGAGCGCGCCCGGGTAGTCGGCAAGACCGGCGATCTTGAATGATTCGGTGTTGAAGTTATTGAGCCACCCCTTCAGAAAGGCGTCACCGCCGGTGATCTTGTCGATCACGCTGGTCAGGCCGTACTGAAGGCTATCGCTCACCGCGAGCTCAGCCACGCGCACCTGGATCTCGATCATGGGGATCTCGTTCTGCAGGCAGCCGAGATAGGTGTCCGCCTCCTTGAGTTTCTCCGAGGTGGCCTTGACCACCATCAGATCGGACGCACGGGTCGCCCCATGAACGTAGAGCGAAAACGCTGTGGGAGCTGCTTTCGCCACGGGCCGCTGGTCGGCCATGAAACCTTTCCAGACCACGACCTCCCCCACTTGTTGGGCGGCGAGCGCCGTTTTGACGGCGGCGACGTCTCCGACTCCCTTCAGAGTCAATCCGTCAAGCTGGGTCGTGAGCAGTCTGGCGATATTGTCCCCCGTCCCACTATCGAGGTAGTAGTGGCGCGTCACTGACTCGTCATCGCCATAGTAGGTTTGAGCCGCGTAGCGTTTGAAAGGATCGTATGTTACGAGTGATGCTTCGTCGGGGATCGGATACTTCTTCTCTTCCTCGCCTGCCGGCGGGGCGATCGTGTCCTCGCCGATGGGAGGATCGAGGCTGTATCGCGGCGGGAATTTGATGAACGAAACCGAGCCCTCACCCGCGAAGATAGATGGCCGATCCTCGGATGTCGCCTTGGGCCATCTCGACTCGGTCACGCAGCCTGTGGCTGTCAGAAGCAGGGGCAGACACCATAGAATCAGGACAAACAGTTGTCTTTTGTTTCGCATGATCATCGTGCCGCCAAATAGAAATAAACAAAAAGGGCCTGTCAAGCGTAAGGGGTGACAGGCCCTGCGGTTCTTCAGGTTCGTCAAGGAGAAGCCTCCTTGAATTCGTCAAGACTTGGGAAGAGCCTTGATCACAGCCTTGGTAATGTCCGGTATGCGCACGCCCTTTTTGGTCGCCTTGATCCCTCCCCGCTCGACGGCGAGATCGTAGCCCTTGTCGGAAGCCACACTGCTCACTGCTTTGCGAAAGACCTTGTTGGCCTGCTGGAGAAGAAAAGTGTAGCGCGCAGAGTTCTTTTCCAGCTTTTCTCTCTTGATCGTCTTGATCGCCGGAATCTGGGCGAAAACCTTTTTCCGGTCGAGAACGCAAGGCTTCTTGTACGAGTCCTTGTTGCCGGAGTAGACATCGCCGGTAATTTTATAAGTGATTTCGTCGAGAGTTGCAGCCATGGCCGGAGCCGAGATGGTGATCATATAACCGAGGAGAATAGCGAGGCACAGAACCGTGCGAACCGCCGAGGGGTTGTTGTTTGCCTTTGCCATTTTTTTTCTCCCATTTTCTTGTTCAGTTCTTCGGCAGAATAACGTGCCGCGCTCACCTCACTTTTTAAAAAGTATTGAGACCCTAATTCTTTGACTCTGATGACAACAAAAGAGGGTCCAAAAACAGGGAAAATGGCAAAATATCGCACATTTGCTGTGGATTATACCTAACTGCCCTTCGTTTCAAGTATTAAATTCTAAATTGATATTTCTCTTGCCCCGGAATTCACTCGGAGGTTCCACGTTATTTCGCCAATCAGGTGCAAAATGGCGGAATAGATCGAGAAGAGGCCGATTTATTAGGTCTCTGTTAGGCCTGTCTCGATGGCGCGATTTTTCTTGAGCTTGTACACGGCCGCACGGCGCGATCCAAAACGAACGATGAGGCCGAGCTTGATCATCTCTTGCAGATCCCTCAATCCGGTCCTCGACGAGATGCCCATCATCTCCATGTACTGCCGGTTTGTGATCGAGCCGCTTGCCTGCAGGTAGGTGAGAAGTTGCGCTTGTCGGCTGTTGAGTTTTCGTTCGGCGTCCTCCTGCATGGGGACGTGCGCCTTGAGGAATTGCTCCGATTCGGCGCTCTCGAAGACGAGATGGGCAGGCTCGATCAGATCGTTCTCGGCAAAGAGCATGGCGCGGTTGAGGACATTCTTGAGTTCGCGCACATTGCCCGGCCACTTGTACCGGAAACACCGGTCGAGCGCCGCGGGCGACATGTGCCGGATGTTACGGTTATTGTCTCGGTTGAACTCCTCGATGAACCGCCGCGCCAGAGCAGGGATGTCCTCCTTTCGCTCGCGAAGGGGCGGGATGGCCAGGGTGATCACTTTCAGCCGGAAATAGAGATCCTCCCGGAATCTGTCCTGTCCGATCTCTGAAGGCAGGTCGCGATTTGTCGCCGCAATGATCCTCACATCGACCTTGAGCGGTTTCCCACTGCTGCCGAGCGGTTCGATCGTCTTGTCCTGGAGTACACGCAGGAGTTTGGCCTGCGTTCTGAGGGTCAGGTCCCCCACCTCATCGAGGAAAAGCGTTCCCTTGTCAGCGGCCTCGAAATGTCCGGCTTTTCGCCTCTCGGCACCGGTGAAGGCACCTTTCTCGTGGCCGAAAAGTTCGCTTTCGAGAAGCGACTCGGGCAAGGCCGAGCAGTTGAGTCTCACCAGGGGATGGTCGGCCCTGCCCGATTGATGGTGAATGATCTCGGCCAGCACCTCCTTGCCCACTCCTGTCTCGCCGAAAACCAGAACCGAGATCGAAGACTGCGCGATGCGCGGAATCGTGGCAAGGATCTCGTTCATCCGGGAGGAAGCGAAGACGTACCCGAAGGTCTCCACCGATCGGGCAACGCTTGCCGCTTCAGTGGCTTCAGAGTCCTCTCCTTCCGCGCGTCCACGCTTGTTCTCTTCCAGCGACCGCGCCACCTGTGCGAAGAGAAACTCGGCGCTCGATGCTTCGTCGGGACAGAAAGCGAGGCCTGACTGGAAATGAGGTTCCTCGCCGTCCACGCTCTCCTTTCCTGCATCAAGTTCTCTCAGCACTGATCGGGCGAGCGCAGTACCCACACGGCGGTCAGCGTCGGGGAGCAGGATGTCGAACTCTCCGGGCGCGTTCCGGCCGACGATGTACATGTCGCGGCAGAATTTTTTGATGATCGCCGACATGCGATCGAGAATCGCATCAGCCCGGTGAAGATTCCGGGACCTGATCTGTTCCAGATTTTCGAAAGAAAGCCGGAGGAGAGCGAGCTTACCGCCCCCGTGGACAGTACGGTCGAGTTCCTCGGCGAGTCGGTGACGGAAGAAAGCGCGGAAGTAGAAGCCCGTGGCCGGATCCTGAATCGCCATGAGATAGAGGCGGGCGTTCTCGAAGGAGACGGCGATTTGCTGAGCCATGCTCGCCAGGTAATCCCTGTTCACAAGATCGAGAGTTCCTGGATCTTCCCGGAGTACCACCAGGATCGTCCCCAGATTCCGACGCTGCACGGAAAGAGGCAGAACCACGAGAGGCTTGTCGGGCACAACCACATCGTGCACAGCACGCTCGGCAGCGCCGTAGAGATCCGATTCCCCGGGGCGGGCGAAGACTCTCGGCTCACGGCTCCTGAGACTGGCCGCGAGAAAGCTCTCGCCGGGAATGAACTCCTCCGTTCTGAAAGAGCCAACCTCTTCGGCCCGTTTAGAGCTGTCGCCGAGCAGAGAGAACCGTCCCATTTGCTGATCGAAAAAAAAGAAGACCGCTCTCTCCGCTTGAAGGTCGTCGCCGAGCATTCGAAGCGCGGCCGCCACCTTTCCCTGAAAATCGAGACCTGCGCTGAGTTCCTCCATGTTGCGCGTCAGGCGCTGCTGCTCGTCCATTCTGAGTTCGAGCTGGCCGGTCATGGAGTTGAAAGCCTGGGCGAGCCGCCCCATCTCGGTCCCGCCCTCTGCGTCGATCCGGAAGGCCAGATCACCGCGGCTGACCGCATCGGCACCGTCCTTGAGTTTTTCGAAGGGCCTGATGATCCCGTCGGTCGTGACCGTTCCGATAAAGATCGCCGAGGCGAGAATGATCGCCCCGAAAAGAAGAAAAAAATCCTCGATCTCCATTTCAGTGAGAAAGACCGTCACCGGGTAGAGAAACCCCTTCTTGAGACTCTGGGCCTCGAGCATGAGCGCGCGCCCTCGGGCGGGGAGAGGATCACAGGCCACGAGCACGTTGTCCTCGCGCTCTCCGAGATATGTTTCCTTTCGCTTCTCGAACCAGTCGTTGATACTCCACTGCCGCTTCTTGCGTTCTCCGAATCGTTCCCTGAGACCGGCATCGACCACCGGAAGCCCCCTCTGTGCGTCTGCGATCACCATTCCGTCACATTCGGACGTCTCGGCGAGCCCCCGCAGATAGGCGGCGCCCACCACGCCTCCCACGGAAAGCCGCAGCCGGGGGGCTCTCTGTCTCTCCGCCGTCCCCACGAAAGAAACCTTGCCCCAGTGAAAATAGAGCCCGCTCTCCGTGTCATCAAAGATGCTGCTGTGAATATGATCGTCAGAATCGAAAAAGAGCCGGCGTTCTCCGTCATCGAGAATCACCTCGAGACGGACGGCTCTCTCGATCCCGTCAGCGGCGAAATTCTCCTCGCGCCAGCTCTTCAAGAAAGGGGTCAGAATCTCCTCGTTGAGCTCGAAGGCACTCACCACATCCATCAGCTCGGAGGCCTGGAGACCCGCCCTGCCCACGGCCGAGGCGTCGAGAACCAGTCTTTCCAGCTCGCTCTTTGCGGCGGCCACTGCCCGTCGCAGGTGCTGTTTCATCTGATCTTCACGGACCCCGTTGAGGTGGTTGAACATGAGAAGGGAGAGAAAAACGATGGGCACCACCGAGGTCAGAATGAAGAGCGACGTCAACTTGAGGCGGACCATCCTGATCCGGCCGAGCAGATCGACGAAGAACATGATGAAGAAGGGGAGAAAAAGAAAAACCGCCACGAGGGTCATCGTCTTTTGCAGCGCGCCCACGGCCATGATCGGCTGCAGTTCGAGAGCGGCCCTCAGAATCAACCGGCTGCCGTCTGCAGCAGATATTCCCATGTAGACACCGAGAAACTGGAGACCGCCCGCCTGAAAAGCAAGGGGATCGGAAAAGACGAAGTCCTCCGACGGTATGAGGGAGAGGGCTTCGGCTGGAAGTCCCGTGCCGATGAGACGATCGGAAATTTCCTTGCTGTGGCTGCAGGCGCGCGCCCTTCGGTTCTCGAAAATCGTGTAGTTCAAATCCCGCGATCCGGTGAGGAGGCTGTGCGCCACGGAGAGTGCGTCGCCTTCCTCGCGGAGCAAACCGCTCGTCACCGGTGTCCGGCCGACACGAATTCCGGTCGTGGCCGCGCCGAGGATGAAAGGACTGCTGGTCTCGCCGCAATTGAGAACAAGAACTTCCTCGAGAGGATTCGTCCGATCGAGATCGATGCGGAGGATGTCGTAGTGCCTCTCCTCGCCGCTCTCCAGCCACTGATAGGCCCTGCGGCTTTCCATAGCCTCCGGGTGATCCCTTGTCCAGTGATCGACATGAACACCGGCCAGGACCGACTGGCTCTCCTCCCGGCCGTCGGCAAAGCGGAGGACGAAGCGGGCCACCTCCGCGCCATATTTCTCCTTCTCGAAAAGGGTGATGTCCTTGGATGTGTAGACGAGAAAGAGAACATCGGGCGCACCGCTCACCCGAAAAAGGAACGCACCGGCCCGGCTCTCGTTCGGGCCAAGGGCTGACGGGAGAATCGAACGCACACAGCCGCGCGGCATGGTGCCGTTGCGCAGCCACGTGGGAACACCATTCTCGGTCCGGTTCCCGAGGTAGAAGAGAAGGGGGGCGGCGCCGCGCCCGGCGCGGAGCCCGGTGATCCCCGCCAGATCGACGTCCACATTCGGATTGACGAGACGCACCACGATGGCGCTCACCGGCACCTGCGCCTCCTCTTCGGAGAGCGTCACGAGGTGCTGGTGCCATTGCTCTCCGTTCCTCTCCCAGGCGAGCGAACAGGGCGATCCTGCCGGCGGGAGCATGGAGCGTTTGCAGTCGAGAAGACCGAGGGATTGGAGGACGCGTTCCTCGCCGTTCGCGAACCGAACCCCCACATCGAGCGCATCGCCGATCACGCCGCCCCGTGCCACTCCCTGGGCGAGCGGGCTCTTGAACGCCGATCGGAGAGAGAGGGCGATCTCGGACAGGGGAGTCGCCTCGGGCGCGGCAAAAACGAATTCGGTCCCCTCGGTCAGGCTGAAGCCGTAGTCGAAGAATGGGATTCCAGAGGCGTAGCTGTTGGTTGTCGGGTTACAGCCAAGATCGACCACCTTGTAGGTGTAGTCGTCGGCGATCCGAATGGTTTCACCGGATAGCAGAGCGTTGAGCGACTCGGCTGTCCTGATCCCGCCACGGCCCCGCGCCACGTCGACGGAACAGAGTTCAGCCGCGATCGCCGATACCGTGGCCGTGCATTCGGTCAGCAGGGAGCGCACTCCGGCAGCGCGCCACCGCACGATTCCCGAGGGAACGACAAGGATAAAGAACATGAAAAAAAAGAAGAGTCCCACGCCGTAATAGCGCCAGCGGGGAAAGTACCTCTGCGCCGCGCTGTAGATCTTGACCGAAAAGAAGGTCGCCGCCACGATGCCGAGGAGGGAGAGAACAACGGTGAGCAGGAAATTGCGTGCCTGGGATGCGCCCCTCTTCTCGATACCGGCCACAACCTCGGGGGGGGGGCCCTCGAGGTCGAGACGGCACATGTTCCAGGGGTAGTGGAAGATGTGCGTTGCACCATTGGCGGTGATGTAGTTGTGGCGCTCTGTCCCATCATCGAGCAGGTCGTGATCGGTGATGGCGATATTGAAACCGAGTGTCTTGCATCCGGCCGGAATCATCGGGAAATTGATGAAAGGAAAGACCGCCTCGAAGGTGTAGCCCCCGGGCACCGCCTGATAGCCAACCTCGACTCCCACGAAATCATTGTCGCCCAGAATGCTCCGGCGACCCTGAAAGGAGACCCCCCACTGCCGGCCCGGATTGTGGGGCATGAGAAAGATCTGAAAATCATCATCGCTGAAATGATTCTCTTCCCGATCGCCCTCGTAGTCGGCATCGATGAAGACCTCGATCGCATCGCCCAGCCACCACTGCACATCGCGGTACTGCGTGTGATCGTCGATGACCCGACCGCCGAGGTAGAGAGCGTCCCGCGAGTGGCGGATGAAAAAGGTGGCGGAGAGGTCCTTCGCGCCGCCCCACCGCGTGCTGATCGTCTGGTTGTCGAACTTGTTGAGCTGGTCGCCTCGATCGAGTTCGAGAGCCCCTTCGCGGGTCCATTCGGAAAGATCGCCGTCGACGATCACCCCCTCTACCACGGGATAGCCGGTGAGAGGGAGCTGATCGGGGGGATCGGCCTGACCCGCCGCGGGAGCCGCGAGAAGAAGGCAGAGGGCAACGATCAAAACCGCCATTTATCCGTCCGAATGATCTACTGGCTGATCGAAGAAAAACGCCGGCGCTCGGCCGATTTCAAAAATTCGGTCGAAATAAACAATAAAGAAAACCGGCCCCCGCTGCAAAGGGCGGAGACCGGTTTTTGAATATCCTTGATCTGCGCGCGTGGACGGAAAGGTCGACCTATTGCCGGCGCTGATCCTCCTTGGCCTGCTTGATGCTGAGCTTGATCCGGCCCGAGTCATCGATATTGATGACCTTGACATCATGGATCTCGCCGAACTGGACCACGTCGGACACGTTCTTGACAAAGTCCTCGGAGAGTTCCGAAACGTGACAAAGACCTTCCTGGCCGGGCAGAATCTCCATGAAAACACCGAAATCCTTGATGGAGACGATCTTTCCCTTGTAGATCTTGCCGACCTCGACATCATCGGTAACAGCCTCGACCATGACGTAGGCCTGCTCCACCGAGTCCTGATTGAGGCCGCTGATGAGCACCTCGCCCGAATCGTCGACATCGATCTTGACGCTCGCTTCTTCCTGGATCTTCTTGATCATGCGGCCGCCGGGACCGATCAGGGTGCCGATCTTCTCGGGGTTGATCATCTTGCGAAGCATCTTGGGCGCATGGGCCGAAAGCCGTTCGCGCGGTGAGTCGAGGGCTTCCATCATGCATCTCAGGATGTGCTTGCGGCCTTCCTTGGCCTGCATGAGCGCCTCGTTCATGACGTCGATGGTGATCCCCTTGATCTTGATGTCCATCTGCAGCGCCGTGATGCCCGTGCCCGATCCGACGACCTTGAAGTCCATGTCGCCGTTGTGGTCCTCTGAACCGAGGATATCGGAGAGGACGAGCACCTCGTCGCCTTCCTTGATCAGCCCCATTGCGATTCCGGCCACGGGACGCTTGATCGGCACGCCCCCATCCATGAGCGCCATGGTGCCGCCGCAGACCGAGGCCATCGACGACGAACCGTTCGACTCGAGGATGTCGGACGCGATGCGAATCGTGTAGTAGAAATCCTCCGGATCGGGAAGGATCGGCAGAATGCCCCGTTCGGCCAGGGCGCCGTGGCCGATTTCGCGCCGGCCCGGGCCGCGGATCGGACGCACCTCGCCGACCGAGTAGGGCGGGAAGGTGTAGTGAAGCATGAATTTCTGATAATACTCGGTGTCGAGCCCCTCGATGAGCTGGGCGTCGGAAGACGTTCCCAGGGTGAGTGACACGATCGCCTGGGTTTCGCCGCGCGTGAAGAGCGCCGAGCCGTGCGTGCGGGGAAGGAATCCGACCTCCACATCGATCGGCCGGATGTCGGTCAATCCTCTGCCGTCGGACCTGACCTTCTCTTCGCAGATTATGCGCCGTTCTCGCAGGGACGTAAAAGCGCCAAAGGACTTCTTGAGCGCCTTGATCTCTTGCGCCTTCTGCTCCTCGTCTTCGATGTTGGCGGTCTTGGCCTCCAAGAACTCCTCGCGAAGTTTTTTCACCGCGGCGGACTTTTCGTGCTTGCCGGCCACCTGGAGGCACTCTCGGATCTTGTCCGAATAGGTCTCGTTCAGCTCGTCGAGCACTTCGTCCGGTGCCGGGGGTTCGACATCGATCTTGGCGACGCCGGCCTTCTCCTGGAGCTCGGAGATCATGGCCGTCATCTCCTTGATGAACTCATGGCCCTTGGCGATACCATCGAGAACGACCTGCTCTTCCAGTTCCTTGACTCCGGCCTCGACCATGCAGACCGATTCGTTCGTGCCGGCCACGACGAGGTCCATCTGAGAGACCTCCCGGTCGGCGGCGAGGGGATTGAGAAGATAGGCGCCGTCCTTGTAACCGACGCGCACCGCACCGGTCGGGCCGAGAAAGGGGATCTTCGAAACGCTCAGAGCCGCCGAGGTTCCGATCATGGACAGGATGTCGGGATCGTTCTTCATATCGGCGGAAAGAACGAGGCTCATGATCTGGACCTCGTCGTTGTACCCGTCCGCGAAGAGCGGCCGGACATGCCTGTCGGTCAGGCGCATGGTGAGAATCTCTTTTTGAGTCGGCCGTCCCTCGCGCTTGAAGAATCCGCCGGGAAACTTGCCTGAGGCGGCAGTCCGCTCACGGTAGTCGACGGTGAGGGGAAAGAAATCAATGCCCGGCCGTGGATCGGCCGACTGGACCGCGGTGAGTACCTTGGTCTCGCCATATGTAACGACCACGGCGCCGTCGGCCTGCTTGGCCATCTTGCCCGTTTCGATCGTCCATTTCTGGCCAAATATCTCGCGTTCAACTTTACAATATGCCACAGAAACAACCTCCTAATATCAGCGCCTGATGTTCAGCTTCGTGATGAGCGTCTTGTACCGACCGAATTCCTTCTGTTTCAGGTACTTCAAAAGAGCCGCTCTCTTGCCGACCATCATCAGGAGGCCGCGGCGGGAGGCGTGGTCTTTCTTGTGGATCTTGAAGTGCTCCGTCAACTGCTTGATCTTGGAGGTTAGAAGCGCCACCTGGACCTCGGGCGATCCGGTGTCTCCCTCATGGGTGCTGTATTCGTCGATAATTTCCTGCTTTGACTTGTCTGCAATATCCGTTGCCATCGGTTCTTCCTCCCTTTCTGAAAGGGCCTCTCCCGGCCGGCGGGCAAACAGCACCAAGAGCCGGGTAAATAAAAATATCCCGCAACCAAGTAGAGGGCTTACTCCCAGAACCGAGTCGCAGGTCCAAAAATCTCAGTCATTTAAAAAGGCGGCGGTATCTTACAGAAGTCAACTCCTGCCGGTCAACCGCAAATCGGGCAAATGCTTTGCAAATCGGGCAAATGCTTTGCAAATCGGGCAAATACTTTGCAAAAGTTACCCGAAGGATCTCACTCAGTCGGTCGCCTTGTGGCCTCCTCGGTTTCGTCGAATTTCCGCGAAGGCTTGTCAGGCAGATAGGCGAGGAGCTCGCGGGAGAAGACCTTGAGTGCCTGTGACACGTACTTTTCGCGGCTTCCAGGATCGGACAGAATCAGGTTCCGCCGAATATAGTGCTCGTAAAGGATTTCCATCGTTTTGGAATCGAAGAGAGTGATCTTTCCCCAGATCTCGATTCCCTCGTTGTCAGGCAGGCCCGGTTCGCTGAAACTCTCGATCGACACCATGAGCAGGGCGTCGGAGAAAAAGAGGTCGCGAAAGGGCTCGGTCTGCCACGTCCGCGGCGCGGCCCCATCTGACTTGAGCAGTCCCTGGTCGGCGAGAATCTCATCGATGTAGTCGAGCGCCACCGGCGCGTATCCCTTGTTCAGGAGCAGATCGTAGAGATCGAACCTGATCTTGCCCCGGTAGTCCCTGTCCATGGAACGGACCGCGTCGACGGGGATCACCGCAATATCAGCCGGTGCGATTTTGGCGTAGTCCTGGTGGATATCCATGTAATCCACGTGGGGCGATTTCTTCTCAACCTGCAAGCATCCGGCCGATGCTGCAAAGAAAATCAAAATGGCCGTGAGCGACACGATTCTATTCATCGATCCCGCCTCCTCTGAAAACTCTCCAAGATCCCGTTCTCCTCCAGAGCACGCTTCAACCGCTGGCACGACGCGCACTGCCAGCAGTGGGTCTCGCCGGTCCTGTAGCAGGACCAGATTAGCTCCAATGGGGCTCCCACTTCAAGACCCAGTTTGACGAGCTGCGTCTTGGTCCGTTCTCCGAGGGGCGATTCTACGGTGACCTTGTTCAGCGTCGAGTAGGCGAGAGCCGCTGTCGCCGCGTCGACAAAATCGCCGGAGTTGTCGGGAAAGGAACCTGCCTCTTCGCCATTGAATCCCACCACCACCCGCTCGGCGCCGATCGATTCGGCCCAGCAGGCAGCCACGTTGATGAGCAGACCGTTCCGGTTGGGAACCCACACGTCGCGCGCCGCATCGTCGGCTTTCGATGGATCGTCGAGTTCGTCTCTCGTCGGACAGGGAATGGCGGCCAATCGGTCGGTCAGTGCCGAACCGCCCACCTCGCCCAGAAAAGGAATCTCCACGACGCGATGATCGACTTCGAGATGTGCCGCGATGCGCGCCGCGGCCTCTCGCTCGCGCACCGCGCAGCGCTGACCATAGTCCGCGGTCAGGGCGAGGTCGACACCCCCATGGCGGGCAGCCCATGCCGTGGCCACCGTGGAATCGAGACCGCCCGATAACAGGGCCACACCGCCCATGCGCTTCTCCTCATCGTGGTTACGGGAATTCCTGGAATTCCATCTCGCCAAGGCGCCAAGATCGCCAAGCACAAGGATCAGGGTAAAGAAACAGCTTACCCGCCGACCATGATATCTTCCCGGCAGCTATCCTCGACAAAAATCTCCTCATCCCTGCCCGAACTAAGGACTTTCCAGCGACCCCGTGGCAAGGTTGCCGCGCCAGTAGGTCACCCAGTCCCTCTCGATGTCCGAGAGAAATGCCTCGTGCAGGTCGAAGCCGGCAGGGAGTTCATAAGCCTCGGCGTAAAAAGTGTAGTCATCGTTTGCGGTGAAGTCGCCAAAGTCATTGAGCGGCGTGAATCCCACGGGCAGGCTCGCGGTGGAGAGATCAGGAAAAAAGACCTGTTTCGTGAAATCGACATGACCCGTGTTGGGTGCGAAGGTCTTCCAGGTCCGCGACCCGGAGAGGGTGCTGTACCAGAGGATATAGGCGCCCGTCGCGCCCGCCAGATCGATCGATGAGTTCCAGTAGACCCGGAGCGGGTGAAAGACCGAGGGGGTGAAGACGGCCCAGAGCTCGATCGGCGAGCCGCCCGTTTCCGGAAAGGCCACGGTCCGCGTCGTTCCGATCCCCGCCTGCTCGTAGGCGATCCTCTTCCGGATGATCCGTGGCGGCGATTCGCTGTTCATCCCCTCCACCTCGAAGAGAAGCGCGCCCTCGAGCAGGGCCTGATCAGGAACGCCCGCATAGTCGGCAGGTCCGAGCGCGGGCTCGATGATCACCTCGTAGGGCGGATCGAAGGCCGCGTTCGCCAGATCGCCTCCGATGACCTCGTTCTCGAAGAGCGAGGGCACCATGGGCGCCACGAAGGCATACTCGCCCCCCCCCACGCTCAGCCCGGCCAGATCGACGGCCAGGGGAAGAGATCCGCTGAAACCGTTGAGCTTTGCCACGAGGTGCGCCTCGATATCGCTGCTGTACCCGGCAAGAAGGTTGAGCGTTTCCAGATCCTGCACGGTGAGGTCGGCCACGTCGCTGAGCGTGTCGGTGAAAAGCACGGCTTCCGTCGCAACCCCACCGTCGGCCAGAAAGGGATTCGACCACGCCCACTGGTATCGGTCCTCGGGCGTGGAACTCTCCACACCGATCGCCTCGATGAATTGGAGCTTCGTACTCCGCGTCGTGAGAATGACCGGATTCAACGGATCGGTCGGGTCAACGCCCGCGTCGTGAAGCACCTCGCCGCCAGCGATCTGCAACCGGTTCCCGCCGAAATAGACGTTGGGCAGCGCAACGCCCCCGGCATCGTTGACAAAGACAGTCGCCTGCGACGTGCCACCCGTCATGGGACTGAGCGGCACGCTCAGCTTGAGGCCCGCTCCGCCGAGCGGTTTGTCGAGCCCCAGGACCGAGGTAATCTCGTAGTTTTCGCGAATCACGGTCACCGTGATATCGTCCTCGGGCAGCATGGCGGAAACAACGGCGAATGTGGCGATCCCGTCGGCGCCGGTGTGCGCGCCAAGCCTGTCAGCGCTGTGCGACGCATAGTCGTCCGAGTGCTGGTCGACGAGAACGTCGGCGTTCTCCACCGGCAGAAGGGTCGCCGCATCGTAGCAAAAGACCTCGAGCTCGTTCGCTGCCGCGGCCAGAGAGTCGATGTACCCGCGATAGTCGACGCTCGAGTCGGCCGGATCGGTGAGGGTCGTCACATTTCCGGCCAGGTCGGTGAGCACCACCTCGGTCACGGTGAAAGGAGCATTCTGGGACGCGGCGTCAACATCGATCCCGCTGATCGGCGCGGTGATAAAGAGATCGCTGTTGCCGCGTGTCACTTCCTGGGAGTAGATCGCCGAACCGGTGGGGTATTCCATCGAGAAGAAGACGAGCCCGTCGAGGACCTGGGGCGTGCCGTTCACATCGACCGTAATCGAAAGGCCTCTCAGATCCTCGGTCGCCCTGCCGTGAATGCCCGCGCTGCCCACATCGAGAAGGATCTGGCGGTTACCGGCCGCGATTCCATAAGGCGGTCCGAGTGACTCGAGTTCGGGCGCCACGAGATCCTTGAGGAGATTGGGTAGAGTTGGGGCCGGCGCGACGGGTGCGTTCACGTCGTCCTTGACGGTGTAGGCGCCGACCGTGATCTTGCCGTCGGAGATGGCATCCGTATCCTCGGGCTTGAAATCGATCGTGTATTTGTAGGTCCCCGCGCTACGCTTCGCCTCGTCGACCACAACGATCGCCTTGGAATTGGTGTCCCGAAACAACAGGACCAATCGCTCCGACCTTCCCGGGCCGGCGAGAGTGACGGTGATCTTGAAGGCCTCCTGATTGGTGGTGAGAATCGTGCCTTCGTAAAAGTTCGCCGGCAACGCCACGATCGGATCGCCGGCGCTGAATCCGATGTCGGTGACGCGCGGAAATCCGATGGTCGTGAAGGAGAAGTCATAGTCGCTGTCGAGATCCTCGCTCTGGTCGGAGTTCTGCGTATCCTTGTCCACGGTCACGTCGACACGCTTGTTGATCGGGTAATTGGCAGCGGGAGTGAAGACAACGACGCGGTCGCCATAGTCGGACGGAAAGGAGAAGGTCCCTGCCTGGAGATTGCCGTTCTGATCCTCTAGAGTGAGCTCGTTCTGCACCGAGGCCGTGTCAACCGCCTCGGTGAAAAAGACGAGAATCTCGGCCCGCTCCGAAACCCCTGTCGCATTGGCCACGGGAAGGGAGAGTGATGCGATCACATCGAAGGTCACCGCATCGCCCGCCATGCCCGTGGTGAAGGAACTCACCGTGCCGCTGCTCGCCGCCACATCGCCCGTGGCGTCGACGAGCGTGGAGGTGAGGGCGACCTCGTAATCGGTCTCGTCGGCAAGATCGTCGGTCGGATCAAAAACAACGATCCTGTTGGCGGAGCCATCGACGTAGGAGTAGTCGCCGTCGACAACGGCCTTGGGATCGCTGGTCTGTATCGTGATCGCCGTGGAGAGGGCGGCTTCGGCAGTGCCCAGGGTTTCGTTGAATCGAAGAACGATCAGCGCCGTGACGTCCACACCGGTCGCGCCGTCGCGGGGGTAGATCCCTTTCAGCTCCGGCGCTCCGTCGACGAAAAGCGCCCCAGCCAGGAGCGCTCGCACGTTGTAGGCGCCATTCGCATCGGCTTCGCCAAACCCGCTTTCAGCGGGATCGCCTTCGACGATCCCCACATTGAAGAGGGAGCCCACATTGGTCTTGGAACAGCCGAAAACTGTAACTAACGATACAACAAGGAGTAAAAAGACCCAGACTCTCAAGAGGTTTCCTCTCTGCTGCACAAGGGCTGAAACGGTCCGCATCGTACTGACATTTAGATAGTTATACCGCAGATTATATTCCCGCCCAGGACGAATTGCTCGGATTTATTCGATCCTCGGGGCAGCACTGATTCATCGCTCCTCACGACATTTCGCAATCAAACCGTTAGGCGTCACTTTTTGGTGAACGTTAGAATCTCGTCCATGACCACCTCGGCCACTTCGGCCCAGGCCTGGTTGAGCGCCGCCACGGTGCCGGCCGCGTTTCGCGGAGCGATCGGCACGGAACGAGTGATCGTCCGTTCGGCGTGGCGACGGGCCGACGCGTCTTCGAGGCGGAAAGCCACATCCACGTCGGCGGTCCACGCATCGCCGACGCCATCGATTTCGGCGAACTCCCGGACAGTGACGCTCAGACGGATTCCCTCGGCGCCAAGCGCCTCCGGCGGGCCGACGACCTCTTCGAATCGGCCTGTCCTGATGAGATAGGCGACGATCTCGGCGGAGAGACTCGTTGACAGCGGCCTCACCCAGAGATGGTACCCATAGTAGCCGGCTTCGTAAGCCGAACTGCGATAAAAGATCTCCGGGCCATCGAGATGATCGGGCACAGCGACCTCGTCAACGATGATGCGTCCCAGCGGCGCGCCCGCGATCGAGCCTGGATCAGGCAGCCTGATGTCATAGTACCGGGTTTCGGGCGGCGACGAGCAGGCCATGAGCAGAAGCGTCGCGCCGAGGGCAGCGGCGAGTCCGAATCGAACCGGCGGCCAGACCCCTCGGCCCGCGCAGGGCGAACGCCCCAGATCGTCGTTCATGTCTTGACTCCATTTTCTCTTCGCAAGGAGAGTAAAATATCTCAATCGACTGTTTTCCGTTCGGCGGGGAGATCGGGCCAGATGATCCGCGACGGCTCCTTCCTGATCTCCTTGATCAGCATCCGGAGTTCGCCGATCGCTCTGTCGACGTGAGACAGAACGCTGTCGAACTTGCTCCGTTCCGGCCAGACGATCCTCGATGGATCCTCCGAGATGCTCTTCATCAACTCCTGTGCTTCGCGGGCCGTCTCATTCAACTCACTCATCAGATCGCCCAGGTCGCGGCCGCTGGTGACCACGATGTTCTCCGTCTTGAGCGCAACCCTCTCCATCTGAACGATCATGCTTTTCATCTGGGCGACCACATCGTTGAGCTTGAGCTGAACCTCGGTCTTCAATCCCAGCGCTTCCGACTCGAGCCGGTTCACCTTGCCGGGCAACACGGCTACCAGCGCTTCGGTTTCCCTGAGAATCTTCGAGAGGTTCTCCAGGTTCTCGTCGCTGAAAAGCTGGTTGAGCTGTTCGAGCACGAGGGAGACATTCTCCATCAGCTCGGGCAGATTGCTCTGGAGATCGGAAACATTGTCGACGATCTCCTCGAACTGGGAGCTCTTCGACTCGATCCGGCCACCGGGATGAACGATCTCTCCCCCCGGTTCATCGAGGGTGAGCTCGATCGAGTAGGACTGGGTCAGGGGATTGACCTTGAGTTCGGCCTTGACCTTGCTGGAGATCGTCGTCGTTTTTTCCAGGAGTAATTCGACGACGATCTCCATCTGATCGGGTGAGAGCTCGATATCCCCCACCACTCCCACCGGCCTGCCCTTGAAGGTGACCAGGGAGTTCTGCTTCAAGTTGCCCACGCTCTCGAAGCGAACCTCGTAGGAGTCTCTCTCCCGCGTGAGGTTGAGCCCCACGAGCAGGAAGAGAACCCCGAAGAGGAGCCCCGCTCCGATCAAGAGAAAGAGCCCGGCTTCCACTTTTTCCCGCCTCGTGGCCATTGATTCGCCTCTCAATCAGATCTGATCGTACGCTCCGCGGCACGCGGGGCTATTCCCGAAAAAAACCTGCCTTGGTCCGGTCAACGTCGATCCAGTCACCGCTGCCGCGGCGTTCGACGAAACTCTTCACCACGGGATGGTCGCTCCGGCGGAGATCGTCGGGAGTGCCCTCGGCAACGGTCCGCCCTTCGTGGAGCATGATGATCCTGTCCCCCACGGAAAAGGCTGATTCGAGGTCGTGGGTCACCATCACCATCGTGGTCTTCAATACATCTCTGAGGTTGAGAATCAAGAGATCCATGTCAGCGGCCGTGTTGGGATCGAGGCCCGACGTCGGCTCGTCAAAGAAAAGGATCTCCGGATCGAGGATGAGAGCACGGGCGAAACCGGCCCTTTTCCTCATGCCGCCCGAAAGCTGGGACGGATAGAGGTCGAACACATCGGGCAGTCCCACCATGGCGAGCTTGAGCTGAGCCACCGCGCGCGACGTACTATCATCGACAGGGCACCGTCTGTGAAGGGGCAGGAGAATGTTTTCTCCCACCGTGAGCGAATTGATCAGCGCGCCGAACTGAAACAGCATGCCGATCCGCTCCCTGAACTCGTCGATCGCGTCCTCGTCCATGGCTATCAGGTCGTGGCCGAGGACATCGATGCTCCCCTTCTGGGGTCGGATCAGACCGATGAGCGACTTGAGGAGCGACGTCTTGCCGCATCCGCTGCGCCCCATGACCACGACGATCTCGCCGGCGCGGACATCAAACGTGATCCCGTCGAGAACAGTCTTCTCCCCGAAACCGACTGTGAGTCCTTCCACTCGGATCTGTGTCCCGGCTGATCCCATCAGAATCCCAGATAGGTGAAGAAGACGGTAAAAACAGTATCGGCCACGATGATCAGGAGGAAGGAGACGACCACGGCGCGCGTGGTCACACGCCCCACCTCCTCGGCGCCTCCTTTCAGGGCCAGTCCGAGCGACGCGCCCGTGAGGCCGATGAGAAATCCGAAAATCACGCTCTTCGCGAGTCCGGTGATCACATCGGAAATGAGGATCGCGTTGATCGTCTGGTTCATGTACTCGGTCAAAGGAACGTTCAACACGCCCACGCTGATCGCGAGTCCGCCCACGATGCCGAGTATGTCGGCCATGATCACCAGGCAGGGCATGACGAGCAAAAGAGCGAGGATCTTCGGCACCACCAGGTATGCGCGGGGATTGATGCCCATCACCTTGAGGGCGTCGATCTCCTCGGTCACGATCATCGTGCCCAGTTCGGCCGCGATGGCCGATCCTGTTCGGCCGGCCACGAGGATGGCGGCAAAGACCGGCCCCAGCTCCTTGGTGAGCGCCACACCGACCAGGTTGGCCACGAAGATCGTTGCGCCGAACATCTCGAGCTGAGCGGCGGCATTGAGCGCCAGGATGACGCCCATCAAGACGGAGACGAGCATCACGATCGGTATCGCGTCGACTCCGGTGGCGACGATCTCCGAAAAAGTCCGGCCAATATACAACCGCCCGCCCTTGAAGGGCGACACTCCGAGCCAGTAGAAAAACTCGAGTCCCAGAAGCAGGAAGGAGCGCGTCCCGCTCCGCAATGAGAAGGCGATCTGGCCGAGTTTCTCGATGAGCGGGGCGCCGCTGCCGGCTGGATCACCGGCAATCCTGAACTTCGAAACGCGGCGCACGAAGGCCTGGAGGTCCTCGCGCGCACCGCGCACCGAGAAGTAATCGTCCGAGGCATCGGCCCTCTCGAGCAGGAAGACAGCGCCGAAGGAGTCGAAATCGCTCACACCGGCGAGGTCGACGAGGACCGGCGATTCGGAACTTCCCGGAGGGATCTCCTTTCGCAACCGGCCCACTGACCGGCGCGTCAAGGCGCCCTCCACTCGGAAAAGCCGCCCTCCGTCCGGAAGAGCTTCTGCTTCGATCGTTATTCCCGGCATTTCGTGTCTGGTTGTTGTTTCATGACCGCCTCAGGATGACCGCATTCCACCATTTCGGCGCACCGAGCGCCAGACCATTCTGCGGCTTTACTCCGCCCCTGGAGTATGATAGCTTTACCCGGTTCCGGTACCGTGGGCAATCGAGACGGCACAGGCGCCGTCCGGCCGTTTTCGGTGATGCTTGAAGGAGCGTGCAGCCATGGTTTCTGTTTCCCGGTCCCTGCTGATTCTGTTCGTCGGCCTTCTCCTGCTGAATCTGCAATCGTGCAAGAGCCCCCGCCCGGCTGAGGCGCACAGCACGCCTTCAAAGGAACAGCTCCTCACGACTGGACGCGAAGCGCTGGCCGAAGCGCGGTTCGACGACGCGCTACGCGCGCTCACCAGAGGGCTTGGCGCCGTACCCGATGATCCTGATTTCAATTTCGAGGCAGGGGCCTGCTACCTAACATTGGGCGAGGAATTCGCCGCCGAGCCCGATCTGGGCGGAGATCCCGGTGCTGCCTTCCACGATAGCGAAGCCTATCTTCGCAAGACGCTCGAACTCGATCCCCTCCATGGGCAGGCTGAGTTTTTTCTAGCCAGAGCCCTGTTCATGAACAGCCGGCTCATCGAAGCACGCTCCTCCATAGAGGCCTACGTCGACCGCTTTCCGCGGGACGCGGCGGCGAGACTTCTCGCGGGGCGGATCTTGCTGGCATCTCACACTGCGGGCGTCTCCGATCCCGCAGAGGGCGAGTCAGACAGCGACTGCGTCGATGCGGCGATCGGACACCTCTCTCATGCGATCGAACTGGCGCCATCCGAACCCGCGGGCCATGTCGCCCTCGGAGACTGCTCTCTGTACAAGGGCGACGTGGAAACAGCGCTGAGTGTCTACCAGAAGGGGATCGTCCGGTGCATGGAGAGTTCCGATCTCCACCAGAGGCTCGTCGCCTGTTTTCGTGGCAGCGACCTCTTTTCACCGGCCGATGCCATCGATTTCTACGAAGCCCTTCTCGCTGTCGAGAGACTGAGTCCCGAGGCAAAGGGAATGCTCCACTGGTTCCAGGGACTCTGGTGCGACGCTCTCGGACGGGCCGAATACGAGAACGAGAACTATGACAGCGCAGCCGAAGCCTATGCGCGCTGCGCGGCGTGCTACAATCGGTGCGGCCAGATTCATCCTTCCTTCGCGGACGAGGCGCTCTACGAGGAGGCCCAGGCCTTTTGCAATGTGGGATGGGCCCACTACTACGGCGGCGGCTATGAACGTGCCGAGGAAAACTTCTGCAAGGCGCTCGCGCTGAGGCAGGATCTCAAGAACGCGATCCTCGGCATCGACTACCTCGGCGCGGCGTTGACCAACAGGGACGGCCTGGTCGAGGGGAGGAACTTCTTCAGACGGGCGGCCACGGCCCATCCATGGAACTCGAAGTGGTGGAACAACTACGCCCTCTTCGCCAGGGAAACAGGCCAGAACGAGCAGGCGTACACCGGCTATGTCAAGGCAATGACCCTCGCTCCCGACGACACGCGATACATCAACGACTGCGGCATGATGCTCCTCTACTACCTCGACCGGCAACCGGACAAAGCGGAGAAACTCTTCCGCACGGCGTGGAAGACAGGCGAGGAAAAGTGTGCCGATCCCTTTATTTCGGAAGAGGATCACAAGTACCACTTCGATGCGTACTGCGACGCCATGCTCAATCTGGGGCGTCTCCTGCTGATCCAGAACCGGATCGACGAGTGTGCGCCGATCGCCGAGTCGCTCTCTCAAAAAGCACCGCAAAGACCGGACGTCCAGGAGTTACTGACGGGGCTCGAAAGAACTATAAAGGGGATATCTTATGAGCTGCCGGAGTAACCATTCGTCCCATACCTCATCACCGCTTGACATTATATTAACGTAAGGCTTGAAAATGAAATCACTTACCGCGACAGTCCTTCCCGTTTTCCTCTTCGTTCTTCTTGCTGGATCTCTCGCCATCTGTCAGGACGACACGGCTGAGGGCGCTATCGAGGAAGTTCCCGACGGTTTCGCGCTTCTCGATGCGCAAAAACCAGCCGCGGCGCTCAGCGCTTTTGTCGCCGCCCTCGCGGCCGATCAGGACAGCGTGCCGCTGCTCGTGGGAGCGGGACGGGCCGCCATCGAGCTGGGAGAATTCAGCACGGCCATCCAGCACCTGACACGCGCCGCCAGCCTCGATCCGGAATCGTACGACGCAGTCCTCTTTCGGGCGCGGGCTTTCGCCGCCCAGGGACGGGAGTTCTTTTACGGCGGAGAGGTCAATGACGGGGGCATGATGCTCGAAGACGCGGCCAATCTCCTCCTCGCCGCGGCCGGCCTCGATGATACCGCTGCCGAGCCTCTGCTCGACAGAGCTTATATCCTCATGGAACTGGGCGATACCGAGGGCGCTGACGAAGCCGCTCTCGAAGCGATGAAGCGGGAACCCTCGAACATACGGGCTCTTCTGCTTCACGGCGACGCCGCGTTTATCCGGTTTCAGGATTCGGCCGCATCAGGAAAGTCGGCGGGCGAGGTCAAGGAGATGTGGAACGAGGCTCTTGCCATCTACGAAAAAGCCAAGTCGTCCGCGCCCGAAGAGACGGGCCCCTACCTCGGCCTTGCGGCGCTCTACGAGGCCGACAAAAAATGGGACGAGGCATCGAACGCGGTCATGAACGCGCTCGTGCTCGATCCCGAACTTCTCCAGGGATACAACAGCCTGCTGCGGCTTTTCGGCGATGCAGAGGGACGGGAAAAACTCGTCGCCCTCCTCGAGAAACTCCTCGTCGAGATCGAAAAAAAGTATCCCAACGATCTGACGCGCAAGGCGACGACCAGCTACTACGCGGGCTACGCCCACTTCCTCAACTTCGATTACGAGGCGAGCATCACGGCCTACACCGCGGCCCTCGAGGGCAACGAGGAGTACCGGATCGGCGCCACCTACTATCTCGGACGATGCCGCTTCGCACTCAATGAGTACAAGAAAGCGTCCCGCGATTTCTTCCGCATCATGGCCGCCGACCCTGACGCTTTCATCTACTACCTTTCCAACGATCCCAGTTGGATGGAGGTGTGCAGCGCCCTCTCCTATCTCTCGAACTTCAGCTACGAGGCAAACAACCTCAAAATGGCGCGCGATCTCATCGGCGGCATCCTCATGGTGGTCAAGAACAACTCGACCTACTACAACAACTATGCCTTCCTCTGCCGCGAGACCGGCGAGTACGAGCTCGCCTACGGAGCCTATCAGGAATGCCTCACTCTCGAACCGTCGAACCCGGCGATCTTGAACGACACGGCCCTGATCCTTCAGTACCACCTGCACCGCGATCTCGACTACGCCAAGGAGCTCTACAACCGCGCGATCGTCGAGGCAGGCAAGATCATCAACGACGATTCATCGAACGCCGCCGCAAAGGACGACGCCCGCACCGCGCTCCGCGACGCCACGACCAACCTGAAAAAGATGGGCCGGGACTCCAAGAGGGAAAGGCGGGGCTGAGAAGAGGGTCGGCTGTTGCCGTTATTCTCGTTTTTTAGCGGCGGCGCAGGCGCTTGGGGACTGCTGGTGATTCGTCCTTTATCGAATAGGTCGCAATGACCCACTCCTTCCAGTCGGCCTCGAACTTGGGGATACTCACGCCGAATGCTTTCTTGAACGCCTCGCGCGGGTGTTTCTTTTCCTTGATGACGAGGTAGAAGTCCATCACCTTGTGGGGATCGAGGTGCATCATGTAGTCGATGTAGGACCAGGCGTAGGGGTGCTCCACCGAGTTGAGGGAAGTCCCAGGTTTGGTGAGCACCTCGTAAATCTGGGGCTGGCGATCGGCGAGCACGCCTTTCTTGACCACTGACTGCCACTTGAATTCCCGCCAGGCGGCGCCCGAGTCGGCCTCGACGAAACAGCGCGTCGACGCCCTGCCGAAATAGTAGATCTCCCACCAGTGGGAACCGCCCTCGTAGGCCACGGCGCACTCGTGCAGCCACCAGATGTTCTTGTACACGGCGGTGAAGAGATGATTCACGTTGTGGATCAGTTCGAGATGGAAATCCTCGTCTGTGGGACGCTTGTTCCTGTCCCACCACGTGACGTAGACCGATGGATTGCCCTGCTTCGAGGCCTTCCCGTTGGGCGTCGCGATCTGCGCGTAGAGATTGCACGCTTTCGTGGACGCGCGCCGGCTTTCGTAGCAGTAGATCTGGTGCTGATTGTTCACGTTGTCCTTGTCAGTGACCTCGTGAACACGCTGCCAGTCGCGATAGTATTTTTCCATCCGCTCGGCATAGAGATGGAGTCCTCGGTGCGAATCGTAGCTTTTCTTGTCGCTTCCCTTGAATCGGGGAATGTTCCAGGCCCAGATGAAGTGTTTCGTCTCGAGGTGGAGTAGCGGCTCGCGCACCCCGGTCTCCTCATCGATCTTGCGGCGCGCGGCGACCCAGTCGAGCCGTTCCTTGGTGAGCGTGTCGAATTCGGCCTGCGCCTTGGCCTGGAGCTCCTTGTTCTTGCACCGCTTGCAGGGAATCCACGGCAGGCCCCGGCCGGTCTTGTCATTCTCGATGCAAAAGGAGCAGAATCGGGTCTTCTCCTCGAGGCGCTTGTAGGTCTCGTAGAATTCGTTGGCCACCTTGCCCGTTGTCTTGCAATAGGGGCAGAGCCGGCCTTTATCCTGGGCGCTCGCGGACGGCGCCGCCGTGAGAAGGAGCGCCGCGAGGGCCGCCGCCCCCCACATGACCTCAAGTCTGACGAAAAAGTCTCTCATCGTGTCTCCTCCGGACCGAGCCTGCATGAATCTCAACCGACGTTCAGCGGCGGTCGCTGGTAGACGATCCGCCCCTTCTTTACAACAAGATTTACGGGGTTCCAACCCAGCCGGTAACCGAAGAAAAGGTGGTTGGGGCAGTCTGTGACCAGAATATCCGCCTGCCGTCCCTCCTGGAGGGAGCCGATGCTATTTCCCCGTCCGAGCGACCAGGCCGCGTTGACCGTGGCCGCATTGAGCGCCTCGGCGACCGTCATGCGCAGCGTGCAGCAGGCGATGTTGATCACGGCCGGCATCGACTGGACGAAGGACGTTCCCGGATTGAAGTCGGTGGCGAGAGCCAGGGCAAGGCCGCCCTCGATCATGTCGCGCACCGGTGTCGTGGTCTCAAGATTCAGACTGAACACCGTTCCGGGCAGAACCACTGGGATCACTCCGCTCCGCGCCATCGCATCGATCCCCTTCCGAGAGATCATGACGAGGTGATCGGCGCTGGCCGCGGCCAGTTCGGCGGCCAGTTCAGCCCCGCCCATCGCCTCGAGCTCGTCAGCGTGAAAGCGAAGCCCGAATCCCAGGTCGCGCGCCGCGGACATGATGCGCCGCGACTCGTCGATCTCGTAAACGCCCTTCTCACAGAAGATGTCGCAGTATTCGGCCAGCGCCTTCTGTCTGATGGCGGGCAGAATCTCCGTGATCAGCTTGTCGATGTACTCTTCGCGTTTCGGGGCATATTCTTCGGGCATCTGGTGTGCGCCGAGGAAGGTGGGCACGAGGTCGATGGGGTGCTCCCCGTTGCAGAGGCCGATCGCCTCGAGTGAGCGGATCTCGTCGTCGAGGTTGAGGCCGTAGCCGCTCTTCGCCTCCACCGTGGTCGTGCCGAGAGCGATGAAACGGTCGAGCCGCTCCCTGAGGAGGCTCAAGAGCTCCTCCTGCGGCAGGTTGCGCAGAGAGCGGACCGAAGAAAAAATGCCCCCCCCTGCGTCGGTGATTTCCACGTAGGATTTGCCCCGGATCCGCATGTCGAACTCGGCCTCCCGCGTGGCGCCGAAGACGGGGTGGGTATGGGGATCGACAAATCCGGGAAGAACGACGCAATTCCGCGCGTCCACCGTCTCAGCAGCCCGGTACCTCTTTTTCAAGGCTTGGCTCGGCCCGGTCTCGATGATGCGGCCCCCATCGACAGCCACGGCCCCGTTCTCGATGATGTCGAGGTTATCGAGAGCGGCGCCTCTTTTCGGCCCGTCGTTGCGCAGGGTGAGCAGTTCAGAGGCGTTGCACACAAGAAGATCGATCCTGTCCATGGCTGTTCCTACAGTATCTCAGAGAGACTTCCGATATCGGTACAGGGAGCAATTTTATATTGAACAGCTTCCCATTTCCTTGGTATTCTTTGTTCAAATTATTGCCGCTCGCGATCAGGAATCGTGGATTCAAGGGCGGAATCTCTGGCAGTTGGAGGCCACTGAATTTGGACGACCCTTTCCCAGGTTTATACCTGGCCGCGGTCCGATTGACATGGAACCTGGGCATCACGCTCATCGTCACCGCATTTCTGTCTTTCTTCTTTTCCTACGCCTATTTCCTCCTCAACAACTTCTCCAGGGCCAAACTCCTTCAGATCACCAACGGAAACGGACGGCTCGAAAGGGTCGAGCGATATCTCGATAACCTTCCGCGGACGACCAACATTGTTGTTTTCATCGAGATCGGAGCCAAGATCGTCTTCGCCTTCTGCGTGCTCGTCTTCTTTTCCCGCCTTCAGGGCGTCGAGGCATCGGTCGCCTTCTGGCCCCTCTTCTGGACCTTCGCCACAGTGGCGCTCTGGTTCGTTCTCTTCTGCCGCATTCTGCCCGCGGAGATCGGCTCCCACAAGGAAGAAGAGATCCTGGTCAAGATCCTCCCCCTGCTGAACGGGCTGGGCGTCTGTCTCTATCCTCTTCACCTCGCCCTGGAGCCCTTCAGAACGGGCGTGGCGCGCATTCTGCTCCCCAACGATCCCGAGGCCGAGGCCGAGCAGATCACCGAGGAGATCATCGACGCTGTCGAGGAGGGCGAGCGGGAGGGGGTCATCCACGAGGACGCGGCCGACATGATCGAGGCGATCGTCGAACTCCGCGATTCTGAAGTCTTCGAGATCATGACTCCCCGAACGGACATGAAAGCGATCGAGGCATCGACTCCGCTCGGCGAGGCGGTCCGATTCGCCATGGACGTGGGCTACTCGCGCATGCCGGTCTACGAGGAAGATCCCGACCACATCGTCGGCGTGCTCTACCTCAAAGACGTGATCAACATCTGGATCGTGGACAGGAACAGCGAGCCGTCTCTCGAAACCGTTGTGCGCAAGCCCTACTTCATCCCCGAGACCAAGAAGGTCTCCACATTGCTCGAAGAGTTCCGGAAAAACAAGATTCACATCGCCATCGTTCTCGACGAATACGGAGGCACGGCGGGCCTCGTGACCAACGAGGACATCCTCGAGGAGATCGTCGGCGACATCACCGACGAATATGATCCCGTGGAGGCGGCCGAGATTCGCAGGATCGACGAGACGACTCTCGATGTGGCGGCCAAGGTGCACGTCGACGACCTCATCAAGGAGTACGGAATCACCATACCGGAGAGCGACGACTTCGAAACGATCGGCGGCTTCATCTTCTCGTCACTGGGAAAAGTGCCCGAGCTCGACGAAACCGTCGAGGTGGGCAATGCGCGGCTCGTTGTCACCGATGTGACCGACCGGCGAATCAACCGCGTAAAAATCTACATCACCAGCCAAGACGAATAGCCTGCTTTGGGAGACTCCCTAACTACCTGAACTCCGGGGGGAGCCGTTCCACGAGCTTTTTGACCGATTCGGCATCTTGTTTTTTGCAGACCAGGGTTGCATCGGGGGTGTGGACGATGATCAGGTCTTCCACACCGATGGCGGCGACCATTCCGCCCCTCGCCGAGACGATGAGGTTGGTGGCATCGAGGGTCTCGCAGGAACCCTGAACGCAGTTGCCATCCTCATCGGTGGCGATCAACCGCTCCAGCGATTGCCATGAACCGACATCGTCCCAGGAGTACTTGACCGCCGCCACGGCGCGGTGCTCGGCCTTTTCCATCACTCCGAAGTCGATCGAGATCTTCTCGATAGTGGGGTAGAGCTCCTCGAAAAGCCTGCCGAATTGCGCACTGTCGACCCGCTCCGCGAGCAGACCGAGTTTTGAATGGAGCCCCGGGATGTACTTTCTGATCTTGTCCAGAATCGTGTCGGCGCGCCACACGAAGACGCCCGAATTCCAAAGAAAGCCGCCCTCGTCGAGAAATGATCGTGCCGTCTCGTCGTTGGGCTTCTCGTGAAATTTCCCCACCTCGTAAAAGGCGACGCCCTCCGCCTGATGGATCTTCTCTCCCTGCTTGATGTAGCCATAGCCGGTCGCGGGCGCTGTCGGCGCAATCCCGAAGGTGACGAGAGTCTCGGGACGCGTTTTGAGAAAGGCCTCCGCGGCAACGAGCGATCCGCCGAAGAGCTCCTTGGGCGCGATCAGATGATCGGACGGCATCACGGCCATCACGGCCTCCGGATCGCGCGCGGCGAGGACTGTCGCGGCCAGTCCGACGCAGGGCGCAGTGTCGCGGCAGGCCGGCTCGCCGAGGATGTTCTCCCGCGGCACCTCGGGCAGTAGATCGGCCATGAGACCGACATACTCGGCATTGGTCATGATGAGGATCCTCTCGGGAGGCACGAGATCGCCGATCCTGTCGAGAGTATCCTCCACCATCGGCCGGCCCGATCCGAAAGAGAGGAGCTGTTTCGGTCTGGCAGCCCGGCTCGCGGGCCAGAAGCGGGTTCCCACACCGCCCGCCATGATCACTGCGTGAAGCATGAGGACCTCCTTGCGATCAGAATCTCTCCAGCTGGAGCGCCTTCTGGGGACCCGGGCAGCGCGCCGTGTCAGTGACCTCCCCGCTGCGAAAAGGGCTCGTCAGAATCGAGTCGTAACTCACTTGCATGTTGTCGTAGTCGCCCGAGACGCGCAGGTTGAAAAAGCCCTGCTTGATCAGACCGGTCAGGGGAGCGATCACATCGCCGATGATCGGCAGCGTCGGCCCCACGGAAAACTGGACCTCCACGTTGGCGCTGTCCACAGTGAGAGCGCCCGATCCCTGGAGCGTCATCAGCGATGAATTCAGGACGGCGTTCTCCAGATTGAGAATGCCCTCCTTCAGGGTAAAATCAGTGCTGCCCGTCTCGAACGCCGGGGGCTTGCCCACCCCGAAGATGTTCACCACCGGCCCCCAGAGCGCGGAGAACACAGGCAGCCTCCACAGGTGACCGTCCTCCACGCTCATCTTTCCTTCGGCCGTCATGCGATTGATGTTCTCCATCTCGCCCTCGAAGCGGAGCCGGTAGTTGAGCTTTCCCGAAATATCTTTGAACGCGTAGCCCGCCCTGCCGAGCAGGCGGTTGAGGTCCGCTCCCCGCACTCTCAATCGGCCCCGGAAAGGGCAGGGTGGATCAAAGCTCATGGCAAAGGTGTTCTTGTCGCCCAGGACACGGCCGCCGTACAGGTTTCCATCGAGGCTCGATATGCGGACACCGCTCTCGTCGATCAGAAAGTTGGTGTGCACGCCCGAAAACTCTCTCTTCTCGAGCACAAAGCTGAGGTACGATCCCTCACCGGTCAGCTCGAACCGGCCGCCCTCGGCACCGGGCAATTGAAAATCAAGGCCGATCCTGCCGAAGATGTCGGTGATCCCCACGGGCCAGTCCATCGATGCCCCGTCGAAACTGACGCTGGCGCTGCCCTGCAGGCTTTTGATGACTCCGTCGCTGTCGAGCACGATCTCCGCTCCGGCGTCTTTCACATTGGCGAAGCCCTTCAGATCGAGGCGGTGGAACAGATCTTGAAGATTGCCGGACGCCAGCTGGAACGAACTCAGGTTCAGATCAAGGCCCTGGCCGCTCCCGCTCAGCCGGATCGACGTCCCTGAATCAAGAAAGCTGGCCTCTCCCGTATCGAACACAAAACGCCCCCGGCCGATACCGACGCTGAGCGATTCGACCAGAATCCTTCCTGTTGCGTGTTGCCACCGAACCGTGCCGTCGAGATCGGTGAGAGGACAAGGAAGGAGCGGACTCGCGATGAGGCTGAACCGCGGGTGAAAGTCGATGGTCAACGCACCCTCTCTCCAAGCCCCTTCGAAATCGACGACCCCCTCGGCGTAGAGTCCCTCTACCCATTCAGCCGAGCCCGGCGCGGCCTCGCCAAGGGCGGCGAGCAATTGGGGAGTGACCTTTTGGTTCCGGCCCGAGATATCGAGATCGACCAGCCCGGTTTCGTCAAGGCGCGCCCCAAGATTCAACCGGCTCCCCTCATGGGCGGCGGTCAGGTTCTCGATCTCGATCGATCGCAGGGCTGAATCATCGATACGCACGAAAACATCACCGCCGAGAGTGTCAACAGGGAGGGGAAAGAATCCGGGTCGCGCGGTGCAGCCACTCGCCGCGACGTGAATTCCCATATTGATCCGCGGTTCTTCGCCTCCCTCGGGTGATTGAAGCGACTCGAATTCGATGTCCAGGCCTACCCGCCCGCCCGACAGGCCTATCGATTCGACCATCTGCGCCGCCTCATTCGAAACAACGCGCAGCGCGTCGATCAGCCCGGCGTCGACCGCCACATTGCGGGCTTTCAAGTCCAAGGAGATTCTCTCGCTGTCAGCCATGCCTGCGCCGGTCACGACCACACCGCCGTACCTCCCCTCGATAGCGTCAAAGGTCACCCTTCCCTTTCTCACGGCGACCTGTCCGCGGACTCCCTCAATGAGAAGAGGAAAAAAAACAGGACAGATCGAAATGTCCCGCAAAACGACCGAGGCCTCGAACAATCCGGCAGCGTCCGTCTCTTCCGATCGGCCGCGGTCGGTGGCGCTCAAAAGGGTCAGCAAGATGTCGGCGCTTCCCTTGAGGTTGAGATCCTTGAGCACCTCGGCAATTGTGGGATCGTGCGGCTCGATCGCTGCGATGATCTCCTCATCGATGTCGACGTTCCGGATGTCGAAGGTGAGCCGTTTCTCCTTTGTGAGGGGAGGAAAACGCACGAAACCATCAGCGCTCAAACGCCCCTCGTTGATCGTCCCCTCCACGGCGTCTATGATTACTTCGCCCGGAAGATTGGCTGTGACCACCCCGTTGAGATTCTCGAGAGAATAGAGAAAACTCTCGTCGTAGACGCCTGTCCCCGGCACCGGCCAGCCGAGATAGGTCACGGCAGCGCCATGGGCAAAGAGCCGCAGCCGACCGGTCACAGGCAGCGCGGTCACGGGATCGGACTCGAACAGAAAACTGATCTCACCCCGAGGGGAAAAAGCCCTGTAGCCGTCGACCGCCCCGATGAGCGCGAAGAAAGACTCCAGATCGCTCGAACAATCGATCCGGTCTCCTTCCAGGCGAAACTGGTAGATCGATTCGGTCCCCTCAGGTTTTCGCGATCCGCTCGCTCTGATCTTTCCCCCTGCCAGGGATCCCGAGAGCGCTCCGACGATCACTCCGTCACCGTCGCTGCTCAGCACGAGGTCGATTTCGTCGAATGCGTGGGGAAGTCCCTCCATCTCGACGACCCCCCGCCTGACCCGAATCGTCATTTCGGGAATCGCGTCGAAAGAAAAAGCTGTCGATCGGGGAGCGGCGAAATCGGCTTCGAGCGCGCTTTCCGAAGGAAACCAGAACGCGGCGTTGTCGACAGTGATTTCCTCCGGTGCGAAGGTTCCCGAGAGGAGCCTCTCCGCCGAAAACCGCGCCCGCACTCCGCGCGCCCATAATAGAGGCGGGAGGTCCCGATCCGCGATCAGTTCGAGCTCGCCGATCTCGATCCCTCCGAACATGGCGATCGAGACTTGTTCGGCCCGGCACTCACCACCGATCGAGTCTCCCAGAACGCGGGTGAGGGCGTCTTCCACGACGCTGCTTCCGGTGATCACCCAAAGGGCGACCAGAGCCTCGGCAATGATGATCGCCGGAATCATCGCAAGGGATGCCAGTTTTTCGAGTTTGATCCTCATCGAAGTGTCGCTTGCCCGATGGGTGCCCCGACTTCGTCGCTTTTCGCTTCCATTTCTGCCTGCGGTTTCTCCGATTTCGTCTTGCGCGCGATCCGCTGGACTCTCTTGCCGATCAAACAGGTGACCTCGTAGGAGATCGATCCCACCATCCGGGCAATCTCGTCGACCGAGATCGACTCGTCGCCGTCCCGGCCGATGAGGGTGACCATGTCTCCCACCTCGACGCCCGGGATGTGGCCGATATCGACCATGGTGTAGTCCATCGTCACGCCGCCCACGACAGGCGCCCTCCGGCCGCGGATCAGGACGCGGCCCCTGTTGGAGAGCCTGAAAGGATAGCCGTCGTTGTAGCCGATCGGAATCGTGGCGATCCGCGTGGCGCGCGGCGTCGTGTATGTCCGGTTGTACCCCACTGGAGTGCCCGCCGGGATGTCTTTCATGAAGACGACCTGTGTTCTCAAAGAGAGCACTGGTTCGAGATCGATGCCGGCCGGACTGTTCCCGTCGGGTGCGATCCCCAGAAGCGAAATCCCCGGCCGAACGACGTCGAAATGTCGGGAGAGACTGGAAAAGATCGACGAAGAGTTGGACGCGTGAAAGATCGCCGGAGCGATTCCTGCCTCGACGAGACTCTCCTTGAGCGTCACGAATCGCCGCAGCTGGACAGCGGTGAAAGGATCGTCCGGTTCGCTCGTACACGCGTAATGAGTCGCCACGCCGGCAAAGTCGAGTCCAGGCGCAGCGACGATTCCGGCGGCCACGTCGATGGCCTTCTCGGGAGTGACACCGAGCCGCCCCATGCCGGTGTCGACCATGAGATGCACTTCGAGGCGCTTGCCCTGCCGCTGCGCCTCGCGGTTGAGCCGCTCGATCCTTCTTGTCGAGTGCACGCAGACCGAAATCCCGTTCTCGAGAACCCTGCCGATCTCGTCCTCGATGATTGCACCCAGAATCACGATCGGCGAGGAGACCCCCGCGTCTCTGAGCTCAAGCGCTTCGCGCGAATCGCCCACGCCGAATCCCCACACTCCCTCCCGATCCTGCAGGGTGCGGGCGATGGTGCTCGCTCCATGGCCGTAGGCGTCGGCCTTGACGACAGCCATCACTTCCGTTCCGGGACAGAGAGCGGACCGGATGCTCGTCAGATTGCGCGTCAGCGCGTCAACATCGATATCAGCCCAGGCTCTGTGGTAGTACATGAGTTCTCAGTCTTTCTTTGGCCTGCCGTCTTCCTGTCGCAGCCGCTCCCAGTTGATCTCGGCGCTCGACTTTCTCAGATAGAGGGGCTTGAATTCGTCGACCGGGGTGGCACCCTTCTCCCGGAAGGAGTGCAGCCCGAGCCGCCCCACGCTCACCGCGTCCGCTTCGTCGCGGCGGCGTATCTCGAAAAGCGCGGCACCAGTCCGGGCGAGCGCCCCTGCGACCTCTCCGGTCACGATCCATCCCTCGTCGATGCGGCCGGCAGCCTCGTCCCAGAGTCCGGCCAGATGGGCGGCGACCTCTGACACGCCGCCTCCACTCTCGATTCGAAACGCCGCGCTGTAGCAGCTCTTGTGTCCCCCGTCGGTGACGACGAAGACCGTCTCGCCCGCAACGCCCACGCAGAGAGCGCGCGCAGCGAGGGACGACACCCCCGAAAGAGGACAGTCCGCGCCGAGGGCGAATCCCAGAGCCGTGGCCGCTCCCACGCGCAAGCCTGTATAGGACCCGGGACCGAGACCGACAGCGACGAGGCCGACTTCGCCTGGACCGATCCTCTTGCTGTTGAGAAGCTCTGCGATCGCGGGGGCGAGTCCGCGGCCGTGAGCCGACCCCGCCTCGATCGACCGAACCGCCACGGGATTCTGATCGTCGAGAAGCGCAACCTGACCCACGCGAGTCGACGTATCCAGAGCCAGCGTGATAAACTCGACCATCACTCGATTTCCGCACTGTGGCCGCCTGCGGCACTGCGGCCGTCCGCGGCACTGCGGCCGTCCGCGGCACTGCGGCCAATTGTGGCACTGCGGCCAATTGTGGCACGGACAGCGTCAGCAATCGATTCGGCCAGACGATTGACTTCGTCCTGGCCGCGTCCCTCGATCATGACGCGCAGCTTCGGCTCCGTACCCGAGTAGCGAACCACCACGCGCCCTTCGTCACCCAGCGCTGCCTCTGCCGCGTTGATCCGCTCCCCGACAGCGGGCATCTCGTCGAGAGGCAGCTTGTGCGTCACGAGCACATTGATCAGGACCTGGGGAAAGGTTTCCATACCGGAAACGAATTCAGCCATGCTCAGCCCCGATTCGATAACCGCCTCGAAAAGCCGCAGCGACGTGTAAGCTCCGTCGCCCGTATAGTTGTTCTCCCGGCCGAAGATAATGTGTCCAGACTGCTCGCCGCCGAGGGTAAAGTCACCCTCCTGCATGCGGGCCGTCACGAAGCGATCGCCCACCGGCGTCCGCTCGAGATGTATGCCCTCCCGGTTGAGGGCGGCGGCGAGACCGATGTTACTCATCACCGTGGCCACGACCGTGTCATTGTTCAGCGCGCCCCTGGACTTGAGCCAGATCCCGAGGCCGGCCATGACCATATCACCGTCGACCACTTTCCCCGTGTTGTCGATCAGAATGCAGCGATCGCCGTCGCCGTCGAGCGCCATGCCGGCGTCGCATTTCTCGGCGAGAACGAGATCCCGCAACGCGTGCGGGTGAACCGAACCGCATTGGTCATTGATGTTGGTTCCGTTCGGGGCGTTGGCCATGACCGTGATCTTGGCGCCGAGCCTCTTGAGTATCTCGGGGGCTGATTTCCACGTGGCTCCGTTGGCGCAGTCGACAGCGACCTTGAAGTCGCGCAGCATGCCGTCGTCGAACCGGTCGACCATGAACGAGACGTACTCCTCGAATCCGGAGGGATCGACCATGACCTTGCCCACCGCGGCGCCCGTCCGTAGAGCTTCCGAGGAATCTGAGCCGTCGACCATCTCCTCCAGCCTGTTCTCCATCGCGTCGCTGATCTTGAATCCGTCGCCGTGAAAAATCTTGATGCCGTTGTCGGCCATGGGATTGTGGGATGCCGAGATCATGATTCCCGAACCGAGGCCGCGCGCACGCGTGAGGTAGGCGAGCGCCGGGGTGGGAAGGACACCAAAATCAACGACATCAACGCCGACCGAGGTGAGTCCGGCGCAGAGAGCCATGTTGATCATGCTTCCCGAGATCCGCGTGTCCGCGCCGATTCCCACGCGGTGCCGCTCCGCGCCGTGCGACTCCTGGAGAAGCGCGCCCACGCACTGGCCCACCTTGAGAATCGTCGACGGAACGAGGGCGCCGCGATTGGCTACATCCCTGATTCCATCCGTTCCGAAGTACTTGTTCGCCATGGTGTTCCCCAGTATTGGCTGAAACCGGTCCCGGCTGTCGCCGGCCCTGGCTATCGCCGGAACCGGCACCAATCCGCCGGATTATTTGTTCTCGGGCGCCGGCTCGGGCTCTGGAAACCTGACGACCATATTCGATTCGCCCTTGAGAGTAACGCGGACCGATTCAGGCAGGTCGTTGGTGAAGAGCACAAGGTCGTAGATATCCTTGACCCGGAGCCCCATGAGATCGATGACAGCGAGGATCCGCGCCTGGCGTTCCTCATCGGAAAAGTTCTGGAGTGCGGATTTCGGGCCCTTGATAACCACTTCGACCATCTCTTCTTCCGCCTTGATCTCGTCCAGTTCGTCGAGGGGGAGAGGATTTCCATTGTCGAGAAGAATGATCGGCACGAACAGAGATTCCTCGGTCTCGCTCTCCTTGATATTGAGATTTACAGCGATCAAATTGTCCCTGGTCCTCAGGGTGATCTTCTTCTTGAGCATCTCGGGAGAGCCGCGCAGTTGCAACGTGGCGCCCCTGCCGATCTCTCTGAAATCGATGGTTTCGAGACGGAAGAGAGAGGGATTCTTCTTGATCAGGTCAATCTCGGGCGCCGGACCGGAGAGTGTGACGTTCGTCGGATCAAAGGAGACTTGCGTCGGATCGTAGCTCAGGCCGCGTTCGGGAGGCAGTTCGTTCACATAATTCAAGTTGTTCACGGCGCTGAGCGAAATATTGATCTCCTTTCGGTACGCCAGCCGGAGATCGATTCTCTTCGGCTCGAAGGTCACCCTGATTCCGGCCGTTGAAAGCAGGTCTGGAAAGAACTCGCGCAGGATGGTGACCTTTTCGTCAAGAGAGTCGCTCTCGGGGATGAGGTTTTGAGAACTGAAGGCGTACTTGCCCACGAGCTTGGCGGGCAGCCTCTCGCTCGGGCCGGAGAGGATCACGCGAAGGATCTTTTCCTCGATGAAGGTATTCTTGTCGATACTGCTGATCTCCATCACGTTCTCGGGAAGGATGATGAAGAATCCCTCGTCGACGAGGTTCGATTGCTCCAGGTAGGCTTCCTGTCCCTGTACCACGTGGATGTGGAGTTCGTGTTCCTTCCTGTCGTCGACCTTCTGGGCCACGTAGATCCAGACGAGAATCGCCAGAAAGAGCGCCATCAGCTTGCGCCCGATGTCCTTCCGGAATGTGGTGTAGAAGAAAGCGCGTATCTTTTTCATCGGGGAGTTCTGACTCACAGCGTGCTCTCCTCCCCCGACTCGGTGTAGATGATCTCGCTCAGCATCTCTTCCAGTTCCTTGCCGTCCTTGGGTTCCCGGAACTGGCCGCGTGTGGCGAGGCGGATCTTGCCGGTTTCCTCGGAAACGACAACAGCCACGGCATCGCTCTCCTCGGTGACTCCCAGCGCGGCGCGATGGCGCGTTCCCATCTCGGTGGGCAGATCGGTCTGTTCGCTCAGTGGAAGCAGGCATCCGGCCGCCACGATCCGATCGCGCCGGACAATGACCGCGCCGTCGTGAAGCGGCGAGTTGGGATAGAAGATCGACTCGAGAAGGGACACGTTGAGCTCGGCGCTCAGCTTCTCCGAGCCCTCCAGGTACGACCCGAGCCCCACCGTGCCCTCGACAACTATGATCGCGCCGATCCGCTTGCGCGCCAGGCGTACCGCGCCGCGCGCGATCGGACTCAACGACAGCTCGGGCCTGCTGAAGATTCCCACCTCGCCGAGACGCGAGAGGCCGCGCCTGATCTCGGGCTGAAAGACGATCACCAGCGCCAGAATCATCGCCGTGAGAAATGTCTCGGCCACGAGGCTGACGCGGGGCAGTGAAAAGACACCGACACCCTCGCCGCTCCTCTGGAAGAAGAGCAGGGCGAGGAGAATGACCGTGATGAGAGCGAGAATTCCCTTCATGATACCCAGCCCGCGGGTCCCGTGAAGAAAGCGGAGAATCAGGTAGAAGATCAGTGAGAAGATGGCGATCTCCACGGAAGCCTCGAAGAGCTGGAGAGGCGTCATCTTGAACATGTCTGTCAGATAACCGGGCATGGAGTTCGCTTTTCCGTGTTTACAGCCGCCGCGCACCTGCCGGCGCGCCGATCCGGGGCACCAGACCGAGATTATGCTGTCATGGTCTTGATGCGTCTACCTAAAAGATCGCTCTTTCATCGCGGGGCTCGACCGGCCTCTTCGTCCATCGATCGGCGGATCGCGTCGAGCACCCTCAGGGCGCGGCGATTCTCGTCCACATCGTGAACGCGCACGACGGCGCACCGGGCCATGGCGGCCCAGATCGTTGTGGCGATCGTCTCCGGCAATCGGTCGTCGACCTCTCGACCTCCGATCGCTCCGAGAAACGACTTGCGCGAGCAGCCCACGAGGACCGGATAGTCCCGGCCGAGCTCCTCCAATCGGGCCAGAAGACAGAGGTTGTCGTCCTGTCTTTTTCCGAAACCGATCCCGGGATCGATAACCACCGAAGCCCGATCGACTCCGAGGTCGAGGAGCGGCGCCACCCTCTGACTCAACTCCTCGCTCACCTCTGCAAAGGTATCGCCGTATGAGGGCGCGTGCTGCATTGTTTCCGGTGTCTCGCGAATGTGCATGACCACCAGACCAGCCCCGCTCTCAGCCGCGAGGTGCGCCATCGCCGGATCGAAGGCGAAGCCCGAGATATCGTTGATGATCGATGCTCCCGCGTCGAGCGCCGCGCGGGCCACCGCGGCGCGCGTCGTGTCGATCGAGAGGGGACAATCGGTCGCTTTGTGCAGTGCGGCGATGACGGGTACGGTGCGGTCCAGTTCCTCCTCGACAGTGGTCCTTTTCGACCCGGGCCGTGTCGACTCCCCACCCACGTCAATGATATGCGCGCCCTGGGCGGCCATCTCCTTCCCGCGGGCGATCGCCTTGTGGCGGTCGAACCATCGGCCCCCGTCGGAAAAGGAATCGGGGGTAACATTGAGGATTCCCATGATCAGCGGCGCGCGTCCGAATCGGAGCCGGCCGCCCTCTGCGAGGCGCCAGATCCGCTCCTCTGCCGGGCGGGCCGACTCGGCGTTCAGGCTCATTTTTCTGCCTCTCGGTAATTGCTAGACGCTCCTGATAAGCGCGAAGGGCCAGGCGGCCACGCCGCCCTCCATCACCTGCACGTCGTCGAAGCCCGCTGCCCCGAAAATAAGGGAGGCCTCGTATCCTCTCAGTGAGACGGCGCAGAAGGTGATGACCGGCTTGTCGCGCGGCACCTGATCGAGGACGTTCCTGAGTTTTCCGAGGGGTATGTTCACCGCTCCGGCGATCGCGGCGTCGCTCACCTCTCCCGGGCTGCGCACATCGAGAAGGAAGAAATCATCCCCCCGATCGAGCATTTCGTTGACCGCCGTCGATCCGATCCCCCGAAGCCGGCCCTCCATCTTGTTTTTGAGAACATTCGCGGCCGTGATCAGGACGTCGAGCGCGTTTGAATAGGGAGGCGCGTAGCAGAGGTCGAGCTTGGAAACCTGATCGACGGTGAGAGATCCTGTGAGCGCGCCCACGCAGGCATCGACCCTCTTCGAAACATCGCCCTCGCCCACGGCCTGAACACCGAGAAGGCGGCCCGTCTCCGCGTCGGCAATGAGCTTGACGATCACGCTCGCCGAGCCGGGATAGTAGTGGGCCCGGTCTTCGCCAGGCACACAGCAGGTGATGGTTTTGAATCCGGCGATCTGCGCCTCGCTCTCCGAGAGACCGCTTCGGGCCACCGCGAGACCGCAGACCTTGACAACGGCGCTGCCCAGAACTCCCGGAAAGGTTTCATCCCCGCCGGTGAGATTGATTGCCGCCACCCGCCCCTGCTTGTTGGCTGTCGATCCCAGAGGAACGAACGAGGGCTGGCCGGTCAGAATGTGCTTCACCTCGACGCAGTCTCCGGCGGCAAAGATGTCGGGATCGGAGGTACACATCCGGTCATCGACGCGGATTCCCCGGAACGGGCCGAGATCGAGACCGGCCTCGGCAGCCAGTCCCGTGGCGGGCCGCACGCCCACGGCGATGATCACGACGTCGGCGTCGAGCCGGAGATCGTCGCAGACGACCGCATCGACCGATCGATCGCCCTCGAAGGCGGTGACCGAGGTGTCGGTGAGGACGGTAATACCCTCTGCTTGGAGGTGCTTCTCCACGAGCAACGCCATCTCGGGATCGAGCATCGGAAGTATGCGGGGGAGCCTCTCGACCACGGAAACGTCGAGGGCGCAGTCAGCGAGGCTCTCGGCCATTTCGACTCCGATCAGGCCGCCTCCGACGACCACCGCCTTGCGGACCGATCCGCCGTCTACGAGCGCACGGATCCTGTCGGCATCCTCCACACTCTTGACAGTAAAGACGTTGTCCAGATCTTTTCCCGGGACAGGTGGAACAATGGCTTCGGCGCCCGTGGCGAGCACGAGCTTGTCATAGGGCAAGGTCTGTTCCTCGCCGCTTTCCATATGCTTGACCAGGACCTTCTTACCCTGCCGGTCGATGGAGAGCGCCTCTGTACGGTTGAGAACCTTGACCTTCTTGACCGCCTCGAAGAACCCGGGATCGCGCACCACGCCGATCGGGGTACTGAAGAGCTCCTCCCTCTTCTTCACCACTCCTGAGATGAAATAGGGAAGCCCGCACCCGGCATAGGACAAAATTTTCCCCTTTTCGATGACAGTGACCTCCGCCTCGGCACAGAGGCGGACCGTTTTGCAGGCTGCCTTGAGACCTGCCGCGACACCACCGATGACAACGACCTTGAGTTGCATGATTAGTTTCGTCTCCACAGAATGGGAATCAACCGCCTTCTTCGTCGGCCCGCATTCGAGAATAACCTTTACCCTTCGCCTGTTCAATCCTCTGGAAAGAGCGGCCTCAGATGATAAAGTATCTGTCGAACGGAGCTGCCATGATCACGACCGACCTGATTCTCTACCTCGTCATTGCCGCGTCATTGACCTACTGGCTTTCGCGCTTCGTCATCGGACGCAAACGATTTCGAATCCTCGAACCGCAACTCAGAGGTGACGGGGTCCTTCTCGAAGAAGAGCGCGTCTTCACCCGTTTCAATTTCCCCATGATCAAGCGCATCACCTTTACCCGCGTCTTTCTCACGAAAAAACGCTTCGTCATGGTTCACTCGCTCACACGCAACAAGATTCTGCAAGCACCCCTCGGTCACCCCGAAACCGCCGGAAGCGACGAGGCCTGGTTCGAGGTCGAACAACGGGGCACCAGAAAGGTCCTCCTCCTGCGAACCACCCTGCGGGGAGGTGGTCGAATCCGCCTCCATGTGAAGAACCCCGATGAGTGGTTGAGCTTGATCAAGAAGTACTAGGAGTGTGTCGAACACCGCCCCGAGATGTCAGCGGTCAATTCCAAAGGGACATCAGGCAGGGACTAATAAGCGAATTCCCCCTCAGATGGTAGATCGTCGGGATCGCTATCTTCGGCAGGATCAGCTTGCGGCTCGGCGGGAGCGGGTTTGGCGTTTTTCGCCTCCTCCGCGGCCTTCGCCGCTTTCTCCTTGGCTCGGGCATCCTCGACGGTGCGGCCCTCGATGAGGGCGGCAACTTCGGTGCCGGAGAGAGTTTCGTGCTCCATAAGGCCGCGGGCGATCAACTCGATCTCGTCGCGATTCTCCTCGACGAGTGTTTCGCACTTGGCGTAGCACTTTTCGAGGATTGCTCTGACCGACTTGTCGATCTTCCTCAGGGTTTCTGGGCCGTGGCTCTGTGACCGGACGAGTTCCTCGCCGAGGAAGACGTGGTCCTGGCGGTCGTCGTAGGAGATCGGCCCCAGTTCGTCGGACATGCCGAGGCGGCAGACCATGATGCGGGCGATCTCGGACGCTCTCTGAATGTCGTTCTGGGCGCCGCTCGAGATATCACCGCAAAATTTCTCCTCGGCGATACGGCCGGCATAGAGGACGACGATGTTGCCGTAGAGTTCCTTGCGGCGATGGTGATAGCGGTCCTTCTCGGGAAGCTGCATGGTGGCGCCGAGCGCCATGCCGCGTGGAATGATCGTCACCTTGTGAAGGGGCTCCACCTCGGGAAGGAGGTGCGCCACGAGAGCGTGCCCCGACTCGTGATAGGCGGTAATGAGGCGGTCCTCCTCATCCATGACGCGGCTCTTCTTCTGGCGCCCCCAGCGGACCTTGTCGCGCGCTTCTTCCATGTCGTCCAGTTCGACGGCCGCCTTGCCCTTCATGGTGGCGAGCAAGGCCGACTCATTGACGAGGGCCGCGAGTTCGGCGCCGGAAAATCCCGGCGTTCCCCTGGCGATCACGTGGAGGTCGACGTTTTCGGCCATCTTGACCTTGGCGGCATGGACCTTGAGAATCCCCTTGCGGCCGGTCAGATCGGGAAGGTCGATGACGATTTCCCGGTCGAAGCGCCCGGGCCTGAGCAGCGCCGGATCGAGCACGTCGGGACGGTTCGTGGCTGCCAGAAGGATAACACCCTCGTCCTTCTCGAATCCATCCATCTCGACAAGGATCGCGTTGAGCGTCTGCTCCCTCTCGTCGTGTCCGCCGCCCAGTCCTGAACCGCGCTTGCGGCCGACCGCGTCGATCTCGTCGAGGAAGATCATACAAGGGGAACTCTCGCGCGCCTGGCGGAAGAGATCGCGCACGCGCGACGCGCCGACTCCGACAAACATCTCCACGAAGTCGGAACCGCTGATCGAAAAGAAGGGCACATCGGCCTCGCCGGCGATCGCCTTCGCGAGGAGGGTCTTGCCCGTACCCGGAGGCCCGACGAGCAGAACGCCTGTGGGAACGCGGCCACCGAGCCGCGAAAAATGGCCCGGATTCTTGAGGAACTCGATGATCTCGCCCACCTCTTCCTTGGCTTCCTCGATGCCGGCCACATCCTTGAAGGTGATGTTCGTCTTTTCCTTGTTCACAACCGTAGCGCGGGACCGTCCGAAGCTGAGGACTCCGCCTCCCCCACCGGGCGATTTCATCTGGCGCAAAATGAAAAACCAGAAGAGACCGATGATGAGAATCCATGGGATCAGCGTGGCCACGAGCGATGTGAGAAAGGTGTTGGGCCTGTTGAAATCGAGACTCGCCTCGTTCTGGAGAGGATAGGTCTTGAAAGGTGCATCAGGGAACTTCACGCGCATTGTAGAGGCGAGTTCCTTGAGATTGCGCGAACTTCCCGACTGCATCCCCGAATCGGTGAGGTCGTAGCGCATGAACTTGATCCGCCCCCCTTCGACGTACTCGACGAAGAGAAGTGTCGACGTGGTCTTGTCAGCGGCGACCGCCCCCTGGGCCTTTCGTTCCGCCTGAGAGGCGACACTATCGACCGAGTAGGGGTCGTCGCAGATCACGGTGTAATAGGAATTGACCAGTATCTGGTCACTGGCCAGTTTTTCCCAGAGAAGATCAGGGCTCTCGCTCTCGACCGTGCGGCCCAAGTACTCGGCAAAATCAGGCGCCCGGGACTGCAGTTCCTCGGCGCCCAGCTCGACGAAAAAGTGGCCCGTCCTGCCCTGCCCCGCGCCATAGGGTCCCGTGCTGAAAGCAGTGTCGCTTCCTGAGCCGCCATCGCCGATGATGTACTCGCCCTCGACACGGTCGAGACCGTTGTTGTCGATGTGGACGATCCTGCCCGTGTAAAGGATCTTGTAAAAGGTGAGCGGCGTGATCTCGCGCGCTTCGCCCCAGGCCCCGTCTCCGAGCATGTTGATCAGGAGAGCAAAGATGACAATGATGAAGAGCAGCGTGAACAGCATGTTGAATCTGTTACGCGCCTTCTTCTTGTCCTTTCCCTTGCCGTTATCTTTGTTCGATTCTTCGTTCATGCACTTTCCGCCTCAGGTAGATTCAGGGATCTTCAGCGATCTCCCTCTCTTCCTTGGATTCTTTGCTTCAAAAGCGCGTCTCCACGATACTCAAGATCTTGTGGGAGATGAGCTTGAAAGACTCTCGCTGGGAGGTCTCCAGCGTTTCCTGCAGGCCCGTGAAAAACTCGGCCCTGTCCTTGAAAGTTTGTTCATCGATGACGCTTCCGTCGGAAGCGCGGATCAACCTCACCAGAACCGTCACGGTGGCCGATGACTCGAGGACGCGATTTCCCGTATCCTGGCTCAGGACACGCTGATCGTACTTGGTCACCCGGCCTTCGAGAATCATCTCCGCTGCATTTCTATCGACCAGATGAAGGTCTGTTCTCTCGTTAATTCTGGCGATCACTTCGCGCGTCAGATGCTCCTCCAGCCCTCTATAGTACGTGTCGTTCTGGAAAAAAGGAACGTAGATCCGTTCCATTCCTTCCTTGACCAGGGAACTGGTGGACCACCCGGCGCAACCCGCGAGGAGAGACGCGCACACGGCCAGGAGAATCGAGAATAGTCGTAAAACAGTCATAACTCTCTCAATAACAGAGCGTTTCGTCAATCGACAACTTCCTGTCCCGTCGATCCGGCAACTGGCGAGACACTCGATCAATCCACACTCTCTACACCTTAGGAATAGCCTGATCAATTCGTAAAAAGCTCAAAATGTTGTTGTCCCGAAGACCATTATCTCGCCCTTCTGCCCTGTTTGCGAGATCGGATCGTGTCGACCGAGTTGATCGACGTATCCCAGCCCTCTTCGGCCAGCATCTCTTGCGCCTTCCGGCCGCCCTCGGTCGCGGGGAAGAGAAGCACTGCATTGGCCAGGTGCATGCGGCCTCCGCGATCCTGGTCCTGGTCGAGGTAGTAGAGGGCGATCTCCAGTTCCTTCGCCGCCATCCGTTCGCACGAATCAGAGAGGAGTTCGCCGCTCTCATCGAAAAAATTACCTGCAGGATAACGGTCGCGATAGAAGCGCATGAACTCGATGCATCGCAGGAGCGACTCCCGGTCGTAGGACGGTCCCTTGTTGAGCATGTAATAACTCATTCCCGTCATGAAGGTCGCTTTTTCGACCCATTCAGAGGTGGGATATTCCTTGATGATCCTCTCGAGCGATTCGGCCGCGGCCACGTAATCTTCGACAGAAAAGAAATATTCGCCGATGGCGAGCTGCGCATCGTCGGCCAGATCGGATGTGGGAAAGTAGGTCATGAGATGGTTCATCACCTTGACGCCGTAGGCGCGATTCTTGAAGACCCCGAAGAATCCCTCTCCCTCCTCGAAGAACGAGCACCCCATGGCATAGTCCCGTTCGGCGATGAGCCGGCTGTACCTCGTTGCCGGGAATCGCGACGCCAGTTCCTTGAAGAGACTGAAGGCTTCTCTCAGCTCCTCCTCGCGAAAGGAAGACTCGGCCGCAACGTAGAGGGCGTCCTCGGCCTCGAGTGCGTCAGGATGCTCCTCCACGATGTACGAGGCAACGTGGGCGGCCCAGTCATAATCGCCGCTCTGAAAAGCCTCTTTGGCCTCGTCGAGAACGACCTGGGGCGAACAGTCCTCGATCGGCTGGTCGCGCACGGTGGTAAACGAATAGGTGCAGCCGTTCAGCAAAAACAAAAAGCACAGGTAAATCACGAGGCGATGCATCGAATCGGTCTCTTTCAATCATCCCTCGCCAGATGGGTCCTGGCGAAGTCAAAGGTTTCCAGCTTTCTTTCCAGAATGAACGTCAGAAAAAAATCGAAAAACGCCCAGAGCTCGCGGCTGATCTTCCCGACGCGCGGCCCGATCGAAACGGCCCCGATGTCCACAGGGCTCGATGACTCGATCACGCGGGCGGCTTCGGCCGAGATAATCACTCCTTGGCGCATATCAGACCGGCAGTTACGGCAAACAACACCTCCCTGGCCCGGATCGATATAGAGAAGGTTCGCTCCTGCCGCCTCCCTGTCGCAGACTGTACACCTCGACAGGACAGGCTCGAATCCGATCATTCTAAGGAACCTCCCGAGGAAGGTAAACAGGATAATGTCCCCGTTCCCATCACAGGCTGAGAGTTGCGACAGGGTCTGCCGGAGCGATTCGAAGAGACCGTCGATCTTCTGCCCTTCCTGAATGGTCCGGCGCAGGGCGTCGAGAACAAGAAAACCTGCAGCGAAGCGGCCGAGTTCTTTCCTCAGTCCATAAAAATAATCGATCAGCTTTCTCTCTCGGAGGAGTCCCAGACCCTGCCCGGGGCGGACGGAAAGAGTGATCCGGCTCAGTGTCAAAAGGTCGTCGTTTCCCTCGAAACGGTTGGTGTCTCTAAATGCGCCCTTGGCCAGGCATGCCACGCGTCCGAGATCACGCGTGATCCAGTGGATCACTTGCGATGTCTCGCCGAAAGGCGCTTTCAAGATACAAATCGCTTCGGTCGTGTGGGTTGCCACGATCGCGAGTCCTGTCGGAATGGTGTCGGTTCGAACGGTCCTTGCCGCCTAGTCCTGCTTTCGAAGTCCTCCCTATATCCGTAATTTTCTTGTTTGCAAAGGGCCAAGAAGATATTCATGCACAAAATCCTGAACCGGAAGTGGTCTGGAACGATTCAAATAGACCTTTCTGCTCACCGCAAAGGGCTGGCACACTGGCAACTGAATTGAACAACGACAACAAGAACATCATCCTCGAGGATCTCGATCGGCTCGAGCTCGAAAAAGAGCAACTGCGCAAGAATCTCTCCATTCTCGATCTCCTGCGCCCGAGCCGCAACGCCGACTTCACCCTCTGGCAGAAGCTCTTTGCCTTTGCCCGGCCCTACGTGCCCAAGATCGTCCTCTGCCTTCTCATCACCCTTGTGGCCGGCGCCATGGTGGCGCCCAAGCTCTGGCTGACCTACGAGGGGATCAAGCCGATCGTCGCTCCCGAGGAGGTGGCAAAGGAAGAAGAGAAGGCGGAAAAAGAATCTGCCTGGTACAACGATCTCAAGCTGAAGCTCTATGACTTTTTTCTCGAGAGCGACAAGTCGCCGCAGAAAAAGCTGATCATACTCATCAGCCTATACTTGACCATCGTGATCCTCGAACAACTGCTCAAGTACATCTCGTCGGTCATGATCCGCGCCGCCGGACACCGCATCATCATGGATGTGCGCAACGAGCTCTTCGCCAAGGTGATGTCCCTGTCACTCCGGTTTCACAACAAGAACCACTCGGGCAAGCTCATTTCGCGCATCACGGGCGACATCGCCATCTTCGGAGGCTTCTTCACGCACACGGCCACCGAGTTCATTCAGAACCTGACGACTTTCATCTTCTGCATCATCGCTCTGCTCTTGATGGGCGGGGGCGACCTCTTTCTCTTCGGCGTTCTCATCTTCATCATCTTTCTCCCGATCCAGGCGATCGGCCGCCAGATCCGCAAGAGCGACCGCCAGATCCGGCGTTCCGTGTCGGTCATCTACTCCCAGCTCGCCGAGGCGCTCTCGGGCCAGAAGGTGATCAAGGCCTTCAGCACGGAAAAAGAGGAGTACGAGAAGTTCAAGACCATCGGCAAGCAGGCCTACCGCAAGACGATGAAGAGCGCCCGGCTTCGCTCGCGCACCTCCCCGGTGGTGGAGACGATGGGCGCCTTCGTGGTCGCTCTGCTCATGTGGTACGGCGGGACCAAGGTGATCGAGCACAACCTGGCCGTACAGGAGGCGAAGGACAATTTCGCCTCGATCTCGGTCGAGGATTCCGCCGAGAAAAAAGCGGCGATCGAAGAAGCCGAGAAGATCGGCTGGTCGTTCCCCCACTTCGCCACGATCGTGGCAGCCCTGGTCATTCTCATCGGCACCACGCGCAAGCTGGCCAAGTGCAACAACCAGGTTCAGTCCGCGCTCGCCTCGGCCGACCGCGTGGGCACGCTCCTCTACAGCGATCCGGAGATCACCGATTCCGCCGATGCCGTCGAGCTGAAGGAGTTCGAAAAGGAATTCCGCTTCGGCAATATTTCCTACGAGTACGAGCCGGGAGTTCCCGTACTCAAGGACATCGACGTGACCGTGGACAAGGGACGCATCGTTGCGCTCGTCGGTCCCTCGGGCGCGGGCAAGACCACCTTTGTCGACCTCATTCCGCGCTTCTACGACGTCGTGAATGGTTCGATCGAAATCGACGGCAAAGACATACGAAACATCACGCTCGCGTCGCTGCGCAAGCAGATCGGGATCGTCTCCCAGGAGACCTTTCTCTTCTCCGACACGGTGCGCATGAACATCGCATACGGCAGCTCCAAAGCATCGGACGAGAAGATCATCGAAGCGGCAAAGGCGGCCAATGCCCACGATTTCATCATGGAAATGGAGAACGGCTACGACACGGATATCGGCGAGCGCGGCGTGCTCCTCTCCGGTGGGCAGCGCCAGCGGATCGCCATTGCGCGCGCCATTCTCAAGAACCCGCCGATCCTGATCCTCGACGAGGCGACATCGGCGCTCGACTCGAAGGCCGAGGCCCTCGTTCAGGAGGCGCTCTTCAGGCTCATGGAGGGCCGCACCACCTTCGTCATCGCCCACAGGCTCTCCACTGTGCGCAAGGCCGACATAATCCTCGTTTTCAACGAGGCCCAGATCGTCGAGCGAGGCTCGCACGACGAACTCCTCAAGCAGAACGGGCTCTACGCCCGCCTCCACGAACTCCAGACGAAATGGCCGGGTGACGAACTCAGCCCGTCCCACATCAAAGCCGCCCGCACGATAGGGCGTTCGACCAAGCCCAAGAATCAGGACTGACCTCATGGCGTCGAGAAGACCGGAACCGCTTGACGGCAGAGCGACCGAGAGGGACGCGCGCGTCATCGTCGCCGCCAGCTCGAAGAACATGAACCTTTACTACGCCACCCGCTTCGTGGCCGGCGATCCCTTCATCTTCATCGACACCCGGGATCGAACGTACATGATCGTATCGGACCTCGAGATCGGACGCGCCCGCGCCGAGGCCGTGATCGATGAGATCCTCAGCCTCTCCGAATTCCGATCGCGCTCCCTTTCCCGGGGCATCGAATCACCTCAGGCCGGAGACATACTCGTCGAGGCGCTCCGCGAGCTCGGCCTCGGTCGGATCGTAGTGCCTCATGATTTCCCCCTCGGAATCGCCGACACGTTGCGTGCGGCGCGTGTCGAAGTGATTCCCCACGCGGCAGGCCGGCCGTTCCTGCCCGAGCGCGTCATCAAGTCGGAGAAGGAGATCGACTTCATGCGCGCCGCCATGAGGGCGAACGAGAGAGCCCTGCGCAAGGGGATCGACACGATCGCCGCAGCGTCGATCAGCGGTGATCGGCTCTATCTCGACGGCGAGGCGCTCACGTCGGAACGTGTCCGGGCTGTGATCGACACCGATCTGTTCGTTACCGGTTACCTCGCCACCCGCACCATCGTGGCCGGCGGCGACCAGGGCTGCGATCCGCACGCCGCGGGCTCGGGGCCGCTTCCGGCTCACAAGCCGATCATCATCGACGTCTTTCCCCGGTCGATGGAGACCAGGTACTGCGCCGACATGACGCGCACCGTAGTGCGCGGTCGGGCCACACCGAGAGTGCGCGCCATGTACGACGCTGTGCGCGACGCCCAATCTCTTGTCTTCGAATCGCTGCGCGACGGCGTGGACGGCAGCGACGTTCACGCGATGGTCGAAGAATTCTTCGTGCGCCGCGGATTCGAGACGGGTCCTTCGGACGGCGGCAAGATGAAGGGATTTTTCCACGGCACCGGCCATGGCCTCGGTCTCGAGATCCACGAACTCCCCGCCTTCGGCAAGAGACCCTATCTCCTCGAGTCGGGCATGGTGGTCACTGTCGAACCGGGACTCTACTACCCGTCCGAGGGCGGTGTGCGGATCGAGGATGTGGTCGTGATCCGCGACAAGGGCGTCGAGAACCTCTGCACGATGGAAAAACGACTGGAGATCTGATCGTCATCAGGGTTCGACGGGCGCGACTTTGATGGCAAACGAAGGATCCCCGTAGAGCACATAGCCGCCCCATGCCATCGCATTCTGCCCGAATTCATCGGCCAGTACGTCGCGTGCTTCGCGAAGCGCGGCTCCCACCGGCCGCCCCTCGTAGAAGGAGCGAAAAAACGCAACACCCGCGGTGCGCGCCACTGAATCGCGCACATCCCAGAGCGTGCCCACGAAGTGTTGCACGCCGCAGACGAGGAAGGTTGTGGCCAGACCGAGCGCACGGCGCTGACCGGCCTCGATCAGGAGCGGCGCGTCATGCGTCGACGAGCGGCATCCGTTGACGAGAACGAGGCCGGGAAAAACGAAACGACCGCTGCACTTGGCGACCTGCTGAACAGAGCAGAAACCGTCGCTGAGCCTGATGCGGGCGTCGTCGCCAATTCCGTCGACATGGCCGGCGAAATGGAGGATATCGGCTTGCCTGAGGCTGTCCATGAACCCGGCCGCGCTCACACGGCCCGAAAGAAGAACGGGCGCGACACGGCCCGGGCACGCGAGGAGCATGTCTCGCGTGGCAGCTCCTTCGGCCGCCGCCGCGAGGAGGTTTCCTTCGGGATCGGTGATGGCCACGTGCCGCAACGGAATCGAAAGCTGTCGCTTCTCGACGTGGGCGACCGAAACGGGCAGCCCCACGAGTCGGCCCATGTTGTACCGGCGGCAAAAGAAATCGGCACCGTCGTAAAGCAGCTCCCACGGAATCCAGGCGAGATCACTGTCGATCGAAAGGATCAGGTCCCCACCCACCACGCTGTCGAGCTTGGCGCGGAATGACGCCGGCACGAGTTCGCGATAGAGATCCTCACCGAGCACCGCAATCCGGTGACCTTCCCGGTCGTCACCTTTCTCGCAAGCCGCTTTGCGAGAGGCCGCGTGCAAGCATCCGAGAATCTCCTCCACCTTGGTTTCGAGAAATATCTGATTGACCTCGAACTGCTCGTAGTACTTGACCGCTGTCTCCATCGGCGACGGTCCGCCGAAGGTCGACGCTCTCAGGACGTTGCCGCCGCTGCAGATGTACTGGAGTGTGATTTTGCGTTTGCTGTCGCCGTCCACGCTCTTCCTCTCATACCGGACACTGCTTGGCTCGAATCTTTCTTCCTCGGGCTCGAAAGTCAAGAGCCTTCGCCAAAAGGACCCGGCGTCCTCTGCGGCTTTGCGAGAAAAATTCTTGATCCGGAATCGTACGGGAAGGGTTGGCGAGAATCGGCAGGTTCTTAGTAAAACTCGACCGACGAGGGATCGGAGTTCGCATCGAGCCGCAGGGCGCCGTCACTCTCTCCGCCGACGCGCAAGAAGTTGATCGAATCGAGATCGATCACGCTCAGAAGGCCGCTGCTCGACAGAACATAGCATTGGTTGATCATGGGCGATCGGGAAAGAAAAACGCGGCTGCCGCTGTCGACGGGAACGGACAGATGCCTGAAGTTCAGGGAGAGGGAGCTCTTGTCGAAAAATCCGAGATATCCCTTTTCGCCAAGGTCGCCACCGGGAACCCAGAGCAACACGCCGAGATCGCGCTCGGCGCACACTTCGAGATCCCTCACGCCAGGCGGAATGAATCCTCTGATCGCACTGATCATCGTCCCGGAGTATATATCGAGGAATTCGACCACGTCTTCGTTGAATTTGGTGCGGTGCACAACGGGAACGAGCGGTCGCGACGCCCTGTCGAAAACCTCGAAAATGGCCGGATGCTGCCCGACAGCGACGTAGAATTTCTCGTAGGTTTGCGTATTGGCCAGACAGACGAAACCGTCTCCACCGGGGCTGGTCACGAGAGCCACCAGGCAGTTCTCATGAATCTGGATGTCTTCGACAGTGCTCAGGGGATGATTGTCGTCGAGAAAGAAGTTCTTGTACGTGCCGGTCGCCAGGTTGTACTCGCCCACGGCCGACTCGCCTGAGCGGACGTAGACGAGGCGGGAGTCCTCGCTCATGGCCAGCATGCGCCCACCGCCGGAGTTCATCACCGCATCGATGAGGATCGTCTCGGGTTCTGGATCGAGGTCGGGGTCGACACGATAGATCCGGAGTGAGCCGCGCACGTAGCCGTCATCGGAAAGAGGATCCTGTTCGGAGCAGAGGACAACGATACGCGAACCGTCAGGCGAGGCGATCAGGTCGAGGAGACCGGAGCCGGTCGGGAAGTAGCGGATGAGCCACTGATTGTCAAAGGGAGAAAAGATCCCGATCTGATCGTTGTCGAGCAGAACGAAACCGAGGCTTCCGTCACGGCTGAAGACGATCTTGCCCGGGCTTCCGACAACACTCCCCGAGCGGCCGGCGATGGCGCCCTCGAAGAGATCATACTTAACGATGGAGCCGGTTCCGTCCGGTTCTGTTGCAGGCACGTAGAAGCTCGGGTTGTCTACCCTGACCTCGCGCCGCTCCGAGCGGACAGTGGGACCATTGAGCCGTGATATCTCGGCCCAGAAGACAATGTTCCTGCCAACCCAGTTGTGATCTATGAGAGTGAAGATGAGAAAGCCGTTTCCATCCCTGTCGGTGGTCGTGCGTCCCAGTTCGTCAACGCGCGAACCGTCGGCGTCCGACTTGAACCAGGTCACCGGACCGAGAGGCGGAGCGTCGACAAGACGAAGGGTGATTTCCGAACCGTAGACGGGACGCGTATTCTGAAGTGTGGGGATTTCGTCGACAAAGTCGATTCCACTCTGGGCGAATGCCGCGTTTCCGAGAAGGATGCAGCTCATCGCCACGGCACAAAGTGTGAAACCAGAGTTTCTCATACAGATCAATCCCCGTTGGTCCGGTCGATTAACGCGTTCTGGGATCGAGCGCGGTGTCGTCTTTATATAGGTTATCACATAGCGGTTATTTACACTAATTTCTTCTTTATCGGCTTTTTTACGGCTTATTTTCGGCAAATGATGGATTTGAATGATCCGCTGGATTCTTTCGTGCCTTCGAGTCAGGAAGATCGACCACAAAATATTGAACCACAACAAATTACAGACTTCAATATTTTGCTCTATTCCTGGTCGGGCTTCTTTCTCTGTGCTTTCAGCCGGGAAGTCCTCCTCTTGTTATCCAACCTGCGAACCTTTGAATTTTTCGTAGGCGACGTGGGCACGCGTTTCTTTCTGATTCTGAGCCAGGACCTTATTTTCCCAGCCAGCTTCTGGCAACTGGCCCTCTTGTTCGCCTCCCGCGTGCGAAAGCTGTCGGACACGACCTGCAACGACCCGTCCTCCGTCAGGTGAGGTTCTGCGCGTTCGAGAAGTCTTTCCACGGCGACGGCCGAGAGGGCCGCACGGGCAGCGCTGCTCTGGGCCGGCCACCACTTGAGTCTGACCTTGGTTGCTGTCTTGTTGACATTCTGGCCGCCGGGACCCGATGAGCGGGCAAAGGCAAAATGCAGCTCCGACGCGGGGATCACGAACCCCGGCTTGATCCAGAGGCTCTCCTTCTCTCCGGCCATCGGCGATCCTTTGTCTACTGCCGGTCCTACCGGCTGACGTCTGCAGCCGGTCTTACCGGCTGACTACGCGCATATGCACACCCTTTTCGTCCACGTCGACGTAGGAGGCGATCACTCCCTTGAAGTACTTGTCCACCAGTTCCGTATCAGGAAAGGGCGCTTCGGACAGCGATCCGTCTCCGCTCATGGAGGCCAAGGTCTGGACGGTGAATCGAATCGCGGCGATGCTGTTCTTGAGATTCGCCGCGACTTCGGCCACGGTGAACCACGACGAATCGCCTGCGCGATCGAGAAAGGAAACATAGTCCTCTCTCTCCAGAACCGACGGCTGGTCGTCGCTCGCGAGCACACGCACGAAGGCGCGCACCACCGACGGATAGAGCGAGAATGCAGCCACATCGCCTCCAAAGACCCAGTGCACCTTGGCCGCCATGCGCGGAGAGGAAAAGGTATAGATCTTGCGCCCCTGGAATTCTTCGCTCTGGACGCCCATGTAGAGTCCCACGGCCTTGAAGATCTTCTCCAGGTTCGCCTGGAACTGAACCATGTCGGTGAGCCCGACGATGAGTGCACTCCCGAGATTCGATCCGCCCGTCATCATGGGTGAGCCGATCGCCTCGATCTCGCTCTCGGGGACCTCGATCGAGAACCCCCCCCAGCGACCGTCGGCGAGCGCGATGATTTCCTTTTCCGGATCGACTCCGTACTGCTGCTTGAGAAACATATCGTAGGCGCCGCGGTAGCCGTTGTAGGTGTCCTCGTTGATCGAGCGGAGAAGATCCATGATCTTGCCATAGAACCCATTGAGATCAAAACAGCCCGCGCTGGCGCTGATCGCCTCTTTGGGAATGATCTTCAGGAGATCGCGCGGCAGAGAGCCATCGACACAATCGACAAAACCGCGCAACGCGCCTTCACCCTCGATTCCGAAGAGACAGTAGGAGTCGAACGCCTCGCCTTCACCCATGTCGGCCGTCGCATAGACCATGGTGAGATCGCTGAATCCGATCGCTTTGAGGATCATTCCCTCCATCTGGCCGATGGTGGCATTCTCACTCATTTCGCCGGTGAAGAGCGCGATCACCGCCTTCGTGTCGACGAAGAGCTCGGCCATTCCGGCTCCCTTGGCCATGTCGCGCGCATCCTGAAACGCTGTCGAGTCGAGAATACACTCCCCATCGCCCTCGCCGTCGACAAGATCGATCACCTGGCGAACCAGCTCGAGCCCCTTGTCCGTGTTGGTATGCATCACGGAGAGGACCGCCTCTCCCATATCGCAGATCAGAAACGTGGGCTGGTCGCCCTCATCGGAGGCGCTCTCGAAAACCTGGATTTCCCGGTCAGCATATTGCTTGACGGAATCGGTGACATCCTCGCGTTCGGACGTGAGGTGATCCGTGAAGGAATCAAGAAATTCGTCGAAAGAATCGCGCTTCGAACCCGGTTCGGCCAGCACGCCGATGCCAACGAGTTCTTCTTCGAAATTCTCGATGCGGGAGAAGACCGTCAGACCTCCGCCAACGGAATTCCAGAAACGCGCCGGGTGGAGGTTTTCGTCTTCAGAGTCCATCTCGAGATCGGCCACGGTGAGCCAGTACTCGAGACAGTCGGTCACCTGGGGATCGGTAAAGAACTTGCCCCACGCACTCCCCTTGGCCTTTTGACTCAGCTCCGTAACGCTTTCGATCGAAATCACGACCTGCGCGTCAGCAGGCACGGCCTTGAGAAGGTCCGCGTCATTTGCGGGGGTGAGGAACAGAAGACTGGTCAGTATGAGATGCAACATGCTCGTGAGTCCTTTCGATTCAATCGATCCCGTCAGCCCGGCGATGAGGTCGAGCTAACCTTGCGGGTAAATGATAATCTTGTCGTGAACCTGAATGACGATATCTTCCCTGCCGTCATTGGTCACGTCGTGGGTCAACACGGTATGAGGTTCATTTCCTCCCCGGCCGCCGTGGAAGATCTTTTCCTCGAAAACCTTGAACTTGAGGACATGCTTCAACGCACCGTCTCCGGTGGCAACGATGAAGAGAGAGTTCTGCCCCGAGTCGACGATCACGGCGTCGGCCGTGCCGCTCGCGTTGATATCGCCGGCTGAGATATCGAGGAAATAGCTGTCCTTGTCCCGACTCTCGTAGCTCCCCTTCTCCGCGAGAACCCATGACGCGTCGCCCGACAGACGGATGCCGATGCGGTTGCGGCCCTTGAGAAGGATATCCTTCTTGCCGTCATTGTTCAGGTCGACCGTTTCGAATCCCCTGAATTCCCCACGTCCCGCATCGATACGGTCGATGAGGCGGTCCTCGCGATCGACGATGCGCACGGTGCGCGTCTTGCGCTCGTAGATAATGAGCTCCGGCGTGCTGTCGCCGGCCACGTCGGCAAAGGCGCATCCTTCGAGCTGGTCGGCCGGATTGGGGCAATTGTACTGCCTGGCCGCTTGAGGCACCATGCTGCCTTCGGGCAAGAAGACGAAACGCACGAGGTTGCCCGAGGCGACGGCCAACTCAGTCCGGCCGTCGTTATCGGCGTCAGCCGGACAGAGCGTCCAGCTGCGCGCACCCTCGAGAAGTCCGAGACCGGGCGTTTCCTCGCCCACCGATCGTGTGAACGGCTTCTTGTCGCCATTCTTGTCGCCATCCGTGTCGCCATCCGTGTCGCCATCCGTGTCGCCATCCGTGTCGCCCTTCGAGTCGCCCTCCGAGTCGCCCCGATCATTGAAGAGGATCGTCGGCACCTCGCCGGGCATGAAAAGAATCACGTCGCTGAGACCGTCCCCGTCCACATCGGACAGGAGAAGGTCCCGGGGCGTTTTCTTGAGTATTTTGTTCTTCGCCTTCGCTTCCTGGATCGTGTACTGCACCGCACTCTGGCCCGTTCCGTCCGGAGAAAGGAGGGTGAGGATATACTCCTTGCGGCTGCCTTCGCCCTTGGTCGAGATACAGACGATCTCGACGGTGCCGTCGCCGTCCATGTCGCCCGCGTCGCACGCAACCGGTTTTCCCTCGATGGCCACAAAACGGGGAAATCCGATCCCCTCTTCCAACGACGAGATACCGACCACGCCCTCGGTCTCGGAGACAACGACGAGCTCGTTGCTGCCGTCCCCGTCGAGATCGTCGACGCGGGGATCACCCACACCGCGCAGGGTGGGATACTCGCGCCGCGTCGATGGTTCCCTTCCGTCGAGGCCGTCGAGAACAGTGATCCGAGCAGCCTCCGGGTCGGCGATCAATATCTCGGCGGCCCCGTCTTTGTCGATATCGCCGCAGGCGAAGGAAACCTTGTCCTCCTCGCCCGCGCCGCGCAGGGAATAGAATCGGAACCGGGGCTCATCGCCCTTGTCGAGACCGAACACGACCAGGCGTCCCGACTTCCTGTACACCGCCGCGATTTCGGCGCGTCCGTCCCCGTCCATGTCGGCCACATCATAGGCGCGGACCCCCTCGAGTTTCCACGTCTCCGCCGGCCCGAAATGTCCGGACGTCTGTTGAAAACGAATTACGAAGGGATAGTCGCTCTGGTAATCGACGTAGAGCAGATCGCCGAGACCGTTGCCGTCGAAGTCGGCGACGCTCAGCGATCCCGGCTTGTCGTACAGGTTGCCGAGCACGACAGGGTCGTCGCCGAATCGATAGAGGATCGTTTTCTTTTCTCCGAGGATGATCATCTCGTCGACGCCGTCGCCGTTGAGGTCGGCGGCGTCGAGGCCCAGAATGCGCGGGGAAAAGTCTTCGAGCTCGATCGACTCCCTGCCCAGTCCGCGCAGTTCGACGATGAGACGCGCCCCCGTCGTGATGAAGGCCGCATCTACGATCTTGTCCTCGTTGAACCGGCCGAGAGCGAGTCCCAGCACCTCCTGCTCCACGGGGAGGTACTCCTTCTTGAAGCGGCCATCGTAGGTCACCTCGTTGATCGCATCGGGATCGTCCTTCTCGAACTGATCGGCAGCATCGTCGGGCAGCCTCAGGTAGAGCTCGACGCGAGAGCGCATGTTGTTGATGAAGGCGAGATCCTGGCGGCCATCGCCATCGATGTCGTCAAAGGCGAGCCCGAAGACACCGTCGTCGACCTTGTAAATCTCGAGCCCGTCAAAGCCATACTCCGCGGCCAGCGGTGATTGGCGGTCGTCGACCGGCAGGAGAACGGCAAAAAACAGAAGCATCGACGCGAGATTCATGACTCCCTCCAACATGTACATCAGCGAAGTTTGATCTTTTATCGCCGGGCCGGAACCTCTTTTTGAAGGTCAACGACTCTATCAATCGGACAGCGACAAAAGAAGGTTTTTTTGACAAATGCCCTCCTCTTCCGGTACAAAGTCGTCATCATCGGAAAGAGACAAAATCGCAACCTTCTATTTGAGGAGTTTTCCATGAGACGGCTGATCGCGTTCCTTGTTTTCATTGGCCCCTTGCTGCTTTGCGTTCTGTCCCTCCCTTGTTCGGCCGACGAGATCCGCCTCGCCGAGGGATGCTCCATCAAGGGCACGATCGTCAAGAAAACAGCCGACCACGTCTTTGTCGATCTGGGCTACACGATCCTCGCCGTTCCGAGGAAAGAGATACTCGACATCGTTTTCGACGAACCGGACAGCGAACGTATCGATGTGGACAGGCTCAACGACATCTGGACCGAGATGGATCTCAAGGAGATGTCGGTCGAGGACAACGTCGACCGCATCGGCGAGGGAGTCATCCTCGTGCGCGTCCCCGGCGCGCTCGGTTCGGGATCGATCATCAGCAAGGACGGCTATGTGATCACCAACGCCCACGTGGTGCAGGGCGAGCAGGACGTGGCCGTCACCGTGTTCACCAAGACCGATCAGGCCTTCGAGAAAAAGGTATTCAAGAAGGTCGAGATCGTGGCGGTCAATCCCTACATCGACCTCGCCCTCCTCAAAATCGACCCGGCCGAGCTGGGTGATTTCGAGCTGACCGTGGTTCCCTTCGGCGAGATCACACGCGTCAAGCAGGGCGAGAAGGTCTACGCCATCGGCAACCCCCACGGTCTCGAACGGACGGTGACGACGGGCGGCGTTTCCAATCTCAACAGGGCGCTCGGCGGCGTCACCTACATCCAGACCGACACGCCCATCAATCCGGGCAACAGCGGTGGGCCCCTCTTCAACTCGAAAGGTGAGATGATCGGCGTCACCACCCTCGGCGGCGTGGGTACGGAAGGACTCAATTTCGCCATCCCCGTGAGCCACGTGAAGAGTTTCATACTCAACAGGGACGCCTTTGCCCACGACAAGGACAATCCCAATTCGGGCTATCACTATCTCGAACCCCCTCAGCGAAAAAGCAAGGCCGACAACTAGATTCGAGGGTTTCGATTAATTGTGATTAAAAGAAATGACTGCCAACTGGAAATGCGAGGTTTGCGGCTATGTGCACAGCGGGCGCGAACCGCCCGACTGCTGTCCAATTTGCGGTGCGGCGAGCGAGGTCTTCGCCGCCATGGAGGCGGTCCAGACCTCACCCCAGCCCGCAGAAGCGACAAGCTCCTGGCGCTGCAATATCTGCGGTTACGTCCACGACGGCGACGCTCCCCCTGGAGTCTGCCCCGTTTGCGGCGCCGAGGCGAGTCTCTTCGAGGGGCGCAAAACCATCACGCCACCGGCCGAAAGCGAAACCGATGCGGAGCCGATCGTGATCATCGGCGCCGGGATCGCGGGTATGACGGCGGCAGAACAGGCACGGCTCGCAGCTCCAGGCGTTCCGATCACCCTCGTCTCGGCCGAGAGGGATCTCCCCTATTTCCGGCTCAATCTCACCCGGTTTCTGGCCGGCGAGGTCGGCGAAGCGGAACTCGCCATGCATCAGAGCGACTGGTTTCGGCACAACCGCATCGACCTGATCGAGGCGGTCGCCGAGGAGATCGATCGCGCCGCACAGCGCGTGCTGCTGCGCGGCGGGCGCACCGTCGAGTATGGCCGCTTGATCCTGGCCAATGGATCGCACGCCTTTGTCCCTCCAATTCCGGGCGCTGATCTGGATGGAGTGATGATTCTCCGCACCCTCGATGATGCCAGAACCCTGCTCGAACAGGCATCGACGAAGGCACGCGTCGTCTGTGTCGGCGGCGGTCTTCTCGGTCTCGAAACGGCCGGCGCACTCGCGAAGCATGGGCTCGATGTGACCGTTATCGAGGGGAACAGTTACCTCCTTCCGCGACAGTTGACAGAGGTCGCCGGATTGCGGCTCGGCAAGCACGTTGAAGAGTCGGGTATTGCCGTCCGCACCAATGCGAGGGTCGCCGAGATCGTGGGTAACGGGGCTGTGCGCAGCGTGCGCCTCCTTGATGGAGGCTCGATCCAGGCCGATCTCGTCGTTCTCACGACCGGGGTCCGGCCGAACAGCAGCCTGGCTCGCCAGTGCGGCCTCTCCGTGAGGAGTGGAATCGTGGTAGACGACCGGATGGCGACGTCAGACTCGAACATCCTCGCCTGCGGCGATGTGGCCGAACACCTGGGCGTGCTCTACGGCATCTGGCCCGCATCATACGCGCAGGGAAGCGTGGCGGGAATGAATGCCGCGGGCCGGAGCGCGCTCTTCGAGGGTTTTCCGCCGTCGAACCGGCTCAAGGTTCTCGATGTCAACCTCTTCAGTATCGGCCTCTTCCAACCACCCGACGCCAGCTATACGATTTTCGAGGAGACGGAGGGTGCGATCTATCGCCGCCTCGTTCTCCGCGACGGACGGATCGTAGGTGCGAACCTCTACGGGGACACGGATCTGGCCCTTCTCGTGAAAGACGCCGTCGAGCAGGGTACCCAGATACCGGAACTCACCGACCTGCTCGAACAATTGCCGCGGCTTGCCGAATATTGCGGTTTGAAAATCACTGGAGAGTGAAATAACGAAAGGAAAATGATCATGGCCAGCTTGAAAGGGACCCAGACGGAAAAGAACCTCCTCGCTGCTTTCGCAGGCGAATCGCAGGCGCGCAATCGTTACACCTATGCCGCCGGAGTGGCGCGAAAAGCGGGTTTTCTCCAGATCGCCGAGATCTTCACCGAGACGGCCGACAACGAGAAGGAACATGCAAAAAGGTTTTTCAAATTCCTGGAAGGAGGAATGGTTGAGATCACCGCCGCGTACCCCGCAGGTGTGATCGACGACACGGCCGGCAACCTGAAGGCGGCCGCCGCCGGGGAGAAGAAGGAGTGGACCGAGCTTTATCCAGGTTTTGCCAGGACCGCGGAGGAGGAAGGATTTCCCGAGGTCGCTACCGCTTTCACCATGATCGCCAAGGTGGAGAAGGAGCACGAGGAGCGCTACCTCAAACTTCTCGAGAACGTGGAGTCGGGAAGCGTTTTCAAGAAGGCCCAGCCAGTCGAGTGGAAGTGCCGAAACTGCGGCTATGTTCACAGTGGCGACGAGCCTCCTCAAAAGTGTCCCGCCTGCGTGCATCCGCAGAGCTACTTCGAGGTCCGCGCAACGAATTATTAGTATAGAGCAGCGTGGTGTTTCTCGATCCACCCGGAGCCGGCGTCGAGTTCGATGTGAAGCCAGTTCTTGCGCTCCTCGCGCAGGGTGAACTCGGCGCCCTCCCCGAGCGGTTCGCTGAAGGCGGGAGCGAAACTGTCGGCATTCCCCTTGCGCGCAATGACCTCGTCGACGACGACCACCCCGTGACGGATCACGTCGTGGCGATACCAGTCGAGTGCGGCTGACGCCACGAGCAGGAGAGCGGCGATAAGAACGACCCACGCCAGGGCGCGGCGCAAGCCCCTCGGTCTCCAGACGAGACCGATCAGCGCAAAGAGAAGCGTGACGGCGCACGCCGCGGTCGCGGCCTCGACCTTCTCGGGAAAACTCAGCCACTCCTGCCAGAAGAAGACGTGGTCAACGAGCGAACGCGACGTGGGGGACGCGTTCTGTCCCAGGGCGAGTTCGAGGTTGGACTTGAGGTACTCGTCGCGCGCCCTGTACCGGCTCGCCTGGCGATAGGCAGCCACGGCGCACCCCTTCTGGCCGGCGCGCATGTAGGCGTTGCCCTGGTTGAAGAGAACAGCGCCGTTCACGAATCCTCGATCGAGGACCTCCCTGTAGAGAGCCGCCACCTGCAGGTAGTCGTCGGGTGATTCGGCATCGAGAAAGGCGGCCTGGGCTTCCTGGAGCTTGCGCGACACCGCCTTGTCCGGTCCGCTGCCGCACGAGGAGAAGAAAACGCAAAGCGCCACCATGAGCGGAGGGATTATCAACCAGAGTGCCGAAACGGTTCTGTTCATTTCAGCCTCCCCTTCTGCCGCAGGCTGCGGACAGCTCCCTCCATGGCTGACTGAGCGTCGGTTCCGAGCCGCGCGGCCTCGTCAACGGAGAGCCCGTAACGGGCCGCGTCGCATTCCTCGTGGATGCGGGCGATCTTCAACGCGGCCTCGGCCTCGAGCCCGGTGGCGATGAGGCCTTGCTCGATATCGCGGTGCGTCATTCCTTCCGGATTGGCACCGCGCAAATCGGCCACGAAACGGGTGAGCGCTTTTTTCACGATCTCCGTTCCGTCGGCGGTGCGCTCCTGTGTGAAACAGACCTGCGCCTCTCGGATCAACGCCTGCGCTCTGGCTGGCGCGGCGCGGCGGCGCAGCGCGGCCGGATCGCCGTAGCGTTTCCGTCCCAGGCGCACACCAAAGGCGGCGAGGAGATACACGCCCCCCATGCCGGCCCAGAGCGCCGCCCACCGCTCGTGGCGGATGCGTTGGTTGCGCAGCCCCGAGAGATCCATCACGTCGGCGAAGATCCCTTCCCTTTGTGCTTCGATCGATCGGCCCGTTCCGTTTTCGCGCGCGCCTGACACGATGTCGCCGTCATCGAAGCGATCGGCAGCCTCGACCTCGACGGGAATCGCATCGGTCCACACCGTCTTGAATCGATCTCCCTCCCAGTCGAACCAGGTCACCGGCACCGACGGAAACTCGGTCACCTCTTCGCTGAGCGGCCTGATGCTGTAGGTGAACACCCTGCTGCGTCCCTTGGTTTCTTCCGTGGCATCGTAGACCTTGAAACGCTCGGCAACTGCCTCGTTCTCTCCGATCGGGGGCGCAAAAGCCCGCTCCAGCGTTCCCGCGCCGCGGAGGGTCAGGGTGAGTGTCACGGGATCGCCCACGCGCGCCCGGCACGGATTGAGGTCGGCATCGACCGTGAACCGACCGACCGCGCCGATGTAGCTGTCCGGCCGGTCGTCGAGAGGCGCGTCGATGACGGTGACCGTCTTCGCCCCGGCCACCGTGTAGATCCGATCGGCCGAAATCTTGTTCCGCGAGTCGACGCGGGTGACGAATCGTCCCTTGAGCGTCACCGGACCGAAAACGAAGTCGCCCGTCTTTATCGGCGTGAAGCGGCGGGAAAGAGTGTACTTCACATACTCCCTGTTCTTGCCCGAGAAGTCCGGTCTGGTGATCCGCTTTCGCTCGGGAACGAACCGGCCGAGGGGAGCCGTATCAAAGAGGCTCATCAGATGCCTGCGGCCCGCGGTGAGGTTGTTGATCGAAAAACCGTTCTTCTCGTCCATGATCGGCGAGAGCCAGTTCGAGATCGAATCTGTCTGGAGGCCGTCGATCTCCTCGACGTAGGGAATGTTGAGAGCCGGGGCTCCGGTGAACGAAATCGGGCTCTCCGCACCGTGGGGCGCCGGGAGGGTCTTCACGTAAATAGTGAGCGTCACCGTGAAGGGCTGCATCAGGTAGGCGCTCGGTCTGTCCACGCCGAGCTCCATGATGGCGAGGTCCTGTTTCTCGATCGCAATCACCTCGAGGCGCAGGGAGCGTCCCTTGAGCAAGACGCCGTCGACCTCGGCTGAAGGAGCTGGAACGAGGAGCAGGCCTGACCGCTTCGGCCAGAGACGGTAGCGAATGGCCTCGCCGAACCGGCGCACTTCGGTGGTGCGCCCGTTGATGGTGAATGAAGAATAGGAGTTGATCGGCGCGGTCGAGACCTGTTCGACGCGGAAATCGACAAAGGCGCTCATGTCCGGATCAGGCGGATCCTCCATGTTGTTCATGGTCACCTGATAGAGGACCGACTCCCCCTCGTAGATCTGAGTGCGGGCGAGCTCCGTGATGATTTTGGGAGGGTCTTCGGGCGTGGTGCCCCCGGCAATCGAGCAGACCGTACCGATTCCGGTCACGGCGAAAAAAAACACCGCAGCCAGTCTGAACAAAAATGAAACATCTCGCTTCATCACTCTACCAGTCCTTGTCGGTTGATGCGCGCACTCCGGCAGCGTTGCGGACTTTCTCTTTCTCTTTCTTATGCTCGCGCTCGCGCTCCTTGGCCTTGCGCAGGAGCGCTTCGGCCTCGTCCTTGGAGATCTGTTCCTGCTTTTCTTTTTCCTTCTGCTTTTCCTCCTGCTCCTGGGGATCCTGTGGCTCGTTATTCTGCTCGTTCTGATCTTTCTGCTGATCCTGGTCCTTCTTGGGCATGAGGTCAGCGATCTCCTTGAGCAAGGCGAGAACTTCCTCCTCCTTGGGCAGCGCCGAGGGCGCGTCTTCTTCGCGCAGGAAACCGGCGGCCTCTTCAGAAAGCCGACTGATCTCGGGCGCCAGCTCGCGGGCTTTGGCCAGGGCCGCCTTGACCGCTTCGATCTCTTCCCGGGCCTTTTGCATCGCCTCGGCCTGCTCCGGCGTCTGAGCCTCGCCATTGCCGGCCTGGCCGGCCTGGGCATCCATCCCCGCACGGGCTTGCTCGGCCTGCTGCTCTGCCTGGTCGGCCTTGTAGGGAAGAACCTCGCCCAGTGCGGTCACCCGATCTTGAAAAACACTCATCCCGTTCCAGTCCGCGTCGGGTGAGTCGGACGCGCGCTCCGCGGCGGGATCGACGAGCGACGATGTGTCGTCGACCAGGCCCGTTTCCGTGTTGATCGATTTTTCGAGGATCATCGGAAACGGCGCCAGCGCTCCGAAGATCCGATCGAGCCGCTCCACCGCTTCGATCTGGGGAAAAGATGCGCTCTCGGGCGCGCCTCCCGCCAGAGAATCAGCCGCCTCGGCCATCTTGCCCGCCGACTCGTCCGCCCAGCCATGAAGCATGGTGAGAGCCTTGTCGAGGTTTTCCTGATCGGGTTGCGGCTGAGCGGGAGCTTGACCCGGCTGAGGGGGCGGCGGCGCCAGGGTCTCGGTAATCTTCTCCTTGAGATACTCGATCTCCTCCTCAAGCGTGCGCTGATCCGATTCCGCCACTCCCACTGCCTCGCGGCGCTGCGGTGAGTCGGCCTGGCCGGCGATCGCCCTCACCGCCTCTCGGATCTCGAGCTGCGTCGCCTGGATCATCTCGAGAAACTTGAGGAGATCGAGCTCGTCGCGCTTCTTCTGGCGGTCGGCCTCCTCCCAGAGCGCTGTCATGTGCTTGATCCAGAGCCGGATTCCCTCGAGATTGTGACGGGCGTGACCGTGGTCGGCGTCGACATCGAGACAGTCTCGGAAGTGGCGCACGGCGCGTCCCAGATGTCCGAGCCCTTCGTCGCGCACCTCGGGAGGCGCCGCTTCGGGGCGCTCGCCGAAGGTTGCCGTGGCGCGATTGACATTGAGCGTTCCCAGGTTGTATCGAGCCGCGGCGGCGACCGCTGTCTCGCGCGACAGGGCCGCCCGGGTGTAGAGTTCCACGGCGCGGTCGAAATCGCCCTGCGCTTCGAAGGCGCACGCCCGGTCGTAGGCGATGCGCGCATTCTCGGGGAGCAGAACGTCGGCCTCGGCAAAGGCGCGCTCAGCGCCGGCGTGGTCGCCGTTGGCAAAAAGCCTGATCCCCTCGGCCACCTTGCGCCGGCTCTCGTCGTCACCGGCGCAGAGAGGCGCCGACGACAGAATACCGGCGAAAACCAGGATCAGGCCTGTCAAGAAAAGGAGTCTCATCGTCGGGCCTCCCTGCCGTTTTTATCCCGGCTCGGTGCAATCAGCATCCCGACCATGTAAAAAAGAAGCCCCAGCGACACGAAGAGCTGGAAACGATCCTTGTAACGTTTTCGTTTCTCCGATTCGATATCTCCCCGGGCCAGGCCGCGGAGGTGTTTCTCGTAAACATTTCCCAGATCGTAGACCGTTGTCTTGGCCGGAATGTAAGCGCCTTTCGTATAGAGCGCCATCTCCTGGAGCAGTGTCTCATCCATCTTGGACCAGTGCTCGTGGCCCTCGTGTTTCAGGTAGACGAGGTTGCCGCTCTCGTCCCTGATCGGGATGCGCGCCCCCTCGGTCGGATCACCCAGTCCCACGGTAAAGATCTTGACTCCCCTCTCAGCGGCCGCCGTCGCTGCTTCACGGGGGAAGGAGTCGTGATCCTCGCCGTCGGTGATCAGCACCACGACCTGATCGCGGTCGCGCCGCTCATCCATGGCGCCGAGCGCCAGACGTACGGCGTCGCCGATCTGGGTGCCGCCGCGCGGCGCGCTCAGGCTATTGACCTCGTCGAGCGCGGTCCGGTAGAAGCCCTGGTCGGTGGTAAGCGGCACCTTGACCGCCGGCTTGCCGGCAAAAACAATGAGTCCCACCCTGTCTCCGGGCAGCTTCTTGAGCAGGTCGCGTACGTCCGACTTGGCTCTCTCGAGACGGGAGGGGCTCACATCCTCGGCCATCATCGACCGGGACACATCGATGAGCACGAAGAGGTCGACACCGCGGCGGGTCACCTTCTCGAAGTACTCGCCGAAACGGGGCCGCCCCCCGGCCACGATGAGGAGGCTGATCCCGAGCAGCATCACGCCGAGTCTCAGCCAGGGCCGCGCTCCCTCGAAGGAGGGCATGAGACGAACCACCATGGCGTCATCGGCGAAGCGGCGCGCCGCCAGCATCCTGCGACGAAAGGAAAAAATCGCCAGACCGGCCAGAAGGGGCACGATCCAGAGCAGAAAGAGGATGTTCGGGTTCTGCCAGTTCATGATTCACTCTATGGTAGCGACCGGAACCGGGTCGTTGAAAGCATCATCTGAAATACGATCAGTCCCAGTCCGGCAAAGAGAAAATAAGCAAAGAGTTCGCGATACTCCGTGTAGAGGCGGCCCTCGGTCTCGGTCTTCTCGAGGGCGTCGATCTCGGCGTAGACCTCCTCGAGCGACGCGGTGTCGCGGGCATTGAAGTACTTGCCTCCTGTTTCTGTAGCGATCGCCTTGAGCAGCGTCTCGTCGAGTTTCACCGGCCGCGCGGTGAGCCTCACCCGGCCGAAGGGATCCTGCTCGGGGAAGGGCGCCATACCAGTCGTTCCGATACCGATCGTGTAGACCTTGACGCCGAAAGCCTTGGCCGCGGCCGCCGCTTCGAGCGGATCGATGACACCAAAATTGTTTTCCCCGTCGGAGAGGAGAATCAGTACGCGGCTCTTGGCTTTCGCGTCCCTGACGCGCGCCGTGCCGAGGGCGAGCGCGTCGCCGATAGCCGTGGCCATCTCCTCTTGCAGAAGCTGCTCGTTGATCAACCGGCCACGCGCGTCAAAAACCGGCTTGGGCACCTCCACCGTTTCGAGGATCTCGAGAAGCACGCCATGATCGAGGGTGAGAGGACAAACCCCCTCGGCGTAGCCGCCGAAAGAGACGAGGCCGATCAGGTCGTCGGGGCGGCCGGGCAGGTCGCCCTTGCCGGCCACGAAATCGCGAAAAACCTGCTTCACCGCCGTCAACCTGTCGGCAGGCTGTCCGTCGTCGTCCTCGAAATCCATCGCCTGCATCGAGCCCGATCTGTCGCACACCATCTGGATGGCGATCCCTTCGGTGCGGATGCGGAATTCCTCCTGACCCGCCTGGGGTCTGGCAAGGGCGGCGACCACCAACGCGAGACCGACGAAGCGCATCCAGGGAAGAGTCGACTTGATCCGCTGCGCAAAGGTTCTGGGCAGGGTTTTGAGCACTTGCACACTCGAATAGAGAACAGCGCGACCATTCCGCCGGGTGATGTCGAAGAAGACGAGCGCCACCACGGGGACGAGGAGCAGAAGCCAGAGAGGATCGAGAAGGCGGAAGCTGTTCATGCCTGCGTCTCCCCTCTGCCGGAAACCTCGAGGCCGAGAAAATCCTTGGCCCGGTTGAAGCTCGACTCGATCTCGGTCTTGCCGGGCCGCAGGTTGGCAAACTTGATCAAGTCTGCCGATTCGAGAAAAGACTGCAGCCTCTGGCGCTCATCGTCGGGAAAGGTCTCCCGCCCCGTGACCGCGCGAAGGAATTCCTCCGTGGTCTGCTCGTAGGCGCGTACACTGGTCGTGCGCTCGATGTAGCGGCAGACCACCGCGGTGAGATCGCGGTAGTAAAAATTGAACTCTTCGCGCTCCAGGTATCCGGCGGCGAGAAGATCCTTGAGCTCGAGCCAGGCCCTCTCGCGCGGCGTGAGCTTTGGTGCGACATCCTCTTCAGATCTTCGCCGCCTCTTCATCCAGACGAACAGGATCAGGAGCGCCACGGCGGGCAAGCCCCAGAGCAGCACGAGGGCATTGAAAGGTTCCTCGGGAAGCTCCTTGGGCTCCTCGGCCGGTTTCAGATCGGCGAGGGACGGAACCTCCTCTCCGAGTACTGATTTGACAATGACCGTTAGACCCTCTGTCTCGGCCACGTGCTCCTCGCCGTCCCCCTTGGGCCTGTTGTCGACGAAAGGGATGGCAACCGGATGGATCAGGTGCTCGCCCGTTCGCACCGGCTCCAGCTCGTAGACCTGGCGGATCACGCGGTGTCGGCCACGCACCTCGGGCAAGGGCTTACGGTAGTTTCTGATCACGAAGTCGCCGAGAGAATTCCCGAAGGGCGGCAAGGTCACATCGACACCCTCCTCGAACTCGACAGTGAGGGTGAAGGTCGGATCGTCCGAAAGGCGCGGCTCGCGAGGGGAAACCTCGACGATGACCTTGACCGGACCGAGGACGCGCTCGGTCCGTGCCGTCTCCGCGTCTTGGCCCGCCGTCTGCGCGGTCTCATCGCCGCCGCACCCCGGCCAGAGCAGGAGGGCGGCCGCCATGCCGATCAGACAGTACCAGTTCAACACTCGCCTCAATGCGCACCGTCCTCCGTATCAGTTTCCTTTTCGCCCGAGGGCGCTGCGGGCTTGGATTCAGGCTGGGCCACGACCTTCACGTCGTAACGCGCCATGAGATCCTTGAGAAGCGCTTCGCCCAGCTCGGTTCTCTTGCGCGTGACGTAATCGGACGCGACACGGTCGGCGACCGTTTCGAAATCGGGAATCTCGCCGCTCGACCCATCCTTGTAGTCTTCCACGTGGGCGTTGAAATAGGCTTCCACATCGACGGGTGTCGACGAGACCTTGCCCAGTTCCTGTTCGAGGAGCATTGCGGCAAGGATCTCCTGCTCGGCCAGGGCGAGGGCGTTCTTGAACTCCTCGCCGTTTCCCAGATAGAGTTCGCGCGCGCGGCGGCTCAAGAGCTCGGTGCGCATGATCTCGCTGAAGATCTGCTGCCGCACCTTGGGGTCGGACATCCGGTCGAGGAGCGCCTGCCGCATCGCGGCGTCGTCCGCCGCGCCCTGCAGGGCCAGCATGCGGTCGACACGGAAACCGATCAACCTGTCGAGGTCAGCGTCCGTGAACGACTCGCCCGCCAGAGTCGCCAGAACGGGCGAGCTGCTGTCCGTATTGCCCACGGCCGTGGTGCGGCGCGCCAGCTCACGCCTCACCTCGCCGACGAGGCCGATCTGGCGCAGGCAGTCGACCATGCGGGGGCCGATCTTCTGCTTCAGCGCGTCGTCGCACCCGGGGGAGCGCTCGGCGCGGATCCACGCTGCGGCGGCCTTGTCGAAGAGACGGGCCTTGAACAAGAGATCGCCCATGCGGTAGAGCACGCTCGCTTCCTCCTGGCCCGGCGGAATCGCGCCGAGGTAGCTGCCCCACTGGTCGGCCGCCTCCGTGTAGAGCCCCCGGTCCTCGAGATCGAGCGCCACGGCGCGGAGTGTGTCCCCGTCGGGCGCCGTGCGGTTCGTCGCGATCGCCGCGGGCTTGACGAAAAGAAAAACGAGGAGAGCGATCTGAAGCACGACCACGACCAAGAGAAGACCGCGACCCGGAGGGCGCGATGCCTTGGCGAGCTTGCCCACGGGCTTCCCAAGGTCGAGCTGTGGCTGGCCGGCTCTTTGATCCATGTCGTTCATTTCTCTGCTCCTCGACTATTTTCTCAGCCGCCGCTCGCGCATGCGGAAAAAACGCCTCAGGCTCTTCATGTATTCCTCGCCCGTGTTGATGGCGAGCTCGTCGATCCCCATCTTCTTGAACTGGGCCGAGAGACCCTCCATCTGCGCCGCCGAGCGCGACTCGAAGAGAGCCCGCACCTTGGGGTGGCGCGTATCGACCTCGACCACCTCGCCCGTTTCGGCGTCCCTGAGGCGGATGAAGCCGACATCGGGCATGGTGCGCTCCCGCGGATCGGCCACGGTCACGGCGACCAGGTCGTGGCGCTGGTTGGTGACCCCCATGGTCTTGTCCGCGGCCGAACCGATAAAGTCGCTGATCAAAAAGACGACAGACCGCTTCTTCTGGACGCGGTTGAGAAACTGTAGCGCTTCGTCGAGGTTGGTGTCGCGCGGCACGGGTCTGGATGAGACGAGCTCGCGGATGAAGCGCAGCACCGTCGCCTTACCCTTGTTGGGCGGAAAGTACTGGATCACCTCGTCGCAGAAAAGGATGAGCCCCACCTTGTCGTTGTTCTTGAGCGCCGAGAACATGAGCAGGGCGGCCACCTCGATGACCATTTCAAGCTTCGACCGGTCGACCGATCCGAAGGCGCCCGAGGCGGAGACGTCGACGAGAAAGATGATCGTGAGCTCGCGCTCCTCGGAGTAGCGCTTGATGTACGGAATGCCCGATCGGGCGGTCACGTTCCAGTCGATGTTGCGCACGTCGTCGCCGGGCTGGTACTCGCGCACCTCGTCGAACTCCATGCCGCGG
>CAYXGI010000007.1:0-136866 GCA_964464495.1 uncultured Phycisphaerales bacterium
AGTACCACGCGTCGGGCGCCAATCCCCGGTCGGCGGGCATGTTCAACATCCTCTCGGGCGAACTGCGCCTCTACCACGACGCGGCCGATCCGAGGCTGACGCTCGACGTTCTCTTTCACGAGGGTACGCACCTCATGGTGCAGCTCACGCGGCCCGATTTCTTCTTCCCCATCTGGGTCAACGAGGCGCTTGCCGAGTACTATGGCTCGTCCACCATCGATCACAACGGCCGCGTGGTGACGGGCGTTATCCAGGAAGGGCGTCTCGTCGCCCTGCGCAATGCGGTCGATTCGGGAAAGTACATCCCCCTCGCCAGGCTGCTCCAGACGCAGCAGAACAAGTTCACCTCGCTCCACTATGCTCATGCCTGGTGCTTCGTCCATTACCTGCTCGAGCACGACAAGTACGATTCGAAATTCAAGAGCTTCTACCATGCCCTGGTGACCGGGGTGGGACTCGACCAGACGCGCGCCGGCAGCTTCGGAAAACGGAACATGTCGACGGCCACCCTCGGCGCAACGCTCGAGCTGTTCAAGAAGAAGTTCGCCATCACCAACCACGAGGCACTCGAGGCGGAGTTTCTCGACTATGTCAAGTATGGCCTGCCCGACGTGGGCATGCGCGGTTACGTGGCTGCCGCTACGCTCCATATGCGCGACGGCCGCTACGACGAGGCGCTCGAGGCAGTGAACACCGCCCTCGAACTCGGCTCGACCGATCCCAAGTGCTATCTCTACAAGGGGCGCATCTACTCGGATAGCAATGAGTACGAGAAGGCTGCCGTGGCTGTGCAGAGGGCGATCGAGCTCGATCCACTCAATCCGCATTTTCACGTCAACCTCGGAGCCATACTGCGCGAGAGCGAGGATGGGGCGATGATGAAGGAGGGGATTCGCGAATACCATCTCGCCTCCGAAATCGCTCCCGAACTGACCTCCGTGCGGAACAGGCTCGAAAAAGCACTCAAGAACGCCGACATGCCCGCGATCAAGAAGCGCAAGGCGGGCCGCAAGAAAAAGAAACAATAACCGCGGGCGGGTCACCAAAATTGCATTTCCGTCGTAAATCCTTTTTTGCGTGACGCAAAAAAGGACTTACGACGGAAATTCAATTTTGGTGACCCGCCCACTATCTGATATTTTCATCCATCATATGGAATTCCTGAAGTCAGCTAGAATCGTTTCCGTTCTCACCTTCGCGTCCCGCGTCTTGGGGCTCATCAGGGACATGGCCACCACCACTGTCTTGTCGGTCCAGCATAGCGACGCCCTCTTTCTGGCGTGGACGATCCCCAATCTCTTCAGGAAACTATTCGGCGAGGGTGCGCTTTCGTCGGCGTTCATTCCGATCTTCGTTCAGGTGGAAAAGCGCTCCAGCCACGCGCAGCTCAAGGCCTTCGTGAGCAACGTGCTCTCGGCCCTCTTCGTGGTTCTCTTTTCGCTCATGGCGCTTCTCTTCGTGCTCAGTTTTGTGCTGCCTGATGCATGGCTCCTTCCCCTCTTCCAGGGGGATGGTTCCAAGATGAACGAAACCCTCGCCCTGGTGCGCATCCTGATGCCCTACCTCGTCGTGTCGTGCATCATCGCCCAGTTCCAGGGAATCCTCAACTCGAGGAAAGAATTCACCGTACCCTCCATGGCGCCCGTGCTGCTCAACATCCTCTGGATCGCCGCGGTGGGCGCGGCAGTGCTCTGCACCGGTCCCGAGTCGGGGAATCGTGTTTACGTGATCTCCTGGGGAATCATCATCGCCGGCAGCGTGCAGTTGCTCCTCTTCGTTCCTTCGCTCAAGAGACACGACCTTATCCCCCGTCCCTACCTCGACGTGAAGGAGAGGGATTTTCGCCGTGTGATGGCCATGACCGCGCCCATGGTGCTCGCCCTCAGTGCCAACCAGCTCAACGTGCTCGTCGACCGATTCGTGGTGCGCGCCTACGTGCCCGGCGACGGCGGCGTGACCCGCCTCTACCTGGGGCTGCGCATGATGCAGTTTCCCTTCGCGCTGATCGGGATCGCGCTCGTCACCGCCGTTTTCCCCCTTCTGGCCAAGCTTTCGTCCGAGGGCGACAGGGAGGGGATGAAAGAGAATCTCGCCTTCGCGATCCGCATCAATCTCTTCCTGTCGATCCCCGCCATGGTGGGCCTGCTGGTGCTCGCCGATCCGATCGTCTCTCTCTTCTTCGAGAGAGGAAATTTCGGGGCGGAAAACACCCAGGCCACGTGCAGGGCGCTCGTGGGGTACACGATCGGTTTGCCTTTTCTGAGCACGGTGGTCCTCTTGACACGCGCCTTCTACAGCATGGGGCGGTGGAAAGCGCCTCTCTACACGGGCGCGGGCCTCGTGGCGGTCAATGTGGTGCTCGACTTCGTTCTCGTCGGGCCACTCGCCGAGGCGGGCGTGGCGCTGGCCACGTCAATCACGGTGGCCGTCCAGATGGTGATTCTCTTCTTCGTTCTCCGCAGCGGGATCGGACACCTCGGCGGGCGGATTCTGCTCGACGGCGCGCTGCGGGCGCTGTTTCTCTCCGCGGTTCTCGGAGCCGCGGTCTTCGGTGTCGACCGTCTTCTTGCGTCGATCGATGGGGATGGCGGCCTCTTGTGGCGCGTCGTTCGCGTGGTCCTTCCCATTTTGGCCGGAATGATTGTATACTTCATTCCGGCAAGAATTCTCTGTTCCGTCGAATTCAAGAGCGTCGTCGATTCATTCCGCCGATCTTCCGGTCGGCGCCGATCCTCCGATCGGACGCGCTCGAAGAGTGGGTGATTGGGAGTCAGAATGTCATCGAGATTCAAACCTCTCGTTCTCGTCTGCGGTGTGGGCGAGATGGCGTCGGCCGTGGCCTGCAGGCTGTTCAGAGCCCGGTTCCGGGTCGTGCTGACAGAAGACGACTCCGAGCGTGAGCTCATGAAGTACAACTCCTTTTCGCGCGTCTTCGCCGACGGGGTCTGCGAGGTCGAGGGTGTGCCGGCGCGAAGAGCGGTGGTGACCGAGGCCCTCGGCATGGTCGATCAGGGAAGCCTTCCGGTCCTGGCCGTCAACCCACGATCGGCTCTCGAAGCCCTCAATCCCGAGATCATCGTCGATGCACGCGAAAAGCGTCGGATCGCCGGCGACGACGAAATCAGGCCGGCCCTTGGAGTGGGCGACGCTTCCCTGATCATCGCCGCGACACCAGAGTTCGAGCTGGGCGAGAACTGCGACATGGCGATCATCGTCGAGCGCGGTTATCACATGGCGCGGGTTTTGACGAGCGTCTTCGAAAAGCTTCCCGAAACGCTGGGAATTGCCGAGGAGACAGACATCCCGGATCCCGTGGTTCCCGTCGTGACCGACGCGAGCGGTCCTTTCGGGACTCTCAAGAGGATCGGCGAACCCGTTGACCGCGCCGAACCGATCGGCGTGGTGCGCGATTCCGAGATCGTCGCGCCCGAGGCCGGAATATTGAAGGGAATCCTCGCCGGAGGGAGCGTGGTCGAGGCGGGCGCGATCGTGGCCGAGGTCGATCGTCGCGGCCATGACGAGTATGTCTACTCCATTTCTGATCTCGGCCGGGCGGTCGGCGGCTCTGTCCTCGAGATGGCAGTGGCCTGGTCGGTCGACATGGGCGCCTTGAATCAACCCGACCTTTATCAGCCCGGATCGTGAAAATCGGCCTTTCACGAGCGCGTCCAGAGGCGATTCAGCCTTGACATCGCACGATGAGGCCCTTAAATTCTCAGTTTCGCCTGGAGCGGCCAAAACCGGTTACTGAAGGCGATCCGGGTCATAAAGTAAACCCGACAGGATAAAAAACGATCGGGTGCTGAATCGAGTCCGAACCTTTTAAAAGGCCGGGACGTTCGACACAACGTGGATTCTGCCAAAGAGCAGCAATCACGTTTTCATATCCGCGAATGTGGCAAGGAGTTGCAATGAAACACCTCAAAATCTTCTCGCTGGTGGGCGTCGCATTTTTGATAGTTGCCTCCCTGATCCAGGCTGACACGATCGAACTCAAGGATGGAAAACTCCTCTTGAGAGTCAAGATCCAGAAGGAGGGGCTGCTCAAGGTCGAGTACAAGAAACCCGGTCTGCCGACTCAGTACGTCGATTCTCTGAGGATCAATAAGATCAGGTACGACAGCACGGGCAACGAATACAAGGCTGCCAAGGAGGCCGTGGCCAACCAGGCCTATCGCGAGGCGTCCGATCTCTACCTCGTGGTGGCTGATAGATCGGATCACAGGCCTGTTTTTCGCGCCCACTGCCTCTTCAAGTCGGCCGACTATTCAAAGATGGCCGCTGACTGGAACGGCGCCGTGGAAGGATTTACCATCTTCTGCAACGAGTATCCCGATCACCGGCTCTATCCTTCCGGGCTCGAGAACAGGGCGATCGCCCTGCTCAACAGGGGAGACGCGGCCAAGGCCAAGAGCGCCTTCGGCCTCTTCCAGAAAAAGGTGGCTGAGAAGGGACTTCCCGACTACTGGAAGTTCGAGGCAGAGTACTGGATGAATTTCATGCTCGAACGCGAGAATCCTTCCAAGGCGTCGAAGGAGTACCGCGCCATCTACGACAAAACCAAGGCCGAGTATCCTTCGATCGCCAACAAGGCCCGGCTTCGTATCGGCCGTGTCTTGATGCAGCAAAAGCAGTTCAAGGAAGCGGTCCTCCTCTTCGACGAGATCATCGAAAATCGCGATCCCAACGATACAGCAGAGCGCGAGATCCTCTCCTGGGCCTTTCTCAGCCGCGGCCACTGCGTGATGAACATGCCCATGAAGGGCGACGGCAAGGCGGAATTCAAGGCAGCGCTCTACGACATGCTCCGCAGCGTGTATCACTACGAGGACGTGGGATCGACGCAGGCCGAGGGTATGTTCTGGGCGGGCAAGTGCTTCCAGTCGCTGGGTGGTCCGGAATTGGGAAAAAAATGGCAGGCGCTCTATCGCCGCATTCAGCGCGAGTGGCCCGGCACCCAGTGGGCGCAACTGGCGGCCAAAGAGGTCAGCGGGTAGAGTTCACCTGATCGAACACAACGGGAAGGACGGGTCCGAAGGAATTGCTGTTCACGAAAGACCTGACCACACATCCACTGAAACCATACGGTTTCGCCAATCGCTGTTTCTACGCATTCGGCAGAGCGCTCATTTTCTGCTTTCTGAAGGTCTACTGCGCTTTCAGGCGGGAGGGGCCACACCTTCCTGAGGGAGCTTTCATCGTGGCCGCCAACCACGAGTCTTTCATCGATCCCCCTGTCCTGCAGCTCGCCGTGGGGCGGCGACGGGTGCGGTTCATGATGATCGAGTCATTCTACTACTCGCGTCTCCTCAACCGTTTCTGCAACGCCATGCGATGCGTGGCCGTGAAAACGGAGAGTCTGAACAAGACGACGATGAGCCTGGCGCTCAATGTTCTCGATGCCGGATTGCCCGTGGCGATTTTTCCGCAAGGGGCGCGGATGGAACCGGGCGATCTCAGCGGCGCGTCCAAGGGCGTGGCTTTTCTCGCACGGAGAGCGCAGGTGCCTGTCATTCCTGTCCGAATCAGGGGTACGGGAAAGGTCCTGCCCAAGGGCGTGTGGTTTCCGCGTCCCCGCCGCGTGTCGGTCCACATCGGCGAACCGATCGATTTTTCCCATCGAGACGGCGAATCTCTGAGCCTCGACGGAATCAAAGAGACCATCATGTCCGCCATCGCCGCACTCTGATCACAGGCTTTTTTTTCAAATCAGGAACATCTCCTCCTGCCGCAGAGATTTTTACTCTTGCGCGGCATGTCGACCAGGGAGGAGATCTTCGATGGAAAACCTGGTGCCCGTCCGGCGGATCGCTGCACGCCATGCCGAATTCAACACCCTTGTCGTCGTGCACAGACAGAGTTTGTGGTCTTATATCCTCAAGCTGATCCGGGATCATCATCTCGCCGACGACCTCTGTCAGGAGGTTTATATCCGTGCTTACGAGATGTTCGACTCCCTGCTCGACAAGAGCAGGGTCAGGAGCTGGCTCTTCAGTATCGGCTACCACGTGGTGATCGATTGGATACGCCGGAAGAAAACCGAGAAGCGTCTCATTCGCAACCTCGGAAGGCTGAAACCCTCCGATGCGACCTGGTGCTCGCCCCTGGGAGCCGCTCTGCGCCGCGAAGAGATACGGCTCGCCGACCGGGGAGTCGAGGCGTTATGGCGTACCGTCGACACCTTGCCATCCCACTACCGCGAGGTCATGAAGATGCGATACGAGGAACACAACTCCCTCCGCACCATCGCGTCGCGCACGGGAATTTCCGTGGGAAACATCAAGGTCAGGCTCCATCGAGCGCGCAAGATCGTGAACCGCGAGATGAGCAAGGCAGGAACTTTTCTCGGCCCGGTCCTGTAATGACGCTTCCGCCCCCTGCATATCAGGATGTCGATCGCTTTCAAGGGGAGGGACGCCTTGCTGTCCACGTCAAAATCACGACGAGATCATTCATCACCTTGCGCAGCATCGCCCTGCGCGGCCGCGGGGCGTCTTCTCGAGAGTTATGCGCGCACCGGCGAAGAGGACCTCTTTCGCACGATCAGCCGCACGATTCAGCCCTGGCTCGAAAGGTGTGTTCGGACTGCCGCGGGCAACGGGCGCATCGATAGAGACGAGGTGGTCGCCGCAGTCCTGAGGAGGATCTATCTCTACAGTTCAAAGTTTGAATTTCAGGGCAGCCGGGCTTTCGAATGCTGGCTGTCGACCATCGTACGGAATGCGGTGAAGAAAGCTTTTCGCAACCGGATGAATCAGATGCGGTCTCTCGACCGGGTGCCTGAGCCGGCCGATGGTCGCAGAAACGATCCCTTGCACATCACCCTTGTTCGCGAGAAAGCGCGCGAATATGAAAGGGCCTGGTTCTTTCTTCTCCGTCTCTGCGCGCGGCAGATCGCGCGCACGCCGCGCGAGGAGCACGCTGTTCTCGATTCGCACCACTGCAAGGGAATGTCCTTTCGCGAGATCGCCGAGAAGGAGGGCGAGCGCCTGGAGCGGATTGCGGGGAAAGTCCGGCGGGCGCGTGGACGGTTTATCAGAGACATCGTGAGAACTCTCGGTTCCTGGCGTTAGGTGTCAATATGGCACTATGGCAGTGTCATGTTGGCATGCGAGTGGTCTGTGCCCAATTGAAGGGATTGTAAAGAGAGTGTGTAATTAAATTATTTGCAATGTGTTATGACACAAAAATATTTTGTTCGATTTTGGTACGCATTTTGGAACTCCTTGTGGAAAACATCGAAATCCGGTCGTGAGAACGAACCGGACTTTAACTCGGAAAGGAGTACAAAATGGCGATCATGAAAAGAAACAGGATGATGAATCCCTTTTTCGGACTCAGTCGATTCGGTGATGAACTGGACAGGTTTTTCCGGTGGGACGATGATTCCTGCGGGCGCAGAAACCGGACCGCCCCGGCAGTGAACGTTTACGAGGAAACGGAGAGCTGGGTCTTTACCTTCGAGATTCCCGGCATCGAGCCGGAAAACATCGACCTGAGCATCAAGGACGGTGTTTTGACCCTCAAGGGAACGAGACCCGCTGTCGAGACTCCGGACGGAACAAAGCTGCTCCGCACCGAGTTCAGCAACGGTGAATACGAGTTCTCACGGTCTCTGACCGTCCCCGATAACATCGATGAGGAAAATATTCAGGCTGAAACCAGAAACGGCCTATTGAGAGTGGTTCTCAAGAAGACAGGCGACAAGAAAGAGAAGAAGATTCAGATCCTCCCGAGGATCGAAGAGGGCAACTAGGTTAACCGCATGTTATAAAAAATATTAGATCGGTCTAATTGTCAAGGCTGGTCTGTCTGCCAGAACACCCAGAACACCCAGAACACAGAGTCCTCCATCTCTCCCGAAATCGGGTCGTCATCCATAACGTGGCGATCCGGTTTCTGTTTTATGTCCTTTACTCCCCGTCCTTTCCAGATTCGAGCCACGACCGAAGCCAGCCAAATATTGCTCAGAATTTATTAAAATGCCCAGATGTTTTTGATATAACCTGACAAACACCGTCAGAAGGACCCCATAGCCGAAAACTTTTCGTACGAACAGGTTCGGGAGTTTTCGTGAACTATTTCTGTTTCGAATTCTGTATAGGGACAAGGAGGTTTCAATGAAGCTCCCAGGTGGATTGAAGAGTTCCGTGATCGTGGTTGCTCTTCTGCTCTGTGCGCTTTTCCAACTGAACGCACAGGAAATGGTCCTCGACTATCTGTACCGGTATGACTGCCAGAAGGATTACCCCGATCACTTGATGGCCGTCAAGAAGGTATCGGGCGGTCGAGCGATCGTCGCATCGAACAGAGGGCTCGCACTGATTCGGTTGAGCGATCTTCTGCCTCATGGGACCGAGAACTATATCGATCGACTGGTCCACATCAATGCTCGAAACCTCTATACCCAGCACGAACCGTACATCTACGTGAACCTGAATCGCGGTGAAAACGAGGCGAGCACCGGATTCTGCATCATCGAACTCAACGGCGATACGCTGTCGTTGCTCAATACCGTGGATGAAACCAATGTCATCTACGAGAAGATGTTCATCAGGGACGACTATCTCTATGTCACCGCCCACAGCAAGGGCATCAGGATTTTCGACATCACCGATCGTGTCAATCCCGTGATGGTCGGTCGGATCGACGATGGATTCGTCGATGCCTTCTCCATCCACGTGGACGGGAACACCGCCTACGTGGCCGATGGAGCGGGCGGCCTCAAGATCGTCGACGTGACAGACAAGACAGCGCCGACGATCATCGACGGCGATGATCTCGCCACTGCCGAGGGAACGTCCCAGGATGTGACCATGAAGGACGGACATGTCTATGTCGCCGCCGGAGGCGCAGGGCTCGCGATCTACCAGGATGGAGACCTCACCAAGCGCACTCATCGCCATTGCGGCGGTTGTGCCAAGCACTTTGCCTGGATGGGCGAGGACCTCGCCATGACCACCATGTGGCGCGTCCTCGTCTTCCGCCTGGACGGTCTCGGCGGAGTCGAAGTGGTTGCGTCGGAGAATATCTCGCGGCGCGGCATAGAGAGCCAGTTACGCACCTGCGGCGGCATCGGCGCGATCTACGACGATCTCCTCATGACCGCCAACTGGGACTTCATGGATGTCTACAAGCTGCGTCCGGCGGCCGAATGCACCAAGGCCGATATCAACTGCTGGCCTCAGCGGATCCGATTCAAACCGTCGGGCGGTAAGGAGAGGGTCTGGGTGCAGAACAACAGTTACCTGCCTCTCTTAACGTGACCCATCTCGTTCCGTCTGATCCTTCGTTCGCCCTGACGCCGCTGAGCCCGACCACCAGTGGGACTCTCGATCCGGGCCGGTGGGCGTCTTTCTTCGTGACCTACGACGGCTCCGTTCCGGTGGAGGGCGCGATAGGCATCTACAGCAATGACCAGGATGAAAACCCCTTCCCCATTCAGGTTTTCGGGGAAACAGCCTATCTCGATCCGGGTGAACCGGTCATCGATTTCACCTTCCCCATGATCCGGAAGGATCCTCAGGGCGGCTTCATCGAGGAGCAGTTCACCCTGTCCGATCATTTCGGGAAGGTGATCTGGTTCAACCTGTACGCCTCGTGGTGACCCTATACTCCCCCCGCGGTCGCGGATATGCAGAACACGATTGTCAAGGAGTTCGAGAATCATCCCCAGGGGCTGACCTTCATCTGGGACCAGGGAGGCTGGTTCGAGGAGACGCGCGCCTGGTGCGAGACCTTCTGGGATAACTACTACCTGCGCGGTTCGATCCTCTACGAGGAGTCGGGCGATATCGGGTGGCAGTACAACCACCCCGCTATCGGCATCCCCTTCGGGAGAAGCTTCATCCTCGCGCCTGACGGTACGGTCTATCTGCCCTACTTCGGACACCATCCGCAGCTGATCATCCAGGAGATCTACAAGCTCCTCGGAAAGTATCCTGACGAGCAGAACGCCCCCAAAGTGCTGGCCTAGGGGCCGAAGATGCCGGCCTAAGGGCCGACCGATTGAACTGAATCACCGGGATTGTCGCTGTATCGAACAGACGGCAATCCCGGTTTTTGTTTGATCGCAATGGGGAAGGGTTGACCGGCCGGTTACGCCGCGGCGATCCGCTTGGCGCGGGATGAGAGAAAGGACGCGCTCCCGACCCACAGATAGCCGACCATGAAAAGGCCGAGGAAGAACCCGGTCAGAATCTGGCCGTGGAACATGGCGATCCCGGTGATAAAGATGAAGTAGACACCGAGGAATATCTCCAGGCTGACCCAGGCCGCTTTCTGAGGCGTGTAGCGTTTCTTCTCGCGCGCCGTTCCCTTTTGCGTGGCTGAAGTGACGTTGTACTTGGGAGTGCGAATAAATGTCACGTCCTTGCCAAAGGTCGCTTCGAGCACGGCGCGGGCATTGTTGACCGACAGACCGATTCCGAGCGAGAGCAGAAGGGGAAAATAGACGATCTGTCTCTTCCAGCTCCGGTAGGCTTCCCGCTGTGACACGAGGTAGAAGCTTAACACCGACGTGGTGGCCGCCATGAAGATGCTCACGTCGAAGAGAAGGCTCCGCGCGACGCTCGTGTCGTTCAACCGGATGAGAAGCGCCGGGAGCATGAGGAGCGACACGATCACCATGAGCACGTAGTTGATATTGCTCGTGAGATGAAAGGTCGCTTCCAGCTTGGTCTTGAACGGAATGGGGCTCTTCCAGATGTCGCCGAGGTTCTTGCGCGCCGTCTGGATCGATCCCTTGGCCCACCGGTGCTGCTGCGACTTGAAGGCCTGCATCTCGATCGGAAGCTCAGCGGGCGCCACCTGGGGGAAATCGTAGACGAAACGCCATCCCTTGAGCTGGGCGCGGTAGCTCAGGTCGAGGTCCTCGGTCAGGGTGTTGTGGTGCCAGCCGCCCGCATCGTCGATGCACGCGCGGCGCCACATTCCGGCCGTTCCATTGAAGTTGAAGAACCGGCCCGAACGATTGCGCGCCGTGTGCTCCACCACGAAATGGCCGTCGAGAAGGATCGACTGCAGCCTTGTGAGGAGCGAGAATCGCCTGTTCAAGTGCCCCCAGCGGACCTGGACCATTCCCACCCCGTCATCGGTGAAATGGTGGATGATGTTGCGGATCATGTCCGGCTTGGGCAGGAAATCGGCATCGAATATGGCGATGTATTCCTTGTCCGTGTGCCTGAGCCCCTCGGCAAGGGCGCCCGCCTTGAAGCCGACCCGGTCGGTTCTGTGGATCCGGGTGATGTTGAAACCCTCGGCGCGTTTTTCGGCGACCTTGGCCTCGGCCACTTGGCACGTCTCGTCGATCGAGTCATCGAGAACCTGGATCTCCAGCCGATCGCGGGGATAGTCGAGAGCGCAGACAGAATCGATGAGGCGATTGATCACGAGAGCTTCGTTGAAAATCGGCAACTGAACCAGAACGCCGGGCAGCTCGCCGAACTCTTCCTTGGGCTGGGGAACCTGCTTCTTGTGGCGGTAGTAGAGATAGACGAGATAATAGCGGTGGATTCCATAGATGGAGAGCACCCCCATAATGGAGAAATAACACGCTAAGATTACGATCTTCCAGGTTTCCATGGGAATTTGTGCCGGGACACCCGCCTGATTGGTTTGTGCGCCCTAATCAATAATTAATGAGACCTCGTGTCAGCCGCGGCGCGTAATTGTTCAGCATCAACGCGGTGCAGCTGTTCGCGGGGGTGCTACGTAAAACTCATCATCAGGAATGATAGTTGCGCCCCTTCCCGCCTGTAAAGGACTTTGAAAAAATAAATGCTTAATAGTGCCTCTATCTTTTGATATTTATCCTCGATCGCCTCGAAACGATTTTGCGGACATTGTCACAGTTAGGCGAAAAGTAAAAATATGAATAGTTTGATGGATTATGATTATGACCTGCCTGAGGAGTTGATCGCCCAGATCCCGGCCGAGGAGCGGTCCCGCTCGAGACTTCTCGTTCTCGATCGCCGGGAGGACGCGCTCAGACACGGTCGATTTGAGGATCTGACCGCCTTTCTGAGACCCAACGATCTCCTTGTCATGAACGATACGCGGGTCATTCCCGCCCGCATCGAGGCACGGCGCGCCACTGGCGGGAGAGTGGAGCTCTTTCTTCTCCGTCCTGCCCCCGAGGGGGAAGAGGAGGCGCCCGGCGAGTTTTCGTGGATCGTGATGGCCAAGCCCTCGGGCCGGCTCAAGGAGGGCGAAGAACTGGCTCTGGTCAGGGGCGGACGCGCTCGGCTCCGAGTTTTCCGGGGCGGGGGCCAGTGGGAAACGGCCTTCATTGATGTGGATGGCAGGTCGGGTCTTTTCGAACGGGGCCGCATGCCGCTTCCCCACTATATAAAGCGCTCCTGGGAGAGCGATGAGCGGGACAGCATCGACAGGGCGCGGTACCAGACGGTCTACGCGGCGCGCGACGGGGCTGTTGCCGCACCCACGGCCGGGCTCCACTTCACTCCTGACCTGCTCGAGACGCTCCGTGCGGCGGGTGTGGGAACAGTATTCGTGACCCTCGCCGTGGGGGTGGGCACCTTTGCGCCGGTGCGGGCCGAGGATTTCGGCTCTCACGTCATGCACCACGAGGATTATGAAATTTCCGATGCAACAGCGGCAGCCATCAACCAGACACGGCGCGCCGGGGGCAGGATCGTGGCAGTGGGAACCACGTCGGCCCGCGTGCTCGAGACCGTGGCAAGTGACAACGGCCTGGTCGAGCCGGGCTCAGGCCGGACAGGGATCTATATCTACCCGCCCTACACCTTCAAAGCCGTGGACGCGCTGATTACCAATTTTCATCTGCCCCGGTCGACACTGCTCCTTCTCGTTTCGGCCCTTGCGGGCCGCGAACGGATCCTCGGCGCCTATGCAGAGGCGGTGACGCGAGGCTACCGTTTTTACTCCTACGGCGACGCCATGCTGATCGTGTAGAATCGGCGGCACCGGCGATTCATGAATCGCAGGCCCTGGCGGTTTGGGAGAGAGGCCATGTCCAAAAAGAAGACCGATTCGGCGCGCGGCGAGTACGACGCGCTCAAAGCCGAAATCATCGAACACGACCGGCGCTACTACGTTCTCAACGATCCGATTCTGTCCGACGCGGCTTACGACGAACTCATGGGCCGGCTCCTCGCTTTGGAGACGGCCCATCCCGACTGGGTCGACGCCACGTCACCGTCGCAGCGGGTGGGCGCTGCGCCGCTCGCGGGGCTCGAGTCGTACACGCACCGGACTCCGATGCTGAGCCTGCAGAACACCTACGAGGCCGACGAGGTCAACGAATGGCACGGTCAGCTTCTCCATTATCTCGAGACGGAGGATCTCGAATCAGCCTTCACCTGTGAACCCAAGCTCGATGGGTTGGCCGTGGAGGTCGTCTACGAGGATGGTCTCCTCGTGCGCGGCGCCACGCGCGGCGACGGTCGGACAGGCGAGGATGTGACCGAGAATATTCGCACCATCCGATCGGTGCCGCTCGAACTCAAGATCGGCCACGGCCAACCTCCCAAGCTCTTGGAGGTGCGCGGAGAAGTGGTGATCGCCCGCGACGCGTTCCGGACGCTCAACCGTGAGCGGGCCGAACGCGGAGAGGAGCCTTTTGCCAATCCGCGCAACCTCGCTGCCGGTTCGCTCAAGCAGCTCGATTCCAGGGTGACGGCCGCACGGCCTCTCGATGTCTATTTCTATGGCGTGGGCGCCACCGAGGGGATCGCTTTCCGGACTCACAGTCAGTTCATCGACGATCTTCCGAATATGGGGCTCAAGACGCTCGGAGACCACGCCCTGACAGGAACGCTCTCCGACGCTCTGCGCCACTACGACAAGATTCTCGCTCGCCGCGAAGAGATCCCCTTCGAGGTTGATGGGGCGGTGATCCGCGTCGACAGGCTCGACGTGTGCGGGAGGCTCGGCGTCCGCTCGCGGTCGCCGCGGTGGGCGATCGCTTTCAAGTTTCCCGCGCGGCAGGAAACGACGCGTCTTCTCGACATCACGATTCAGGTGGGCCGCACCGGCACCCTGACACCGGTGGCGCGACTCGATCCGGTCCAGGTGGGGGGTGTGCAGATCGCGCGCGCTACGCTCCACAACCAGGAGGAGATCGAGCGTCTCGACGCCCGCGTGGGGGATGAGGTTCTGGTGGAACGCGCCGGCGATGTGATCCCCCACGTTGTGAAGATCATCAAGGACCTGCGGCCCAAGGGAACGAAACCGTTCATCATGCCCACCCACTGCCCGGCGTGCGGCACGGAGGTGGTCGACGATCCCGACGAGGTGGCGGTGCGCTGCCCCGATCGGGCTTGCGTGGCTGTTCTCAAGGCGCGGATTCGGCATTACGTGCAGCGGACAGCCGCTGACGTGGAGGGCATGGGCGGCAAGCTGATCGACCAGCTCGTGGAGCGAAAACTGGTGCGGCGCCTCGCCGACCTCTATTCCCTCGACGCGCAGACGCTCGCCGGGCTCGACCGGATGGGGGAAAAGTCAGCCCATAACCTCGTGGAAGCCCTCGAAAATTCGAAAGCCCTCCCTCTCAACCGTTTCATTTTCGCCCTCGGAATCCGCCATGTGGGCGAGACAGCGGCTGAAACTCTGGCTATTCACTACCAGGACCTGGACAGGCTCCGGAAGTCCACCGCCGAGGATCTTGAGGGAATCAAGGAGATCGGCGCCAAGATGGCGTCGAGCCTCACCGCGTTCTTCACTGACCGACAAGCGATGGCCGATCTCGATGCGATCCTCGCCGCCGGTGTCGGGCCCCAACCTCTCGAACCTGTTGCGGGCGGCGCTCTGAGTGGAAAGAGCTTTCTTTTCACTGGAGCGCTTTCGAGGCCGCGCAAGGAATTCGAGGCCGAGGTCAAGGCCGCGGGCGGACGCATCCTCTCCGGGGTGAGCGGCAATCTCGACTATCTCGTGATGGGTCAGAAGCCCGGCTCCAAGGTCAAGAAAGCGCAGGCTCTGAATATCCCCGTTCTCAGCGAGGAGGAATTCCTCGCGCTGCTGCAGGATTGACTCGATCGATGACCCAGAAACCCAAGTACTACGATATCCGGGCGGAATTCTGGAAAGAACAGTTCGCCCAAGCCCGCCCGCTGAAGGAATACCTCGATCGCTCCGACCCGGTTCACGCGTCCAAGTGGGCGCGCATGGGTGATTCGCTTTGCGCTCTCGACGATCGGCAAAAGAAGCGCATCAGCGGCCACGGCCGCTCTCTCAACGTGCTCGTCTACAGCGGTGTCTGGTGCGGGGACTGCGCCCGGCAAGGTCCCATGATCGAGGCGATCGCGTCTCATGCCGGCGGGTCGGCCGCGGTCCGTTTCATCGACCGTGACGTGTCGACGGAACTGCAGGACGAACTGCGCCTTCTGGGCGCTCTGCGCGTGCCGGTCGTTGTTTTCTTCTCCGAGGATTTTCACGAAATTCTTCGCTTTGGGGACCGCACACTCACCACCTACCGCCGCAAGGTCGAGCAGGAGACAGGCGATGCGTGCGATGCGGGCCTCGTGCCTCCCGGCCCCGATGAGCTCTCGGCGGAGCTGTCCGAATGGGTGGATATCTTCGAGCGGGTCTTCCTCATGCTGCGGGTTGCGCCCCCTCTGCGCGCTCGGTACGCCGATTGAGACGGCTGCCGGGCACCGCGGTCATTCCGTCCGTGTATTCTGGAAGAGCGCTTTCTTTATGGCAGCGGCCTGTTTCTCCACGTCCGATCCGGCGATGATGGCTGCGCAGACAGCCGCGCGGCCGCAACCCGCCGCAGCCAGTCGCTCGGCGCCGGCCCTGTCGATACCGCCGATGGCGAATGCCGGGATTGAAACCGACCTGCCGATGCGGGCCGCTTCCTCGGGACCGATGATCGTCTTGCCTGTTTTCGTGCCCGTGGCGAACACGGTGCCCACGCCGATATAGTCGGCACCGGCGGCGACCGCGTCCCGGGCGTCGTGGAGAGTCGAGGTGGAGAGACCGAGGAGCATTCCGGGCGCGACGATCCGGCGTGCGGCGCGGGGTTCCATGTCGTCGGGGCCGAGGTGGACGCCATGGGCGCCCGCCTCCACGGCAGCGGCAGGATCGTCATTGACGAGAACGAGCACATCCGATCCGCCGAGCGCGTTCAGGGCACGGCGTGTCAGAGCGACACGCTCGTCGTGGCCGCCCTTCTCGCGGATCTGGACGAGATCGACGCCGCCGCGCGCCGCGCCGACCAGGGCTTCCTCGATCGGGAGGGCCGAGAGGGCGTCCGTATAGATGAGGTAAAGACGGGCGCGTCTCAGGAGATCTTCGACATTCATGAGAGCCTTTCCTTGAATCCGCTCAGAGTGTATAACGAACCGCGATCACGACAACACCGGTCATGGCTGCAGGAGAACAGGCTTTGGGAATCGTTTTCACCGGCGCGACTCTCTACGTGGGGCTGCTGCTCCTCGGTCTCGCCGTGATACAGGCTCTGGTGGGGATCGTCTTCTTTCGACACTGGACCGCCCTGGTCTGGTTTCTCGCGGAGACGCTTCTGCTCTTCGGCACCGCCGTGGCGATCATGATCCTGCCCGATGGAACAGGGTCTTTCGCCGGCTGGGTGGGTGCCGGTCTCTTCACACTCATTTTCGTCTTTTCTTTCAGATCGTGGCGCAAGCTCAGGACCTGATCGGTCGAAAGTCCGACAGGGATCACTTTCTCATCGGAAAGCGCGAAATCACCTTGGCCCGCTCGCTCACCACGAGACGATCTCCCTTTTTCACCGCGTCGAAGGTCACGGCCGGGGGCGCCTTTTTGCCCGGCGGCAGTGGGAAGATGGCGAGGCGCGAATTCACGCGCGCGAAGTTGGAATCGACGAGCGCCAAGCCGATCTGCTTGCCCTTGACGAGGACGCAGCTCGTCACGTGGCCGATGAACCGTCCCGAACGCTCCACGACAACGTCGCCCGGCTTGACCGTGCGCGGCATCTTGGTGGTCACGCGGAAGCGGACGATCTTTTTCTTTCTCGGTTTGAGCCACCGTTCGAGCAAGGGCTGGCGGCCGATGAAGAAGGGTTTGTGGAACTTGACGAAGTATCCGTAGCCCGCCTCGATCGGATCGATGTCGTAGTCGCCCGCCAGTTCGTGGCCGTAGAGGGGCAGGCCCGCTTCGCAGCGCGTCGAGTCGCGCGATCCGAGACCGGCCGGAACGACGCCGAGAGGAGCGCCCGCCTCGAGGATGGCCCCCCAGAGCTCGGCGGCGCGGTCCGGGTGGCCGAACAGCTCGTAAGCCTGGTCCTCGCCCGTGTAGCCGGTGCGCGAGGCGATCACGTCGAGGCCGGCCAGCTTGACGTCCATGAGGTGAGACTTGGGCAGGTGGCAGAATTGCTCCTTGAGGGCGCCGTCATCCATGAGTTTCAGGAGAACCTTCGTGGAGAGCGGTCCCTGGAAGGCGAGATCGACCAGCATGTCGTCGCCGCTTGACGGGTCTCTGAGGTCGCGGATGACCACCTCTCCTTCGCTGCGTGCGCCCGGATTCTGGCGGCTCACGATGAATTCACCCGAGTTGACCGCGTTGAGCCAGGCAAAGATCTTGTCGAAGTTGACCGCGTTGCAGACGATCATGAACCGATCGCGCGCGCGGCGGTAGACCATGATGTCGTCGAGCACATTGCCGTCGGGATCGAGGATGTAGGAGTACTGGGCCTGGCCGATCGCCATGCGCGTTACGTAGTTGGTGGTGCAAAAATCGAGAAAGCGCGTGGCATGGGGTCCTGAGAAATCCATCACTCCCATGTGGGCCACGTCGAAGAGCCCCGCCGTGGTGCGCACCGCCTGGTGTTCGTCGCTGACGCGGGTGTACCAGACCGGCATCTCGTATCCCGCGAAGGGAATGATCAGATCTTTCTGTGTGAGCTTCTTGTGGATCTCGTAGAGCGGAGTCCGCTTGAGCGGTCCCTCCTCGGGCTGCCAGCGGTACTCGTCGCGGCTCTCGGGCGCCGGGAGTTCCTTGCATCCGAGAAACCACGGCTTGCTGAGATCGAAACCCTCGGGCAGGGTTTCGATGAGAGGGATGGCGCTTGGCCCGTCGTCCTCGCCGAAAGGACATCCCCCCCGGGTGGCTGTATTCTTGATCGCCGTGTAGCCCACCGGCTTGACTCGCCCACCGCTCTCGCCGAGGATGTGGCGCCAGAATCCCGGGGCCTGCACAGGATGCATGACGATCTCGTACCCGCCCACACCAAAGAGATTCCCGTCGCGCGCCACGGTCAGGGTCGTTCCGCCGCAGTCGACTTCGATGAAAGATCCTTCGCTGAGCCCGACCGTTTCGGGCAGAATCTCGTTGGCCACCTCCTCGGCTTTCTGGCCGGCCAGGGCGAGGCGGATCCGCTGGTCGCGGGCATCGCCCGCGCGGCGCAATTCGGCCACCACCACCGGTCCCTCGGCTTTCTTGTAGGGATCGTCCTTGTCGAGAAGGGTGTATCCGTCGGACAGCCCCCTGAGCCAGGTCAGGGCGGTGAAGCTGTCGAGAGTGTCGAGAGCGAGGAGGTAATGGTCGAAGCCGTTCTCGTCCCGCTCGAGGCGGTAGAGGAGCAGGCTGGTAATCATGATTCCGTCGGCGTCGAACATGAAGGTGCGCTTCACGCTTCCCGGCTCCATGGTGACCGCGTCGCAGGTCAGCGCGGTCTGCGCGAAATGCCCCGCCCGTTCGCCGGAGATCTTCAGGAGGGGGGTCTGGCTCAGATCGGCCAGGCCGCACGCTGTTTTCAGGATCTGCTCCTCCTTCGCCGTATCGCCGAAGGATTCGGCCACGAAAACTCCTCCCTCGACGCCCGCCCGGGCTCCGGCCTTTTCGAGTTCGCTCATGACCGCCGACGCGGGCTCGTCGCCGCGCGCCGAGAAGTGGGGGTAAAGAGGGTTCTTGTCGGGATAGTCCGGGCTTGTTGTCTCGAGCAGCTCGCGCACCTCGCTCTTGACCTCCTCCATGACGCGGAAGTCGATCTTGCCGCGGCCCATCTCGTTGCCCGCGCCGATGTAGTGGAAAGGCTCGACGTTGGTGAGCACCTTGTGAATCAGGTCGGCAAGGCGATCGAGCTCCACCTCGCCGAAACCGCGCTGGGTGATCCACGTGGTCCCGATCCGGATCCCTGAAGGGTGGGCGGCGTTGGTGTCGCCCGCGATGGTGTTCTTGTTGAGAGTGATGTCGCAGAGGTCGAGGATTCTCGAGGCGACCTCGCCGCGGAGCGAATGCTTCTGCTCTCCCTCGATCGTGTTCAGGTCGATGAGGAAGAGGTGGGAGTCTGTCCCGCCGTAGGCGAGTTTGAGCCCCCTCTGCTCGATCGCCTTGGAGAGATAGACTGCGTTCTGCTTGATCTTTCGCTGCAGGGTCTGGAACTCGTCGGAGAGAGCGATCTCGAAGGCCACGGCCTTGGCCAGGATCGAGTTGATGTGGGGCCCGCCCTGCTCGCCGGGGAAGACGCCCATGTCGATCGCCTTGGCCATGTCGGGCCGGGTGGTGATCAGGATCGCGCCGCGCGGGCCGCACAGGGTCTTGTGTGTCGTGGTCATGGTCACGTCGGCGATCCCGATCGGACTCGGAAACTGGCCCGCGATGATCAGGCCCGCCGGGTGGGAGACGTCGGCGAGCAGAATGCACTCCTTGCCGGCCGCGTCAGCCGCCGCGCGCAGGGCGTGCCAGTCGATGCTCCAGGGATAGGCCGAGAAGCCGCCGATGATCATGCGCGGCTTGTGCTCCCTGGCCAGGTCGACGATCTGGTCGTAGTCGAGACGCCCCGTGGCTGGGCTGACCGTATAGGGAACGATGTTGAACGAGATGCCCGATCGGTTGACAGGAGATCCGTGGGTCAGGTGTCCGCCGGCCGAGAGGTTGAGGCCCATCACGGTCTGGCCCGGCTTGACAAAGGCGTTGTAGACGGCGTTGTTGGCTGCCGCGCCCGAGAGGGGCTGGACATTGACGAAGAGCTCCGACGGGGCGATCTTGGGACCGGCAAACCGGTCGGTGGCGAAGAGCCTGGCGGCGCGTTGCTTGCAGAGCGATTCGACAAAGTTGATGTAGTCGCACCCCTTGTAGTATCTCTGGTCGTAGTAGCGCCGGAAAAAGGAGAGATGGTGATCGTGGGCGTCGATCGGTTGTTCGACCGATTGCGCCATCCGCGTCGACGGGTAGCCCTCGGCGTAGAGATTGGAGAAGGAAGAGCTCAGGGTTTCGCGCACGGCGCGGGGGCAGACACTTTCCGACGCAATGAGAATGATTTTACGGATCTGGCGTTCCTCTTCGAGATCGATGAGGCGGGTGACCTCTGAATCGGTCTGGGTGAGACCATTTTCGAAGAGGAAAACCTCTGTGCCAGTGCCGTTCTGGGGAAGTTCGGTCATTTTGTTCGCTCCGGTCTGGTGAATCGACATCAATCTGGGGATTCTAATGCTCGATCGTGAACAGGTTCAAGCAGATTCTATTCCATTCCGCTCCATCGCCAAATTGGGTCTGCCGGGGGTGTCAGAATGACACGCTTCTTGTCCGGTCTCTGAGTGTGTTCTGCCAAAAAGGCATGTCCTTCCCTTTCGTCGCGGTACAAAATGTTTTAATTTGTTTTATTATAATAGATTAAGTCAATCGCTATACTGTGGCCCGTTTGGCATTGCTTTTGTTATTTGCACCCATTGAGGCCATTTTTCATAAAGGGCCCCGATTTGTCGATGGTCCTGCCCGAGTGGGCATCTTTCAATTTTTGTTAACTTTCATCAAGGCAGAGGGTTATGGACGCCGAAACGCGCATGAGGCTTTACCGGTCGATGCTGTCCATTCTTCTGGCCGAGGACGATGACGCGCTGCGCGAGAGCCTCGCGGCCTTTTTCATTTCCGAGGGATTCAAGGTTTTTCCCGCTCGATCGGGTCTGGAGGCAGTGGAAATCGCCTTGAAGAAACAGATTTCCTTCTCCGTGATGGACATCAACATGCCCGGTCTCTCGGGCATCGAAGCGTTCCGCTCCATCCTGGACGAGAGGGGGGACCTCCCCTGCATCTTCATGTCGGGAGATGCGTCGAGAGACAACATGCTCAGGGCGCTCGAAGCGGGCGGATTCTCCTTTTTGAGCAAGCCGATTCAGATCGATCTCATGAAACGGTCGGTCGAACAGCTCCTCTCCAAGTTCTTTTATAGGGAATGAGATTCTCCACAGCGGATCATTCAAAGACAGTCGAATAGCACTTTTTCTCGATAGTTTTACACAAGCAGGAGGAAGCAATGACTCAGAAGATCAAGCCTCTCAATGACTACGTTCTCGTCCGCAGGGCCGAGGCTGCAACCACGACCAAGGGCGGAATCGTCCTCCCCGATGCGGCCAAGGAAAAACCGAAGGAAGCGGTCGTTCTTGCTCTCGGTGACGGCGCTCTTCTCAAGGACGGCAGCCGCCAGACATTTCAGGTCAAGCCCGAGGACCGGGTCCTGTTCTCGTCGTACGCCGGTACGGAGATCCAGCTCGAGGGAGAGGACCTCCTTCTGCTCAGGGAAGAGGAAATCCTCGCCATCATCAAGTAGACGCTAAACCTCGTTATGAGATATCCAAGGAGTTATCAATGACAGCCAAGAAGATTGCATTTGATCAGGAAGCACGGGAGAAAATCCGCCACGGCGTCAACAAGCTCGCCAGGACGGTCAAGATCACTCTCGGCCCGCGGGGCCGCAACGTGATCCTCCAGAAGTCTTTCGGATCGCCGACCATCACCAAGGACGGTGTGACCGTGGCCAAGGAGATCGAGCTCGAAGATGCCTACGAGAACATGGGCGCCCAGATGGTCAAGGAGGTCGCATCCAAGACGTCCGACGTGGCTGGCGACGGCACCACTACCGCCACCGTGCTCGCTGAGGCGATCTACGAAGAAGGACTCAAGAATGTCACGGCCGGCGCCAACCCGCTCGGCTTGAAGAACGGCGTCGAGAAGGCGACCGTGGCCATCATCAACGAGCTGCAATCTCTCGCCATCCCGGTCAAGGGCAAGAAGGAGATCTCCCAGATCGGTGCCGTGGCGTCCAACAACGACAAAACGATCGGCGAGATCATCTCCGAAGCCATGGACCGCGTGGGCAAGGACGGCGTGATCACCGTCGAAGAAGGCAAGTCGCTCGACACCACCGTCGAATGGGTCGAGGGAATGCAGTTCGACAAGGGCTATCTCTCTCCCCACCTCGTGACCAACGTGGAGAAGATGGAAGCCGTTCTCGACGATCCCTACATCCTCATCTATGAAAAGAAACTCTCGTCGATCAAGGATCTCGTCCCGCTTCTCGAGAAGGTGGCCCAGTCGAGCAAGCCGCTCGTCATCGTGGCCGAGGACATGGACGGCGAAGCCCTGGCCACGCTCGTGGTCAACAAGCTGCGCGGCATCTTCAGTGCCGCGGCCGTGAAGGCTCCCGGGTTCGGCGACCGCCGCAGGGCGATGATGGAAGACCTCGGCGTTCTCACCGGCGGGCAGCCCGTCTTCGAGGACCTGGGGATCAACCTCGAGAACCTCGGACTCGAGGATCTCGGCCGGGCCAAGAAGGTCATCGTGTCCAAGGATACGACCACCATCATTGAGGGTTCCGGCAAGAGCGCCGACATTCAGGCACGCATCGGCCAGATCAAGACCGAAATCGAGAAGTCGACCAGCGACTACGACCGCGAAAAGCTCCAGGAGCGGCTCGCCAAGCTCGCCGGCGGCGTGGCCCAGATCAACGTGGGCGCTGCCACCGAGACCGAGATGAAAGAGAAAAAGGCCCGCGTCGAGGACGCCCTTCACGCGACCCGCGCCGCGGTGGAAGAGGGAATTCTTCCCGGCGGCGGCGTGGCGCTTCTCCGGTCCCTGTCTGCTCTCGACAACATCCGCACGAGAGGCGACGAGAAGATCGGCGTCGACATCGTGCGCCGCGCTCTCCAGGTTCCGATCAAGACGATCGCCCAAAACGCCGGCTTCGACGGCTCGATCGTGCTTCAGAAGGTGATGAACGCCAAGAGCAAGAACGAGGGATTCAACGCCGCCAAGGGCGATTACGAAGACCTCGTCAAGGCGGGCATCATCGATCCCGCCAAGGTGGTCCGTACCGCGCTCCAGAACGCTTCGTCGATCGCGACCCTTCTTCTCAACACCGACGCCCTCGTGACCGACGTCAAGGAGGACAAGCCCGCCATGCCCGCCGGAATGCCTGGCGGAATGGGCGGTATGGGCGGCGGCATGGGCGGAATGGGCGGAATGGGCGGCATGGGCGGCATGGGTATGTAATCCAGCGCCATCTTGCTTGATTCACCGTTGAAACAATAAAAAATCCCGGTCCACGAGGACCGGGATTTTTTTTCTAAGGAAGTTACTTCTCTTTTGACGAGTCATATTATAGAGCAGCAAACGACCAGAGAAGTTTTCTTCATGACAGGACGAAATATCCTGTTGCCACCAATCGGCCGGTTGTCCTCAGGGGCAATCGGCCGATGATCATTTAAGGCTTTTGAGAATCCTCAGATAGCTCGCAAAGCGCATTGCGGAAATCTCGCCTGCCTCCACCTTTTGCCTGACCGCACAACTCGGTTCGTGATCGTGGGTGCATGTGGGAAAGCGGCACCCGTGAAGCACCGCGGCGATCTCGGGAAAATAATGGCCGAGGTGGTGGGTGTCGATCGTGGAAATTCCGAACTCGCGGATCCCCGGTGTGTCGATGACGAATCCGCCACTGTCGAGTTGCATGAGCCGCACCGAGGTGGTGGTGTGCGTTCCCTTGCGGGTCTTGCGGCCGATATCGCCGGTGGCGAGCGAGAGCCGGGGGTCCATCGCATTGAGCAGGGTCGATTTCCCCACGCCCGAATGGCCCACGATGAGGGTGATCCCCTCGGAAAGGATCTCCTTGAGCTCTGTCACGCCCCGCCCGTCGTGGGCGCAAGTCGGCACGAATCGATAGCCGCACTTGTCGTAGACCGACTGGCACCTGTCGAGCAGTTCCCGATCCTTGTCGGTCTCGGCGAGGTCGACCTTGTTGACGCAGACCACGCCGCCCATCTCCTCGATTCCGGCAGCGACCAGAAATCGGTCGATCAGCCCCGGCTTCAAGACCGGATTGCGGACCGAGGCCACGACCAGCATCCGGTCCACGTTGGCGGCGATGACCTGAAAGGTTTTTTCGCGCAGCACCGACGGCCGTCGCAGACAGTTGCGCCGTTCGAAGACCTCGACGACGGCGAGAGTCGTGCCGTCTGATTCGAGCCGGACCCGGTCACCCACGGCGACCGGCTTTGTTTCGCCCTCCAGGTTTTCAAAGATCCGACCACTGAGCACGCAGCGGGTCTCGGCTTGCTCTCCGTCAAGAACGGCGAAGCACGCTTTCGAGTGAAGGCGCGTCACTGTGGCGGTCAGAGTCTCTTTGGAACGCTCCGTCATACATTCCTTTCCAATCCCTCTCAGAAGCCGGTGTCGAGTTTGAGCCTTTCCTTGAGCAGCGAATACCTTTCGCTGATCGTGTCGTTTCCCACGGCAATGCGCAAGGCCTTGTTTGTTCCGACGAGGACGAGCAGCTTACGCGCCCGCGTGATACCCGTGTAAAGGAGGTTACGTTTCAGCAGCAGAAAATGCTGGGTGAGCAGGGGGAGAACGACGACAGGGAACTCGCAGCCCTGACTCTTGTGAATCGATACGCAATAGGAGTGGACCAGTTCGTCGAGGTGATCGGTATCGAATTCGATGAGCCGTTCGTCGATACGTATCTTGATGCGCCCTTTCTCAGCGTCCACCGACTCGATCGAACCCATGTCGCCGTTGAACACGCCCAGATCGTAATTGTTGCGCGTCTGCATGATCTTGTCGCCGCCGCGGAAGAGGGCATCGTGCCGCAGGATTCCTCCCTCTCCGGGATTGAGCGCCTGGCGCAGGGCGACGTTGAGCTTCTCCGTCCCGGCAGGTCCCTTGTGCATCGGCGTGAGGACCTGAATGTCGCGCACAGGATCGAAACCGAACCGCGCCGGGATCCGCTCGGTGACGAGCCGCACCACCATGGCGGCTGCCGCGTCCCCGTCGGGTTGTTCGATGAAGAAGATCTCGCCCTGCTCGCCGGCCGGACTGAACCTCGGGATCTCGCCCCGGTTCACGGCATGGGCCGCGGTGATGATCCCTCCCTCGGCTTTCTGACGAAAGAGCCGGGTCAGGGCCTTGACCCGGAATCGGCCCGACGCGATCAGGTCGCCGAGGAAATTCCCGGGTCCGACCGAGGGGAGCTGGTCAGCGTCTCCCACGAACAGGATCCGCGCGCTGTCGGGCACAGCCTCAAGGAGTCGGGCCGCGAGAGGCACGTCGATCATGGAACACTCGTCGAGAATCACGTAGTCGCAGGAGAGGGGATTGGACCGATTGTGGTCGAATGAGTAAGTGCGCGGATTGAATTTGAGCAGCCTGTGAATCGTCGACGCCTCAGTGCCGGTCGACTCGGCGATCCGCTTCGCCGCCCGGCCCGTGGGTGCGCCAAGCGCGCACCGGAACTGCCGGCCCCTGAGAATCTGGGTGATCAGCCGGATGATGGTCGTCTTTCCCACGCCCGGACCGCCGGTGATGACGAGCACCGGCTCCTTGAGAGCCGCCAGAATCGCCGCGCGCTGGGCATCGTCGAGATCGATATTGTTGGCTCTCTCGGCCCACTCGAGCGCTTTCTGATCGTGGAAGTCGCCTTCTTTTTTCAGGCTTTGCTTGAGAGCGCGCAGGCGGGAGGCGATCGTCGCCTCCGCGTCGGCCAGATGGCGCACGAAGACCATCCGCCGATCCTGCCCCTCGTCGAGGAATGGCGCCACGTAGCGTTCCTTCAGGGCGAGGGAACGGTCGTCGACCTTCGCGGCGATCTGTTCGCCGACCATCTCGGGCGCACAGCCCGTCGCCTCGGTGGCGCGCTCGACGAGCTCGGGACAGGGGAGACAGAGGTGGCCTTCGCCCGCGGCCTTGTCGAGGAGGTGGGCGATCACCGCGCGGATCCGGAAGGGCGAGTCCTTTTCCACGCCGAGGTTGGCGGCGATCCGGTCAGCCGTCTTGAATCCGATCCCGATGACCTCTTCGCAGAGCCGGTAGGGGTTTTCCCGGATCAGCCCCACGGTCTCCTTGCCGTAGTGCTTGTAGATCTTGGCGGCCAGCGCCTGGCCCACACCGTAACTCCGGAGGAAGACGATGATCTCCTGGATATCCTGGTGGGCGCCCCAGGCCGCCGAGATGTCATGGATGCGCCCGGCGCCGATGCCGTCTACCTCCCGCAGGCGCTGCGGCTCCTCCTCGATGATGCGTAGCGTCTCCTTGCCGAATAGCTTGACCATGCGTTGCGCGAGCTTGGGTCCGATCCCCTTGACCAGACCGCTTGACAGATACTTGACGATTCCCTCGCGCGTGCTCGGGGCAGTGACCTCGAAGATGTCGACGTGGAACTGCTTTCCGAACCGGGCGTGAGAGACCCATTTGCCGGTGCAGCGCAGGCTCTCGCCCGGCGAGATGGAAAAAAGATTGCCCGTTACCGTGATCGGGCGGTCCGACTCGTCGACGATGAGGCGCGCCACGGTGTAGCCGTTCTCGTCGTTGCGATAGACGATCTTTTCCAGGACCCCCTCAATCTTCTCGGTGATCCCGGGGAGCGGATCGTCCATGTCACGATCCTTTTTGAAAGTACTCCGTGGTGAGGAGCTCGTCGGTGGGATTGTTCAGGAAGCGGTCGAGCGTTCGGACGAGCTCCTTCTTCTTCTCAGGCAGATGGCCGGCGATATGGACCATGTTGGTGTGGTGGCCGGAGTGGACAAAAGTCCCCGTCAGGTCGAGCGAGTCGATGAGGCGCCGCATCTCGATGACCGATTCGATCGGCGTGGGGTGGGTGTACTCGCCCTTCTTCACCATGGCGAAGAGCGGTGCGCCCGACATGAGGCTCAAGGTGCTGATCGAGATGACGTTGGGATTGATCTCCTTGAGAACCGACGCGGTGCCCTCGATGTGGGCCTTCTTGTCCTGACGGCCGCCCGCGCCGAGGAGCACGTTGAGCCGCAAGGTGATTCCCGAATCCATGACCCGGCGTCCGGCTTTGATGATCGTCTCGGGATCGCCTCCCTTCTTCATCGATTTGATTGCTTTTCGATCGCCCGAGTCCATTCCCATGTAGATCGTGGTCAGCCCCGCGTCGCGAAGATCCCTGAGAGTCTTGGGCCTCTTCTTCATCACGTCGGGCGCCGTGGCGTTGATGCCGATCCGCTTGACGTCGGGGAATGTGTCGGTGATGAGAACGAGCAGCTTCAATAGATAAGCCGGTCCAGCGGAGAGCGCGTTGCCCTCACCGATGAAAACGGAGGTGATCTCCGGGATATCGTCAGCCGGAACTTTGCCGAGAATTCTCTCGATCTCCTTCAAGGGGATGATGCTGTACTTGCGATCCTTGTAGAGGGCGCAGAAGAGGCACTTGTTCCAGGAGCAGCCCTCGGTGGCTTTGATGGTGAACGCGTCTTCGCTGGGCGAATACCAGAGCGAGGAGTTGAAATTTCTCATCGGTGTCCTTTCTGAGAAACCGACCTCCCGCGGCGCCACCGAACGCTTTGGCCGGAGTGCAATACGATCCGCGCCGGGATGCCAGTCCCAGCGACGGGACTATCATAGAGCGGTCCGATTCGGAATTCAATAGAATGCTTCCTCCTCGAAATGGGGCGGTGGAAAGTGTTTTGTCCTTTGATCGGCATTGTGCATAATTCAACGGTTTTTCCCGGTCCCGCAACAAGGAGCGATCCATGACCGTCGAATTCGATCCTGTTCGCGTCGAAAAGCTGAATACGCTCAGGGCAGACAACATCAATCCCTATCCGGATACTTACGCGCCCACCCACACCCTCGGCGCGGTGTCGGAGCTCGAAGAAGGTACGGCGGGCGTGGCGATCTGCGGCCGCGTCGTCGCTTTTCGCAACATGGGCAACCTCATCTTCGCGCGCCTTCAGGATATCCACGGCCAGTTCCAGGTCATCTTCGAGAAAAAGACGATCGGTCCGGACAGGATCAAGTGGGTGAAGAAGACAATCGACGTGGGCGACCACATCGGCGTCAAGGGCGACATCTTTCGCACCAGGCGCGGCGAGCTTTCCGTGATGATCGAGGAGGTGACCCTTCTGTCCAAGGGGCTCCTCCCCCTGCCCGAGAAGTGGCACGGGCTGCAGCAGATCGAGCTCTGCCAGCGCAAGCGCTACCTCGATCTCACGTCCAACAGCGAGACGCGCGAACGATTCACGCGGTGCATCAACGCCACGCGCGCGCTGCGCGGTTTTCTCGAGGAGAATGAATTCGTCGAGACCTACACGCCGGCCATGTCGCCCGTGGCGTCGGGCGCGCTGGCCACGCCCTTTGCGGCCCACCACAACGCGCTCGACATCGAGGTCTTCTTCCGGATCGCGCCGGAGACCTATCTCAAGAGGCTGCTCGTGGGCGGTTTCACCAGGGTCTACGAGTTCGCCCGCTGCTTTCGCAACGAGGGGATCTCGCCGCAGCACATGCAGGACTTCGTCATGATCGAGGCCTATGCGGCGTACTGGAACTTTCGCGACAACATGCGTTTCACGCGGGAGATGATCATCAACGCGGTCAAGGCCGCCCTGGGCCACGCGCGCCTTAACCTCGGTGGCGAGGAGTACGATCTCGAGGAACCGTGGACCGAGATCACGTTCCGCGAGGTGATCAAGCGCGACTGCGGCATCGACATCGACGATCACGAGAGCGCCGACAGTCTCCTGAGCGCGGTCAGGGAGAAGAAGATCGATCTCGACGTGGAAGCGCCCGAGAAGCTCGGCCGGGGAAACCTGATCGACCTTCTCTACAAGCGCGTGTCGCGGCCCAAGATCAACGCACCCACCTTTCTCATCGAGCATCCCGTTGACGTCTCCCCCCTGGCGCGGCGCAACGAGGAGCGGCCCCACGTGGTCGACCGCTACCAGATTCTCATGGGCGGCGTCGAGCTGGTCAACGGATACACGGAGCTCTCCGATCCGCTCGACCAGCAGGAGCGGTTCGTCGAGCAGCAAGCCCTGCGTGACAAGGGCGATGCCGAGGCGATGGCGCCCGAGTTCGATTTCGTCGAGGCCCTCGGCTACGGCATGCCGCCCGCATCGGGGTGGGGGATGAGCGTGGAGCGCTTTCACATGCTGCTCTGCGGAACGGACAACATCCGCGACGTGGTCTTCTTTCCCCTCATGCGCCCCGAACAGGCAGAGAGCGTCTCCGACTCCGAAGAGCCGGGTGTACCCGAAGAGCCTGACGCGCAGACATAGACGGAAGGGAAACGATGCACGCCGAGGCCGGAGGGAGCGGGAAGTTGAGGGAGCTCGCCTTGGAGGTTCTGCCAGGCGACAACGAGATGCGGCTCGATCTCTTTCTCTGCGACCGGATGCCCTGGCGCTCACGGAACAGCATCAAGAAATTGATTGCCGAGGAGATGGTCTCCTTCAAGAACCGGGACGCTTCGCGCAAACCGTCGACGCGTGTGAAGAGCGGCGATCGGATCGGCGTGACGATTCCGATTCCCAGGCCGCACCCCGTTGATGCGTTCACTGATTTCGGCGATCTCGATCTCGATATCATCCACGAAGATCGCTGGATCCTCGCCGTCAATAAGCCGTCCGGGGTTCCGGTCCATCCCGCGGGCCGGCTTCTGGAGAGGACGGTGATCACAGCGCTGCGCGAGCGCTATGCGCCCGAACATGGGCTGATGCCTGAAGAGATCAAGCTTTGCCACCGTCTCGACCTCGAGACGAGCGGCGTGCTGCTCGTCTCGAGGGATCCGATCACCATGCCGTCCTTTTCGGCCCAGTTCGAGTTCCGCAAGGCGTCCAAGGAGTATCTTGCGATCGTTCACGGGGCGATCAAAAAGGAGCGCGGCGAGATCGATCTGCCGATCGGTGTGGCCAGGAACTCGAAGATCCAGATGAAGCGCGGCATCCGCCCCGGGGCGGGCCAGCCGGCGCGCACGAGCTTTGTGGTGGAGCAGCGGTTCAAGAATTTCACGCTTGTGCGTCTCCGTTTGCACACGGGCCGCCACCATCAGATCCGCGTCCACCTCTCGGCAATCGGATACCCGATCGTGGGCGACAAGCTCTACGGCCTGGACGAACGATTCTTTCTCACATATCTCGATCAGGGACGGCTTGACGATGAGGCGATGAAGCGGATTCTCCTGCCGCGCCAGGCGCTGCACGCCTGCTCGCTCCGCGTGCACCACGTGGGATTGAAAAAAGACATGACCTTCGAAGCGCCGTTGCCGGACGACCTCGTGAATTTCTTGAACGTCTGCGATGGGGAATGACTTGGTAAATCAGGGATGATTTCGAGAGGCTGAAGCGAAGCCGAAGACTCGCTGTCAATTAGGGTCCACGACTCCGACCTGCTGGGTCGCTTGAGGCGGTGGATTGTTGTCGAATACCGCGTTCGGCTTGCCTGTTGTCTTGACCGCGGAGAGGGAAAAGAAAATGAGGAAACAGGCCAGGAGAGTGATGATCCCGGAATCGATCAGACGCAATACGCGCGCTCTTTTGTTTCCTCTAACGACTGTGGAACGAATTGACCGTGACAAACGGGTGGAAATCGAAGATGGTGAAATCGCCATTCTGGAGAAACCTCTCTCTAACTTCTAGTCCCGATGTTAATTTTGAGTCGTCTAAGATCCTTTAGGGCCAACGGTCCTATTGTATCAGGGGAACTACTGAATTCAAATTAGTATTGTATTCTTTTTATATTGCTATTTTGAATATCTAAAATAATACACATGTCTAAAATCTTGGACCACGGCCTGTGACGAAGGCCACCTTTATACCGTTGCCGATTTTTTTTAAAGAGCGAGATCGCGATTTTTATTATCTTTGGCGCCCGTTCCCCATATGGGTTGCGCTTTTCGCCATCGTGAAGCGATGGTGCTCTCTGAAGGAGCGGCGCCGTTAAATTGATGTAACTCTTTGGATGCATTGGAGATCACGACATGGTCCGAGTCAGAATCGCTCCCAGCCCGACTGGCGATCCCCATGTGGGCACCGCCTACTGTGCTCTCTTCAACTGGGCCTTCGCGCGCCATCACGGGGGGGCGTTCATCTTGAGGATCGAAGACACGGACCGGACGCGATCCACTCCCGAGTCGGAGCAGGCCATCATCGAGTCGCTCCAGTGGCTCGGCCTCGACTGGGACGAGGGCCCGATCAAGGGAGGGGCCCATGGTCCCTACAGGCAGTCGGAGCGTTCCCATATTTACAGGGAGTATGTGGATAGTCTGATCGAAAAGAACGCAGCCTATCGTTGCTTCTGCACGGCGGAGCGTCTTGCCGCCATGCGGGCGGAACAGAAGAAACACAAGCTCCAGTTCGGCTATGACGGTTGCTGCCGCGACCTCAGTACGGCCGAGGTGAACGAGAAGCTCGCCGCGTCGATGCCTCATGTGGTGCGGCTCAAGATCGACAAGGGGGCGACGACTTCCTTCAAGGATGAGATCAGGGGCGACCTCAGCTTCGAGAACGAAAACGTCGACGATCAGGTTCTGCTCAAATCGGACGGCTTCCCCACCTACCATCTGGCCAACGTCGTCGACGACCATCTCATGGAAATCACCCACGTGATCCGCGCCGAGGAGTGGATCTCGTCGACTCCGAAACATGTCATCCTCTATGATGCTTTCGGCTGGGATCGGCCGGCGTTCATTCACCTCCCCCTGCTCCGGAACAAGGACAAGTCGAAGATCTCGAAGCGCAAGAATCCCACGTCGCTCCTCTTCTACAGGGAGAAGGGATATCTGCCCCAGGCTCTGCTCAACTTTCTCTCCCTCATGGGGTGGTCGACGGCCGATGAGGAAGAGGTTTTTACCATCGACCGTCTGGCATCGGAGATCGAGACGCGCAACATTCACGTGGGCAGTCCTGTCTTCGATCTGGAGAAACTCGATTGGCTCAACGGCGTCTACATCCGCTCACTCGACGTGGAGCAACTAACCGACAAGGTCATGGGAAAGGGTCTCGGCGATCTGAAGATCGATCGCGCCGACGTGGTGACGGTGCTCCCCCTCGTGCAGGAGCGAATGAAAACCCTCGTCGAGTTCGCAGAACGAGCCGACTTCTTTTTCAACGAGGTGGCCGTGAGCCTCGACTCGTTCAAGAAGGTCAAGCTTCCGCCCGGCGACATCGCGCAACTCCTGAGACGGATCGTTCCCGTGATCGACGAGGTCGGCCTCGGTGCGGCCGACGCGTTGGAGACGAGGCTCAGAGATCTGGCTGCCGATCTCGGGATCAAGGTGGGACAGCTCTTCATGGCCGTGCGCATCGCGGTGACAGGAAAGTCGGCCACGCCTCCGCTCATCGAGTCGATGGCGGTTCTGGGACGGTCCGAATGCATCGCGCGGATGGAGAAGGCGGCCGAGATGCTGATGGGATAAGGGCTGGGCTCGATTCAAAAAGGCGCGGTCTTGAGAAAAATAAGCTCTGTAATGAGCAATTCCCGGAAGGGGGATTCCGGGAATCGCGTTGGCGGGGGCCGTTTCAGATTTTGGAGTCCGAAACGGTGTTCAAAGATTTGGACCTTCATACTTAATCCCGCGTCCTGTCTGGCTTAGTTTCAGGACCGGGCAGGTGCCTTGTTTCTAGAACAAGAAGATGCCTTGTTGAAAGAACAAAAAGAGCGCGTTCAATAATACCAGCTCTTCTGAAATGGCAAAGGACTATTTAGCGGTTTATTTAGCGCCCATTGGAGCGCTGTCAAAGGCTATTGCTTTTTAATTTATGAGGTTCAACAATTTACAGCCGGGCTCTATGTGGAGATACCTAACTTAAATAACTGCGCATTTCTTCGCGGCCCCTCGTTTTTTTTTCGTCCCTCGTAACCTCGCAAGCCGCTCTGCGACCTCTTCTCCGTTGTGGAACAACTGTTCGTGCACTTTTGAACCGTACTCGCATCGGAGGAAAAACCATGTTGAAAAAGCTTCTTGTCTGTTTCCTGTTCGTGCCTCTTCTGCTCGCCCTCGCCGCCGAGTGGGCCCCTGCCCAGAAGGCGCCTGAGCCCAATCCGGCCATGGCAAAACTCAAGGAGGCGTCCGCCTTGAGGCGCACGTCGTTCAAGAAACCCAAGGAGGAGAAAAAGCGCATCCTGCTCGAAACGGCCGCGGTCTATGAGGGACTCATGTCGGGGTGCTCCGAATTTCGTTCCGAATGCGCTCAGGCCTCTTTTCGCGCCGGTGAGATCTACCGCACCCTCGGTATGGTCCAGAAGGCTGAGTCCTCTTTTCTCAGAACGCTCGAGTTCGAGCGGAAGGGAGAATTTGCCGCCCGCAGCCTCGTGGAGGTGGGGCATATCGCGCGCCGCGCCAAGGATTATCCCGCGGCGATCGTCCGCTACGAGCGCGTTCTGACCGAATGTCCCGACGTCAGGGACGAGTGCGCCGATGCGGTGACATGGATCGGCAAGGTCCTGCTCAAGATGAAGGACAAGGAGAAGGGGCGCCGGAAACTGCTCGCCTTCGAGAAGCAATTTCCAGAGTTTCCTGTTGCGGCGATCCGCAACATCGATCTGGCAGCCCAATCGCTCATCAAAGAGGAGCGTTTCGATGAAGCAGCCGCCATGGTCGAGGACTGCGTGAAGCGTTTCGAAGCCAAGATCGGTTCCGATCCCAAAGAGGACAAGAAGGTGGAAAAAGCGCTCTCAAAGATGAAGGCGGCCGAACGGCTCGCCGCACGGACCGGTTTGGCCAGGTCGGACAATTCGGTCGAGTCCGAAAAATAGTCCTGGCCCTTCGGTCTTGCGCCTCATTTTCCACGCCAAAAAAAACGGAGACCGATGCGATCGCACCGGTCTCCGGAGGTTCATCCAATGGTTGATCAGATCAGCTTGCCGAATCCGATCGGGTAGTAGGCGAAATCCTTCTTCCAGATGCGGTGGGTGAGGTAGATGTTGCGGCCGTCGAAAATAACGGGCTCCTCGAGGATCGACTTGATCTTGTCGAAATCGGGATTCTGGAACTCGGCCCACTCGGTGACCACGATCAGGGCGCTCGCCCCTTCGAGACACTCGTAGCGATTGAGATGATAGGTGATCTTGTCGCCGAAGATTTGCTTGGCCTCGTGCACCGCTTCCGGATCGCACGCTCTGACCTTTGCGCCCTGTTCGAGGAGGCTTTCGATGAGCGGGATCGACGGCGCTTCGCGCATATCGTCGGTCTTCGGCTTGAAGGAGAGTCCCCACACCGCGAAGGTCCGGCCCTCGAGATTGTCGTCGAAGTGCTTGTAGACCTTGTTGAAGAGGACCATCTTCTGATCGGCATTGACCTCCTCCACGGCCGTGAGAATCCTGAAATCGTAGTCGAACTTCTTGGCCGTGTGAATGATCGCCTGAATGTCCTTGGGAAAACAGGAGCCGCCATAGCCGCAGCCGGGAAAGAGGAAGGCGCGGCCGATTCGCGAGTCGGCTCCCACTCCCTTGCGCACCTCGTGCACATTGGCGCCCACCCGTTCGCAGAGATTGGCGACCTCGTTCATGAACGAGATGCGCGTGGCGAGCATGGCGTTCGACGTATACTTGGTCATCTCGGCCGAGGCGATGTCCATGCAGAGGATCGGCTGGCCCGACCGGACAAAGGGTGAGTAAAGCTCCTTCATGATCTCGGCCACGCGCGGGTCGTCGGTGCCGATCACCACGCGGTCCGGTTTCATGAAGTCGTCGATCGCGGCCCCTTCCTTGAGAAACTCGGGGTTGGAGACCACGTTGAACTCGTGTGTGGTCCCCTCGGCGATGGCCTCGGCCACCTGTCCCGCCGTTCCCACGGGCACGGTGCTCTTGTCGACGATGATCTTGTAGCCGTTCATCGCCTTTCCGATCGAGCGAGCCGCGTCCATGACGTAGTCGAGATTCGGCTTGCCGTCATTGCCCTGGGGTGTGCCCACGGCGATGAAGATGACCAGTGCTTCCTTGACTGCCGCGTCGAAGTCGGTCGTGAAGTGGAGACGTTCATCCTGGATGTTCCGGATGACCATCTCCTCGAGGCCGGGTTCATAAATCGGGATGATCCCGCTCTTCAGCTTGTTGATCTTTTCCTCGATCACATCGACGCAGATGACCTTGTTTCCCGTTTCGGCAAAGCATGTGCCTGCCACAAGGCCGACATATCCCGTTCCGATTACAGCGACTTTCATTGTTGCCTCCAGGCGCAAAAATCAGCCTGATCTGATAGAGCGACTGTGTCCTTTCAGCCTCTACACGATATATACAATAACCTAAATAGCAGCGAAAGGCCGCTTCTATGTCATATCGGCTTGAGAGTCAAGGGAACCTTCGTTAAAATTGGCACAATTCTGCAGACGCGAATTCGGGGCGATTAGCTCAGCGGCTAGAGCGCCTGCCTTACAAGCAGGAAGTCACAGGTTCGATTCCTGTATCGCCCACCAACTCCTCTCTTTTTTCGGCAGCGGGCCGAATCGAGCGCGTTGCGCTTCTGGTCAAAAAAGAACAAGCAAGAACCGAGGGAGGGGGGTATTTCGTCCTGTCCTCGAAAAGGGCTATTTTGCATGATGGGCGATCATGAAGTATATCGCACGGTTAGGTGAGGGTGCGATCCTTCGGGTGAGGCGGGTCTGCCTGCTCGCGGCAGTGATCTGGTCGGTCCTGCTCATGGCGATCCGCCCCCGTTTCTGGACGCGCCCCGTACGGAATGTTCTGGCGCGCCAGATCCTGTTCACCGGGATCGAGGCGACGTCGTTCATGACACTCGCCGCCTGCATGGTGGGTATCGCCGTGGTTGTCCAGGTCCAGTTCTGGCTCATGAAGGCTGGGCAGTCGGAACTTCTCGGCCCCTTGCTTGCCGCGATCGTGATCCGCGAGGTCGCCCCCCTTCTCGCCAACTTCATCGTGATCGGCCGGAGCGGTTCGGCCATCTCCACCGAGCTGGGCAACATGAAGGTCGACAACGAGGTGCGTATCCTCGACGCCCAGGGGCTCGATCCGTTCCTCTATCTCGTGGTTCCGCGCGTCCTTGGCGTGACCGCCTCGGTCTTCTGTCTCGCGGTCCTCTTTGTCGTGGTCTCGCTCACCGTGGGGTTTCTCTGCGGATTCCTGGCGGGTGGGAACACGGGCGTTCCGAGCGTGTTCATCGAGAGCATGATCTGGGCGATCCAGCCGGGCGACGTGATCAATTTTCTTGTGAAAACCGTGCTTTCCGGCCTTCTGACCGGAGCGATCTGCTGTGTCGAGGGCCTCAGCGTCGGTGCGGCCATCACCGAGGTGCCGCAGGCCACGACGCGCGCTCTGGTCCGGTCGGTGGGCGCCCTGCTGATCGTGAGCGCCGTGGTGTCGGTTTTCACATACTTGTAAAAAGCTCTGCGCCTCCTCGAGATTTGGTGGGGCGGAAAAGGACGTTTTATGACAGAGAGGGAAAAAATTCTCTCTTTCCACGATGTCACCCTGCCCGTTGGCCCGGAATTCGACACCGGCCTGGAGACGCTCTCCTTCGACCTCGCGCCAGGCGCGTTCATGCTCGTTCGGGTCGAGACAGGCCGTCCCAGGCTGCCCCTGACTGACGGCGCGGGGGGGCTGATCGCGCCTGCCGCGGGTCGGGTCTTGTTCATGGGTGATGACTGGCAGCAGATCGGTCCTGACCGGGCCGCCGCCCACCGCGCGCGGATCGGCCGGATATTCGAATCAGGAGGTTGGTTGAGCAACCTCAACGTGACCGAGAACGTGGCCCTGGCGCAACTCCATCACTCGAAGCAGCCCACTCAGGCGATCTACGAGGACGCCGAAACCCTCGCCACCTCCTTCGGCCTGGACGAAGTACCCAAGGCGCGCCCCACCTGGGTGCCCCCCGAGGACCTCTGCCGCGCCGGATGGGTGCGCGCGCTCCTCGGGAAACCCGATCTGCTCCTTTTCGAACAGCCGCTCCACGAGGTGCGCGTCGAGATCGGAACGCTCCTCGTCGACGCGGTCCAGGCCGCACTCGACCGCGGCGCGGCCGCCATCGTGACGACGAGCGCTGCCGATCGCTGGTCGAGGATCGAGGCGAGCGCCAGGCTGTCCTTTTCTGTGAGCGGATCGACGCTCGTTCCATGGTCGGAGACGGACGCATGACACAGCCTTTCAAGTTTCGCTACGTCAACGAGATCGCCGGTTTTTTTGTCCTGCTCTTCGTGGGACTCTTCGTTGCGGGAGTTTTCGTCACCGGTCAGACGCAGGGCTGGTTCGAAAAGTTCCGGACCCTCTATATCTCGTTTCCCGCCGAGGGATCGTCAGGATTGAAAAAGGGCGCCGAGGTGCAGATGTTCGGCCTGGTGGCCGGATCCGTGCAGAAAATCGACTTCGACAGAGACGGCGACTCTGGCCGGAACATGATGAAGGCCGAGCTCAGCGTGAGGGATGATTTTTTTCAGCGCGTGCCGGCCGACTCGAAAGCGTTCATCAGGAAGAAGTTTCTTGTGGCCGGCGATGCATACGTGGAGCTCGTCAAGGGGGAGGCCGCCCCCGTGAAGGAAGGGGGCAAGATCGATTGCGTGCTGGGCAAGGAGATCTTCGACACGATCATGGAATTCGCCGACCAGGTCCGTGATAGCCGGCTCATCAGCATTCTGGAAGAGACGAGCGAAGAGGTCCGCGTGGCGGTTCTGGACGTGCTCAACCTCTCCCGTGTTTTTCTCGAGGAATACACGGCGCTGGCCAACGAACTCCGCCACCCCGACGCCACGGTGCAGCAACTCCTCGCCAGGGTCGACCGGATCGCGGCCCGTCTCGAAGCGGGGGAGGGCACGGCCGGACAACTGCTCACCGATTCAACGCTCGCCGAACGCGCTGTGAGTGTGGCTGATCTTGCCGTGGAGATCGCCGGCCGCTCCGAGAAAACCCTCATCGAGGTCGAGGCCCTTCTCAAGGATGCGCGGAAACTCATGGCCGGCCTGCCCGACATGGCCGAGCTGGCTGAGACGCTCCAGGTGGTGCAGGCCATTTTGAAGGATATCAAGGAGACGACCACCCATCTGCCCGCCATGACCGAATGGGCCGCAAAGGAGGTTCTGGACGCGCCGGGGCTCGTCTTTCAGATCAGGCAGCAACTGCGCGAGGTGGACGAACTGGTCGAGTCGGTCAAGAAGCACTGGCTCATTCGCGGCTACGTGGAGACCACCGAGCCGGCCACCCGCATTCGGCCCGCGGAGGTGACACCCCGGAAACCAGTGAGGGATTCGACGGGGGGAGAAGAAAAATGAGCGATAGAGGTGATGGAGCGATAAGGAGCCCCTTCTTTCCATTCCGGGCCGTTGTCTTGATTCTGGTCGTGCACGGTGTGCTTCTTGTCGGGTGTTCGGGGCCTGACGAGGCTCCCCGGACCGATCTCCGGTATGGGGCACTCGTGACCGTTGCCGAGGGACGGTTCGCCGCGGGCCAGACCGAGCAAGCGGTCGACTCCTACGGCAGGGCGCTTCAGCGTGCGCGAGCCATGGACGATGCCGGCGCGATCAGCGATTGCGCCTATAACCTGGCCGCGTGCCTCATGTCACTCGGAGATCTGGACAAGGCCCGTGACTATCTGCTCGAGGCGCGTTGCGCAGCGAAGCGAAGCGGCCGGCCGCGGCTCGATGCTCTTTTTCTCGAGGCGCAAGTCGCCCGGCTTCAGAGCCGCGCCGGTGATGTTGCAGCACTGTGCGATGAGATCTTGAGCCTGGCCGACGATGACGATGAGTCCCTCTGGGCCTTCCAGGTCTTTCTTCTCAGGGCGCGCCTGGCGTGCGACGCCGGCGCGAAACAGGAGTCCCGTGAAAATCTCGATCGGGCGTTGAATCTTCTCGACGAGATCGACGACCACCATCTGCGCGCTCTCGCCGCGCTCGTGAAAGGAGAGGTCCTGCTCCTCGATGGCTCCCATGCGGGGGCGGCGCGCTCCTTCGAGGAGCAAGCGCTGAATCTGCGCCAAGCGGGCCGTTACTACGACATGGCCTGCGCCCTCCTCAGGGCGGGCGAAGCGTTCCTCCATGCATCGGACGCGGCAGGCGCTGCCGATTGTCTCTTCAGGGCGGCGCGCAGCCTCTTTGCCCAGGGCGAACCCGATGCCCAGGTTGCGGCGCAATCGGCCCACGCCGCCGCCCGGCGCGCCAACGACCCGAATCTAATCGAACGCATCGATCTCTTGCTCGCTGAGATCAGGGCTGCCGAGAATCAGAGTCCATAAAAAAAACCGGCAGAAAGGAATCGATCCTTTCTGCCGGCAGGAGCGAGAAGCACCCTACTGAATGATATCGTATAGAGCGCCGAATCTCGGGTTCGAGCGGATGTTCTCGAGGTCGGGATCGGACTTCATCAGCTTCTTGTCGTCGAATCCAGCCAGAATCGCCTTTTCCAGACTCGTGAGCGCCTTGTCGACCTGGTTCAGGCGCGACGAACCGCAGGCGATGTTGTAGTAAGCCAGACCGTGGTTGCCGTCTTTCTTCTGGGTCACTTTTTCGTAATCAGCCACGCCGTCCGCGTAGTGTCCGAGCGCCAGGCGGCAGTAGCCGCGGTTGGTCAGCGCCCAGGTGTGCCTCTTGTGGTCGGCATTGTGCCCGAGCCAACTGGAGAAAAGCTGCTCCGCCTTGGTGAACTGGCCTTCTTCCATCAGGGTCGCTGCTTTTGCGAGCTCATTGTCGCTCCTTCCGACCGTACCCGTGTCGGTCGTCTCGATAGCGACGATCTCTCCGGGTCCGTGATGGCGATGGTTGATGATGCCTTCCCCGTGGGCGAGGATTCCCGCGAGAAGGTCGTTGTTCACAAGATAGTCTGTCGCGGCGGCGACCGCCGAAAGTGTGGCGCTGAGGCCGAGCGACCAGCGGCCCGCCATCAGGATACCGTCCTCATCGACCACGCCGTAGGAGACCGCGCTCGACAGGTGCTGGGTGATCGTCTCCGACATGGGTAGATTGGCCATGTCGAAGGGCAGCTCTTCGTTAGCGAGCAGGGAGGGCAGAAAGGGAGCCGCGTTCTGATAGATGAGGCCCACGATCTGGGGCATGTTGACATACTCCAGGATTGACGCGCCCTCGGGCACACCGGCCATGGCCGTCTTGAATTCAGCCGAATCGCCGAGACCGGCGCTGTCGCTCTCGAGCCACTTGAGATACCTCTTCATGGTGAGCGGATTGCCCGCGATGAGGAGGCGGTTATCAGCGATCGTGAAGGTGGGCGAAAAGGGGATGCCCTGCTCGGGCGGAGTGATATAGCGCAGCGTGTGCTCGCCGAAACTCGACTCGTTGACCCGAACCTCGTCGGGCAGCATGGCGAGAAGCTTGCCCTGCAGCGCCGTGAATCCCTCCACATCGGCAATCGTCACACTGGCGATGATATCGGGAATCATGACCATGCCGCCGCTTTTGGGCATGGTGACCATGAGGGACACCTCGCCGCCGAGCGGTGCAAAGACCTCTTTTTCCAGATCGAAACCGGTCTCCCTGTGGGCCATTTCGAATCCCTGGCGAAACTTACCGTAATATTCGGGCAGCGCCGTCTTGACGAATTGGTCCACCTCTTTGACGACCAGCCCGGGATCGAGAACGAAGTCGAGGAAGAAGATCGTGTCATCGGGCGCCTTGCGCAGATTGTCGTGCGAGATGGGGCGGGGCGAGAGGGCCTTGAGAAGCCCCGTCTTTTTACCAGGGCAGTCGATGAAGAAGCTGTCGCGCGAGCCGCCGCCCTCGGTTGCCGACGCGAAGCAGAGCGCGTCGATTTCCGAGACGCCCAGCATGTCGAACCACTCGGCGAACTCGTAGGGCCAGAGAGGCGCCGCCATCTTGAAGGGCACTTCGAGGTTGATGAACGCCATCAGCCGGGTGGCCGCGCCGCCCACCTTGTTCCAGCAGCGTTCGAAGGCCGGGTTGCCGGAGAGGGCCGCCTTCTGATCGAGGTGGCAGTCGATGATCTCCTTCATGAAGTAGGGATTGATCGTGGCCACGAAGAGGTTCTTGACCGTGGTGTAGCAGACCATGAGCCGGTGCTTGGCCTTGCCGACCCTGTTGATCGTGAAGCCGCGGTATTCCATGGTGTCCCGGTCGAGGTGCTCCATGCCGGCAGCCATGTCGACGAAGCCCTTGACCGTCGCCACGAAGGACTCCCTCGTGTCGCCCATGTCGACGGCGCAGCGCCCTCGGCGAAGATGGTGAGTCGGGGCGTGATGGCCAGAGCCATGTCGCCCTGCAAGAGGCCCCACAGCTTCTTGATGTGAGCCCCCCAGTCGCCGCTCTCGCCAGCGCCTGATAGATGGTCGTGGGCCATCGTCTTGGCGTCGGCGAAGAAAGTCTGGATCTCGGGATCGTTCCAGAGCTTGAAAAGATCGAGCGACGCACCGTCGGCGATCAGCTGCTCGACGCCCGAACACTTGAAGTAGAGCAGAGTTTCGGAAGGGACGATGTCCTCGAGATTGAGCGTCACGGGAGGGGACTCCTCGGCCGTCGCCCGCGGGGCGAAGCTCGCGAGGATGAGGATGAGAAAAAGGGCCGTTCCTGTCAGGACGGCCCTCGTCTTTCCAGCCGGATGCGACCTGGATCGGGTCGAGATTGCGAAGGTTGAATTCATTTGGGTTCGCTCCTTTTATCCAATACTTGCCAGTGAAACCTTTCGCGGGGTTGTGCGCCCGAGCCGTTGTCGGCCTGGCGCAGGGGGTTGTACCAAGCAACTTTCGAGCCTGACCCTCCTAAGGCGAGTCTCTACAGTAAACAACGAACGTCATCCCCGCGTCGGCAGGGGAAGGGGCATGGCGCGCTCCGCTGCAATTAATTTATAAGTAAGCGCTTACGTATTTTTTCTCTCCTTGGATCGCCCGCGGGCGGTCGAGTCTTTTGATGGTCACAAGCGTGCAAGTTCTTTTTGCGGACCGGGAAAGCTGTGCCGATCCGGCCCAGGAGATGCCAGAATTCCTTACAGCTATTGATAATAACTCTGACAGTGAACCTGTCTGTCAGCCGGGAAAAAAACATTGTCCCCTCCGGTCGCTTCTGACATAGTTTTCCCTTCTACCGAAATTGATGACGTAAGGGAGAAATACTGTGACCGATAGCCCACCACCTGTCGAACGAGAACATCTGCCGCCCAACGCAAGGACTCCACTGAAGCCGGGTGAAGAATATATCCCCATGATCCCGGCCGAGAGCTCCATGCTCGAAGTCACGCCCCGATCGGTGATCATGGGCCTCATCTTCTGCGCCATCTTCTCCATGGCGGCCGCCTTCCTGGCGCTCAAGATCGGTCAGGGAATCGAGGCCGCCATTCCGATCTCGATCCTCGCCATCGGGATCGGCGGGATGCTCGCACGGCGGAGCACCATCCTGGAGAACGTGATCGTCCAGTCGATCGGCGCCAACTCGTCCCACGTGGTGGCCGGGGCGGTCTTCACCATTCCGGCGCTCTACATGCTCTACTCCGAGGGTGTCGTGCCCGTGGCGCCGACCTGGTACCAGGTCATCCTCACCGCCTTCCTCGGCGGGTGCCTCGGAATCCTCTTCCTCGTGCCATTGCGCCACTACTTCATGGTGGAGCAGCATGGACGGCTTCCCTGGCCCGAAGCCACGGCCACGACCGAAATCCTCGTCTCGGGCCAGAAGGCGGGCGGTCAGGCCAAGGTGCTTGCTGTCTCGGCCGCGCTCGGCATCGCCTACGACGGGCTGGTCACGACCTTTCACGCCTGGAAAGAGCGGATCGATTTCGAGGCGGTCGAGCTCGGCGGGTTCCTGAAGAGCAATTTCATGACCCTGCGGATTCTCAACACGTCGGCCGTGATCGGCATCGGCTACATCGTTGGGCTGCGCTACGCGGCCGTGATCTGCGCCGGATCCTTTCTCTCCTGGTTCGTCTTCGTTCCCATCGTGCACGCCATCGGCGACGGACTGGGAACCATTCTTCCTCCGGGCGACACGCTGATCAGCGCGATGACGCGCGACGAGGTGTTCAAGCACTACGTCAAAATTATCGGTGTGGGTGGAATCGCCGGCGCCGGCTTGATGGGAATCATCCAGGCCTTTCCGTCGATGATCGGTTCGATGAGAAAGGGTCTCAGCGGACTCGGTTCGAGCTCCGGCAGCGCGGGCGCGGTGAAGCGCACCGACCAGACCCTGCCGGGAAAGGTCACCGCCGTCGGGATCGTGATGTCCCTCACCGCGACCTTTCTCTTCTACTCCTTCGGCCTGGGTCTCAGCGACGCTCTTCTCTACGCCGTGGTGGGCACCCTGCTCTGCGGCGTGATCGCCTTCCTCTTCGCGCCCGTGTCGGCGCGCGCGATCGCCATCGTGGGAACCAACCCCGTGTCGGGAATGACCATGCTCACGATCATCGTCACCGGTTTCGTCATGAAGGGGCTCGGTCTCCAGGGCGGGATGGGTATGTTCGTGGTCATGCTCGTGGGCGGCGTGGTGTGCACGGCGCTCTGCGCGTCGGGCGCCCTGTCGACCGACCTCAAGATCGGCCACTGGATCGGCGCCACGCCGCGCAAACAGCTAATGCTCAAGTTCGTCGGAACCCTGGTGGCGGCCACATTCTGCGGCCTCGCCATGTGGATCATGTCCGAGCAGCCGCCCGGTATGGGATTCGGCACCGACAACCTTCCCGCGCCTCAGGCCACGGCGATGAAGGAGCTCCTTGTCGGCATCATGGGGACCGAGGAGGCGATCCTGCGCTGGAAGCTCTTCGCCCTCGGTGTGATCCTTTCCCTCATCCTGCAGATGGCCAAGGTGCCGGCCCTGGCTTTTGCCCTTGGCATGTACCTGCCCATCGAGCTGAACGTGCCCGTGCTCATCGGCGGTTTCCTCGCCTGGCTCGTTGGCCGCAAGCGCGAAGGCGAGGATCCTCTCAAAACCAAGGCAGGCCACAACCGCGGTATCCTGATCGCGTCGGGCCTCATGGCGGGCGGCGCCCTCATGGGGATCTTCGACGGCATCATCAACGCGGTCATCAAGTTCTCAGTGGGCGATGTCTCGCCCGAAGAACTCAAAGCGTCTTTCGACGCGGCCAAGGGCAAGATTCACGTCCTGAGCGAGGGAACGCTCGAGGGCGCCACGGGAGAGATCTTGGGAATCGTCATGCTCGTCGTGCTCTGCGCCTTCATCGTGATCTACTCACGCAAGGCCAAGGCCGATCCCGACGCGCCTGACTTAGAGTAAGCGGGTCACCAAAATTGCAAAACGGTCGTAAGTCATTGATCGGCGCAACGCCGATCAATGACTTACGACCGTTTTGCAATTTTGGTGACCCGCTTACAGATTATTCAGAAGAGTGAGGATGACAGCTTTCTGAGCGTGCATCCTGTTCTCGGCCTCGTCGAAGACCACGCTTTGCGGACCGTCGATCACTCCGGCGGTCTGCTCGTAGCCGCGCATGGCGGGCAGGCAGTTCATGAAGATGGCGTCGGGCTTGGCGTGGGCCATGAGCGCCTCGTTGACCTGGTAGGGCTTGAAGGCCTTGACCCGCGCTTCCTCCTCGTCGGGCGGGATGTGGTAGCTCATCCACGAATCGGTGTAGACCACGTCGGCGTCCTTGGCCGCCTCGGCCGCATCGTGGAAGACCTCCACCTTTGATCCGGTCTTGGCCGCCATCTGGAGGCATTCATCGAGCACGGCCGGATTGGGCGACATCTTCTCGTCATCAGGGCATCCCACTGCGATGTTCATGCCGCTCATCGAGCAGCCGTACATGAGGGAATGGGTCACGTTGTTGTAGCTGTCGCCCACGTAGGTGAGCTTGAGGCCCTCGAGGCGTCCCTTCTTTTCCTTGACCGTCATCAGGTCGGCGAGGATCTGGCAGGGGTGGGAAAAGTCGGTCAGGCCGTTGATCACCGGTGCGCTCGAATTCTCGGCCACTTCCTCGAGCACCTTGTGGCTGAAGAGGCGGCACATGATGATGTCGGCGTAGCGGCACGCCACCTGGCCGAAGTCGTGGATGTTCTCCTTCTTCCCGAGCGCCGAATCCTTGATGTTGTAGTAGATCGCGTGGCCGCCCATCTGGGTCATGCCTGTCTCGAATGAGAGCCGCGTGCGCAGGGAAGGCTTTTCGAAGAACATGAGCAGCGTCTTGTTCCGGCAGGCGTCGGCGTACTTTGCCCGGTCTGCCTTCACAGAGATTCCCAGTTCGATCACGTCGAGCATGAATTCGGGTGTCCAGTCAATGAGCCTCAGAAGATGCATCGGGTCTCCTCCTTGCCGGCCGTGGGCCGGATATGTGATCAAATTTTCATGACGAATTTAAAGAGTTATAATGGTTCCCGCCTTGCCGTGGAAGGCGTCACCCAGTTTTTGGTCGGACGTGATGACCACCCGCTTGCCGCCGTCTTCCTCGAGAAACTTGATCGCACCCTGAATCTTGGGCCCCATGCTTCCCGCCGGAAAGTGTCCCTCTTCCAGATACCGGCGCGCCTCGGCAACGGTGAGGTGGTCGAGCTTGGCCTGGTCGGGCTTGCGGAAATTGATGCACACCTTGTCCACGTCGGTGAGAATGATGAATTCGTCGGCGCCGAGCTCGGCGGCGAGCACCTCCGAGGCGAGGTCCTTGTCGACCACGCCGTCCACACCCTCGAGGCAGTTGCGGTGGTCGCGGTAGACCGGCATGCCGCCGCCGCCCACGGCGACGACCAGGGTGCCCGACTCGAGCAGCTTCCTGATGATGGGCGTCTCAACGATCTTGAGCGGGATGGGCGACGGCACCACGCGGCGGTAGCCGCGCCCAGCGTCCTCGATGAAGGGAATTCCTCTCTCCTTCAGGCCCTCCGTGCCCTCCTCGTCGAGAAAGGGGCCGATCGGCTTGGTAGGATTGAAGGTGGCCGGATGGTCCGGATCGACGATCACCTGCGTGAGCACAGCGGCCACCTCGCGGTCGATGCCGTTCAAGGTGAAGAAGTTTTTCAGGGTCTGGGCGATCATGTAGCCCATCTCGCCCTGGCTCTCGGCCACGCAAACACCGAGGGGGAGCTCGTAGGCCTCGTCGATCGCCTCCTCGACGCGGATCAGGATGTTGCCCACCTGGGGACCGTTGCCATGGGTGATGACCAGATCGTGGCCTTCGTTGATGATTCCCGGAATGTCTTTGAGCGAGTCGCGGGTATTGGCGAACTGTTCGTAGACCGTTCCCCGCTGGTAGTTCTTTATGATTGCATTGCCGCCGAGGGCGATGACGACACGTTTCTTTTCCGCCATGGCTCTCTCTTCGGAAGAGGGTTTTTAAAAGCAGGCCCAAACGGAGAAGTATAGCATGTCTTCTATCGGAGGTTGAGACCTTATAAATGAATAAACTTTCTCTGGCGTCCAGGGCGCGCGCTGGTATTCTCGAAAGGACCTAACCGCTCCGAGTGGAAAGAGTTCCGATGGCTGATCCGCAGTGTACAACTTATGAGAATAGACTGATCCAGGGCGACAATCTCGACATCGCCCGCGGCATGCCGGAGGGGTCTGTCGATCTCTGTTACATCGATCCTCCCTTCGGCACCGGGCGCAGTCGCAAGGGGGTCGAGCTCGGCCTCTCCAAGGGAGGGCGGTCACGCCTGTCGGGGCAGGGCCAGAAATTCGCCTACGAAGACGGCTGGACCGGCGGTGTCGATGCCTACGTCGAGTGGTTGCGTCCGCGTCTCGAAGCCTTTCTGCGCCTCTTGAAGCCTGACGGTTCGCTGCTCGTCCACGTCGACTGGCGCGCGTCCCACTATGTCAAGGTCCTGCTCGACGAGCTCGCCGGGAGGCGGCGCTTCGTCAACGAGATCGTGTGGCACTACGCCACGGGCGGCGGCCGCACCGCGCACCGACTGGCACGCAAGCACGATGTCATCCTCTGGTACAGCCGCGGCGAGAAATACACCTGCAATCTGGACGCCGTGTCACGGCCGCGCGATCTCTGCCGCCTCTGCGGCCGGAAAGCACCGGACAAGAATCATATGAAGCGCGCCCGCGATGAGAATGGCCGCGCGGTGCGCACGATCAAATCCGCGGGGCGCGAGTACCGCTATTACGACGATGATCCTGTACCACTGCCCGATGTCTGGCTCGACATCGCCCACCTGCAGCAGCGCTCTCCCGAGAGGACCGGCTACCCCACGCAGAAGCCGCTCGCCCTGCTGGAGAGGCTCGTGCTCCTCTGCTCCAACGAGAACGATCTGGTGGCTGATTTCTTCATGGGAACGGGCACGACGCTCGTTGCGGCCGCCAACCTGGGGCGGCGGTGGTTCGGCTGTGATGCATCGCCCGATGCGGTCGAGCTCGCGAAAGGAAGGCTGCCATGAGACCGGCGTCCTCCCTGTCGGGCCGAGGCATCGTGGCCCTTTCGATTCTTCTCTTCTGCGTCGCCCTCGCGATCCATCTCCTCTACCTCGGACAGATCGACGAGACGACGTTTTTCACCGACCCCATGCTCGATTCGGCCAATTATCATGCCAAGGCGCTCGAACTCCTCGATGGAACAACACCGTCCGAGGGGGTCTTGACCTACAATCCGCTCTACCCCTTCATCCTCTCCGTCCTCTACAGGTTCATGGAGGAACCGAGCTTTTATGCGGTGCGCGTGATCCAGTCGATACTCGGCGCTCTGAACTGCGTGCTCATCCTTCTTGCCGGAATCCGCTTTTTCGATTGCCGCACAGGGCTGCTGGCCGGTGCTGGCGCCCTGCTCTACGCGCCCTTTGTTTTCTTCAGCGGCGAGCTGATCCAGAGCTCGTGGGTGCTTTTCTTTTTCCTTCTCTCCTTCATGATCCTGCCTCTTGGTCGCGCCGAATTCAGGGTCCGATGGCTCGTGCCCCTTTTGCTGTCGGGGCTTTGCTTTGGAGTCGGCCTGCTCGGCAGGCCCAACATGCTGCCCTACCTGGTCGTCTTCTGAGTGTGGCTCGTCTTCCGTCCCGTGGGGGCGGTGTCCGATGGGCGATCCTCTCTGTGGGCGCGTCTTACCGACCGATCTCACCTGATCCGCGCGGCAGTGACGGGCGTGGTCTTCTGGATCGGCGCCCTCGGTGTGATCGCGCCGGTGACGGCAAAGAACTACGCCGACGGCAAGGAGTTCGTGCTCATCACCGCTCATGGCGGAATCAACTTTTACATCGGCAACAATCGAGACGCGACGGGCTGGTACCACACCCCTCCCGGATTCAAGGGAACCCAGGAAGGGCTGGTGAGCAGCGGTCGTGCCATGGCCGAGGCCGACCTGGGCCGCGGATTGCGCGACGGCGAGGTCTCGTCCTACTGGTTCTCGAGAGCATGGGGATTCATCAGCGGGAACATGGGCCACGCGGCGCGCCTCTTCGCCAAGAAGCTCTATCTCTTCTGGAACAGCTACGAGAAACCGCTCGAGGGCAATTACTATTACATGAAGTCGGCCTCGCCTCTGCTGCGCATGGTGCCGATCGGATTCGGCCTCGTGGCGCCCGTCGCTCTCCTCGGGCTCCTTCTCCTCCTGCCGCGGTGGAGGGAGAGGTCGGGCCTTTTGACCCTCTTCGTTTTCGTCTGCATGGCGACGCTCGTTGTCTTTTTCGTGACGTCGCGGTACAGGCTCGTCGCGCTTCCTTTCATGCTGATCTCGGGTGCCCATGCCGTCTGGTGGTGCATCGACGGGGTGCGGTCAAGCCGGTGGAAATCAGTGGCCGCGGCGCTCGGTTTTATCGCGGCCTGCACCATTCTGTCGAACAGCACGCTTTTCGGGACCGAGGGCCATGCCGAGAGCGACCTCGCCTACGCACACTATTCCGAGGGTACGCTGCTCGTGCGCCAGGGCGAAAACGAGGCGGCGGTGCACTGTTTCGAAAGAGCGGTCCGCCTCGACAATGACATTCCTTACATCCACGGAAACTGGGGGATCGCCCTGGGCAATCTCGGCCGTCACGAGGACGCGATCAGGGTGCTCGATGCCTTCTGTCGTCGGTGGCCCGGGAATCCACGCGCTCTCTACAACCTGGCGCGCAGTTACCACGCTCTCGCCGGCGCCGACGCGGTACGTCGCACCGACGCGGTACGCCGCACTGACGCGGTACGCCGCACTGACGCGGTACGCCGCACCGAACTCCTCGCCAAGGCACAGCGGGCGTTGCGCGCCTGCCTGCATATCGACCCCGGTCATCAAGACGCCCGTCTTCTGCTAGCCGCCTGTGTAGCCGAGTGATTCGAGCGCTTCCCGTTCGGCCGGTGTGAGCTTGAGGGGCGCCGTTCGGTCCTGCATCGGTTTCGACTTGGCCGCTTCGGCCTCGAGAATCTTGATCATGCGGCTCGCCACGTCGGGTTTGGACCGGGCAAGGTTGCTCGTTTCAGCGCCATCGTTTTCGAGATCGAAGAGGAGGGGCGCGTCGGGTGTGCGCGAAGAGACGATCAGCTTCCAGGAGCCGACGATCACCGACCTGAAGGTGGTGCGCGTCGCCACGTAGTTCGTCTCGGAAAAGATCGGCCTCGTCGAGCGGAGGCGGTCGCTGTCGAAGAGATCGCGGCCGCGGTATTCGGACGGGTCGAAGCCGTTCCCGTCCACGAGCGTGGCGATCGTGGGGAGGATGTCGAGGTGGCAGGCTCGGTCATCGCGCCGACCCGCGGTGATGTCGGGCACGGCGACGATCAGCGGAACATGAATCAGCTCGCCGAAAAGATCCTGCTCGTGGGAAAACCAGTATCCATGTTCGCCCATCGACTCGCCATGGTCGGCGGTGAAAAGGATCGCCGTGTTGTAGAGGCTGTCGTTTTTGAGCAGAGCACGGGCGAGTCTTCCAAAATGCTCGTCAAAAAAGAGGATCTCTCCGTCATAACATGCCCGGTAATGGGCCGAGTCCCTCGTGCCGGGCAGACTCTGATAGAGGGGGATTCCGCCCGTACCCCAGTTGGTCTCGAGCAGGGGAAGGACGCGGCGGTCGGCGTGATAATTCTCGATGTCGGGCGCAAAACCGTCGGGCGGGGTATAGGGCCCGTGCGGGTCCTGATAGTGGACCCAGAGAAAGAAGGGTTTCGAGCGCCCCCCATGCGCCGCCAGCCAGCGAAGCGCCGCATCGGTCGTCTTTTCCGCGGTGCGTTCGGGAAGCCCGGAGCGATTCAACTCGCGTTCGGTCATCTGGGCGTCGTAGAAATCGAAACCCCTGTTGAATCCCATCCGAGGCCGGAGATTGAAGTTGGACACGAAGGCGGCGCACACGTAGCCCTGCCTCTTCAGGAAAGCGGCGATCGTGTCGGGAGCCTCGATCAAGGGCTGCGTGTTGTTGAACACGCCCACTTCGGACGGGTAGCGGCTCGTCATCACGCTCGCCAGGGCCGGGGCCGTGGACGATGCCTGGGCCACGCAGGTCTCGAAGACCACGCCGCGCGCCGCGAGCGCGTCGACCGCGGGCGATGTGCGCACCGGGCAGCCATAACAGCCCAGCCGGTCGGCACGGAGCGTGTCGACTGTCACGAGTATGATGTTGGGCCGGCATTCCGGGTCCGAGCACGCGGCGAGAAACAACGGAGCCAACATGGCGACAACGGGGAGGCATAAACGCATGATGGCAAAGGTTCGGTTCATCGGTTGCGTCCGCTCGTTTTAGGAGGTGCGGTGGAGCAGCGCACGAGGACGAGGTTGCCGTCGTAACCATTCTCGCGGCCTTCGAGAGGCACGATGCGCGCGCGCCGGGGATGGTGGTTGACAAAAACCTTGACCGCTTCACCGAAGCCCGGCCACTGGCGCCCGAGCATCCAGAACGGTTCTTTCTGCGCGGCCAGTGTCTTACGCCAGATCTGCTGATGGGCTTTGTTGAAGGGATCGGCCGGCAGGATGTGGATGTCGAGCTTCTTCTCCAGGTAGAAGTCCGTGAGCGGTCCGGCGAGGTAATCCTTCAAGAGCGGATCGCCGGCGAACTCGGGCTGGTTCGATTCAACATAGCCGGTGAAGACGAAGATACTTTCATTGTCCTGCCCATGGCGGTTGAGGTCGAGGATCGCGCTGCGCCAGTCCTCGATCGGTTCGGGACGAAAAAGCCGCGCTCCTATGCCCTGCTCGAATCCGGCAGACCAATCCCTCGCCAGAGGCCACTGGAAAGGACTGTCTCCGGCAGTGACCGGAATCCGGGCCAGAATCACCAGGAGCAGGCCGTAGACGAGCGGCCCAAGCCACGCGCGCGACCGACGCCCACTGGCGAGAGCCACGATCCATCCCGCCACAAGGCCGAAGGGGATGGAGAGGAGCGCGAAGTAGCGCGTGCTCGAAAAGACGGACGCTCCGGTGAGTTCGAAAACGAGCAGGGGTAAGCCGATGAACAAGACTATCCAGATCGCGATCAAGAAAATTGCCGATCGCGCGCTGCGATTGGATTCCTTCTTTTCGTGCTCGGTCGATCTTTTTCCGAAGAGGCCGAAGAGAGTGGAAAGAAACAGCAAAGGTACGATCGTCAGGAGTAGATCGGAATCGAGATAGGTTTCCACGATGCTGACGACTACCGCGAATCGATCGTGGGGCTTGAAACTGAAGGCGTTGTTCTGCTCGTAGAGAACCAGAATCTCCCGTGCCAGCGGAATGAGAAGCACGCCGACCGCCGCGAGGGCGCAGACGAAGTGGAGCAGCGACGCGCGGCGCTGTTCGACGACGAGAAGATGGACCAGGTGGACGAGCAGAAGGGGCAGGGTGAGAAGGTGGGTCCACCCCATGAGAGCGCTGGCCACGACGTAGAGAAACAGAGAAAGGCGATCGCCCCTGTCGATCCAGCGAAGAAAACAGATCGTCGAAAGCAGGCCGAGGAGGACCATCATGCTGTACGGCCTGGCCCAGACGCTGAACTCGACTTGCGGCGCGGCCACGGCCAGGCAGATCGCCGCTGCCGCACCGGCGCGCGCGCCGAGGAGACGCCGACCGAGGAAGAAGATCGCTCCAATCGATCCGATGCCGCACAAGAGAGACGGCAGCCGCAGAGCCCACTCCGACTTGCCGAAGAGACCGACGCTGAATCTGGCGAGGAGATAGTAGAGCGGAAACTGAGTCATCTGGGCTCTGCAGCGTTCCAGCACCGAGGAGATCCCTTCGCCCGAACAGAGCCACCACGTCTGGAATTCGTCGAGCCAGAGCCCGCACGACGCGGCCGTGCCGATTCTGAGAATCGACCCGATCGCCAGAGCAGCGACGAGAACCACGATCAATCGCGGTGCCGTTGAAGGAGCCGCTGTTTTACCGAGGCGGACCTCGTCGGATGGACCAGTGGCGGAGTTCGCGGACGAACCGATGGCAGTGTTCATAGTAGGGATAGGATACGTATCCGAAGAGCGGCTGACAACTGCAGGTTGTCAGAGGTCAGGCCGTCTCCACCGTTTCGGCAGTGAGCAGGTCGTGGTATTCGACCTCCTCGGTGTAGAGGTCGGCGTCGCAGTTGGGGCAGATCACCGGGAAGGAACCGTCCTCTTCCCTAATGCATTTGAGACCGCAGTGGGGGCAGGTGCACATGGCCATTCTCCTTGTCTTCTTGCTCTCGGCAAAAGCGAAGCACGCAATGATTCTCTATCGTCAAGAGCCCCCTGGTTCTTGAGGTACAATTTACGGATCTCAGATCTTGGCCGCGCGCCGCCACTTGGCCCATTTGGCCAGCGTGCGCTTCGCGATCGATGTGTGGAGGGCGCGCACAGTGGCTCGGCCGAGGCGCCTGGCGCGCGCATAGGAATGGAGGAATCGGACGCGGTCCGTTGCCGACACCCGCCCGCCGGGAAGGAAGGAGGCGTTGAGCCGCATCAGATCGCGCGCCATGAGGCCGACAGTGATTTCAGCCGCCTCCGTCACCCCGTCCGGGTCGACGAAGAGGGGCGCGCCTTCCCTGTCGACGAGGATGTTCTGGGCCTTGAGGTCCCTGTTGGCGAGAAAAAAGTTGTGCATCCGCGCGACGCCGCGGGCGAGAGCGCGCATGGTGCGGCGCCTCTCGGATGGTGGGGCGTCTCGTGCGAATCTATCGAGCGTGGGGAGTCCGGTCGCTTCCTCGAACACGATCAGCGAGCGCCCGCGGAATGACACGATCGGATCGGCCAGATAGAGAACCGGCCTCGGAGCGGGCAGAAGGCGGGCGCGCAGCCGATGACCGGCGATCCACGCGGCGCGCGCCCTGCACCGACCGGCGAGCCGCTTGATCCAGTTGGCAACCCCTGGCCGGTCATAGACCTTGACCACGAACCGATCCGTGCCGAAGGGCAGTGAATAAACACTCGACCCTCGATCAACCTTTATGGGAGAGCCCTCCCTGCCGAGCGTCTCGATTGGATCGGCTCCCAGAAAGCGGGCCAGTTCAGACGCCCTCCGGCTTCTTTCACTCATCCCCCGGCGGCCGTGGATATGGAGGGAGGCGAAAGCCTTGCCGCTCCTCAGCGGCCGACGATCGTATTTTTTCAGAAATTTTCTCAGTCTGCTCCATGCTGCCGACTCGAGGTTCTTGGCCGCGTGTTTGAAAGGACCCGGACAGCCGAGCCCATCGCAATAGGCTTTGAAAAATCGCAGCCGGTCAGTGCGGCTCCCGCAGACGAGAAAAGCCCCCGCAAAGGGAATCAGGTCTTTCATGCGTGCGTGGAAGGACAGAGGCTTTCGGGCGATCCGCGCGCTGTGGAAATCGATGAGCTTCAGCGTCCCCTCGGGGGAGACGAGCAGATTGGCGGCATGGAGGTCGGGATGGCCCACGCCGGCATCGTGCATGGCGCGCACCAGGCAGCCTGCGCGGCGCGCCAGAATGCGGCGTGACGTCCCGACCGTTGCGCGGCCGAGGAGGATATCCTCTATCGTCACGGCGTCCGCGATCGCCTCGAGCACGATGATTCCGCCTTTTCGGGCCTTGAGCCCGAGGGGCTCGGGAACGGCCACCCCCCGGCCGTGCAGAAAGCGCACGATGCGCCACTCCCTCGCCGCCGGGCTGCCGAGAAACAAGGAGCGCAGAATCGCCGCTGGTCCGTATAAGGTGTGTTCTTTGACCACGACCTCGCCCAGATCGAGAACCACCTTGCGCACCGTGCGCAGTTTCGATGACTTGAAAACCGGGCCCCGTTGATCACTTTCAGAGAGGGCGCGCGAGAGTCGGTCGGGAAGGTCCTCGAGACCGGCACGCACCGTCCAGCGCAGACCGTTCTTGTCAGCGCCGATATCGAGATCGTCCGCTGCGGCGTTCCCTCCAGGCTTGACTCTCTTTGCGCTGTGGTTAGATTGGGCCATACTCGTTTCCGGTCATTGACGAGAGGACAGACTGAGACCGCCATGATATTGATACAGCGATACGTCTTTAAAGAGCTTTTCTATAACTTCCTCTTCTCCTTTGCGGTCATTTCTCTCGTTGTCCTGCTCGCCACCTTCCTGCAAGTGATTTTCAAGCACCCTGAACTCGATCTCGGTATGGTGGTCACGTCGGTCCCGTTCATGCTGCTCGGAATCATGTCGATCGTGGTCCCATCGGCATCGCTCGTCGCGGTGGTCACCACCTACGGCCGGATGGCGGCCGACAACGAGATCCTGGCGCTCAGCGCCTCGGGGGTCCACTTTTTCAGAATCGTCGTTCCCGGAATCCTCTTCGGCATTCTCGTGTCGCTCCTTCTTCTCGTGGCCAACGACCGCTACGTGCCGCGGGCGTCCCAGATGATCAAGAGTCTCGGACAGGCTCAGGAGATTACCCCGCTCCTCGACAATATCCTCAAGAAGGGCGGCAAGTCGTTTGACAGGATTCCCGGCTGGATTCTCACCTGGGAGAGTTGCGAGAAGACCTCGGACGCGGGAAGCGGCAGCCGCGAGGGCGGTGCGTGGCTGTTCAAGAATTTTCGCGCCAGGCGCTATGACGACGACCAGATCCTGCAACAGGAATATCTGGCCGAGACCGCCACAGTGGAGACGGTGGGCCGATCGGGGCGGGAGATCCAGTTCACGTTGCATAACTTCCAGGTAGTGGTGGGCGGCGGTTCCAAAGCCAGCAACATGAGACTTCCGAAATACAAGCTCCCCACGGACGCGTCGAAGGTTCGCCTCGAGCATCGTACACTGACGGCGCTCTTTGCCATGCTGAAAAAGAAGCACCGGTCCTACAAGCCCGTCAAGATCGTCACCGAGATTCACAGCCGGATCGCGCAGTCGCTCAGCCCGCTGATCATGATCTTCCTCGGGTTGTCCGTGGCGGTGATCTTCCGGTACCGGAATCGCATGGTGGCCTTCTTTCTTTCCCTCATGATCGCTGTTTTCGTGTACTATCCCGTGATGCTTCTGGGGAAAACCTTTGCCGAGGACAAGGTCCTCCATCCGGCTCTCTGTATCTGGGCGGGAAATGTCATCATGTTTCTCGGTGGAGTCTGGCTCCTGTCAACGGTGAATAAGCGATGAGAGTTTTCTGCAAGCTCGACCGATACGTGGCTGGATATTTCCTCACCTCCTACGTGGTCTGCTTTTTCTTTTTCCTCGGAATCTTCATCGTTCTCGATCTCGTTCCGCGCGTCGAGGATATTCTCGACAGCGCCAAGGCGGTTCACGAGCGCGGCCAGTCGCTCTTGTGGCTCACGATCCAGTATTATGCCTACAAGGTGCCGGAGATCTTTCTGCAGGTCGCCCCCTATCTGACGCTGATGGCGGCCATGTTCACCATCACGCGGCTGCGCAAGACCAACGAGCTGATTCCGATGATAATGGCGGGATTGAGCCTCTTTCGGATCTTGCTGCCCATTTTCATTGTCGCTTTCGGTCTCATGGCGTCGATGATCGCGATCCAGGAATTCGCCGCATCGGATCTTGCTCTCAAGAGGCTCCTCCTCGAGTCATCTCTCATTGATCACGACGAACGTCTGATCAAGGAGAACACGATCATGACCGACACCGAGGGCCGGAGCATCGTGGTGAACCAGTTTGATGTCAACGCCGGCGTGATCGGCAGCATCGACATCTCCTACATCGAGATCCGCGACGGCAGGCAGGTCAACTGTCGCATCACGGGCCGCAACCTTCGCTGGCTGGGGGCGGAGATCGGCTGGAGCATGGAAGACGGCCTGCTCGAGGAGGAAAACCTCGATTCCGGAGTCGGCACCGACAGCAGGCGGGTGCCTCTGGCCAACCTGGAGAATCTCGACCTGACGCCCGAAGATATCAAACTTTCTCTCATGTCGCCCTACGACATGTCGCTGGGCCAGATCAAGCGGCTCTACGCCATGAATCCGACCGATCTGAGCAAGAAGATCCTGCTTCATCATCACATTACCTTTCCGCTGACCAACATCCTTCTTCTGCTGCTTGGACTGCCCTTTGTGCTGCGCAAGGAACAGCACTCGAACTTTCTGGGGATCACCATCGCGCTCGCCATCTGCCTCGGCTACTTCGCCCTCGATGTGATCATGCGCGATATGGGGACGCAGGGGTATTTGCCGCCTGTGATCGCTTCCTGGTTCTCAGTGGTTTTTTGCGGGTCGTTGGGGATTTGTATCTTCGACAGTATACGAACCTGACGGGAGCCGAGATTCGCGGGGGCGGCTTGCGGCGTGCGTTCAGGGGCTTTTTTTGCCTTCGCATTTCGCTCCGCGAGCGTTGGTTGCTCCTCGCGTGGGCTATCGTCGCGAAAATGAAGTCGGTAAAAAAATCCCCTGAACGCACGCCGCAAGTCTCTAGCGAGATTCGCCTCGTCGCGAGTTCTTGTCAGGGGAAGAAGGTGTGGGGTGGGAATTAGGTTCGGAAGAGCTGTTCTCTTGCCTTGTTGAAGAAATCTATGTATTGGGGGGAGGCGTAGTCGGGGAAGGTCCAGGGCCAGGGCCGGTAGGTCTTTTTCTGGTAGTAGAGGGTGATCTCGGCGTAAATCCTGTCGCGGAGGTAGATTCTGTGGCTGTGGTTCTTGGTGCTTGCCAGGACGAGTTTGGAGAGAGTCAGGTAGCCGGGATCGAGGTTGATGGGGCGTTCCACGGGCCATGGGGACCGTTTTGCGATCTCGGTCTCGAGAGCGTTGGTGCTGAGCTTGGTCTGGGCGAGATTTTCGCAACGGTAGCCGGGTGCGAAAAGGAAGAACTGTCTGAAGAGCTGGGAGCCCATCGATTTTTCGTAATAGCGGGTGAAATCGAAATTCCACGCCGGGCTCTGGTCGACGATCTCGCCAAAGGCGGCGAGTTCGACCGGGCACGATTCGAGCAGATCCCGGTCCCCGCAGAGCACACCGATCACGAGTGCGGCTTCTTCCGTTTCGAGGGGCATTCCCATGGGTGCTCTCCCTAAGTCTCTTATTCGAAAATTATTGCGCTGTTTCCGCTGTCCGGCGGGCTGTTTCCGCTGTCCGGCGGGCTGTTACCGCTGTCCGGCGGGCTGTTACCGCTGTCCGGCGGGCTGTTACCGCTGTCCGGCGGGCTGTTACCGCTGTTCGGCGGGCTGTTGCCGCTGGATCCGTCTTCTGGCATTCAGATCCCTGGGTACCGGGAAATCAGCAGATTTTCAGGTATTCGCTGTGAAAAATGCTTGTATTCAATGCTATCGCGATTATAGTTTCTGGATTCTACTCTTCATAGAGAGGAGTCTTGTTCTGGAACGGTAACCCCCGGCAAACAGCCGGTATGGTCCGGCAAACAGCCGGTGTGGAGATCAGAATAATGAGTCGAGTCTGCGAGATCTGTGGCAAGCATACCCAGTTTGGAAACAAGCTGTCCCGGCGCGGCCTGGCCAAGGCCAAGGGCGGTGTCGGCATCAAGACAACGGGCATCACTCGCAGAACCTTCAAACCGAACATCCAGCGAGTGCGCGCTCAGGTCGGGAGTTCGGTGGTCAGAATCAAGGTCTGCACCGATTGCCTCAAGTCGGGCATTGTCCAGAAACCCGGCCCCCGTCCCAAGATCGAAAAGGAACAGCCCGAAAGCTGACCTGCCACAAATTTCTGCAATGGTATTTACCGTCGCAGAGGAAATAAAAAAAGAGAGGCCCTTCGTGAAGTCGGGCCTCTCTTTTAAGTTTTTATGATGACCTATTGAACGCCCAGAGAAAAAGACGTGCCATCGAGCTGGATGATAAAGGACCTGCCCTTGTTCTTGTTCAGGTAGGCCACAATGTTCGACCAGAAGTCGACGTCGGTCTGATTGTTGATCGGCAGAGTGATTAGTTCTGCAGCAGCCTTGGGCTTACGTCCGACCTTGGCTCTCGGTTTACGTCCGGGTTTACGTCCAGGTTTCTTCTTGAGAGGAGGCCTGCCGCGTTTCTTGGCGACCTTTGCTATTTTGGCCACCTTGCGCCTTTTTCTCACGACCTTTTTCTTTGCGCTCTTCCTGGCGGCTTTTCGTGCGCCGACCTTCCTTTTTTTCCGGACCACTTTCTTTTTTTCAGTCTTCGCCGCTTTGGCAACGTCCTTTTTGACTGCTTTTCTCATACGACTTGCTCCTTGTTATCGTTGACAACTATTGGCCGGTTGGAAGACGATCATGATCATAAAACTACTGAGAAACGATTATTCCATGGTCATTTCAAGTATAAAATTTCAATGCGCAGCCCATGTTTCAGGCTTTTTTCTCAAAATTTATTTCCCAATTTGGATGAAATCAGGAAATATATTAGTTGCCCTACCGGCGGTCGTTCTATATATATTGATGTCGTAACGTTTCCGGATCGGAAGCGTCTTTCCAAGGAACATCTTTGATTCGACCCTGCGCTTTTTGTGTCCCGTGACAGTGTTTGCCAGCTTTGAGAGTTGCGAACAGAACACGGGAAAGCCAAGAGACCTTAATAAAATAAGGCACCCCGGTAGAGATCTGAGGCACGAGCGGATCGGACCGGGCGGTTCTGTTCCTGGAAAGCGAATTCTTCAACATAATACGCCGAACCTGCAAATTCGCCAGGTACTTGCTTCTGCTTGGCGGGTCAAGTTGCTGATGTCGATGTCACAGAAGCCACGCGGGTTCGAATGGGGAACTGATCCTAGTGAATGTCCAAAGGGGCTAGGATTCGGATCTCGAGCAGCTTAAAAAAATATTACGGGCTGCTGGTCTGATGACTCTGCAAATGGCGGACTGTTCGCTGGATCGATTTCATTTCGGTTAGATTTTAATACTGATGGATCGAGAAGAGAGATGGTTTATTCAAAACCCAAAGGCTACAAGAATCGGCCTTCCAGAGGCCCGAAAAAGAAACAGGAATTCAACAACTGGTCGAAGAACAAGAAGAAAAAGAAGACCAACTGGAACCAGAGACCCAAGTCGGGTACTTCGTTTAAACTCGACCCGTCTCAGAAACCGGCAGGCGAACTGCAGAGTCTTGCCGGAGTCTTCGATCCTGCCCCCGAGGGGCACGGTTTCTTGAGACACATCAAGAACTGCTACGCGCCCGCTGACAACGACGAGATCGTTCCAGCTTTTCTCGTCAAGGAAAACGAACTGCGGCCGGGTGTATGGATCGACGGAAAGGGCGACCCCGAGGGAAGCGGCAGCCAGAAGGGCAAGTGCGTGCTCTGGGAGATTGACACCATCGACGGCGTCACGCCGGAAGAAGCGAAGAGCTTTCCCCTCTTCAGCACGCTCACATCGATCGATCCACTCGATCGTTTCGTTCTCGAAGGCGACGGCAAGGACCTGTCCTTGCGCGCTCTCGATTTTCTGACTCCCATCGGAAAGGGCCAGAGAGGTTTGATCGTCTCACCGCCCCGCGCCGGAAAAACGATTCTCTTGCAGAAGGTCGCTCAGAGAATCGTTGCCGACTATCCCGATGTCCATCTCATGGTGCTCCTTATCGACGAACGTCCGGAGGAAGCGACTCACTTCAAAAGGTCGGTGGACGGCGAGGTCATTTATTCCACGTCGGACGAACCGCCGACCAAGCACATCCAGGTCGCTCAGCTCACGATCGAGAGGGCCAAGAGGCTCGTCGAGGCGGGGCGCGATGTTTTTCTTCTCATGGACTCGCTCACCCGGCTGGGCAGAGCGTACAACATGGTGATCAAGAACAGCGGGCGCACCCTCTCGGGCGGTGTCGATTCCCGGACCCTCGAAAAACCCAAGGCCTTTTTCGGCGCCGCGCGCAACACCGAGGAGAGAGGGAGCCTCACCATGCTGGCCACCGCTCTCATCGATACGGGCAGCCGGATGGACCAGGTCATCTTCGAGGAGTTCAAGGGGACGGGCAACATGGAACTTGTCCTGTCGCGTAAGCTCGCAGACCGGCGCGTTTACCCCGCCATCGATATCAACCTCTCGGGTACCAGAAAAGAGGAACTTCTCGTCGACGAGGACACGCTCAAACTGGTCTGGCTTCTCCGCCGCGTGCTGAACCAGATGGAACCGCTCCAGGGCATGACCGTGCTTCTAGATCGTCTGGGTAAAACAGCCAACAACCAGGAGTTCCTCAAGAAGTTTCAGTTCCAGTAGGAGTGGTGCGCCGCGGAGCGGTTCGGCCCCATCACCTCACACGAATGTATATCCCGAAATTCCTCCGGGCGAATTCGCGCATGAATTCGGAATGTTCCTTTCCGAGATAGATCGTGTGGAATCGGATCCTTTTACGCTGGTTGGCGCTGCTGATGATGTTGATGATCTCCTCGGGATCGATCACCGTGCCCGATGAGGGGACTCCGTCAGAGAGCAGGAAAACGGTATCGCACTCCACCTCGGCGCCGAAGCGATCGGCGATCCCGATGTCCTCCAGTTTCAATGCCTGGTTGAGAGCGTCGAAGATGTTGGTCCCGCCCCCGGCCTGAGCTCTCCGGAAAAAGTGTTCGGCCGCGATGATGTTGACCTTCGATGCTGACTTGAAGTCCTTTGAGAATCGCTTGATCGAGTCGTTGAAGAGAAAAATGTTGAAGTGGACGCTCGAATCGAGGTCGCTGAGCGCATTCATCAGCTCGCCGCAGGCGCGCTCCAGTTTCGATTCTTCCTCCGCGTCGGGATTGTCGACTGCGTCGGGATCGTCGACTGCGTCGGGATCGTCGACTGCGTCGGGGTCGTCGAGGGTTAGAGGCGCCGCCATGCTCCCCGAAATGTCGAGAACAAAGAGGGCATTGTCCGAGTTGATCGGGATCGAAAAGAAGTGAGCCGCGCCGGTCTGGTATCCGATCCTCATGGAAACCTCGGGCGGCAAGTCAAAGGTCGGCTCGTTCTCCTTCCACCATTCTTTCCAAGCCTCGGGATCGGATCCGGGGCCGGTGACGCCCGTGAGGGAGTGCAAGACCTCGATGATCCTGCGAAATGTCCTCTCCCGGTACTCGTCCCGGCCGGCGGCCACCTTGCCCAGATAGTCGATCAAGACCGAAATCGACCGCATATCGCGGAATGTCTCCATGAAGGAGAGGACCGAGTCGATCACTGTCCACGATGAATCGTCGAGAAGAGGTACGACCTTTTCCATGCATTCATAGAAGAGCGTAGGGTGCGTGTTCCTGTCGTTGGCGAGAATCTCCCGCACAGCGTCGACCGCGGCGACGCGCACCGTGTGGGAACCGTCCCCGAGGCGTCCGTAGACCTGTTCGATTTCGTGAACGGTGCCGCACATACAGAGGGCGCGGAGCGCCGCTTCGCGTACTTTCTCATCCTTGTCGTCGAGAACGGAAAGGAAGCGCTTTGCCTGGTCCGTTGTCTTGGCCAGTACTCTTGCCCCCAGGCAGCGGCGGTAACTCGAATCCCACTGGGATCGCGACTCGAGGAGATTTTCGGTGATCCAGTCGAGAGCCTTCGCGTCGGTGATCTTCTCCAGGGCTTCGGCCGCGTGCGATCGCATGATCCAGGGCTGTTTCTCGTAGTATTTGCTCACCTCCACATCGCCCCTCCGGTCAAAAGCGAAGGTGGCCGCCTCGGTGAGCGCCACGGCAGCGTCGAGGTTGTTGCGCAGGGCGAGAGCATCGAGGAGGCGGTCCATTTTTTCCACGTTGTCTTTGCGGAAGTACCGGTACCCCGTGTTATCGTCGTTGGGAATGGGAACGGCGCTCTTCTGGTAGAGATTGATCTTGCCGCTCCTGTAATCCTTGAACCAGCTCTTGAATTCCTTGACCGCATCGGCCTGTGGCGTCGCCGCCATCATGATCGGTACGATTCCCAGAACAGACATCCATAGAGCGTGAATCACCGCCTTCATTGGTCATCTCCGTTCTCGCGAGGACATGGTCGCATCCGAAACGCGCGAATGTTACCCGATGGGTCGGAAACCATTTACGAAATCCATTCTATAGATGATGGAAAAGGCTGTGTCAAAAATAGGGGGTTTTGAAGAGAATAATTTCGTCAACTCTTTCGTAAAGCTGAGATTGACCAGAGCCGATGATTTGAATATAGATTTCGAGATCATCGAACGGAACGAGCGGGCTGTGCTTTGATCCGACGGTCCTGATCCAGACCCGCCGCATCGGGCGATCGAATTGAAGGAGAGAGTGTCTCGACATGAGAATCACTATCACATTGATGATCATCGCCATGGTGCTGATACTGGTTGCAGGGCTGGTGTCGATCAGAATTCTCATCCCGAGCGGGATGGCCGAGGGCCGTGACGTTGTCCTCGTAATGATCAACGGGTGCACCGAACCCGAGCTCGACAGGTACCTCCTGAAGGCAGATCAGCCAATCCTGAACGAGATGCGATGCGCCGGCATCGCCCTCGAGGAGTGCGCCGCGCCCTCCCCCTGGTACCCGTCGGCGGCGGCGTCTCTCATGACCGGTCTCAATCCGGCGGAACATGGCCTCACCGCGGCGCACGCCCATCTGAGTCTCCGTGCCGAGACCTTGACCGAGACCTTCTTCGACCGCGGCTACTGGACTTGCGCTTTCGTCGAACGCAACTCCCTTCTGGCCTGCACCGGTGTCCTCCAGGGAGTTCAGCGCGTGATCCAGAACAGTGGACCCGATCTGGTCGAACGCGCCGTGAGCTACGTCGGGAAGCACATCGGCGAGAGGCCGCTCCTCGCTCTCATCGAGGTCGACGCTGACTCGTGCGGCGGAGAAGAGGGTGTCTGTACACAGTTGGAGCGGATCGTGCGCGCACTGGAAAAAGACCGGTTTTTCCGCGAGGGAGGCGCGCTGGTCGTCTGCGCGCCCGGCGGACCGATGTTCGAGAGCGAGGAAGCTTTTGCGAAAGCCCCGCTACGCGAGTTCGTTGCGATCCGGTGCGACGACCTGAAAGGAGCCCCGCAGGGACCGGTGCTGAAGCCGACGTCGCTCGCCAATCTCTTCGCCGTCGTGACACGCCTTGCGTGGGAGGGGACCTTTCACGAGGACGATCTTCTCCAGGAGAGCCGGTGCGTGGTGACCGAGATGGCGCTGCGCCTCTCCGATGAGCGCGGCAGTTGCCGAGATCCCCGCCTTCCGCGATTCTGCCGCATGGTGCGTTTCGATGACTTTCCCTTCCGCTGCTTCGTCAGTGCCGCCGCGGAGATCGAATTTCAAGACGACGAGTTCCAGCCGGCGCGAGTCGACAATGTCCGCGAACCCCTGGCCCGGCAAAAAATCGAGAACTACATTCGGGATCTCAACGAGATCGAGGATGTCAACGTCTCCCGTGCGGCGGGGATGAAGCTCTCCGGCGATCTGGCCGCCAGGCTGGGAGCCGAGTGGTCGGGCGAAGATTTGCGGCTCCGTCCCCTTCATGCGGTCGAACACTTTCGCATGGGCAAGGCGCTCGAGAAAGCTGGATTCGACGCTCTCGCCGTCAGCGAATACCGCTCGGCTGTCGCCATCGACCGTGACTTCGGCCTCGCGCTTTTTAGAATTGCCGAGATCTACGCCGCGCTCGACGGTAAGAGCGCAGTTCCCTACTACCAGGCATACCTGCGTCGATTCGGCGATCAGCCGGGCGAAGAACCGCTCGTGCGAAAAGCCCGGGAGTACCTCGGAGACCAATCAGAGGCGCCTGCCACTCATTAGACTTTTTTCCTGCCCCTCCGAAAATTGCGGCAAGTCTAAATAAGGGATTCCCGATAGAAGGAACAAGGTTGTTCTTTTTCGGGCCTGCGCATCCTCATCTTTCGACAGCGCTGTTGTCGTGAGTTTCGAATGTTTTTCGCGGGCCGGTCCTATGTTCCTCACTAAGGAGAACGAGACATGGAATGGGAGAAACGTTCATCTTTTGTTTTCGTGAAGTGCTATCCGGGTAAGGCCGACAAGGTCTACAACATGATCAAGGAATGGAACAACACCCTGGGTGTTTTTACCACCACGGGCCAGTGGGATCTCATGGCCTGGCTTGATACGGAAAACATCGAGGACGCCTACAAGTGGATTTCCAAAATTCGTTACTGGCCCGAGGTCGAAAAGACAAGCACACACCAAACCTATTACGGATACAAGAATGAGAAGCCCTACTGGGAAAAGAGCGCCTGCTCGTGGGTCAAGATCCGTTCGAACGATATCTACACGACCTACGAAGAGATGAAAATGTACGACTGGGTGGCCACCGTGGCGAGCGTCCCCGGTGAGTGGGATTGCGTGGCGGCCATTTACGGAGACAACTACGAAGATGTGCACAACTATCTCTGGGAGCTCACCGCCAAGGGCTACGAGGTCGAGTACTACGCCCCTCTCAAGATGTGGTGGAACAAGCAGTACTTCGATTCGTGGAATGAGAAATACGCGGCCACGGCTCAGTACTGATCACTTTTTCAGAACGAACTGAATCAAAGCGCCAATCCCATTCGATCGAAAGGGATGGCGCTTTGATTTTATTCCGACAGGCCGGCGATGTAGGCATCGACACAGAGAGGCAGACCCGAGAGCGAATAGCCTCCCTCCAGGGTGGAGAGGATCTTTCCGTCGCACTGTCGGTCCGCAACGCGCCTGAGTGCGGCTCCGATCGCCGCGTAATGCTCGGGGCGGAGACCGAGACCTCCGATCGGATCCTTCTCATAGCCGTCGAATCCTGCCGAGACGAGAATCATTTCCGGATCGTGGGATGCCGCGGCTTTCTCGATGCCCTCCGAAAAGGTCTCGACGATCTCCTCCGCCCGCTGACCGAACGCGATGGGAAGGTTGAGCGTTTTTTCTCTTCCCGCGCCTCGGCCCGTTTCGGCCACGCTCCCCGTTCCCGGGTAGAACGGATAGCGGTGCATGCTGAGAAAAAACACCGATCCGTCCTCGTAGAAGATGTCTTGTGTGCCGTTCCCGTGGTGCACGTCGAAATCGACGATCAGAATTCGTTCGACGCCGTGCGCGCTCTGGAGATAGCGGGCCGCCACGGCCACATTGTTGATCATGCAGAATCCACCGGCAGCGGCCGCGAAGGCATGGTGGCCCGGAGGCCGGACCAGGCCGAGGGCGGAGCGCGCCGCTCCCGCCATGAGCGCGTCGGCGCCGTCGCAGAGCGCTCCGGCCGCATGAAGAGCCGCGTCGTAGGAATGCGTCGAAACGGGCGTGTCGGGATCGAGGTCTCCGCCTCCGCCGCGGCAGATCCTCTCCAGGGCCGAAAGGTATGCAGGATCGTGAAGACGGGCCACATCGTCGCGTTCGGCCCGTCTCGGGGCCAACAGTTCGAGGCTGTCGCCGTACCTTTCATGGAGATGGGACAGGATGGCGCGTAAGCGGCCCGGTTCCTCGGGATGGGGTCCGGTCTCGTGTTCGAGAAAGAGAGGATGGTAGTAGAGGAGGGTGTTCATCATCTGTTCGACCGGTCCTTTTCCGGAAAAAGGTTCAGGGCACGGCGCGGCGACTTTTGAACATGAGCGCGTTTCGCTCTTGTCCAAGAGCACTCCCGGCCATAGAATTCGTCTTTCGAAGAGACCTCTGTTCCCGGCGCGACTGGATAGAACCAATGAGTGACAACAGCAGTTCTGTTTCCCGAGGCGACGGCACCGATGGGCCGGCGCTTTCGAGACTCGCCACGCGGCTCCCCTTGCTGATCGTTGCCGGTCTCCTCGTCGCGCTGATCGTCTTTCTCCTCTTCGGGCCCGCCCTGGGGACGTCGACGGAGAAGCGGAACGTGATTCTGATCGTGGCTGACACGCTCCGGGCCGATCATCTCGGCTGTTACGGCTTCCAGAGGCCCACATCGCCCGTTATCGACCAGCTCGCGGCTGAAGGGCTCCGGTGCACGGACTACAGCACGGTGGCCCCTTCGACCCTGGCATCATTCACGACTCTCTTGACGTCGATGTACACGAAGGACCACGGCGCCTCGCGCAACGGCTTCGTTCCTTTCGAGAACCTGCCGACCCTTGCCGAGGCCTATCGCGACGCCGGCTACGAGACAGCCGCCTTCGTTTCAAGCTACTCTATTACATCGGATTTTGCTGTCAACAAGGGATTCGACCACTTCGACGAGGAGCTCACTGCCACCACCCATCTCCACGATAACACTCTCATCAGGCCGGCATCGAAGGTGACGGACGCCTTCTTTCGATGGCTCAACACGCGCGAGAGCGACAAGCCTTTTTTCGTGATGATTCACTACTTCGATCCGCATTGGCCCTATGAGCCTCCTCAGCGCTTCCTTCCGATGATCGGCTCCACGGGGAATTCGATGAGCCACGCCAAATTAGAAGACATTACCAAGGGCATGGCGGTGCTCACGAAATCCAAAGGGGTTCCCAACGATTACGTGCGTGAGCTTTACAACCTTTACTGCGCCGAAATTCGCTACATGGATGAAGAGATCGGACGCGTTGTGAAACGGTTCAGGGGAAAGGGGAAAAAAGAAACCGAGACGCTCTTCGTTTTCACCTCCGATCATGGCGAAACATTCTGGGAACATTCCGACTATTTCTTTCACGGTCTGACCGTTTACGAGACCGCCATCAGCATTCCTCTCATTTTCAACTGTCCCGGACTGATTCCGGCGGGCGCGGTGCGCGATCTTCCATTCAGCAATATCGACCTGGGCCCCACGCTCTGTAAGCTGAACAACGTGGAGATACCCGAGACATTCGTCGGATTGTCCTTCGACTCCTTTCTGATGCCGCCAAGTGGGGGGCAGATCCCTGCGGGCACCCTCAGGTATTCGGAGGCCACCATGCCCTACAAGGTGGAGACTGACGTGTCGCGGCCCAACTATCGCAAGTCGAAGTCGATCCGGCGCGGACCATGGAAATACATCGTCTATCCTTACTCCGACAATCGAAGGGAACTTTTCAACATCAAGGAGGATCCCGGAGAGAAGAATGATCTCTCCGGCGAGGAAGAGTATGCCCACATGGTCAAGGCCTTCGACGATGAGCTCAAAAGGTGGACCGACGATTTCGATCGGAACAAGGATCGCGATCGGTTTTCCGATTCAGCGTCCAAGTCCCTGGAAAAGATAGGCTACTAGCGTTTTTTCTTCTTGTTCACCCATTTGGCCGCCCAGTCCCGCCAGGCGCTTTCGAGAGATTTGACTGAATCGATTGTGGCCGACGCCCTCTTTCTGAGCCGTGAAGACATGCCGCTGTCCTCGGCCGACCCCGCCCCGAAGTGCTTCGCGAAAAGAGGATCGAGCCCCTTGATGAAGGCGGTCTGGTTTCCGGTCTTGTCGAGCTTCCTGTAGTGCTTCTGGAGGTCCTTGAGGAAGTTGAGGAACCCGAGCTTGTTGTTCTCCATGAGGAAGTCGATGAGACTCACCGACTTGGCCACGCTCTCCGTTTTCAGGTTGCGATAGTGCGTGATGCGAAAGAGATCCTCGATCTTGTCCGCCGAGGGATCTTGCGCCACACGGTGCATCGTCTCCGCGATGTCACCCTCCCAGCGATAACCGAGCCCTGTCTCGCTCCGGGCGTAGGAAAAATCGAAATCAGTGGTGAATGGCGCTCTCTCGCCGAGGTTCATGATACAGACGTAGTGGGAAAAACCCTGGGAGAGCCAGGGCATGGTGATCCGTTGCTTGAAAGCGGGCGGTCGGCCGAGCCAGTTGTCCATCATGGAGTTGGCCAGAGTGCCGACCACGCTCGTCGTGTAATCGGCCGACTCGGGGCGCGTTTTGATCTTCGAGAGGTCGTCGGGATCGTCGAGGTCGCGTGTCTCGAGCGCCGAGAAGCGGAAATTGATGGTTTTCTGTGTCTTGGGTTGCGTGGCCGAACCCGAATTTCCGCCGAGATGGAGGGTCAGCTTGAGCGATTCGGCGTGCTTCATGTCGCTCAGTCCGGGCCCGAACTTGCTCTGATTCCGCAGGGCTTCCTCGAGCGTTGTCGTGTGCGTGAGGAAAAAAATCCGGCAGATCTCACCCTCGGGGATCTTTCGCAGGTCGTTGATCCCGTCGACATACATGATTTCGGTGAAGTCGCGAAAAATGCGCTCTCCCGTCTTGAGCATCCTCTCGATCGTCTTGATCGGTAGAAAGTCGGACGCGATGGTGATGTGCTCCGACGAGGCGAGACTGACTTTTTTTATGTCCTTGAGAGCTTGCAGCTCGTCGACGAGTTTTTTCTGCTCGTCGTCATATTTGAAGAACTTTTCGCTCTTCTCGTCCTCGACCACGTCGGGATCGAGCTTCTTGAGTTCCTTTTCCACCTTCGATTTGAAACCGGGCAGGAAGTTGGCGTCGCACCAGCTCAGGAGGCGGAGGAGTTTTTGCCGCCGGAGTATCTTGTCCTTTGTCGCCTTCGACGTCTTGAGCTTCTTCTTGAAGATGTCCTCCAGGTCCTCGTAGAGGAAGGCGCGCTTGAGGAACTTGACCGTTCCCGGTTTGAAGTCCTTGTCAGGATACATCACCTTCTTGTGGTACTTGACGTTCTTGATCGTGCCCTCGGCGTCTTCCTCGGCGAAGATGCCGACCTTGATGCTGCCCGACCGCCTGTCGGTGTACTTGCCCGACTCGATGTCGATGCCGCCGAGCAGGTCGCCGATATATTTCACCGTCTCGTCGGCGCTGGAGACCCTGATGATCACCTTGTCCCGGTCGTCGTCTTTTCCAGGGACTGCCTGTGTCGGCGCCGCGGAGAGAAAGAAAGTCAGAGCGGCGCAGAGAGAGAGCTTGAGAAGCCCCGGGGAGAGGCGACCTGCCGCCACCGATTTGTTCTCGAGTCGATGTGTCATGACCAAACCTCTTGTTAAGAACCGTTTCAACACCGCGATCAGCCTCGCCGGTCCGTGGGGCCTGAGACTTTCTCGCGGACTGGTGGATTGTGTAGTAGCGCCATTATATAGGCTGTTTTGATTTCAAACAGAGAAAAGCCTGCCTGGCGGTGATTCCTTTCACACATCTTTCCAGTCCCTCTTGAGCGCTGACGGAGCGGGGTGCGGATCAGCATCGCCCCTGGCCAGAAAACGGCGGCGCTTGGCTTGCATACGCCGAAGAATGCCCGCATCGATCCGGTTGAAAAGCGCCCCGCGAACAGCCTCACGCGGTGTCTGCCCCGTATACAATGTGAGAAAACGCGCCTTGACGAGCACGCCTACATCACCGGGCAGGTGGCCGAGTTGGACGAGGTTCTTCACGATCCGGCCATAGCTGAGCCGTCGCCTGAAGGTGACCGTATCGAGATCGATGAGGTAGAGGGTCCGCCGTGGGCCCTTTCCGGCGACGAGGATGTTTTGCTCGCACAGGTCGTGATGGCAGACTCCAGTCTCGTGGATATGGCGTATAAAACCTGCAACATCGGCGGTAAGCGCGTCGACGAACGCAAGCCGTTCCTCGATCGGGAGCTCCATCCTGGCCCGCAAGGCGTAGTCGTGAAGCTTGAACGCGCCTTCGATGAACCGGGTGATGATGAATTCGCGCCCTTGGCCGCGCACCCAGGCGACCGTTTCGGGTGTCGGTGTTTGCCGCACCTCGAGGCCGAGCCCCGCGATCCACGATCGTTTCGCCTCGGACGCGAGGGGTAAGAGACGGCGTACGATCGAACGGGGGCGGTACTCCTTGACGCAGAATTTGGTTGGTCCCGAGCTGATTGTCGCTTTTAGTGCGGTCACCTTGTTCTTGTTCGAAGGCGGGATCAGTCGGCTGTCCCCACTGGGGGCGACCGAATCGTGAGCCGAGATGATATCGATCACCTCTTGAGGCGTGACCGTTCGCCGCAGATTCATCTTGAATCGGCCGCGGCGGGCCGGTGTGAACCGTGAACTGCGCAGCAGGCAGCGCCGTGTGCGGCTCTTGATCTTGCGGCGGTCGAGCGCCGCCACCAGACGGCCCACTTCGGCAGCGAGGTCCTTTGTGGACGGGGCGAAGCCTGGACGAAGATCGAGATACATGTCGAGAAAAATCGGCACCTGGTCTGCGCCAAGCTGGCGGATCGATTCGGCCACGCGGGCCAGATTGAGCAGAATCTGCCTTCTCTTGAGACGCCGCGGAAAGTAGACCGTGTGGAGATCGATCACGTGGAGATCGGGCGACGGGCTCTTCTGATTGCTCACGAGCACGTTGCCCAGATGGAAATCAGCATGAAAAACAGACGCCTCGTGAAGCTGAGCGGTGAGACGCGCCAGTTTGGAGAAGAGGACGGTCTTGATCGTTTCGTTCCAGAGACCCTGGCGCATCAGCTTGAGCGTGAAGGGGCCGTAGGATTTCGAATCGTCGATGAAGGAGGCGGCGAAAAAAGAATCGGCGAGAAATCCCAAACGCCGCTTTTCGCCGAAGATGATCGGTCGTGCCGTGGGAATCCCGAGTTCATTGAAGCGCTGCATCACTTTCCACTCGGTTGATGCGCGGGTCGGAAGAATCGTGTATTTCAGAGCATTGACCAGCCCAGCCGAATGGTAGTGCTTCAAGAGAAAGGTGGCCCCTCCGGCGGTCGCTTCATAAACGGTTCGGACCATGTTGCTCTTGATGATCCGCGGCGCGTTCTTTTTTTCGCTTACGTCGACGTCCGACTCGGGAATTTTGTTGTGTGCCGCCGAGGGATCGAATTCATCGAAAAATGTCCAGATCGCTTCGGCCTCGTCGCCGAACTCCGGGTTGATCGATAAATCGTATCCTTTCAGCCTTTTCTGAGTGCTGCCGCCTATCGGGATATCTCCTTTCGGAATCGGTCACGAGAAAACAGGCACTGTTACTCATATTCTATTACTGCCCGAGATTCAATCGAGGAAATAGGTCTTTGGAGACTTTCTTGTCCCCTATCATTGCTGACTTGGTCGAGACGATCACATACACTTGTCGATCGACACTTCGATCGTTCCCACTGTCTTGCCGCATTCCGTCTTGCCGCATTTCGCGTCTTGTAGACGTTTCTCCTACGAGATCGAACAATAACAGTGATGAAAAAGACTCGAATCACTTTCACGAGCTCCTGTACGGTAGAATAGAAATATATTTTTTCTGGAAGTTTGATCTATCTTATCTGATAATCACACAAAGATTGATGCATGATGCGTTGAATTGTTTTGTGTTATTGAAAATGGAGACAGAAATGGCGGACTGGATCACGCTTCAAGATGCGGCGGATATCATCGGTGTTCGAAAAGGAACGCTGTGTATGTGGCGGCTCAGAGACAAGTTTCCCTTCTCGACGGAAGGAAAAGGCCGCGGGCTCCTCGTCAGCAAGGACTCGGTCGAAAAATGGGTTGCCGATGGGGGCAGGGCGGGTATCAAACCCGGGCGTCCTCCCAAGGCGGGCCGTCCCAAAGTCGGCCGTCCTGCCGGCGTCAAGACGGTGAAGAGATCTCCGAGCCGTCCGCCAAAGGCCAAGGTGAGCAGCGGCCTTTCTTTCAGAACCGAAGCCAATTTGATCGAGATTCAAGAATTCGTCGCTGCTCTCAAGGGTGGCCAGACTGTACAGGTCATCCCCGACAAGTCCGGGTACATCCTGACCCTGAACAAGTAAAAAACAGGATCAGTTCGGCTGAAAACAGTTGCATTCGGCCGATCGCTCCATATAATTCTCACTTTCTCAAAGCGGGGGTGTAGCTCAGTTGGTTTAGAGCGCTAGCCTGTCACGCTAGAGGCCGAGGGTTCAAGTCCCTTCACCCTCGCCAGCCGCTTAAAAGCGCGTCACCGAGAGATCGGCGGCGCGCTTTTTTTTTGCATTCGGCTATAAATGACTTTTCTTGATGTGGTTATGTACGTTTTTTTGAATCTGCCGATCGAGCGGGCTCTCGATCACTCGCTTTTTTTGAGGTATGCGCCCATGGAGGGGTCGACAATTTCCACCCGAGCCTTGCTCACCAGATCTGGCAGGGTCTTCTGAATAAAATCGGGCCCATCGTCAAAAGCGAGCAAGATGACCGCTGCGTCGAGCCGGTCGAGGGCATCAGTGGCCCCTTTTTCGATTTTTTTCACGTAGACAATGTAGCAGCCAACGACCGACACAAAGGGTCCCGACACACTTCCCGGCTCCAGGTCGTAGGCGCGGCGCGGCAGGGGGTAGGGGAGGCCGCTCCCGCGACCGAAAAAACCGAGTCGACCGTTCGACGCCGCAACGGACAGGGTCGAATTCTCGGCCGAAAGGGCGGCAAAGTTGGATCTGTCGTCCTTGATCTCTTTCCTGATCGCCTCAGCCTTTTTCATGAGCTCTGGAATCGAGTCCCTGAAGGCATGGCGTACGGCAGCGAGGGGGATGAGTCTGTCACTGATCACACGCGCCTTGACCTCGTCGAGAGTGAATTGACCCGGTCTCTTCTCTTCCCCATCAGCCACGAGGTTGGTGTAGGTCAGTTGAAACTCGAGTTCCTTCTCGAATTCGGTGAGCGTGATCGGGACGTCTTCGACACGCAGAATCACCGGTCCTTCATCGTCGCTCTCTCCAGGGCAAGCGGCCAGGACGAGGCCCAAGAAGGGGAAAACAATAATCTTCAGAAAAAGAGGATATGGCGGTGTTTTCATCAAATCTCTCCGACTGGCGGAAGTCAGAATAACGGTTATCCGTCGCAAATGTCGTTGAGGCATGTTTCTATGTAACCTTGTTTGGCTAATGTATAACCTCAAAACCCGGTGGCAACCTTTTTCAACGGCCAAATGCAGGTCCTGGACGTCAAGGCAGCGTGGGATGACGCAGAGCAGCAAGATCCTCGGGAATATCGTTGTGACCATGATGGGGAGGATCTACACCGGCCTTCTCACATTCGTGATCGTGGCGATATTTCTTCCGCGCGTCCTGACCGGCGAAGGTTTCGGGATCTATGCCTTTTACAGCACACTGTTCATCATTTTGGGAGTGATCGTCGATTTCGGATCGAACACGATCGCGGTCCGCGAAGGAGCGCGCGCGCCGGATCGACTTGGTGCGATCGTGCATACACTCACCCTTTTGCGCTTCCGTATGGGCCTCCTCTGCTTTGGCGTGGCACTTGTCTTCGCTCTTGTTTTCGAGGAAGCCTGGCAGGAGCGGCTCTTGGTGGCGGGTGCGGCCCTCCACCTTCTTTTTCACTCTATCGGGGGCTTTGGGGCGATATTTCACGTTCAGATGAAGTTTTCGGCCGTCGTTTTTGCCGGCGCCCTCGGGCAGACCGCTTTCTTTGCCGCCTCGCTCGTCCTCTTCGCCTGCGGAAGGGCCGAGCCCGGCCTCTACCTTGTCGCTTTCGGCGCCGGATGCGCGCTCTCCAACGTGGTTTTCTTTTTTCGGGGCCGCCGCCTCGTCGACCGATCGATCACGGCGGAGCGGCGCGATGGGGGGCGCCTCTTTCGCGAGGCTCTTCCACTCGGGATCTCGGCCATGGTGTCGATCGCCTATTTTCACGTCGATACGATCCTACTGCGTCCCTTGCAGGGCGAGGAGGCGGTTGGGCTCTACAATGCCGCCTTCCGTCTGCTGACATTCGCCATCCTCTTTCCCGTCTATTTCAATCAGGTTATTCTCCCCCTGATCTCGCGCCTCGCCACTGCCGATCCCGGCCGGCTCAGACGCGTTGTGGAGCGCGCCGTTCTCTACATGGGCGTGGCGGGGATCCCGATCACGGTCTCTCTTCTCTTTCTGTCCGAACAGGTGCTTCGGCTGATCTACCCCGAGCCCTTCGCCCGTGGGGCAGGCTGTCTCACCATCCTCGGCATCGCGGTGGCGATCATCTTCGTGACCTACCCGTACGTATCGACACTGATCGCCATTGGCCGCCAGAAGAGCTACACCTGGATCGCCGTGATCGGACTCGCCCTGAACGTTCTTCTCAACCTCATCTGGATTCCGCTCTACTCGATCGAGGGAGCGGCATGGGCCACGGTGGTCACAGAGGCGTTTGTGCTCTGCGCGGCGGTTTACTGCGTGAGACGGTGGGCGCGATTCTGGGCTCTCGACCGGCGCCTGTTCCGGATCGCGCCGGTTGCGGGTATCATGGCGGCGGCATCGTGGTGGCTTTCAGACGGGCCGATGGCAGTTGTTTTGCCCGGCCTCGGGCTCCTCTATGGAAGCGCTCTTTTCCTTTTCCGTTTTTTACCTTTTGATCTGGGCGATGAAGATCGGGATTGATTACAGGCCAGCGCTTTTATCTCGGACCGGTATCGGCCGCTACACGCGCGAGATCGTCGCCGCCATGGCAGGCCTCTTGACCTCCGGCGACGAGCTGCGCCTTTTTGCCGTCTCTCTCGCCGAGAAAGCGGACGGCCTCCCCGACCCGCCCGCGCGAAGTGCGGGTACACCCGCGGGAAGCGGTGGCCGGGTCGTGGCGGTCCGCAAGAGGTTTCCCGGCCGTCTTATTCACTTTCTGGGACGGTTTGGTCTGATCGGCGTCGAGACATTCACCGGGCCTCTCGATCGATTCCTCTACACCGATCTCGTCTATCCGCCCTTGAAGAGTGCGCCCCACTGCGCCATGGTCCACGACCTCGCCTTCATCCGATCCGCGCATTTCCATGAGCCTGATTTCGGCCGGAAGGTGTGGAAGCGGATGGCGCCCGTTCTCGAAAGGGCGGCGGCGATCCTGACCCCCTCGCCTGCCACGGCTGACGATCTCGTACGCCACCTGCCGTCAGCCGCGAAAAAGGTCCACGTCGTCGCCCACGGCGGCGAGCATCTCACCGCGGCGATGGGGGTGGAGCCCCGCCTTCCCGAGGAGGCGGCCGCGATGGAGTCTTACTTTCTCGCCGTCGGCACCCTTGAGCCGCGCAAGAACTGGATCAGCGTGCTCGGGGCGTTCGAATCGATCGCCGAAACCGTGCCCCGCGCGGGGTTGATTTTCGCCGGGACGCCGGGCTGGCTCCACGCGCCTTTCATGGAGAGCCTCGCCCGCTCGACCTTCCGCCACAGGATCCGCCTCATGGACGGTGTGGATGACAGCACCCTTGCGGGCCTCTACACCAACGCGATCGGTCTTGTTTATCCGTCCCTCTGGGAAGGATTCGGTTTTCCCGTTGCAGAGGCGATGTCGCTGGGATGCCCGGTGATCACCTCGAACCGCTCGTCCCTCTCCTGGCTGGCGGGCGATGCGGCGCTGCTCGTCGATCCCGACGAGAAGGCCGGGATCGCCGCGGCCATGAAACGCCTCGCCCGCGAGAAAACCCTCGGCGAGGAACTCGCCCTTGCCGGGCGCGACAGGATCAAGTCTTTTTCCTGGACGCACGCAGGCCGTGCCACGCTGGAGGTGATCGGTGAAGCGATCGATTAAGGCCGTCATTCTCGTTCTGGCCGTACTCGGTATCTTGAGCACCCTTGGCTGCGTCTGCTATTCGTGCCGCGCGCGCCACGTCCTGGAGCAGGAGATCGAGAGTGCGGACAGGGATCGGGCCACGGGCATCATCCGCGGTTCCGAACCGATCACCCTGCCCGCCGAGGGGCGCAAGGCATGCCTTCTGGTCCACGGCTGGATCGGCTCGCGCGTCGATTTCAACGATCTCGGCGCCACGCTCAACGACAGAGGCTTCACCGTGCGTCTCATGCTCCTTCCCGGACACGCCACCACGCCGCGTGCGCTCGAGGAGGTCGGCGCAGAGGAGATGATCGAGGCGGTGCGCGAGGAGTACCGCGCGTTGCGGTCGCGTTACGAGAGGGTCGACGTGATCGGATTCTCCATGGGCGGCACGCTCGCCACACTGCTCGCCGCCGAGGAGCCTGTCGACAGGCTCGTTCTCGTCGCCCCCTTCTACGAGGTCGCTCACAAGTGGTTCTACATCCTGACTGCGGAGACCTGGAACACTCTGTTCAGCCCTCTTGTCCCCTACGCGATCAAGACGGAGCGCAACAAGAAGGTCAACCGCGTCGCCGCCCGGCCGCACATTTTCTCGTACAAGACCTTCCCCACCGAGGCGGTGACTCTGCTCTGCGACCTCGGCCACCGCGCTGCGGATAAGGCGATCTTGAGCCGCATCGATTGTCCCGTTCTCCTCGTCTACTCCCCCGGGGACGAGGCGGCAAGTCCCGAGGCCGCACGGAGAGCCTGGGGCGCCATGGGGAGCTCGTTCAAGGAGTCCTTTCCGTGCCCGCGCTCGAACCATCACATCCTGTGGGACTATGACGGCCCCGAGGCGATCGAGGCGATCTGCGCGTTCCTCGCGTCCGATGGATGAAATCGTCGACAATTGAAAAGGCCGGCTCAAAAGTGTGGAGAAAAACACCTCTCCCACGTATAATTCCCATCTTTTGGCAGCCATCCGACAAGCCCGCTCCGTGAGACGCTCGGGCACGCATTCAGGAGGAACCATGGCGCGGACAGAGGACAGGAAGCGCAAGATTTTCGTGACATCCGCATTGCCCTATGCGAACGGCTCGATCCACCTCGGCCACCTGGTCGAATACCTGCAGACCGACATCTGGGTGCGATTCCAGAAGCTCATGGGGCAGGAGTGCTTGTACTGCTGCGCGGACGACGCCCACGGCACACCGATGATGGTCGCCGCCCGCAAGAAGAAGGTTCCCGTCGAAGAGCTGATCGCCGAGTGCCGCGCCGAACATGTGCGCGACTTCGCCGCCTTCCAGATCGAGTTCGACTCGTACCACACCACGCACAGCGACGAGAACCGCGCCCTCTCCGAGGAGATCTTCGCCCGGAACGTGGACGGGGGGCACATTACCTTCAAGGATGTGGAGCTGCCTTACTGCGAAGAGGACGGGATGTTCCTTCCCGACCGCCTGATCCGCGGCACCTGCCCGCGGTGCGGCGCCGAGGACCAGTACGGCGACCAGTGCGAGATCTGCAACGCGCCCTACTCGCAGACCGAGCTCAAGGATCCGCGCTGCTCGCTCTGCGGTTCCACGCCGCAGATCAGGAAGTCGCGCCACGCCTTCTTCAAGCTCTCCGATTTCGCCGAACTGCTCGACGGGTGGATCGACGTCAACGTCAATCCCGAGATCGCCCGCGAGCTCCGTTCCAAGTGGCTCGAACCGGGGCTGCGCGACTGGGACTTCACGCGCGACGCGCCCTACTTCGGCTTCGAGGTCCCGGGCCACGAGGGGCTCTACTTCTATGTCTGGTGGGACGCGCCGATCGGCTATTATGCCTCGCTCACAAAGTACCTTGCAGAACGGAACCTCTCTCTCGACGACTGGCTCGACGACGACGTGGAGATCCACCACTTCATCGGCAAGGACATTGCCTATCACCACGGGATCTACTGGCCCGCCATGCTGTCAGGTGCGGGCTTTCGCCTTCCGCGGATCAGAATTCACGGTTTTCTCACGGTCAACGGCCTCAAGATGTCGAAGAGCCGCGGCACCTTCGTCAACGCCAAGACCTATCTCAAGTACCTCGATCCGCTCTACGTGCGCTACTACTACGCCTGCAAGCTCGGCGCCGATTCGGTCGACATCGATCTGAATCTCGACGATTTCGCGACCCGCGTGAACTCCGATCTCGTGGGAAAGATAGCCAACATTCCGTCGCGGTCAGCCCAGATGCTCATGAAGAAGCTCGGCGGGAAGCTCGGCCGCGTTACCGACGAAGGAAGCCGGCTGCTCGAATGCCTCAGAGCGGGCGCGGACCGGATCGCGTCCTTTTTCGATGCCTGCGAGTACTCGAAGGCGACGCGCGAGATCTGCGCCCTCGCCGACGAGGTGAACAGGCACATCGACGACAAGAAGCCGTGGAACATGCTCAAGACCGATCCCGACGCGGCCCGCGATGTGCTCACCGACGCGCTCAACGCCACGAAGATCCTCTCGATCTATCTCAAGCCGATTCTGCCCAGCTTCGTGACGCAGATCGAGGCGCTCCTCGGCACGGGCGATCTCGAGTGGAACGACCTCGACGGCCTGCTCGAGGAGACCGAGATCAACGAGTTTTCCCACCTTGTCAATCGTGTCGATAAAAAGAATGTGCAAGCCATGGTCGATGAAACAAGATCCGCCGCCGAAGCTGCCGCCGCCGACTCCGAACCCGCCGAAATCAAGACGCCCCTCGACGCGGAACCACTCGCCGAGGAGTGTACCTTCGACGATTTCATGAAAGTCGATCTCCGCGTGGGAAAGGTGCTCGAAGCCGCCATCGTCGAAGGCGCCGACCGTTTGATCAACCTCAAGATCGACATCGGCGGCGAGATCCGCAACGTGCTCGCCGGAATCCGTTCGGCCTACGAGCCGGAGACGCTCGTCGGCCGCCACGTGGTGGTCGCTGCCAATCTCAAACCGCGCAAGATGAAGTTCGGCACCTCCGAGGGCATGGTGCTCGCCGCCGGCCCCGGCGGCAAGGAGATCTTCGTCATCTCCGCCGATGACGGCGCCGAGCCCGGAATGAGGGTCCACTGATTCAATCAAACCGCATCGCGCTGAATCCGACCGCGGCCTGGCCGTCCGGCTCGAGAGCCATGTCGTAGTCGAGAAGTGAGGCTTTTCGATCCTCGAAGAGTGCGAACATCGTGTAGAGCGACACCGCGCTGCAGATGTTGTTCCTGTTCCCGATTTGGCTCACCTCTCCGTAGAAGGCGTCGGCGCCTTCTGCCGCTCCTGCTTCGAGCGCTTGCCGGTCTTCCTTTTCGATCCTCTCCAGATCGTCGGCCGACAAGGGCCGCGGTGCGCCGAAGCGCGGTCCGGCGTGGCAGAGATCGGCGCCCGCCACAAAGAGCACCTCGCCCGGGCAGGCCTCGACAGCGCACTTCAGGCCGTCGATCAGGCCGCGCACCTCGGCAAGATCAGCGGGCGATTCGAAATCTTCTCCCCAAGCCTCGAACCCCGTGCCGAGAAGCGGCACGATCCGCGGCATGCGTTCGCCGAAGAGGTGCTGGAGAAAGAGGACCTGGAACTCGATCGAGTGTTCCGTCCGGTGAGCGAGTTCTCCCTTGCGGATATCGGCGGGGTACGCCTCGGCCACGGTCTGGCAAAAATCGCGGTTGGCCCGCGCCGTGCCCAGGGGGGTGGCGAAATCCCGATCGGTGAGGATGAAAATGTTGCCATCGGCAAAATGCGCTGTTCCCAGCAGAACGGCGATGTGGGGAGGCTCACATTGGGCGAGCTCGGCGTAGGCGCGGCCGTAGATCTTCCGGCCCCGGTCGATGTCGATGTGGGGCGCCACGAGGCCGCACGGCCGACTGTGTCCTCCGGCCCGGTCGAGGGGAATGATCTCGTCCAGAAGGGTGCCTAGCTCTTTCGCGTCGTCAGGGTAGGCCTGTCCGGCGTGTGACGCCTCGCGCGCTTCGGCCGATCGGAAGGCCTTCTCCATGGACGCCACCTTTTCTCGAAAGCGCGCGCTGTCGAGAAACCCGCGCTCGTCGAGTTGAGCCGCGATACCGCTCACCTTGTCTTCCATGATGAGCTGACCGAACTTTTTCGTGAACTCGATCTGCAGATCGGCGATTGTCGTCTCACCGTCCATGAGCGACATGAGAAAAAGGATCTCACCCGGTACCAGAATCGGCTCCTTCGCCAGGCCGAGAGGATCGCGCACGGCAAAAACGTGCTCGCCCTCGTGTTCGGTGGGAATGATGTCGAGCGATTTCCTCAACGAGGGCCCAACGGCTCGGTCGGAACTCATGGCGTCTCCGTGAAAAAGTCGGACTCACAACAGGTCACTTATGATATATAGGGCCATTTCGAGACGAATAGTCCAGAAGACAAGGATTTTAAGAGGAAAAGACAATGACACGCCATTTCATCACCGCTCTCACAGCGAGCTTCATCGTGGCGACCGCTCTCGGCGCGCCCCTCTTGGCGGCCGATGATTCAGACGCCGGCACGATCTTCGAGGACCGCTCCATCCCTTACAGGGGTATTCTTGATAAATCGCGCGAAACGGAACGCCCCGTCATGATCGACCTCTACACCGACTGGTGCGGCTGGTGCGACAAGCTTGATTCCGAGACCTACGTCGACCCGGCGGTGGCCGAGTTCATGAAAGAGAACTTCGTCAACTTCAAGATCAATGCCGAGCTCGGAGAGGGGCCCGGCCTGGTCAAGCGGTACAAGGTGATCGGATATCCCTTCATCGTCTTCGTCGACGGAAATGGGAACGAGATCGACTGGATCATCGGATTTGTCACTGCCGAGAAATTTCTCGCCACGGCCAAGCAGGTCCTTGCCGGCACCGACACGTACGCCGCTTTCAAGAAGCGCCACGAGGCCGATCCCCAGGACCTCGACGCCGCCGTGGGATACGCGCGCAAGCTGGAGGAGCGAAAAGACCCCAAGGATCAGGACGAAGCCTGGGCCATCTACGAGGCGGCCCTCGACAAGGCGCGGGAGACCAAGAGCCCCCTGGCCGGGGTCTGCCTCTCGGGCGTCGTGCAAAAGACGATGCAAGTCGACGGCGACTACGACAAAGTCGTCGCGCTCCTCGAGGAGCTCATCGCCGACTACCCTGATACCGAAGGGATCGAGGGCGACTACTTCCTTCTTGCCCAGGTCCACACGCAGATCTTCGAGGATCGGGACAAGACGATCGAGATCCTCACCGCGGCGGCCGAGAGGTTTGCGGGAACGGAAAAGGCCGACAACTTTCACTACAACCTCGGCCTCGAACTCGAGGCCAAGGGCGCGCTCGACGACGCCCTGGCGGCCTACGACAAGATCATGAAGGCCCAACTGCGCCACGAGGTCATTCCCGCGGCCACGATCCGGATCCTGATCAAGAAGGACCTGAAGCCGAAGGCCGAGGAGTTCTGCCTCCAGTGGCGCGCCCAGGTGGGCGACGATCCGATCGAGATCAATGCCGTTGCGTGGTGCTGCCACGAGAACGAGCTCTTGCTCGACAAGGCGCTTGTCTGGGCCAAGGAACTCATCGATAGCGACAAGGAAGAGACCACTGCGTTCATGGACACCTACGCGTGGCTTCTCTATGACAGCGGCGACGCGGCATCCGCCGCGGAGTGGGAGGAGAAGGCGCTCTTCGCCGCTGAAACCGACATGGAGAACGAGACCTACGCCGCGGCTCTCAAGATCTTTCGCGAGGCGGCGGAGAAGAAAGACGGGTGACAGAGACGGAGTCTGATCGATGGCTATTGGAAAGGCCGACCGGCGCTATCGCCAGCCAACGCTCCTGAGCAACCTGCCCTTCGTGATCATCATCGCCCTGGGGATCTTTGTCTTCTGGTGGGTGTTCTTCTATCAGAGCTCGATTTTCTCCTCCGATGCCGAATCGCGGCTGGTGACCCCCCGCGGCGAACTCGCTGCCGACGAGGAGAGCGTGATCTCCCTCTTCGAGCGGACCTCTCCCTCGGTGGTCCACATCTCGACCACCACGCCCCAGTTCCGGCGCGAGGGGTACTTCCGGTTGAGCGTTTATGATATTCCCCAGGGTGATGGCTCCGGGTTCGTGTGGGACGAAGACGGCCACATCGTGACCAACTTCCACGTGATCAAGAATGCCAAGGGGATCTACGTCAAGTTTGCCGACAAAGACGTTTACCCGGCTCGCCTCGTGGGCGCCATGCCTGACAAGGACATTGCTGTTCTTCATATCGATGCGCCGGAGCGGCTCCTCGTGCCGATCATGATCGGCGAGTCGCGAAACCTGCGTGTGGGCCAGAAGGTCTTCGCTATCGGCAATCCCTTCGGATTCGACCAGTCCCTGTCCACCGGTGTGGTGAGCGCCCTTGGCCGCGAAATCATGACCGAGGATCGTAAGAGAATCCAGGACGTGATCCAGACCGACGCGGCAATCAATCCGGGCAACTCGGGAGGCCCCCTTCTCGACAGCGCCGGCCGTCTCATCGGCGTGAACACGGCGATCTCGAGCCCATCAGGCGGAAGCGCCGGCGTGGGATTCGCCATTCCCGTGGATGATGTGAACACCGTGGTTCCCCAGATCATCCGTCACGGCTACATCGGCCGGCCCGGCCTCGGTGTCTATGCCATTTCGACCTCGAAGGCAGCGGCGAACTGGGGTATCGACAAGGGATTCCTCATCGGCGAGGTGATGGGCGGCAGCGCGGCCGAGGCCGCGGGCCTCAGGGGCTCGATCCAGCAAAAAGACGGAAGCCTCTACGTGGGCGACATCATCCTCGCGGTCAACGGAGCGTCGCTTGCCTGCTCCGACGACTTGACCAAGGAACTGTCTCAGTACAGCGTGGGGGACAAGGTGGAACTCACGATCAAGAGGGGTAAAGAGACGATGAAAGTCGCCGTCACCCTCCAGAGAATCGACTGAGAGCCTGTCTGACTCGGCTATACGAAAAGGTGGGTTTCAGGTCGGAGGTGGTTTGGATTGGAGTCGGGCTTGAGTTAACGGGACAGGCTGAAGTCGGCCGCAAAAAGCCTCACAAACTTCGACCTATGGGCGCCCTTTTCGAATTGCCAATCCCGACAGTCGTCTAGCCCTTTTCGGGCGGTGCAAACAGGGGCGTCGAGAGGTAGCGCTCGCCCGTGGATGGCAGTACGGTGAGCACTCTCTTACCCGGGCCCAACCGCTGTGCCACCTCGAGAGCGGCGTGGCAGTTGGCGCCTGACGAGATTCCGGCCAGAATCCCTTCTTCCTTTGCAAGCCGCCTGGCCATGGCGAAGGCGTCGTCGGTGGCGACGCGAATGACCTCGTCGATGAGTTCCCGGTTGAGCACGCCGGGCACGAATCCGGCGCCGATCCCCTGGATCTTGTGCGGACCCGGTTCGCCGCCCGAGAGGACGGGACTGTCTTCGGGTTCCACCGCAACCACGTGGAGATCGGGATGGGTCTCCTTGTAAGCCTCGGCCACTCCGGTGATCGTTCCACCCGTGCCCACGCCGGCCACGAAGGCGTCGAGGCTGTCGCCGAAGGCATCGTGGATTTCGCGTGCTGTCGTGGTGCGATGGACAGCCGGGTTGGCGGGGTTTTCGAACTGCTGGGGCACGAATGAATCTTCTGTTTCAGCAGCGAGCTCTTCGGTCCGCGCGAGAGCGCCCTTCATCCCCTTGGCGCCGGGAGTGAGCACCAGCTCGGCGCCGAAGGCCTTGAGCAGCGAGCGCCGCTCCATGCTCATCGTGTCGGGCATGACGAGGATCAGCCGGTAGCCGCGCGCGGCGGCCACCATGGCGAGGCCGATTCCCGTGTTGCCGCTCGTCGGTTCGATGATGACCGTCTCCGGCTTGATGAGGCCTTTCAGCTCGGCGTCTTCCACCATCGACAACGCGATGCGATCCTTGACACTGCCCGTGGGATTGAAGAACTCGAGCTTGACGAAGAGTTCGGCCGCGTCTCGACCGGAGATCTTGGCGATCTTGACGATCGGCGTCCGGCCGATGAGTTCGAGTATCGAGTCGACAGGTTTCATTGTTCTTGTCCATTCAATGGGATTGAAGATGTTTCCATGCCCCTGGCCACAACCTTGGTGTGGGACGGGACCGATCTGGTGAGCCACACGTTACCGCCGATGATCGAACCCTCGCCGATGACCGTGTCCCCCCCGAGGATCGTGGTGCCGGCGTAAATGGCGCAGTCGTCGCCGATGGTGGGGTGGCGTTTCGTGTCGCGGATCAGGCGCCCCTCGTCGTCGGTCACAAAGTGGGCGCCTCCGAGGGTGACGCCCTGATAGAGGCGCACATTCTTGCCGATGATCGTTGTCTCGCCGATCACCACGCCGGTGCAATGGTCGATGAAGAAGGGGTGGCCGATGGTGGCGGCCGGGTGGATGTCGCACCCTGTCTGCGTGTGGGCGAATTCGGTCAGCATGCGGGGAATGATCGGGATGCCCTGCGCGTGGAGCTCATGGGCGAAACGGTAGATTGTGACAACCCGCACACCGGGGTAGCAGAAGATGATCTCCTCGAGGCTCTTGGCCGCCGGATCGCCCGCGTAGGCGGCGCCCACATCCTCGGCAAGAATCTTTCGTAAGCGGGGAATTTTTTCGAGAAGGGTCAGAGTCTGCTCGGACGCGCGCGATCCGCAGTCCTGGCAATCAAGACGCGGTTCGCGGCATTCGTGGGTGAAACAGTTCCGGATCTGTCCCCGGAGGAGCGTGTAGAAGCGGTTGACCGCGTCGCCGAGGTAGTAGTGCACGTTGGCCTTGTCCACGTTCTGGTTGCCGAAGTAGCCGGGCATCATGATCGTCAGATAGAATTCGACGATCTTGAGGAGCGTGTCCTGCGAAGGGATCATGGGAAAGCCGACATGGTCGGGCGAATCTTCGCTGTCGAGACTGCGCACGATGGCGTCGACAACAGCGGGGATCTTGTCGAGATGGGGGTTTTCCTTGATGTCATGGTGGCCGCGGGCGCACAGCAGGGGCGGGCGCGCTCTTTTTTCCTGGGTTCCCACGTTCTGAATCCTCCGCGTTACGTAAGTCTTCGGGCCCTCGGGTCCGCTTCATACATAGCATCACCGCTTTGGAAAACAAGCTCTGACTGGGGTGGCGACTTGCGGATGGGCTGCGCGTCGAAGAACCCATACCGAAGGAGCGGGTGTTTTGCCAATTCGGATTCTTCAACCGGCTAGGGGAGAAAAGAGACGCACATCCTCGCGCGGTCGGGGATGTGCGTCTTTGCACGATCACTGAATCACCCGTCTCAGCAGGTTGGTTGTTTGGCCTTGGCCTGCTTTGAGATCGTGGCCGGTCAGGCCCTGGAAATAGACTGGTCGGCCGATCAGGCCCGGGTGGGGGGGGATCGTGAGGTCTACAGTGATTTCCTCCTCGGGTGAGAAAGGTCTTTCATCGAGCAGTTTGAAGAAGCCCTGTGTGCGGTTCAGATAGAACCAGCCGAAATCGGGGTGTTTGAGCCGTTCCAATCCGAGAGAGACCCAGAGAGACGCGCACGTTCCGGGCTCGTCGTGGATGATGAGTTTGATCGTGTTGCCAGACGCCACATACCCCTGCTCGTGGAGACGGTCGCCGCTCTGGTAGAGACCGCCCCTTTCGTTGCGCCCGTGCAGGGTTTCCCAGTCGACCCTGGAGGGATGGTAGCACTCGGTCAGATCGTAGAGATTTACATTGGCCGAAAACTCGTAGGGCCGAATGGAGATCGTCAGAAGTCCCAGCTCGTAATCGCCGTCGCCGTCCACGTCGCCGATGGTGGCGCCGTTCATGTGGGTGAAGCCCTTGGGCCGGAGCGGAAAGCCCGGCAGGTCGTTGCCGTTCGAGTCGACACCGAAGAGAAACCCGTAGAGAGTGTCCTCGACGAGTTCGGCAGCGTTGTGGTCGGCGAAGATTTCCATGCGGCCGTCATCGTTGATATCGGCAACAGTGATCGGCCCATCGGTTCCGCCTCCCCAACTCACTCCGTAGGGGAAACCGGCCTTCGTGTCGCCCGAAGCCGTCCACGCCCAGAAACAGTCGCTGTAGCTCCAGAAGACCCCCATCCGGCCGAAGAGGATATCGAGCTCCCCGTCACCTTCGAGATCGGTCACCGTGGGCTGGCAGTATGTGGTGGTTCCCACCATTTTGGGCCAGCCCGGGAAGTCTGTTCCGTCGTGGTTGAACACGTAGCATCCTTCATCGCTGCCTCCCCCCAAGCCGATGAGGATTTCCAGGTCGCCGTCGCCGTCCAGATCGGCAAAGGCCGGCGCCTCGTAGCTCGCATAACAATTGGTGAAGTGCCTCGGCCAACCGGGGAGACAGACGCCCGTCCTGTCGAGCAAATAGAAAGCGCGATCGCCCGCGACGCAGGCGATTTCGAGCCTGCCGTCGTTGTCGACATCGGCCACGCCTGGTGTGCATTCGGGCCAGCCAGAAAAACGGAAGGGCCAGTTTCCGCCCCACGCGGTCCCGTCGTGCTCGACCACGTGAAGGCGGCCGCTCCTCCAGCCCCCTTCGGTGGCGAGGATCTCCAGGTCGCCGTCATCGTCGAGGTCGACCAGGGTGGGAGAGTTGGTGAACCAGTAACCATTGAAAGTCACCGGGAATCCGGGCAGCGGATTGCCCTCGTGGTCGATGGCGGAGAGGTCGCCGCCCGAGGGGAAGGTGTCGCTATGGGTGCACTGCACGATCTCCAAGTCTCCGTCGCCGTCGAGGTCGCCCACGCTGGGCGCTTCCTGGGGCACATGTTCCAAGTCAGACGGAAAGCCGGGCATGAGGGCGCCTTGGTAGTCCCAGGCATAGATTTTTCGATCGGTGCTCGATGTGATGATCTCCTGATACCCGTCGCCGTCGAGGTCGGCAAACAGCAGGCCCCGAATGGGCAGGTAGGGCGGTTCCGCATCGAGCGCGATCGGCCACCCCGGCATCTGCGAAATGGTTCTGTCGTCGATCTTACCGGGCAGGGCAGGGCCGTCGTAATCGGAGATGCGGGCGATCCCCCCTTTGCCAGAATTCATGTTTTCGATGGTGATGATCCTTGCTTCCTGGGCCAGAGTCGAGGATGAGAGGCAGAGTGCAGCGAGGGAGAAGAAAACAACGATGGGTGAGTACTTCATGATTTGTCGAGACCTCCTGATTGTGGGTGTGAACGAAGAGTCATTGTAGTTTTGATACTCTCCCGCCCGCTGGAGGTCACACTCCGTCGTTGTGCGGCTCGCCAAAAAAAAAGCCGACTCCCCGAAGGGAGTCGGCTTTCGTTCTTTGAAGATGTCTTGGCTGTACACAATCCCTGTCGATCAGGGAATAAAATTGAGCAGGACCGGGTTGGTCGCGTACTGGATCGGACGGATTCCGCCGCTCGAAAGACCGAGCGCGCAGAAGGTCACCGTCTTTCCCTGCCACTGGGGCAGCCAGCTGAATGTGTTGAACGTGGCCGTCGCCTGTCCTGACGCGTCCAGAACACCGTAGGTGTTGCTGAACATCGCCGTGTTCTTGTTGTCGAGGGTGTACTGAAAAATATTGTCGTAAGCGAGGTGAATCAGAACACCGTCGAGTGAGAAATTCGGCGTGGGGCCGTTAGCGGCCAGGATGATGTAGGGCTCGTTGGCATGAGCAACGCCTGCATCGATGACCAGGGTGTTGGTCCCCGTGTTCCACACTTTACTGTTGCAGGGATCGATGGTCAGTGCGGGCGAAACCGGCGCCACGGAGATGTTGTCGATGTAGTTCCACACATCGGTCTGGTACTGGTTCCGGTAGCAGTAGATGTCGAGTGTGTACATGCCCGTGGATGCGGGCGTGTAGGTGGCGGTGAGATGGACTCTTTCAGTGGTCTCAGGCATGGAACCGTGGTTATATTGTTTGATCAACGCCCCGTTGATCTCGACGGTGAATCGTCCACCGTCACTGGTTCCGCCTCAGCACGAGCACTTGATGGCAAGGTCCATATCAAACTGATAGGGGACTCCGCCAATCATGTAGACATCCTGCTGGAGACCGCCGTTTCCTCTGTTGCTTCCAGGCCTCCACTTGTTGCACCAGGTCGTGATGCTTGGCAGGACCTGGTACTTCGTGAGCTCCTGACCGTTGTTGTTCCCGTACAGGGTCCACTCGTTGAGGACGCTCTGTTCGAAATCGCCGTTCGCGGCCATCGATGCCGTGGCCTGGGCAAAGAGACTGCCCGACGTCAGAACAAGGAGCAGGACACTCAAGCCCGCTCCAACGAATACTTTCTTCATGAGTCACTCCTTTCTTTAAGAGCATCCGGCGAATCTAGGGAATCATATTGAGTAGAACGGGATTGGATGCCCAGGTCACGGGCCGCACTCCGCCGCTCGAGAGACCGAGTCCGCAGAAAGCATAGTTGTTGCCCATGAGATGGGGCAGTGCGCCGAAGGTATTGAAGGTGGCCGTGGCCATCCCCGACGCATCGAGAACTCCGTAAGTGTTGGAGAACATGGCGGTGTTCATGTTGTCCAGGGAGTACTGAAAAATGAAGTCATAGGCGAGATGGATCAGAACCCCGTCGAGCATGAAATTGGGAGAGGAGCTCGCACCCGCCAGAATGATGTAGTTTTCGCCCGCGTGAGCAGGTCCGAGGTCGAGGGTCAAGGTGACGCTTCCCGCTGCCGCCGTGCTGATGTTGCTCGAATCGATGGTCAGATCCGGGCCGGCCGGCACCATGAGAATGTCTTCGATGTAGTTCACGAGAGCCGTTCGCGGCGCACCGCGGTAGTTGTAGATCTTGAGTTCGTAGAGGCCCGTTGAGGTTGGAGTATAGTTGCCAGTCATATGTCTGCGCGTGGGAGATGTGCTGTCTGGAACGTATCCGGCTATGTCTTGAGCGATCAACACCCCGTTGATCGTGACGTCGAAGTTACCGCCGTCACTCGTGCCGCCTCAGCACGTGCACTTGTAAGCCACGTCCGCGTCGAACTGGTAGGTGACGCCGGCGATCAGGTAGACATCCTGCTTGAAGCCGCCGTTGCATCCGTCCGAGCCCGGCTTCCGGCGCCAGCACCAGGATCCGTTGCCGTCGCCATTCACATCGTAGAAAACCACATCCTCGACGGCGTTGTCGCCGAAAAGCGTCCACGGTCCGAGCGCCTCGATCTCGAGATCCCCGTTGGGGACCGCCGTCTGCGCCATGACCTCCGGCTGTGGAACGAAAAGGAACAGGAGGCACAATCCCGCTCCCGCAAGCAGTACTTTCATCGCCATTCTCCTTTTTCTAACGGGTCTGATTCGGAAGTGCGGCTTTGATAGACGTACATCGATACTATAACCGATGGACTTTGATATTATAACCGATGAACTTTGATTATTAAAATCATTTCCTTCCAAATCAGCAGTAAATAGGAGGTCCCAGCAGTTTAATTATGTTGGATTGTCCGCCCCTGGTGGACACAATGCACCTTTTTCGAGTCGATCAACCCTTTGCGGCTCTCAAAAGGACTCATTTTCCCACGGGAGAGATCTTCTAAAGATGAGCTCGAAAGACGACACGACCGCCGACATTCAGCCGCGAGATTACCACGCCGAGCTCCAGCGATACGCCAGGAATCTGGAAGAACTGTTCAGAGACATGACCCTCGAACTCAGGGAGTCGGAACGCCTCTACAGATCGATCGTTCAGGACGCGGCCGACGCCATCGTGACCCTCGACGAGGATTGCCGCGTTGTCTCCTGGAACCAGGCCGCGGCCGACATCTTCGGCTACAGCTTTGAAGAAGCGGCAGGCAAAAACATCGACGACCTGATTGCCAGCAAGGACGCGGTGGCTGACGAGGCGCGGGAGTTCACGCTCCAGGCCTGTAGCGGCGGCAAGATCCACGCCCGCGAAACGGTGCGGTACACCAGGGACGGCCGGCCGCGGCGCGTGCTGATCAGCGCCACGCCGATCACCGACGACGAGGGACTCGTCTACCTCATCTCGCTCATCTACAAGGACATCACCAATCTCTACGAAGCCCACCTCCGTCTGATCCAGTCGGAGAAACAGGCCACCCTCGGCATCATCGCCGGCAGCATCGGCCACGAGTTGAACAATCTCGTGGGCGGACTGCTTCTCACGGCACGGGAGCTGATCAAGAATCCCGAAGACCCCGTCCGAACGAGAGAGAAGGCCAATCTTTTCGTGGGCCACGTGGAAAAGATCATGCTCCACGGTCGCAATCTCCTCTCCCTGAGCCAGCCGAACAAACCCAGAATGGGCACAGTCGATCTCGCCGTGCTTCTCGACGAGACCACGAAGACGCTCGAGGTCAGCGGAGTGCTCAAGAGGTTCAAGGTCACCAGAGACTACGGTCACGACCTGCCCGCTGTGCACGGCGACATGAACCTTCTCGAACAGGTGGTGCGCAACCTCGAAATCAACGCGGCCCACGCCATGGAACCTGGAAGCGCGCTCACCGTGGGGTGCCGGCTGTCCGAGCGGGAAGGATTCGTGGAGATGTTCATCAGCGACACCGGCCCCGGCATCGATCCCGCTGTCCGCGAGAGGGTTTTCGAACCCTTCTTCACGACCAAGGCCGAGGGAAAGGGAACGGGGCTCGGCCTGCCGATCGTCAAGCAGATCGTGGAACAGCACATGGGTTTTCTCCAACTCGACTCGGAGCCAGGAATGGGAACGACCGTGGCAATCGGCCTTCCCGTGTACAACAGGGAAGAGGATTAGGTCGATGGTCCGCCACTCACGGTTTGTTGTTGTTCTCGCTCTCTGCCTCGGCCTTGGTCTTTGCGCCTCCTGTGCCGGGCCCGAATACGTTCCGAGCAGCGTCCTCCCCTACATGGTCCACACCGGAGGGTCGTGGGACGAGGTGAAATCCCTGTCGGACAAGGTCGGCCGCGTCTACGATCTCTACGGGGAGCTCTTCCAGGTGGAGGAACAGACCCTGTCACAGCTCCTCGTCCTCGTCAGGATCGGCGCGGGCGAGAACCTCGGCGAGTCGGAGGAGTGGCCGGCGCTCTATCAAACCGATCCGACGCGGATCATTTTCTTCGAGCCGCCCGACGATGCTCTTCTGCTCCACGAGATCGCCCATCATTTCCTTCCGGCGCGGCTCGGTCCCTCGATCCGACCGTGCGTCAACGAGGGGGTGGCCACTTGGCTCGGGTGGTCGGCCGCGGGTGAACGAGGGCTGATCCTCGGCGAAATCGCCGTCGAGCACAGCCGTGCCGCGCGCCGCGCGGCCAGAAAGGGACAGCTCATCGCCTTGGGCGATTTATTTGCGATCGATGGAAAGGAATTCTATTCGGGGCGGAGGAAAGGGCTCCATTACTCGCAGTCCTGGGCGTTCGTGCACTTCTTCTTCGAGGAGTACCTTTCGGACGACCTTCCCTTTCACCGCAAGCTCGATCGACTGGCCGGGCTCACGCCGACCCAGCTCGACGACCTCGACCCTGCCTTCGTCGCCTACTGCCGCGACTTCCCGATCCTCGAATCCTTGCTCGACGGCCTGCGGTCCGACGACGATGTTCGGTGCCAGTCGGCCGCTTTCCGGCTCGGCCTTTTTCAATCGGCCGAACCTGTCGACCGTCTGCTTCACATCGCTCTCGATCCCTCCCGCGCGCCCGAGGTGAGACAGGTGGCGCTCCTGTCGGTGGGAATCATCTTTCTCGGCCCCGAGGGGAGCGCCGTGAGGGAGAGGTTCGGCGCAGCACTGCGCGCTCTCGTTCACGACTCTTCCGAACTGATCGCAACCACTGCCCGGGAACTCTCCGACGCGGTCGAGCAGGGCGACGCATCGCTGATCCAGACACGCTACGGCGCGGTGGGCTGCAACACCGATTTCTACCCCGCGGGAAAATTCAAAGTATCGGGCGGATAGGTGCCTGGCGTGCTTTGCGAGAGTCAATTCTCAAAGGTCGACGGTCACAGTGGTGCGGTCGAGGAGTTCGACCTCGGCCTTGCGGATGATGAGGCTCTGTTCCTCGAACCTTTGCGTGGTATAGCTTTCCACCACGACGGTCACCTTGCCGGCCGGGAGATGCTCGAAAACGAAATTGCCGCTCTTGCGGAGCCGCGTGTCGTCGAGTCTGAAGTTCTCTCCCCTGATCGAGATCCTGGGAAAGTAGGCCGATTCGGTGAGATTGACCCTTCCCGTGAGGCGGCACGATCCGGGCGCCTGGAATTTCACGAGATCGGGAGCGCCCTCGGGCGAGATGGTGACCGTCTGGTAGACGCTCGGCCCCGAGGGGAAGGTGATGCTCACGTTCCATCGGCCGGTGAAGAGGTTCTTGAGAGTGAACTGTCCGTTGGCGTTCGAAAGGGCCCGATAGCGCTTGCGGTCGAAACCGAAGAGGGGACGGGCTTCGGCGATGACTCCCTTGACCGGGGTGCCCCGATTGTCGGTCACAATGCCGCTCAGCTCCGTGCGTCCCGAGTAGTGCAGCCAGATCGTGATCGGCACCTGGCGGATGAGGTTGTTGATCAGGGTATTCATCGACTGTGAACCCTGCTGGATGCGAAAAACCTCTTCCTCGCCGTCGCGCGGTCTGATGCGGAGGCCCGTGCGTTGAAGCAGCGTGCCGATCTCGGTGGGAAGGAAGGGTTTCGGGACACTGAACCTGCCGCCGCCGTCAGTGACCACGTCGTCGAAATCGAGCACATCCTTGAGGAAGTTGCCCTGGCGACCGCCCGTTGAGATCGTGACGCCCGGAACGGGTTCCATCGTGTCGGCCCGGAGAACGATCCCCTTGAGCTCGATCGGCCTCAGCCGGCAGGTGATCTGGAGGTCCTCGACGACCTTTGCTTCTTCGACCCGGATCGATTCGGTGAAGAGAGGCTCATAGTCTCGCGCGCCGCCCGCCACCCAGTTCTGGATGACCCCCTCCAGGAAGTAATCGCCCGCAACGAGGTCCTTGAAGGTGAACGCGCCCTTGTGGTTTGAGATCGTCTCGTAGAAACTGATCGCCCCGGGGCCTGACGGCTTGGCGCCCGCGGGGATGAGCCGCAGGTTCCACCTGTTCAGAGGATGGCCCTCCTGATCGACGACTGTGCCCGCCAGGCGCGACGCGCCCTTGAGTGGCTTGAGAGCGATGACGCGCGTTTTCTTGCGGTCCCGCACCTGCTTGTCCGAGTAGGGCTTGAAGAGGGTGGTGAAGAAACCGATCTTGGACACGGTCACCGCGAGATCGGGATCGGGAACGACCGGCCGCTTGGAACGAAACAGTCCGCGTTCATCGGTCAAGCCCCTGTTGACCAGGTCCGAGGCGCCGATCATGGCGTTCGCGATGGGGTGGCCCGACCTGGCGCTCACCACCTTGAGCTCGAAGGGGGTGGGTGCGGAGACGTAGAGGGAGTTCTTGTATCCCATGTTGGGTTCAACCTTGAGAGTGAGAAATCCCTCCCTGAGATCCTCTGTCGAGGCCTCGAAGCGGTAGAGCCCGGGGTGGAGCCGTCCGAAAGAAAACTCGCCCGACCGTCCCGTGGGTGTCGGCTGGGAGAGGATCGGAATGTCGTCGAGAAACAGGCGGAAGGAGACCTGATCGGTGGGCAGAGCCTTGAGCGCCGGAAGGCTCAGGACGCGAACCGCCACGTCGACGGGACGCCACGCCCAGGTCGCCTTGGGTTTGATCTCCTCGAGAACGATTTTTTCCGTTCTGGGTCTGGAACTCTCCTGCTTGTCGGGCTTTTCGTTGATCGACGCCACGACCGGCTGGTCGGGCGCTTCCGTGCCCGCCTTGCGGTCGATCGGTTCAAAGTCAAGATCGCTCGGATCGGATCCGGTGAAGAGAACGACGACGACCGCACCCACGACGATCAGGCCGAGAAGCACCAGAATGATTGCAGCCGCGTTCGACATCGATCGAGTCCCCGGTACCGGGTGTCCATGAGCCGGATAACAGCGTGCCCCAGGAAGCCATCCCAGGGCACGCCCAGTTCTTTAACTATATTTCGATCGAGAAACGGATCAACTTTAATTTGACCGTCTGTCGACGCTGTTGATACCGGCTCCTAACCGTTCTTGCCGGCGAAATCTTTCAGGTACTCGACGAGCGTCTTGATGTTGTCGAGCGAGATCGCGTTGTACATCGACACGCGGATGCCGCCCACCGACCTGTGGCCCTTGAGCCCGTTGAAGCCCGCCTCGCGTCCGTCGGCGATCAGCTTCTTCTCCAGCTCCTCCGTGGGAAGCCTGAAGCAGACGTTCATGAGGGAGCGGCTCTCTTTTTCCGTGGCGCCGCGGTAGTAATCGCTCATCTCGTCGATCAGGCCGTAGAGGAGGTCGCCCTTGGCGCGGTTGATCTTTTCCACCCCATCGAGGCCGCCCTGTCCGTCGATCCAGTCGAGAACGAGCTTGACGAGATAGATGGGGAAAGTGGGCGGTGTGTTGTAGAGCGAGTTCTTGTCCCAGATCGTCTTGTAGCGGAGCAGGGTGGGAAGTTTGTCGTCCTTGCATTTTTCGATCATGTCGTCGCGCATGACGATCACCGTCACGCCCGAGGGACCGAGGTTTTTCTGGGCGCCGGCGTAGATCATGCCCACCTTGTCGAGGGTGTAGCGTTTGGAGAGGATGTCGGACGACATGTCGACGATGAGGGGCACGTCGCCCGTGTCGGGAAAGTCGGCCCACTGCGTGCCCTTGATCGTGTTGTTCGACGTGATGTGCACGTAGGAGGCATCCGGATTGAGAACGAGCTCGTCCTGGCCGGGGATCCGGTTGAAATTGGTCCCCTCGGAGCTCGCCGCCACCTTGGGCTCGCCCACGATCTGGGCTTCCTTGATCGCCTTGGTCGACCAGGTGCCGGTGTTGACGTAGTCGGCGGTGCGCCCCTCGTTCATGAGGTTGAGGGCGATCATGGCGAACTGGAGGCTCGCGCCGCCGCCCATGAACATCACCTTGTAGTTGTCGCCCAGCCCGAGAAGCTTGAGTGTGAGCTGCTGCGTGTCGGCGAGCAGGCCGTCGAACTCCTTGGCGCGGTGGCTGGTTTCCATGATCGACATGCCGGAGCTCTGAAAGTTGAGAAGCTCGCCCCGGGCCTTCTCGAGCACGGGGAGAGGAATGGCCGAGGGGCCGGGGTTGAAGTTGATGATACGCTCAGTCATGACAGGTCTCCTTTTATTCGCCTGCTTTATCAAGCGTTGAACGCTTCGATTTTTTCCACGATGATGTCGCCGATCCGAAGGAGGTTTTCCTTGGTGCTGGCGCCGATGTGGGGGAGGGCCACCACATTGGGCAGGCCGAGGAGCGCCGAGCTCTCGGGCGGATCGGAGTACCAGACGTCGTTGCCGTAAGCGGCCACCTTGCCCGACGTGAGCGCGGCGGCGAGGTCTTCCTCGTTGACGCACTTGCCGCGGCCCGTGTTGATCATGAAGACGCCGTCTTTCATCTTGGAGATGGTGTCGGCGTTGATCATGCCCTTGGTGTCGTCGGTGAGGGGCGTGTGGAGCGAGATGTAGTCGGCCTGGCCGAGCAGATCCTCGAGGGTGTCGACGTACTCGGCCACGTCCTGGTCCGACTTGACCACGTCGTAGGCGATCACCTTCATGCCGAAGGCCTTGGCGCGCAGGGCGGTCTCGTAGCCGATTCGGCCGATACCGATGAGGCCGAGCGTCTTCTTGTAGAGCTCGGTGCGCTTGCACTCCTTCTTGATCCACTCGCCCTTGTGCATGCTGTTGTTGCCCTTGACCACGTGGTTGGGCAGGGCGATCATGAGCGCCATGGCGAGCTCGGCCACGGCGATGCTCGACGCCTGGGGCGTGTTGTGGACCTGGATCCCCTTGCTCTCGGCATAGGGAATGTCGACGTTGTCGAGGCCCACGCCGCCGCGGATGATCATCTTGAGGTTGGGTGCGCCGTCGATGTATTCCTTGGTGCACTTGGTCTTGGACCGGATCAGAACCACGTCGGCCTCGGCCACGCGGCTCTTGTCGTCGAAGACTTCACCGAACTTTTTCAGACGATCCGGCAGACCTGGATCGAAGGCATCGGAAACGAGAATCTTCATGGCCTTATCTCCTTGAAATCAGGCCCTCGCCGGCCCGGGGCGCAGGGCTCTTCCATATAGATAAATTTTCATTTACGACGAATGCTTTCTTGTAACACACAGCCGTGGGGCTGTGAATAGCGGTTTTTGCCTTCTCTTTCTTTTTTTGCAGCTCGCCAAAACCCGCTCATTTTGCCCCGATTTATCGTCGAAGACATAAAAAGATTTTTATAAGTAAATCGCGGAGGGTTGTGTCGATGTCACACGATTGCGGGAAGGATCCAGGCGACCGGACCGGGTGCGGATGCGGCGGCCGGGCAGAGGACAAGGGAAACGGGTGCGAGTGCCCGGGATGCGGCCAGAACATCCCCGAAGAGCACCCCAAGTGCGGCGAGGGATCGTCCTGTCCGAATTGCGGGAAACCAGCGGAGTGAGAGTGGCTTAACTTACTTAATACCAGCCTATAAGAAAAAAGAGACCACGTATCTCCCGGCAATGAACAGGATGCACCCGGCGAGGATGATCTTGACTGTTCGTCCGGGGAGGAACTTCTGGAACCTCGCCCCGAGATAGGTGCCCACCAGTCCGCCCACGCCGAAGAGGAGTCCGAGCAGCCAGTCGGGCCCGACGGCCAGATCGGCGGGGGCCCAGATCGGCGCCGCCACGGTGTAGAAGAGCACGCCGACGATGGAGCTCAGGAAGGTGCTGAAAAGGGTGGCGCCCGCAATGGTGTAGACAGGCAGATGGAAGACGGCGACCAGGAAGGGCGCGATGATCGCGCCGCCGCCGATTCCATAGGTGCCGCCCACAACACCCACGAAAAGGGAGAGTGCGAAGAGGCCGGTCGGATTGAAGGAGAACTCCTCGCCCTGAAAGGAGTAGGTCACGGCGCGCATCGAGATCGATCGCGTCTGAATCCTCTCCGTTGAAGAGACATCGATTTTCTGAAGGCGTTCTTCTTTTTTCCGTCCCAGTCCGGCGATGTCATAGACGAGCCGTCCGCCCACGTAGAGCAGAACGCACCCCACGAAGAACCGAAACGCTGCCGGATCGGGAAGGAACACCACGCGCAGCCAGACGCCGATCAGCATTCCGGGGAGATTTCCGACCACGATCACCATCACGAGGGGCCACACCATGCGGCCCTCGCGGATGAAGCGGTAGACGCCGCCCGGGATGCCGACGATATTGTAAAAAAGATTGGTCGGGCTCACCGCCGGGCTGCTGAATCCGAGGACGCTCACCTGAAAAGGAAGGAGCAAGAAAGCGCCCGAAACGCCCGCCATCGAGGTGAAGAACGAGATGCCGAGCGCGGTGAGAGGCGGAATCAGCGGCGAGATCTCGACTCCGGAAACTGGAAAGTCCATCAGCGCCTCTCAATCAGAGATTGACCATCACGCGCCGCAGGGAGGATTCGTTGGCCGCGACCGCGCCGTTGATCATGATCGTGTATCCTTCAGGCCGGCCGGCGTAGGGATTGGGAGTTCCCGGACGGACCCAGACGATCTCGATATCGCACCCATGGTAACGCAAGCGGCTGAACCGGAAATGGTCGAGAGAATCGACCACCGGCCGGAACTGGGCCACCCTGCCGCTGCCCGGCACGAGCCCGCCCACGAACCGCACGAGCACGTCGTTGTAGGAAGAACAAAACCAGTCGGCGCCCTCCCCTGCGCGCAGCATGGGGCGATCGAGGTCGCCCTCCTCGAAGTGGAGGCGCGTGGCGCGTTGGAGATAGTCTTCGAAAAACGCCTCACCCGGCGCCCGCGCGGGCCTGTTGCGCCTGAGCTTTCCGAGCGCGTCGAGCAGGAACGGGAAAGGTGTGTGCAGCTCTTCGGGATCGGCCAGAAAACCAAACGCCTCCCCGTAAGGCTGCCGCCCATCGCAGAGCCCCATGGAGAAGGGATAATAACCCGACTTTTCGCGTCCCCGCGCCGGCACGTTGTCCCTGGCGCGCACGCTGTAAAAGAACCGGTCCTCCTCGTTCCAGAGTACGCCGAGCACGGCTTGTTTGATTCGCTCCGCCTTTTGCCTGTATGCGCGCTCCTTGTCGCGGTCGCCGAGAAGCGCGTAGCCCTCGCCCACCGCCTGGCACGAGGCATAGACGAAGGCGGCGAAATCGGGACGTTCGAGCGCCACATCTTGCGGGGGATTGCCGGCCTCGTCGAAGAACGCAAAGGAGGGCTGGCTTTTCAATTCGCCCGCGGCGCGTCGTGACAGCGCAGGCAGATTGTCGCCATCCCCGTCCGTGGCTTTCAGAGTGGCATCCACGTTGCGTGACAGAAGGCTCAGGACCTCCTTGAGGTACTGCTCCTCGTTATGCACATGATAGACCCCGATGGCCGCGGCCGGGATCGAATGGGGCAAATAGGGAGCGCACTCTCCGTCGACGCGCACATCGGCGAAGAGTCCTTTTCCCTGGGGCGTGCGCAGATGGGCGCGCACCTGCCCCACGGCAAAGCGCTTGTCGCGCAGCCAGCGCACCTCGCTCACGATGTGGGGCGTGGATCGGGCGGTCACCATCGCCGCCGCGTCGCCGTGGAGGCTCTCGTAAAAGACCGGCGCGCTCAGCGGCGGCGCCTGGGGCCACAGCATGCAGTGCCGCGCCAGCCACCAGCGATAGAACCAGGCTTTCTCCATGTAGGGATCGGAGCACTGGAAAGAGGGGACGAACTCGTCGAACCAGCGCCTGTAGGTTTCCCTGTGCCGGCGGAGAGGGTCGGGATCGGCGGTCCAGTCGAGCGCCTTGGTCATGGCGTCGTGCGTCTTGACGTGCGTGGCGAGAACGAGCGAGAATTCTTCCGACGCTCCCGGCTCGAGCTGAATCGAGCGGAGCAGCATGCGCTCGCCCCCGTCAGCGCGCAGCGGCACGAAATCGCTCCCCGTCAGGGCAAGAGTCACAGGGATGTCGGCGAATGTCTTTTGTCCCAGGTGAAGCGGCCGTCGGCCCGTGGGGGGTGGAACCTCGCTCGTCGCCGCGAGGAGCACTGGAATCTCGGGCGATCTGTCCGGCGATCCCTCTTTGCGCACCACGATCTTGTCGATGAATCTTCCGGGAGGCGGCAGGTAGGAGAGCTGCACGCAAGGCCCATTGATCCGTGGAATGACGAGAAAGCGCCACTCGGACCGCCGCATGATCGACGCGCTCGCCATGCCCGGCTCCATGCGGAGCGACACGATCGGAAAAGGAACAGACTCCTTCGAGCCATCGTCGAAACAGAAGTCGACCGTGGCGCACGGTCCCTCGCCATAGCCGCGGGGGCCGGCCAGGAGGCAGAGCAGATGGCACCAGGCCACACCCGGCTTCTTTTCGGGCGCGTCGATCTCGATCGATTCGGGGAAATCAAAGGCGCGATCCCCTTCGGTGGCGCCTTTCAGTGCGACGAGAGTCGGCTTCATGTCGGCGCCCGGATCAGGCAGAAGGTATCGCACCCCGTCGTAGTCGATCGATCCGGGAAGGTAGAGAATCTGCTCGTCCATGCCGGTCGGGAACCGGGCCGATTCGGGAAGGAGCGGCACGCGGCCGGCGCGCGGCAAGAGGAAGAAGCCGTCCACCTTGATCGTGGCGTCCCCCTTCTCGGCGCGGAGACCGATCTTGTGCAGCCCCGGCGTCAGGCCCTCGGCCGGCACGCGGAGTGTCGACCAGTGCTCTTTCTCCTTCCCCCAGCCGCCGGTGGGTGGAAATTCGATCGACAGGGCGTCGTCGTTGTCGACGATCAGCCGAAAACACGCCGAATCGGTCAGGCCGCGCGCATACCGGAAGCAGACGCTCGACGCCTTGACCTCTTCGGAATCCTTCTCGGAGAAGTCGGGGACGATCGCCACCCAGAGCGCCATGTGGCCCTCGGTTGCGCCGAATCCGCCCCCGAGACACGCCTTGCCCGATGCGGACGCGACAGGGTCGATCCCCGAGTCGCGCGACCGGTAGATATAATCTTCCCCCTCGACCCATGCGAATGGCGGCGCGTGGGGATCGGTGAAAAGCCTCCGTCCCGGGGAAGGCACGAGGTTGGCTGCCGAAGAGAGATCAAAGTGAATCTGCCGCGAACGGGAACGATCGAGCAGCGGCGTCAATCCCCCCTTGGCCACGGCCTCGATACTGATCGGCGAAGGGGAACGGTTCGTCACGCGCACCCGGTCGACGATCACATCGTCGTCAGTGATGAACTTCCTTTCGGTTATTTTGACAGAGCTGCCGGGTGCGAGCCGCCACTCCACCTCGAGAAACGACGGCTGCCACGTGGTGCGCACATGGTGCGCGTCGAGCGCACCCTGCTCATCGCGAAAGGCGAGGGTAAAGGGATTCTGGAAATCGGGCGCGGCGTGGACGTAGCCGAAAAGCCCCCGCACGCCGAGCGCCTCATCGATGCGGTCGGCGAAGAGCCGCCGGCCCGTGGTGCCGAGGGTGTGGTCCCTGTGGCCGTCTCTTCGCAAGACCTCGTCGAAGCGGAAGGCGCCTCCCTCAGGTGAACGTTCCTGAGCGGGACTGTCGGAGGGCGCGAGAACCGCGGCCATGAAAACAAAGACCCACATGGTGCGGTTCATCGCGGCCTCCAGATGGTCGGATCAGTTGGAAACGAGTGATTCCACTTCACTCCTTGCTCGGGGCTTCGAAGACGAGCTGTCCTTCTTTCCACATGTTGAGTTCGGGGCCGTTGGAGTCAAGAGCGAGAGCGCAACCCGGTTTGCCCTTGGCGTCGCAGAAGAAGAGCCGGCAGCATTCCGGGTCCTGATACATGTGGACGCGCCATTTTTCGTTTTCGTCGAGCATGGAGAGACTGGGCCCGTCACTGCCGTGCTCCAGCAAGAGGCGCCACTTGCCTTTTTCGTCGCGGAATCCCAGACGCGGACCGCTCTCCTCATTGGAGAGCGTGAGGCGCGCGACGCCTTGTGGATCCCAGAAAACAAGGCCCTGCGCATCGAGCTCCACGGTGGCGTCGCTGTCGGGATCTTCGATCACCACTCTTGGCGCTTCGAGCGTTCCCGGCCAGATCGATTGCTTGGCCTGATGAATGACCGACCAGAGCGCCAGAATCATCACGATGAAGAGGACGCTCTGGGAAGTGCGGTACCGTTTTTCCAGGAGCTTGTTGCGCTCCTCGATCTTTTCGATGCGTTTTTCCAAATCTTCCATCTCTCTCTCCCTGCTGATCGGTGAAACCAGTCCGTTTGGTTGAGATTACAGTCGAGGCTGGAGAGAATACCAGCAATCAGGCCGGGCATCAAGGCGGCCCCCGATCTCGGGCATCAATGAAAGATCACGAAGAGGCTCGCCGAGGCGCCGACCATCACCAGCCACCAGACGAGCAGGTTGCGCCCGCCGCGGTTGAGCGATTGTTCGCCCGCGGGGAGGCGCGCCCAGCGCCGGTTCCAGATCGCGTCGCGATCGAAGGACTCGGCCCGGTTGCGCGGCATGAGCCACGTGGCGACGACGAGCGCCACGAGGCAGAGGAACCAGTTCGCCGCGGCGCGGTTGAGAAGGGGCTTGAGTGTTTCGATTCCGTTCTCGCCGACGCTCTCGGCGATGATCTTGAGAGCCACGCCGCTCACGATTCCGAAGAGGAGCGTGAAGCACGCCGCCCGGCCGTGTGCGCGCGGCCAGAGAAAGGCGGCGAGGAAGATCACCGTGATCGGCGGCGCGAGAAATGCCGCCATGTCCTGGATGTAGATGAAGATGCCGCCTTCCCATCTGAGGAGGAATGGGGCGAAGGCCGTTCCCACGAGGATGACGACGAGCGTCGACAAGCGGCCGACGCGCACCATGTCGCGGTCCGCGGCATCGCGCCGCAGCAGCCGCTTGTACACGTCGACCGACCAGATGGTGGACGACGAGTTGAGCACGCTCGACACGGTGCTCATGATCGCCGCGATGAGCGCAGCCAGAAGAAGGCCCTGCCCGGCCGGCGGCAGGAGCGTGTTGATCATTTTCACGTAGACGGCGTCCTCGGCAATGCCAGGGCCGAACATGGCGAATGCCACGAGCCCCGGAAAAACGATGATGAGCGGCAGAAAGACCTTGATCATGCCGCAGCCGATCACGCCCATCTTGGCGTCCCACTCGGAGCGCGCGCCGAGGCAGCGCTGGATGTAGAACTGGTTGGTGCCCACGTACCACATGGACAGCGTGAACCAGAAGGTGGCCACCCCTGTCCATGGCGAGACCGTGTGGTCGGCGGGAAGGATGAGGCTGAACCGGTCGGGACTCGCATCGAGGTTGGTGCGGATCACTTCCTGCAGGCCGCCGGCGCGACCGGCGCCCACGAGGAGAAGGAGCAGTCCGCCGCCCACGAGCACGACCACTTGAAGCACGTCGGTCCAGACCACCGATTTGAGCCCGCCGTAGATGCAGTAGGCGGCGGTCACGCCAGAGATGATGAGCACGCACCCCATGTAGGGCCAGCTGAATTCGGTGACAGGTTTCTGCAGCGCCATCTCGTACACGATCCGGCCGCCCACGTAGAGCGCGGGCGCGAGCACGACGAACACCATGTGGAAGAGCGAGAAGAAAGCGAACACCGACCGCGTGGAGGGATTGAAGCGCCGTTCGAGAAACTCGGGGATCGTGTAAAGCTTCTTGCGGTAGAAGAAGGGAAGAAAGATCCAGATCAGCACCGTGTAGGGAATGAAGTTGCCCCACTCGAAGGTGGCGGGCGCGAGCCCGAACGCATAGGCCGTGCCCACCATGCCGATGAAGTGCTCCGTGCCGATGTTCGAGCCGGTCATGGAGAGGCTCACCGCGTACCAGGGCAGCTTGCGGCCGGCGAGGAAGTAGTCGTCGGCGTTTTTCTTCTCCCTGCGCGCGACCCAGAAACCGATGCTCAGGGTGACGGCGAAGTAGAGGAGGGTGATCGTCAGGATCGTCGGGTCCATGAAATGGTCCTTCTGTTATTTTTCCTCGTTGCGCCAGCGATAGGCTTCGAGCTCCCAGATGGTTGGGACTTCGGAGGCGTTTTCGACGACGAGGCGGAGGGTGCGTGTGGTGACCGGGAGTTCGAGGTCGACGATGCGGCGGCGGCCGGCTTCTTCGCCGCGGGCGACGACGAGCCACGTTTCTTTGTCGGTTCCGATCTCGATCCGCCACGCCTGAACGCGGTTGCCGTGGTCGACGCACTCGTCGATCACCACGCGGTCGATGGTGACATCTTCGTGCCAGGTGAGCTGTGCCCAGGCATCTTTTGTCTCGCCCTGTACGCTGTTCCAGCGGGTCTTGGTGTCGGCGTCGTTGATGCGATGCGCCTCGTAGCCCTCGCTCCAGATCGATGATGCGGTCGCCTTGGCGCGGAGGGCGAGATTTTCGGGCCAGGGGACTAGAGCGCGGAGGCGGCACGATTCGGGGACGGTTTTTTGACCTTCGACCTCGAGTTTGACCGAGCCGGTCCAGATTGTGCCGGGCGGAAGTCCGGAGAGATCGACCCAGAGAGGGTAGCTGGTTCTCGCTCCGTCAAAGATACGCATTCCGGGTTTCTGCTCCCGGATCCTCGGGTCGGAGAAGACGAGCTCCATTGAACGACCGGGGCTCACGTCCCCTATCAGATTGACGTACACCGGGCTCCTGCTCGGAGTTTTACCGGACTTACAGACTTTTTCCGGCGCTTCGAAGAGCGCGACCGGTTCGGCCAGCGGTTCGAACGCGACGGACCACGCCAAAGTCCGCTCCCCAGCCGCGTCAAGAGAGACACGTGTCACTGGACCGTCGTCGTTGATCGCGGCTGAACCGGACGAACAGGTTGCGCTGACAGCCTTGAACTGGCCCGTGGCAAAGACCAGCTCATAGGGATCGCCAGGTACAAGGTGTTCCGAACGACCTGATGCGGTCCAATTCTTGTTTTCCTCAGTCCATTCCAGCGCGGCCAGATCGAGACCGCCCTGGCTCGCGTGGCGGCTCGTCGAGATCAGATCGGGCCTGTCGTCCGAAGCGGGAACGATCGAGAAGAGCTGTCCACCGTAGGGTTCCATGATCCGAGCGATCTTCGATTCGCGGTGGAAGCGACCCACGTGGGTCGCGGTCCAGTACTCGTAGACGTGGACTTCGGGCGCTTCGAGCGGCAGGCGGTCGAGATCGAGCTTCTTCACCGTTGCCACTCCATCATAATTGAAGAGCCCCACCACGTCCCACGTGCCCCAGGGCTTGGCGATGCGCAGATCGAAGAGATCGTACGCCTCCCAGTCCTCGATCGGGTAGAGGTTGACCGGCCGGATGTCGAGTGTGGGGTGGGAGCGCTGCCACACGTCAAGGTTCGCATCCGGCACCTTGGTCCACACGTCGTCGGTGAGAAACTGCTGGCCCGTGAGCACGCGCGCCTGGACATTGTGGCGCGTCCGTTCCACCGTCGCCTTGAAGAGATTGGCGGCCGCGTCCGGATCGGACCACCAGCAGAAGTTGTTGAGGAAGTTCCAGCGCAGAACCACGTTGGTGGCGTGGGGCCAGTTGCCCGTGTCGGGCCCGGTGCGGCTGCCGTTCACGATGCCGAGAGCGTCGACGGGCGTACCCCAGCAGCCGTTGATGAACTTGTCCGCGCCCACCACCTCGCGGCCGATCTCGATCCCCTGGCGATACCCTGCCGCACCATTGCCGTTGGCGGATTCGCGATAGCGCTTCGCCACCGTGGGCTGCCCGTCGATCTTGAAGAAGTCGAAGTTCCAGACCTCGCTCGCCCGATTCCAGAACATGGCATACCACTTCTCGACCGCAGCTTCATTGGTCACGTTGAGCACAGGGGGCGCGCCCTTGGCGTCACTCCAGTTGACGCCGCCGAATGCAGTGAGTGTCTTGCCCCCGTCGTCCTGAAGGAACCAGTCGGGATGTTTCTCTGACACGCTGCGCGGCGCCACGCCGAAAGGCGTGAACCAGATCCCCGGAATCAATCCCCGCTCGCGGATCATGTCGGAGAGATCGCGCATGAAGGCGTTGTCGTTGTGGGGATAGTCGTCGTCGAGCTGGAAGATCAACTCCCCCGCGTAGGGGAGCAGGTTCTCGGCCACCCAGTCGACCTGCGGTTCGAGCCACTCCCGGCGCTGGGCGGGGCGGTTCTTCCAGCCCTCGATGCCGTACCACGTCATGGCCACCATGGGTGCCGTGTGCCAGTAGCTGCGTTTCTCCATGGGCGCGTAGAACTCGATGCCGAGGGTGTCGCGGAAGTAGTGGCGGATGATGTCGAAGGAGAGGGCCAGTTTCTTGCCGTGAAGGTAACCGGCACGGAGCGAACCTTCACCGCGCCACTCGAAGTCTCCGCCCAGTTCGGATCGGCATGTGACGACCGTGTCGGAATGGGGAAAGAACAGGGACGATGCTTGCTTTATTCGGGCCGGGCCAAGGGAATTGACGAGCACACGATGATCGGTCTCCCGTGCGTTCGACGCGATGACCGGAAATGCTTCCTGGACCGGATTCGCCTCGACGAGGAGCAGATCCATCTCCTCGCAGTCGATAGCAAGGTCGACCGTGCCGCCCTCGTTGATTGTCACCTCGATGACAACCTTCTCGTTATCGCCCGATGAGAAACGTGCCTTCGATCGGTCAGGGGCGATCTGTATATGGAGCTGCGCGAGAGAAAATCCCCCCGCGGCGATCGATCCGTTACCGAGCAGGACGCCCGCTTCGCGATCGATGATCTCGAATCGTCCTGCAGTGAAACGGACGAGGGTCTCTCCCCTGGCGATCACCCTGTCATCGGTCGAACCGGCCGACAAGGACTGGACGAGCAGTGCGACAGAAAGAAGAGCCCACAAGAGTAGGATGATGCAACTCGGTCTTGTCATCTCGTTACCTTACAAAGGATATTTTCCGTACTCGCGCACGGTCTCGTACATCACCCGAAGATTCTCCACCGGCGTGTTGGGCTGCACATTGTGCACCGTGTTGAACACGAACCCGCCACCCGGCCCGAACGCGCCGATCCGCTCCCGCACCTCGCGCCGCACCTCGTCGGGCGTGGCGAAAGAAAGCGTATTCTGCGTCTCGGCCCCGCCGCCCCAGAAGGTGATCTTCTCCCCGAAGCGGCTCTTCAACTCGCACGCGTCCATGTTGGCCGCCGAGCACTGCACCGGATTGAGAATGTCGAATCCCGCGTCGACGAAGTGCTCGATCAAGGGCTGGATCGATCCGCAGGAGTGGATGAACGCCTTCCACTTCGTGTGCGCGTGCACCCAGTCGTTGACCTTCTTGTGAAAGGGCTGGAACAGATCCTTGTAGGTCGCCGCCGACATGAAAGGCCCGCGCTGCGTTCCGAAATCGGTGCCCGTGAGAAAGACAGACGTCACGCGATCGCCCACCGCCGCGTGGATCTTTTCCAGGTTGTCGAGCGCGATTGCGCACTGCCGGCCGAAGAGCTCGCGCAGATAGTCGGGCCGCATGGCGATGCTCACGTACCACTCCTCGATGTCGCGAATCCCCTTGGGGTGCTTGAGCCAGGGCGCGGGCACGAGCGCGATGTCACCGAACGCAGTGCCGCCGAAGTTGGCCAGAATAGCCCTGTCCGTCTCCTCGTGGAGCCGCCGCGCCTCGTGCCCGAAATGAGCGAGCGCCGCGTCACTGATCGGCCCGAACTCCTCGAGGTTGTCCTCCACGTTCAGCGTGGCGTCGTCGATCGGCGGCTGCCGCACGATCGAGTCGAAAAAGAAACCGTCCTTCGGCATGCGGCCGCTCGCCGGCACGCTCCGATCTCCTTCGGGATACTGGAGAAGATTGCCGTCCGCCTCGGGCTCGGTGTTGAAACCGTCGGGAACGAGCAGGGGCGTTCCGTCGAAGAAGGTCCACTCCTTCCACCCCTCGCTCTGGAATCCGAACATGGTCGCCCGGCTGGCAAGTCCGACCACATCGATGCCGAGCGCGTCGGCCAGGTCGGGCGCGATCTCGCCCAGCATCTGGTAGGGCTCGACCACCTTGACCGGCACGCCGGGCTCGTCGAGCCCCCGCGCCTGGCGGAGGCGGTAGACGGCGCTCACGTGCATGCCGGTGACGGGGCTGGCGCCGAGGTCGATGGGGATGCGGTCGGGTTCCTCGTGGTCGAGGGCGAGTCGGACGCGTTCGCGCGCGGTGAGCATCTGTTTTTTCCTCCCGGAGAGAAGAGTCTGGAACCGCCCATTCTAACAGGGGGGAGTGTGGCCGAAAAGTGTGGGTTATTTCTCCCGGTGATCCCGTTCCGGGGAATCAGCGAGGCGTTTGCAGCGGTGTCGGAGGGAGTCAAGGCGCTCCTGGAACTCCTCGCGGCCCGCCAGGTTGTGCTCCTCGCCCCGATCGTCGACAAGATCGTAGAGTTCCTCGAATTCCGGGTGCTGGGGGTAGCGGATGTACTTCCAGCGCCGGGTGCGCACCGCCTCGGTCTGCGGGATCCGGGGATCATCCCAGAGGTGCTCGGTGAAGATCTCTCTGCGCCCCGCGGCCTCCTTCCGCTCTATGATCGGACGCAGCGAGCGGCCCTGCATGCTCGAAGGAGGCTCGATCATGGCCAGGTCGAGCACAAAGGGAGCGAGGTCCACGTTGAGCGCCATCTCCTCGATGACGGTCCCACCCTCCTCGTGCCGCCTCGGATCACGAACGATCAGCGGAACGCGGATCGAGGGCTCGTGCATCGTCCACTTGCCGGCGTAACCCCGCTCGCCGAGGAAGTAGCCGTTGTCGCTCGTCACGATGACGACCGTGTCACGGTCGCGGCCGAGTGCATGCAGTTCGTCCATCAGGCGCCCGATGCCGGCGTCGACGCCGCTGATCATGCGGTAGTATCCCTTGACCATGCGGTCGTGCTTTTCGGGAGTGTCGAACCGCCAGCGCCAGCGCACGCGGTTCAGGCTTTCACGCAAGAAAGGGGGCTGCGATTTGAAGAGCTTCCGCGCAGCCGCGCCGGGCGGCGTGATAGTGATGTCCCTGTAGAGCCGGTCGCATGATTCGGGCCAGAAGTACTGCTCCGGCGCGGAGTCCTCGGCATGGGGCGCCCAGTAGCTCACGGAGAGGCAGAAGGGCTGATCGGGCGCGCACTCACGCAGGAACGCGACGGCGCGGTCGGTGTTGATCTCGGTCAGGTGTCGGCTTCCGCCTGGACCTTCCTTGACGTAGGGCAGGGAACTCGGCTCGAAGGAGTCGAACATGGCTGCCGCATCGCCCTGGTTGAGCCGAATGCCGAGCTTGCCCACGAAACCGGTGCGATATCCGGCCGCGCGAAGGAGACGGGGGTAGCTCATCGCCACAAGGTCGCCGGGCAGCGGCGGCTGGCCAAAGGTATAGCCATGCGCGCGCTCGAAGAGCCCCGTGAGGAGCGACGCGCGGCTCGCCGCGCAGATCGGCGTGGTCGCGAAGGCGTTGGCGAAGCGCAACCCCAGGCCCGCCAGCCGGTCCATGTTCGGCGTGTGGATCACGGGATTCCCCGCGCAACCGAGCGCGTCCCAGCGCTGGTCGTCGGTCACGATGAGGATGATGTTCGGTCGTTCGGAGCGCGTGTCATCGGCAGTGTCCGCAATGGTCCGGCATCCCGTCCCCAGAAGGGGTGTGGCGAACAGCGAGCCGGCAGCCGCGGCCAGGAATCTTCTGCGCGAGACAGTGTCGCTGTTTGATGACCGGCGAGACTGCTCCATCACTTCTCTCCACTCTGGCCTGACTGACGACTGGAAACGAACCGATACCTGCCCGGCTCCACCTCGAAGATCGCAGCGCGGCCCGCCACGCGCGTTGCGCGCACACCCTCGGCCTCGGCCGCGGGGACCCCCATACCGCCTTCGTCGAGACCGATCTCGCGCACGTCGCCGAGCCGCTCCGCGGGAACGTGAATGCTCGCCCGCGTGTTGGGAGGGATGGTCACGTCCATCACGATCGTTTTTCCGGTCCGCTTCCAGCTGCAGGCGATGAGGCCGCGCGCGGAGCGATAGGAGGCGTCGACCCAGTCGAGCGCGTCGATGATCTGCGGGCGGATGACGATCCTGTCGAATCCCACCACTGACCGATGGGGCTGGATTCCGCCGAGCCACTTGTAGAACCATTCGCTCACCGAGCCGAACATGGGATGGTTGTGGGAGAAGGTGTTGTCGCTGAGCGCCCAGTGCTCCCAGAGAGTGGTCGCGCCGTTCTCGAGCATGAACCCCCAGCCGGGAAATTCATTTTTGGTCACCATGCTGTAAGCGGTGCCGACGTGGCCTTCGCGGGAAAGAACGTCGAGCATGAACTTCGTGCCCAGTATACCGGTCGAGAGATGGCCGTCGCGTTTGCCGATGTCGGCGAGCAGGAAATCGATTGCGGCTGACCTTGTCTCGGCCGGCGCCATACCCAGATACAGGCCGAAGGCCTGGCCGGCCTGCGTGCCCGGCTCGAACCGTCCTGTTCTCGCGTCGAGGTATTTGTCGACGTAGGCTTGCCTGATCGAATCCGCGAGTCGCGTGTATTTTCGTTGGTCGCCACTACGCCCGAGTATGCCCGCGAGCCGCGCAACGAGACGGGCGCTCTCGGCGAAGAGAGGCGTCACCATCGGCCCCGATGGGCAGGGCGCCAGTCCCTCGTGATCGCTCAGCCCTTTGCCGACGATCAGCTCCGGGTTCTGCGCCGCGACGAGGTCGAGCCAGCGGCGCGACACCTCGTACTGCTCCACGATCAGTCGCCGATTGCCGTAGTACTGGTAGAGTTTGTTCAACAGCAGCGGGTGGACCATCGCCCAGCCGACTCCGCAGTACTGGATTCCCACGAAGGGAGCCGTATCAGTGAGCATGCCGTCATCGCGCGCGGCATCGGCCCAGTCGCCCACTGTCTTGGCGTAGAAGGCCGCCATGTCGAAGTTGAGCATGAGCGCGTCGCAGGTAGCGACGATGTCGCCGCCGTAGCCGAACCGCTCGCGGTGGGGGCAGTCCGACTGCACGCTGAAAAGGTTTGAGAGAAACGTCCGGCAGCACATGCGCTGGATCTCGTTGAGCATCTCGTCGGAGCACGCAAAGGAGCCGACCTCTTCGACAGCGGCGTTGAGCCTCAGTCCGGTCACCATGTCGAGGTCGGGCTTTGCGGGCAGCCCGGTGACTTCCACGTAGCGAAAGGCGTGGAAGGCGAAGCGCGGGGTCCAGGTCTGATCCGCTCCGCCGCGGGCGATGATGACGTCGCCCTGCCAGGCCACGGGTAGTGGCCAGGCCGCGGAGCGCCGATCTACGTTCTTTTCGCTGCGCGCCTTGATCTGGCCGCAGACGCTCGTCAGGGGATTGAGCGTACCGTCCTCGTTGAGCAGTTCGCCGTGGCGCAGGGCGATCCGCGTTCCGGCGGGAGCGTCGTGTTTCAACCGCACCCAGCCGGCAAAGTTCACACCCATGTCAAAAATGAAAACACCCGGTTCGGGTTCGCTGAGCGCGATCGGTTTCAAGTCGGCCGTCACCTCGATGGGAGGCTGGGGCTGCGCCTGCAGCACGCCGATCGGCTCGATTGCGACGGAGGCCGATTGCCATGTCGAGTCGTTGAAACCGGTAAGGTCCCAGCCGGCGATCTCCAGCCGAGCGTCGTGGACCTCGCCGAGGTAGATGTTGTTCCTGAGGAGCGGCCCGTGGCCGACCTTCCACGTTTCGTCGCTGGCGACCGAGACCGATGTTCCGTCGGCGAGCTCGACGTTCAATTGCGCCATGAGGCGCGGCCGGCCGCAGGCAAGGTGCTCGCGCAGGTTGAGACGGCCCCACATCTTCAGCGGCAGGGGGTTGTACCAGCCGTTGCCGAGCGTCACACCCAGAACGTTTTCACCAGCACGGACGAGATCGGTCACGTCATGGGTGCTGTAGAAAACCCTCTTTTCAAAAGCCGTCCAGCCCGGATCGAGCACACTCCGGCCGACGCGCTTTCCGTTGACAGAGGCCTCGTAGTAGCCCAGACCGCTGATGAAGAGGCGCGCCCGGACCACGTTTTCGGTGATGGTGAACAGCTTGCGAAAGAGGGGTGCCGGATCGTCTCCGTAGAAATCCTCGTCCTTCTCCGGATTCGGGCGGCCGTCATTGATCCAGACGCCCTCCCAGTCGGCGGATTCGAGGAGCCCCGTCTCCCACTTGGCAGGCAAGCTCCACTCCGAGGGCATGCCGCGCGCGTCCCAGACGCGGACCTTCCAGAAACACGCAAGGCCGCTCGAAAGCTGCTTGCCTTGGTAGGCGATCTGGAGTGAGTCTTTCGATTCGACTTTGCCGCTGTCCCAGAGGTCGGCATCGCCCCGCGCCAGCGCTGGGGTGCTCGTGGCGACCAGGACGCGGAAGGCTGTCTGTTGTTGCCCGCGTGATTCCGAGATCAGCGTCCAGCTCAGACGCGGATTAGGCGAATCAACTCCAAGTGGATCGATGCGGTACTCACAGCGTAGATTCCGGGCGTGCAGGTCGTCGGCAGTGGAGGTCCGAGGGGTTCCGACGGCAACGATCAAGCAGGCGAGAAGCACTGGGATAAAACGCATCATCAGGAAGTCCTCCCGGTCATTTCAAGGGCCGTGATCTTCCGTGCCAGGATACAGGATCTGAACGTTCCCGCAATCTCCATGTGTTGACCGCCCGCCGATAGATTCGAAAAGAAGTGTCCTTTTTTTTTCAAAGTTCTGATATAATCGGGAAAATAGATATTCAACAAAGTGCCTTCAAGCCTCCTGCACGGATGGACAACGCCCTTCGCGTTCGATGGGGCCGGTCCCATGGGCCGCCGTCGTCCTTCGTGTGGGTTCTGTGATGATTGCCGACCATAAGGGAATTTGGGTGGAATGAAAACTACAACAACCGCGATAGTCATCGTATCGCTACTCTGGGCGGGAGACTTCCTGCAGGCGCATCAACCTCACGATTACATTGAAACCGTCGCGGTCAGTCCCGACTATGACTCGGACACAACGATTTTCTGCAGCCTGAGCCACACCCACAGCTTCGTTCTCAAGTCGACCGACGGCGGCGAGACGTGGTGGCCCGCACAGACCGGTCTCCCCTACGGGATCGCGAAAGCCTTCGCCCTCAGCCCGAACTTCGGCTCTGACGGAATCCTCTTCGCCGCGATCGGGCGTACGAACGGTCCCGGCGAGGTCTACCGTTCCGACGATCGTGGGGCGACGTGGACGCTCCGAAGTGACGGCTTGCCCGGCCACGCTGTCAAGTCGCTGGCGATCTCACCCGACTTTTCCAACGACGGGATCATCTTCGCCGGTACGACGTCGGGCGTCTATCGTTCTCTCGACGGCGGCCTTCACTGGTCGAGCTCGACGAAGGCCCCACTGGGATATTCCGTCAACGCCATTACACTTTCACCGGCCTTCGGCCAGGACACGACCCTCTTCGCGGCCACGAGCCAGAGCCTCCTCAAGTCGATCGACGGCGGTGTGAATTGGTTCAATCCCGTGGTCGGCGGGGGGAGTGGGGTCTGGGTAACCGATGTTGTTCTGTCGCCCGACTACGTCAACGACGAGACGCTCTTCGCTTCGGTCTGGGGTGTTGCCGTGTGGAGGTCGACCGACGGCGGCCAGACGTGGACGGTGGTCAAACAGGGGCTCTTCGACGCCGGCAAGGTGGTGACCGCTCTGGAGATCTCGCCCGACTTTGCCGCTGACGGCACCGTCTACGCCGCCACGCGGGCGGCGGGGGTTTTCAAGACAACCGACTCGGGCGACCTCTGGCAGGCCGCGAACGTCGGTCTCGACGAGCAGGCGCCTCAAACCGATACCCATTACTTCGACCTTGCCATCTCCCCGGCGTACGCCGAGGACGAGACCGTCTTTCTCGCCGCCTGGGAGGGAGTGCACCGTTCTCAAAACGGCGCCGCACGGTGGCGGCATCTCGATGTGTTCAGCCAGAAGATGATCCGGGGCTTGGCCCTCTCACCCGACTTCGCCGCCGACGGCACCGTCTTCGCCGGCGCTTACGGGGGAGGGGTCTACAAGACCACCAGCGGGGGCGATGACTGGGTGGCGTTCTCCGAGGGGCTCACCAACACCTTTCTCGCGGACCTGGCCGTGAGTCCCGGATACGCCTTGGACCGGACCGTCTTCGCCGGCATCACCGAGCATGCCATGAAGACCGACTCCAGCCGGTGGACCAGCATCCCCGTGAATCCACCCGACCACGTCATCGCTCGCACGCTGGCTCTCTCACCGGGTTATCCGGCCGACGGGACTTTCTTCGTCGGCAACGATTTTGCCGGAACGCATCCACTCTACCGTACCCGGGACAACGGGATCACCTTCGATTCCATCGACCCCGGCTTCTCGGCACCGCGGTGTATAGCCCTGTCGCCGGAGTATGTCGCGGACCAGACGATCTTCATCGGAAACGCCCAGGGCGTCATCCGATCGCAAGACGGCGGTGACTCCTGGGAAATAGTCGGTCTGACCGAGACGCGTGTCCACTCTCTCGCCCTGTCGCCGGACTTTGCCTCCAGCAGGACCCTCTTTGCGGGGACAATGGATATTGGCGTCCATCGATCGACAGACGGAGGCGATAGCTGGACTCCCGTCAACATCGGGCTGCCCGAGATCATCACGATCGAGTCCCTTGTCGTTTCTCCAGCGTTCCACGAATGGGGCTCGGTCTTTGCCGGCACCCGCGGGCGGGGGGTTTATCGATCCCGGAACAGGGGCGACACCTGGGAGTCCTCGGGGCTCGAGACCGAGTTCATCAGGAACCTCGTTTGCTCGCCGGCGTTCGCCGCGGACGGCACGCTCTTCGCCGGCGGCTGGAACGGCGTCTATCGCTCCAGGGACCGCGGCGTGTCGTGGCTGCGGTCCCTCGATATCCGGCGCCTCGATGACTTGAGCGAGTTCATCTACTATCGCGGCGACTGGAAGATCAAGGCCGATCCCGCCTGTCACGGGACGGCGATTCACGTCTCGGAGGAGGCGAGCGATGCTGCGGGGACCATCTTCGAGGGCAACGCGATCGCCTGGATCGGGGCCCGCACGCCATGGGGGGGGACGGCGAGCGTGTACATCGATTCCGTCTTTCAAGGAAATGTCGATACGTACGCGAGCGAGATCGAGTGGCAGAAGGTTCTCTTCGAGGCGAACGGACTCGGCCCCGGACCGCACACCATTTACGTGGTGAACAACGGACGGAGTTCGTCGCCCTCGTATGGGCCGATCGTGGTCATCGATGCGTTCGAGACACGCTACTAGACGCCGCCACGGCGCGCTCCGCGAGCGAGATGCACTCGGCCGTGGGAGACTGTCAATCGAGCAAGGAAGGAAAGGTAAAAGACTCTTGAAGCGAACCGTAATCCTCAACTGTGCAGCTTGCTTCTTGCTCGGCGTGGCGCTGATCGGTACCAGGACGGTTCTTGCTACGACTGCGCAGGCAACTCACTCGCCTCGATCGGCCGCAGCGTCCCAGGGTTTCGCCGTCGTCTTCGATGTTTCCGGCATCTCGGGCGGCGACAAGCTGGGCATGGTGCTCGAGGAAGCAGGCGATGTGAACGGCGACGGGATCGCGGACATCGCCGCCGGCGTGCCCCACCACGACGGCGCCGCCGGTCAGGACACGGGCCTGGTCGTGGTCTACTCGGGTGCGGATCGGACCATCCTTTACGAGATCGAGGGTGGCCAGGCGGGCGCGCGCGTCGGTGGGAGCCTGTGCCGTGCGGGCGATGCCGACGGCGACGGTGTACCCGAACTCTGTGTGGGAGCGTCCGGCGCCGACAGCACGCTCCACGCGGACTGCGGCCGCGTCTTCGTTCTTTCGGGCCGTACCGGCACGGTGCGCGCCGTCGTCGACGGCGCGGGCGCCGGTGAGGCCTTCGGTTTCGCCTTGGCCCGCGCCGGCGACGTGACCGGCGATGACCTGACCGAGGTCCTCGTCGGCGCCCCCCTGGCCGACGGGTCGGCGCCGGACACTGGACGGGTGGCGTTGATCAACCTCGACGGTGACCTGCTCGGCCAGGCCGGGGGGGAGGACGAAGGCGATGCTTTCGGCTATGACCTCTGCACGATCAGCGACACGGGCGCCAGCGAGCCCAGCTACTGGCTCGTGGGAGCTCCTTATCACGATCCGGGCGTGCTCCGCGATGCGGGTCGGATCTATGTTCTCTCGCCCTCTCCGTTGAAGCTCGTCGCCGTTCTCGACGGAGCATCCTCTTGGGCCCATTACGGCTCCGTTCTCGCCTCGGGCGGGGATGCCGACGGCGACGGTCGCGAAGACCTCCTCGCCGGAACCCCCAACGAGCCCGGCACCAACGGCGTCAAGGGAGGCCGACTCCGGGTCCTTTCGGGGCGGACGGGGCAGGTTGTGCATTCCGTGGAAGGAACGAACACCGGCGATTCTCTCGGTCGGGCGGCGATTTTCGTTGGTGACACCGGGGGCGATGGTTGCGACGAATTCCTCGTGGGATCGCCCAACTGGGACCTTCCCGTCGGCTGGGGCTGCGGCAACGGCCGCGTCGAATTATATGACGGCCTCACGGGGGCGTGCCTCTTCGCCCTGTCTGGAACAAACGAGGGTGAAAACTACGGCTGGGCGCTGGCAGCCGTGGGAGACCTCGACGGTGACGGAATCCCCGACTTCGCTGCGGGAGCACCGAGCCATGACCGGCCTCTGGGAAATTCAGACACGGGATGCGTCCGCCTCTGTGCCGGCTCGGACGGGGGGACGATCGATACGATCGACGGGCGCAAGGGGGGCGACCAGTTTGGCGCCTCCCTGGCGGGCGGCTCGGATTTCGACGGCGACGGCCGCGACGACATCGCCGTGGGCGCCATCGGCCATGGCGAACTGGGGCGGAACGCGCTCGGCGCGGTTCACTTCTTGTCGGCCGATGGCACGCTCTTGGCCGTGACCGCCGGCGACCAGGAAGAGGCGCTGTTCGGTGCCGCCCTCGCCGGCCTCGGCGACGTCGACGGAGACGGTCTCGGGGACCTGGCTGTGGGCGCGCCTTATTTCGACGGGACGGGCGCTGTTGATAGGGGGCAGGTCTTTTTCTATTCAGGAAGCGGCGCGATTCCTTTCAGGGTCCTGGCCGGAGAATCTGCCGACGAGCATTTTGGCGCGGCCCTGGCGCGCATTCCGGATATCGACGGCGACGGGCGCGCCGAGATTCTCGTCGGCGCGCCGAGGCATGCTGCGGGAGAGGGAAAGATCTGCCTCTTCTCGGGAGCGACGGGCGCCCTGTTGCTGAGTTACTCCGGCAGCCAGGCGGGTGAGCGGTTCGGCTCTGCCGTGGGTTCCGCCGGCGATGTGGACGGCGACGGGACTGTCGATCTCCTCGCCGGAGCGCCCGGCCACGATTCGGGCGGACTCTCCAACGCGGGTCGGCTGGTGGTCGTCTCGGGCGCCGACGGATCGCTCCTGGAAGAACGTATCGGCGAGAACAACAGCGACGCCCTCGGATGCTCGCTGGCCGGCCTCGGCGATATCGACGGCGACGGCGACCTCGAATACGTGGCGGGCGCCTGCTACTATTCCACGGTGCCCGACGCTTACAATGGTGCGGCTTATGTTTTCTCCTTCGGCCACGCCTCCCCCCTCTATTTTTTCGAGGGAGAGAGTTCTCGCGCCCTCTTCGGCTCTGCCGTGGCCGCCCCTGGCGACATGGATGGCGACGGGACTGCCGATATCGCCGTGAGCGGCTTTCGCAACTCCGCGCTCGGTGGTCTTGGCGACAGCGGAAGGCTGTCCGTTTATTCCGGGATCGACGGAAGCCGCATCGCGTGGATCGACGGGGAGTCGGGCGGCGACCAGATCGGTATTTCGATCGCGCGAACAGGCGACCTCGACGGCGACAACCGCAACGAGATCGTCACCGGAGCCCACCTCGTGGATGCCGGCACGACGGGATTCAACACGGGAAAAGCCTACGTCCTGAGCGTGACGCCCTGATGCACGCATTCTTCAATGCGCGAACTCCGAGCGCTTAGTCGTGAATCTTCACCATGTCCCTGCCGGTCAGATAAGCCGACCCGGCGAGGGGAATCATGTACGTTTGAAAGTAGACTTCCTTGCCCACCAGGGTTGGGCTGTTCGGTACGTTGATCGGAATGCTCTTCTCACCCGAAGCCGGAATCGTGCCCGCGGGCAGGAGCGAGTACGACTTGGAGTCGATCTGCAGCACGCCGGCCGGTCCCCAGCTCTGGTAACCCGGCTTGAAAGCGTAGGCGGCCATGTAGGTGTCGCCCGGTTCGCCGAAGATGTCGAGAGTCACCGTGCCACCGAGGACCGGATCGCCGTGCACCACCGTGTCGGTCACGAATCCCATGTGGCTCAAGTAGATGGCGGCCAGCTTCTTGGCCCGGCTCGGGTCGTTGCCGTCGACAAGACCGCCGAACTCGAAAGAGGCGCCCACCGTGGCGTAGGAGCCCGTGTCGTAGGTCACCGCCTTGGTGTAGGACGAGTACTTGAGCACCGAGTCGGCGCCTGACGGTGTGAGGTTGTCGCTCGATCCGCTGTCGCCGTCGTAGGGGAGGCTCATCCCCTCGGTCGGCTCACCCGACACGCCCGTGAGGGTCCCCGTGAGGGTCGATCCGCTCGATGCGGAGGAGAGGCCGAAGTAGGGACGGTAGATCGTGCGCGCCGAATCCTGGGCGAAGCAGTTGCCACCCTCCAGGTAGGCGGCCCCGCCGCCGGACAGAAAGCTCACGAGGGCGTTCGCCTGCGAAGTGGTGAGCTGATTGTTGTGAGGATACATGCCGAGGCAGATGATCACCGCGTCGTAACCGGTGAGCGATGAGGGCCAGGCGGTCTCGTAGTCCCAGCCAAGGCCGAAATCGGAGCACATTTCAACCCAGACTTCGCCCGAGTGGGGAGTCTTGTCGCGGTCGATGATGCAGACCTTGTTGTGAGTGGTGACGATGAAGGTGTTGCCGCCCTCGGTGGGGCTCGACATGGTGTTGGCCGCCGCGGAGGTGTCCGTGGCCGTGATCCTGTAGATGACCTTGTCGCCCGCCGATGCATTCGCCGTGGGTACTCCCTCGAAAAGAAAGGTCCCCTCGACGCGCGTCATGGCGACCGGTGTCTTCATCACGCCGTTGATCATGTACTCGAGGGTCAGAGTGGGAATACCCGTGTTGTCGATCGCCCGCGCCTGGAAGGTGGGCGGCCAGTCGGCGGCTGCCAGGCCGTGGATCACGTCATGGTCGAGCTCGGGCGGCGTGACGTCGATCTCCACGTTGAACTCGTGGAGCCAGTCGGGCGCCACCGGCGGATGGGTGCGCGTGTTACCGAGCAGGTCCTCGGCATAGACGTAGAATGAGATCTCCGTTCCCGACGGCTGGGCGGGAATGACACCCTCGAACTCGTCGGGATTACCCGTGGCCGACATGGCCGCCGTGCTGTAGGGCGCGCCTCCGGTGGTGGTCCAGTAGACGAGCGGGCTGCCGTTGAGCGCGGTCGAGTTGTCGGTGTAGACCTCGGCCCGCACCGGGTAGCCGTAAGAGGTGTCTTCCGAGTCGCCGGGCGGATAGGCGTAGATGCGCACGCCGTTGCCGCGCACGAAGTTGCGCGACCGGCAGTGGACCGAATCGCCCCAGTCCGTTCCGCCGCTCGAGACCTTGGCTACCGTGTATCCGGGCGCGGCCTGCTCGAAGACCGCCTTGGCCGTGTCGTCGTTACCCGTGTTGTGCTTGGCCATGACGATCTTGTTCTGCGTCTGGAGGGAGTTGATGTAGGCGGTCATGGAATAACCCTGGTTCCAGAGCGGCATCCGGTGAATCTTGTAGGGCCGGTCATAGGGACTGGCCAGCGTCTCGTAGTAGCGGAGCGCCGCCTCGGACCAGCCCGAGTGGTTCTTGTCGTCGGGGAAGTCGCTCCACACGAGCACGTCGGGCGCGAGCAGCTTGCCGAAGGTGTCGATGTGCTCGATGTCGATCTTGAGGTCGCGTGTGACGTAGCGGTCGATGCCGAGGTAGTCGGACATAGCCTGATCGACCTGGGTCTGGGTCCAGCCCGGATTCTCCGAGTAGACGAGCGTCGACGACCACGCATTGCCGTATCCGTCGGCGTAGTAGTTGCCGCCCGTGTGTTCCAGGTCGCACCCGTAGCGCGCAATGCCGTAGGTGTTGGCGATCACCTGGGGAATGACGTCGTCCTGGGGGCGCGGCCTGTTGTAGACCGTGTCGCAGAGGCCGAAATCATTGTTGCCGTCCCAGAGGAACCAGGGGCCGTAGTCGCGCACCCACCAGGTGTTGGTCGACGCGATGAGCCACTTCACGTTGGTCAGCGGAATGCCGTTCGAGCTGAGCCAGCTCTGCCACCAGCCCTGGCTGCTCGAGGTGGTGATGATGTAGAGGTCGTTGTCCTTCTGGAGCTCGTTCATGAGCTCCGCATTGTCCCAGAGGCAAAAGACGCCGTTCGACTCGTCCCACTCGGCCGCGGCGCGCACCGGCCCGGTGGGCGGGTTGGTGCCTCGGTGGTTGATGCCGATCAGGTGGGTGAGCGCTTCCTCTTCGGGCGTCATGCCGATCGGCCGTCCGTCGTGGCCGGGCGGATACTGGTTTTCCTGGGCGAGGAGCGTTCCGCAGCAAAATAGAGCGGCGACCAACACGGACAGAAACGTGAATGAGCCTTTTTTCATTTCAGTCACTCCGGTTTTTGTAGAGGGCAGGGTGCCTCTGGATTCAGGCTTATATACAGGGCGTCTATTATACACTCCGGCGGTGTCGCAAACTACTCGATGACCTCGAAGGCGTCGATGATCACCTTGGTTCCCGTGGAACTGGGATTCTTGTTTCCAGTGTTGGAGATGTAGATGTAGTGGAGCCCCGGCCCGAGGCCCGTCTTGGTGTAGACAGCCTTCTGCCAGTCGACGGTGGGAGAGTAGAGGTCGACGTCGGCGTCGTATGAACCGTCGATGGAAACCTGGACGATACCGGCGAAGGGCGCCGTGGCGCCGATCCACTTGATCGAATCACCCGAGAAGTGCATGCCGGCGCTGGCAGCGGCATCGTCGGCATGGATGAGTCTCTTGGCACTCGCCAGGGAGTCCCGAAATGCCGACCAGTGACTGCTCCTCTCGATATAGTCGCTCTGATCGTCCCACCGGTGGAAGAGCAGAACGCGCTCCCATGTCTGGCCGTTGTTTTCGGTCTTGTGCACGCCGTCCCATGCTCCGACGAAGAGGGTCTGGTCCGTGGCATACTCCGGGGAGATCACCATCTTGCGCAGGAAGCTCCCTTCCAGCCCGGCAGCGGTCCATGTGTCGCCGCTGTCGGTGGAGAGGAAGATTCCCGCCGACTTGGTGGCGGCGAACAGGGTTCTGTCCGTTGGAAAATCTGGCGAAACGCACAGGGCCTGGATCACGAGATCGGCGATTCCGTTGTTCACGGGGTCCCATGTGACGCCGAAATCGGTGCTCCGGTGAATGCCGCTGTCTCTCGATCCGGCGAAGACGGTTCCGTCGGAGCTGTAGTCGGCTGAAAGCGCAAGGCAGAGGATATCCTCGCCAATGATCCCCATGGGATTCCACGTGGCGCCCCCGTCGTCCGTGCGGTAGACGCCCTTATTGGTGCCGGCGTAAACGGACTGATCCGACGTCCAGCCGGGAGAAAAAGCCAGGCAGTAGGCTCCGTCGAAGACCGCTGCGATGGGATTGAAGGTGTCTCCGCCGTCAGTCGACTTGTAAATCTCGTATGTGCCCTCGGAACCATTGGCGCCGATGAGGGTCTCGTCGACGGCATAATCGGGAGAGACGGCGAGGGCTCTGAAATAGACGACGTCATTGGGATTGACATTGATCCGGTGCCACGCGTTGCCCCCAGAGAGTGATCGCTCCAGACCTTTGGCGTTTCCCAAGAAGACCGTGTAGTCGGTCGGCAGGGTGGGGCTCACGGCGAGGTCGGCGATGAAGATTCCCTGGAGGCTCGTGTCCCGCGAGATCCACGTGGCGCCGCGATCCTGAGACCGGTAAACGCCGCCGCCGTAGGTTCCGGCGAACAGGGCGCCGTCAGTGCCGTACCCGGGGCTGATGGCGAGCCCCCGCACCATGTTCTGGTTGAACACGTTCAGTTGCCGCCAGCTCGTGGTGTAATCGTTCGAGAGGTGAACGCCTTCCCAGCCCGAGAGAAAAATGGTGTTGTCCGTGGAATAGGTGAGGGAAAAGGCAAAAGTGTCGTAGTGGTCGTCGGTCTGATCCGCCTTGGGTGCGAGGCCGGTGTCGACGAGGTTCCAGTTGAGACCGGCATCTTGCGACTGGTGGACCCCATCCTTGGTGGCGAGGAAGAGGGTTTCGTCCGTATCGAACGTGGGCGAGAGCACCACGCGGTTCGTGTTGAGATCGGCCAGGCCGGTGCCGCGCCAGTCCCAGTTGGCGCCACCGTCATCGGAACGGAACGCACCCCAGTAGCGGACCCCCACGTAGACGACCTCGTCCTGGGCGAAGCCGGGTGAGACGGCCACAGACGAGGCGATGAACTGGCTGATTCCCGACGAGAGCGGATTGAACCAGGTGGCCCCGCGATCTTCCGACTTGAAGAGGCCGTGTTCAGTGGCGGCAAAGAGGGTATTGTCAGCGGCGAAATCGGGTGAGAACGCGATTTCGTTCACGTGGAGATCGCCGAGCCCCGTGTTGGCCGGTGTCCACGTGGCTCCGCCGTCGGCCGACGAGTAGATCCCCTGGCCGCTCGATCCGATGAAAAGTGTTTCGTCGATGCTGTAATCGGGCGAGCAGGCAATGTCCAGAATGGTCGTTCCCAGCGGTGTGCTGTTTGCCGGCGCCCACGAGACGCCGCCGTCGGACGACTTGAAAACCACGCCCTGTTCTGTGCCGACGAAACCGACGCCATCCTGCACAAAGTCGGGCGACAGCTCCATGCATGACGGCATGCTATGGGGAAATCCTATCTGTGAAGGATGCCACGTGATCCCGCCGTCGACCGATCTCAAAATAAAGGTGTTGGAATGGATCAGAGCGCAGAACACGGTCTGGTCCGTATCGAACCCTGGGCTGACGGCCAGGCCGGTGATCCTGTCGTGGGGCGAGTGGGCCGCCGCATCAGGTCCGTGAAGAGCGATGAGACAGAAGAGAAGCACCAAGGCTGCCTTTCCGGTGCGAGAAAAGACAGCCTCCATGAGCGCGTACGGGATGATCGCGTCGGTTCCAAACACTTTTTAAAACTTCCTTAGTATAGATCGAGATTCTCGGGCGCCCTCCGTCCACGGGGACGCGATTCCAGTCCTGTGCCCCGAAAGGCCTCGTATTCGATGATCGTCAATAACCGACGTCGATGGCGTCGACGATCACCCCGATTCCGGTGGAAAGGGGATTCCGATCACCCGATGCAATGATCGTGATATTGTGGAACCCTTGCCCCAGGTTTCCCCTGTAGAACAGGTTCTGCTGCCACTCGACCTGTGCGGCGTAGAGATCGACGTGGGCCTTGAACGCGCCATCGATGTAAACGTCTCCTATGCCGGCGAAGGGCGCTTTTTCTCCGATCCATCTGACCGAATCACCATAGAAACTGAAGGTCAGCAACTTTCCTCGGGTGAAGGTGTAAGCCACACCTGTTCCGCTGGCGAAGGAGTCCTTGTATTCCTTCCAGTTGGTGCTGTAGACGATGAATTCGTTCTGGTCGTCGTAGCGCTGCATATGGAGAACGCTCTCCCATGTGTAGCCGTCATCGACGGTCCGGTAAATGCCTTTCCAGTCGCCGACGAACAGGGTCTGGTCGGTCGAGTACTCGGGAGAGACGACGAGGGAGCGAAGAAAATGGCCGGCCAGGCCGATCGAAAACCAGTTACTGCCGCCATCGACCGACTTGAACACGCCGCGGCTCTTGGTCGCCGCGAAGAGGGTCTGGTCAGTGGCGAAGTCGGGTGAAATATCGATCGCCTCGATCGCAACGCCATCCATGCCGTTGTTGGCGGGCTGCCATGTCAGGCCGTAGTCGTTCGATTTGAAGAGACCGTACTCCAGGCTTCCGGCAAACACGGTCCCGTCGTTGGTGTAGTCGGGCGAAACGCGGATCGCGAGGATTGTCACGTCGGAGTAGCTGACCTGCTTCCAGGTGTTGCCCCCGTTCTCGGTCCTGTAGATACCCTTGTCGGTCCCCGCGAAGACCGTATAGTCCATGGAGAAGTCGGGCGAAGGAGAGAGGAAATAGGCGGCCTTGAAGTCGGAGCTGAGAGGCACAAAGGTGTCGCCGCCGTCCACGGACCTGTAAACCGCATAGGCACCATTATCTCCGTTGCCGGCGAACACCGTGCCGTCGTCGCAGACCGCCATCGATCTGAGATAGATCCAGTCCTGGGGATTGACCTCGAGGTTGAACCAGCTGTCCCCCTTGACCGTGCTCTTCGCGGCGTCGGAGAAAAAGCCGGTGTAGAGCGTTCCGTCGTTGGCATAGTCGTGGCTGATCGCGATCGACGAAACCTTCATCGATTGCAGGCCCGTATCTTTGGGCTCCCACGTGGCGCCGCCGTCCTCGGTCCGGTACAGTCCGCCGCCGTAGGCTCCGCCGAAAACAGTCTCGTCGTTGGCGTAGTCGGGGCTGATGACCATGGTGCGCACGAGGTTCTGGCTGTAGACGTTGAGGTGCCGCCAGCGGGTGGCGTTGTCGAGCGACTTGTGAACACCCTCGAAGGCGGCGAGGAACACGAGCTGATCCTGCTCGAAATCAGGGGAGAATCCGAATCCAAAGTAGTGAAAATCGCTCTGCGGCGCCAGGTTATCAAGGCCTTCGTTCATCAGGGCCCATGAGTCGCCGCCGTTCGTCGACTTGAAGACGCCCTCGACCTTGGTGGCCGCGAAGAGGGTCTGGTCGTTGTAATAACTCGGTGTCGCGCTCACGGCCATGATGAGATCGGAGATCAGTCCCGTATTCTTGGGGGACCATGTAATTCCGCCGTCGATGGTCTTGAAGATTCCTTTTTGCCAGACGCCGATGAACGCGGTCTGGTCGACGCTGAAGGCCGGTGAGAAACAGACGCTTCCCACGATCTCACCCTGAGAATTTCCCTTGGCGACCCACGTGGCGCCGCCGTCGATCGACAGGAAGAGTCCGTCGCCCGTGCCGGCCAGGAGTGTCTGGTCGGAGGCGAAGGAGGGCGAGACCGCCACGGAGAAAACGTGGGCAATGGTCAGTCCGTTGCTGCTCGGCGACCAGGTGGTGCCGCCGTCAACCGACTTGAGCACGCCGTCGAATCTCGTTCCCAGAAAGACGGTCTGGTCATTGGCAAAATCAGGCGAGATCACCACCGACAGGATGCGCATGTGGCCGACACCGGTGTTGGTCGCTTCCCAGTTCGCACCAAAGTTGGTCGACCGGAACACACCCGAGTCGAGGGTGGCCGTGAACAGAGTGCCGTCCGTTGCATAGGCCGGCGAGATCGCCATGGATGACACGTCGGAATGGGGAAAACCCTGCTGCGACGGATCCCAGGTCAGACCGCCGTCGGTCGACTTGAGGATATAGTTGTTGATGTGGGTGATGCTGCAGAACAGCGTGGAATCGTTTTCGTAGTCGGGGCTCACCAGCAGACACTGAACGTTGTCGTGGGGAGAGTGGGCAAACAGCAAAGCCGACTCGGCCGACAGGAAAAGGAAGAGCAAGGACAAAAGCACTGATAGAGAAGTCTTGAACATGCGATTACCTCCAGACCATCGCTTTCCTCGAAATGGATCTCGATGCAGTCTGAACATTCCCTAAAAAAAACCCCAGATTTGTCACCGGATCAGGATCTGTGCTGATTCGAGCTTTCCATGGGCTTTCGGTCCGCCGGAGACGGGCGCGGTCCGAAAAATACGTTGAGCTCTAATTTACAAAGTATTAGGCGATTTTTCGCGTTGCGGTGTTTGTCTCTTGGAGTCTTAACGATCCGCTTTTATATTTTGCCCCATAATCGAGATAAATCAAGTAAATTCAATTGAAAAGGATTTGGTGGCGGCCCCATCGGCGCGTCTGAAAATTTCCTATTTCGCGCCCTCTCGTCTTTGAACCCGTGCTACACTCGTTTTGGGAGGCGACACAATGCACTATTTCATCAGAATCATGGCGATCCTCAATCTCTCCCTCGTTCCCTTTCTGGTCGGCTGCTCGACAGTGACGTTTATTCCTGTCGACGAGGAAGTGATCCTCGATCCGAAACCGGAGGGTTTCGACGTCGAGCTCGTGAGCCGATCTGCAGCGCGCAACTACACGGTGATCGGCTCCGTGTCGTGCCAGGACTCGGCAGCGTCTTCGATCTGGAACTGGTGGACCGACCAGCAGGCGCTGATCGTGGAGATGAAGGCGGAGAACAAGGCGCGCCTCACGAAAAAGATCGGTGAGATCGGCGGCGACGTTCTGATAGATCTCACTCACGATCTCTCTTACGGCGGAAGCAGCGGCGGCGTGGGTCTGGGGGTCGGCGTGGGGCGCGGGCCGGTGGGTGTGGGCGTTGGCACATCGCTCCTCGGCGGAAATCCCAAGATCGTGGTCGTGTCCCACGGCGAGGTGGGGGTCGTTCCTCGCCGAGAAGACGGCCCGGGAGAAGATCGTCAATGACCACCGCAACCGCACTGCGCTCGGCACTGACCGTCGCCGGTTCGGACAGCGGCGGAGGCGCCGGTATCCAGGCCGATCTCAAGACCTTTTCGGCTTTCGGCCTTTTTGGCACGTCGGCGCTCACCGCTCTCACTGCACAGAACACGGTCGGTGTTCAGGCTGTCCACGAGGTACCGGCCGACTTCGTCGTTGCCCAGATCGAGAGCGTGGCCAACGACATCACGCTCAGCGCCGTGAAGACCGGAATGCTCGCCACACCTTCCGTGGTTCACGCCGTGGCCGACGCCATCGAGAGGCTCGCCTTCCCCAACCTCGTCGTCGACCCTGTCATGCTCGCCAAGGATGCGTCCCGGCTCCTCTCCGACGAGGCGTGCGCCGTTCTCAAGGAGCGCCTCTTGCCTCTCGCCAGGGTGGTGACGCCCAATCTGCCCGAGGCCGAAATCCTGGCCGATATGACCATCGTGTCGGACGTTGACCTTCGCGAGGCGGCGGAGCGGATTTTCGCGACCGGCTGCGGCGTGGTGGTCATCAAGGGCGGCCACCGCAAGGCGATGATGGGAGGAGAAAAGCTGGCCGAGGATCTGGTTTACGACGGTCGAACGGCCACGACGCTGAGTGCGCCCTTCATCGAGGGCGCGGCCAATGAGGGAAGCGTCCATGGTACGGGTTGCACCTTCTCCGCAGCTGTCGCCGCCGCTCTCGCAAGGGGAGAGGAGCCGTTCGGCGCGGTGCGGACGGCCAAGGAGTTCATCAGCCGGGCGATCGAGGAGCGCCTGCAGCCGGGTCAGGGAAATCCCGTGCCCCATCACTTCACCGGTTCGCGCTTGCGCGGGGACTGAAATCCGAGGGATAACATCTCAGTCAGCGGCAGTAGTTTCCGGGGTGGCATCCGGACGGGTCTCCGCCGCGGGCGGCGTGGATGAGAGCGGAGCGTCCTCGTCGAGACCGAGCTTGTGGAGCAGCTCTTTCAGGGGCTTCTCCTTGAGCTTCACCGCCGAACCGGTGATCATGGCCCGCACCGCTTTGACTTCCACGCTCGACAGCCGCAGGCCGTGGAGGATGTGCTTCTCGAAGGCCGCGTAGGCGAGGGGGGCCACGGCTTTGGCCATCGTCGACATGGCCTCGGCGTAGGCGCGGATCTCGTACTGGGCGTGCCAGTCGATGCGCAGCTTGAGGAAGTGAAAGAGGTTGTGAAGATCGATCTGCCAGTACCACTGAGTGTAGAGGCTCAGGGGCAGGTTGACGCGCGCCAGTTCGCGGGCGATGTCGTCGCCGATCATCTCCTCGTAATTGCGGTAGAGTGAGGACTGGTCCTGCTTGAGAAGGCCGAGGACCTTGGCGCGGAGCTCGGGCGGTACCTCCTCGTCGGACCGGCCCTGCATGTTGCGCTCGCTCTGGAACCGGATCGTCTCCTCCGTGGGAAGGTAGAACTCCTCTTCCATCACGCTGTAGCGCCCCGAGATCTCGTTGAGCCGCGCCGTGCGGTGGCGCACCCACTGGCGGGCCACGAAGATCGGCATCTTGGCATGAAAGGTGAGGATCACCTGCTCGAAGGGCGATGTGTGGCTGTTCTTCATGAGGTAATTGACGAGGCCCTTGTCCTGGCGGACGGACTTGGTTCCGTCTCCGTAGGAGACACGCGCCGCCTGGGTGATGCGTGCGTCGCCGCCCATGTAGTCGACGAGCCTCACGAAACCGTGGTCGAGGACCGGAAAGGTCTTGTCGAGGAGTTCCTCCGCCTCGGGAACAATGATGTGCGCCATGTCGAACCGCCCACTTTTCTCAGAGTCCATGATCCAGGAAATACCGCCACGGACAACATATCAAGTTTGAACCCTTCGCGCAACGAGCCAGGCTGCCAAGCTTCACAAAATCTGGAGTCTGACGGCCTTAGCGAGAGTCAATTCTTTCTACCCGAAATTCTGACCCGGCCCTCTGATGCTGGAATCACGTTTTTCTTTTCTTCCAGGTAGCGGACGAGAGCGTCGGAGTACTTGAAGCCGAGGTCGTCGAAGCCCTTGTTGACGGCGAGCATGTCGAACCCGTCGCCGCCCTGAAACATGAAGGAGTTGACCGCCACCCTGTAGGTCCTGGTCTCGGAGAGGGCCGCGCCCGCCACCTCGACCGACTCGATCGAGTCCGAGCCGGGTTTGACCACCACCGCGATCCCGGAGAACGCGCCCGAGGCGCGGGGACGTTCCTCGCGGACGAGGACGGCGTGTTCGAGCGCTTCGAGCAGGACGGCGCCCTTGAGATCGACGACGATCACGTTGTTGTCGAAGGGCAGCATGGAGACCACGTCCTCGACGGTGACCGCGCCCGGTCCGAGCTCGGTGCGGATGCCGCCCATGTTGGTGATGGCGCAGTCAGCGCCCGCCGCCCAGCGCATGGCGTCCGCTGTTAGATTGCCCCAGGGGGAGTCGAGCCATCCCTCCTTGCGCCCGGCGCGCGGTGCGGCCACCGAGCCCACCACGCGGTTGAGCAGACCGGAGAGCCGCGACCGATAGGGTTCGAGCTTTGCGAGGATGGGGGCGTCTTCCTCCAGGGGACCGATGTCGAGATACTGTTCCCGGTCACCGGGAGTGAAATTGATCGGAAGGAGACCCCCCTCGAAGCGTTCGAGCTCCTTTCCGGCAAAGTGGAGCGTGACCAGACCCAGAAAGAGGCCGTGCTTGCCGGCCTGAACCACCACGGTGTCGCCCACGCGCTCCGGTTCGACGAGGACCGAGTGCGAGTGGCCGCCCACGATCAGGTCGATGCCTTCGACTTTCTGCGCGAGGACGTTTCTGTCGAAGCCGTAGCCGCAGTGGGAGAGGACGATGATGTGGTCGGCCTTCTCGGCGAGAATGGGAATCCACTTTCGGGCCGCCTCGAGCGGATCGAGGAGTTCGAGGTCGGCGAGCCGTTCGGTGATGGTCATCTTTTTGAGGTAGCCGGTCACGAGGCCGAGCAGAGCGATCCGCCGCTTGCGGTGTTCGAGAATCACGTACGGCTCGAAGGGGTGGACGCCGGTCCCTTTCTTGACCACGTTGGCGCAAAGAAAGGGGAAACCCGCGGTGCGCTCCAGTTCGAGGATCCTCTCGAGGTCGTGGCTGAACTCGTGGTTGCCCACGGCCATGGCGTCGTAGCCGAGAAGGTTCATTCCCACGAAATCGGGTTCGGTGCCGTTGAGGTTCGATACGGGCATGCCGTCGCACACGTCGCCGGCATCGACGAGGAGAAGTTCCCCGTGGCGTTCTCTGAGACGATCGACAGCCCACTTGCGCGCCGCCATGCCGCCCACGAGCGTTCCGCCCCGCTTGAAGGCGAGGGGGCGGCCGTGGGTGTCGTTGGTATGGAGCACGGTGAGTGAAAAAGGCTCGTCACCGCCCGGGCCCAAGGCGGCCACCCAGAGGACGAGGCAGACGAAGAACGACATGAAGGCTCCTTTCACCGTGACAGCGGGTTGTTTCTCTCTGGTATAACCGCCAGGCGATCGAGATCAACGGCGACGGGGAATTTTCCTTTGATCCCCACCAGGGGAGAGCTATAAACCTAGGGCGTCCGGGCCCGATGGCCAGGACGCCGGCATGACCGAACAATCGATCGCTTCGCCGTGGCGAGGCCTTTTTCAGAGTGTCGATGAGTTATTCCCATTTGATTCAGAAGGCCATCGAATTTGCCGCCAAGGCGCACGAGGGTCAGTACCGCAAAAAGGGCGACATTCCTTACTTCAGCCACTGCGCCATTGTCGGTTCCCTTCTCGCTGCGGCCGGGTGTGACGAGACCGTGGTGGCTGCCGGCGTGCTTCACGACGTGGTCGAGAACACCGACACCACCGTGGCCGATGTGGAGAGGAAATTCGGCAGCGCCGTGGCCGCTCTCGTCGACGCTGTCTCGGAGGACAAGGCTCATCGCACCTGGGCGGAGCGCAAGCAGGGATACATCGATTCAGTGGCGCGAGGCCCGGTCGGCACGGAGGCGATCGTGGCGGCCGACAAGATCCACAACATGGCGTCGATGCTCGCCTATCAGGAGAGGGGTGAAAATCTCTGGAGCATTTCCAAGGGCTCCCGCGCGGATCAGCTCTGGTTTTACCACGCCATCGGGGATATCCTGAAGAACCGCATCGGCCGTGACGCCACGACAGGCGTCAAAGATCTGCTCGTCGAATACAAGAAGTTCCTGGCCACGATCGAGGACACACCAGCGTGAAAGTGATTGTTTCGGCCCTGGCCTGGATCAGCGGAATCCTCGGCCTCGTCATCTGCATGCCGCTCCTTCTCCTCAACGCCTTCTTCGCTTCGCCCCAGGGAATATCGAGCGGCTCGCGCGTCTTGATGCGCGTGCTCATCGCCTTTTTTTTCGTGCGCGTCACGGTCAGGAATATTGAAGAGGCGCGCCGGCAGGGGCCGTGCGTTTTCATGGCCAATCACGCCAGCTTCTTCGATCACTTCGCACTCGCCGCCTACCTGCCCGGTCTGCACCGCGGCATGGAAGCGGGCGAACACTTCTCCTGGCCGATCTGGGGCACCTTTCTCAGAAAGGCGGGCTTCGTCGCCGTCGACCGGTCGAGCGCGGCCGCGTCGATGCGGAGCATGAAGCAGGCCGCGGCCAAGGTCGCCGACGAGGGCGTGTCGATGCTGATCCTGCCCGAGGGAACACGCTCGCGCGACGGCAAGATGCTCCCTTTCAACCGGCTTCCCTTTTCAGTACCGCGCGCGGCCGGGTGCCCCCTCGTCCCGGTCGGACTCAAAGGCACCTTCCGCATCAAGAACAAGAACAGCTGGCTGCTCCAGCCGGGCCGGATCGAATTGACCTTCGGCGAACCGATCTCCGCGGACGACGTCCAGAATCTCTCGGCCAAGGAACTGGCCGCCCTCACCCGCGACCGCATTGCGACTCTCATCGGCGAGGCGGTGGAAGAGCAAGAGCCTGCCTGACTACACGTCCCGGTTGATGATGGCTGCTATGTAGCCGGCGCCGAAGCCGTTGTTGATATTGACGACCGACACGTTGGCGGCGCAGGAATTGAGCATGCCGAGCAGCGCTGCCGTGCCGCCGAAGGAGGCGCCGTAGCCGATGCTCGTGGGTACGGCGATCACCGGCCGGTCGACGAGGCCGCCCACCACGCTGGCGAGAGCGCCCTCCATGCCGGCGGCCACGACCAGTGCGCGCGCTTCCCTGATGCGATCGATGTGCCCCATGATCCGGTGGATTCCGGCGACGCCCGCGTCGTAGGCGGTCTCCACGTGGGCGCCCATTGTGGCGGCGGTCACGGCGGCTTCCTCGGCCACGGGAATGTCCGATGTGCCCGCGGTCACCACCATGACGAGCCCCGTCTTCTTCGGCGCTTTGCGGCGGTCGATGACCACGCAGCGCGCCTCCGCGTGATAGCGCGCCCGGGGGTTCATCTTCTTGACGCGTTGATAGACCTGGCGGGTGGCGCGGGTGGCGAGCAGAACGCGGCTCGTCTTCAGGATCTCGCGCGCGATGCCCGCCACCTGGGCGGGTGTCTTTCCCTCGCAGAAGATGACCTCGGGGAATCCGCAGCGCTTGGCCCTGTGGTGATCGACCTGCGCGTAGCCGAGTCCGGTCTGGACGAGGTCCTTCAAAGTGTCGAGAGCGCCGCTCACGGGCTGCTTGCCGCTGGCCACGTCACGGAGAAGTTTCTGAAGCGTCTTGTCATCCATTCGTCCAATGCTCCTCTCGACTGGTTTTTCTTGCGAGACGGCCCCGCGTCTTGCCGGGTCTAACCGGCTGAGGCATCGATCGACAGATCGAAGCGCCGGCCCGAGGCGTGGATGCGGCCGGCGAGACCGGCGATCATTGCCGCGTTGTCCGTGGCCATCGCGCGCGGCGACAGGTAGACGGGCAGACCCTGTGCGGCCGCTTTCTGCTCGATCCGTTCGCGCAACAGGGTGTTGGCTGCCACGCCGCCCCCGGCAGCCACGGCGCGTGCGCCGAACTTTCGCGCCGCCTGGAAGAGGCGGGTGACGAGCACGTCGGCCGCGGCTTCCTGGAAGGAGGCGGCCATGGTCGCCACCGAATCGGGATTGGCCCCATCGAAGACCGGCTCGACGGTGGGCCGCTTTTTCGACGTCATTCCTTTCGTGCGGTAGAGCACGGCGGTCTTGAGCCCGCTGAATGAGAAGTCGAGCCCTCCGCGGCCTGCCGGGAGGGGGCGCGGTAGAGTGAAACGTTCCGTGCCGGCGCGCTCGGCGGCCTTTTCGATGGCCGGGCCGCCGGGGTAGCCGAGCCCCAGAATGGCCGCCACCTTGTCGAACGCCTCGCCGGCCGCGTCGTCGAGTGTGCGGCCTACCGGTTCGAGTTCGAGCGGAGAGTCGACGCGGAAGAGGCTGGTGTGCCCGCCTGAAACAACGAGCGCGGTCAGGGGATAGAGCGGCTCGTCGATCCCCGCCACGCAGGCGTAGACATGGGCCTCCACATGGTTGACCGGAATGAGCGGTTTGCCGAGGGCGAGAGCGAGGCCCTTGGCCGCGCACAGCCCGACGAGAAGACTGCCGATCAGGCCCGGCCTGTGGGTCACGGCGATGGCGTCGACGTCGCCTGCCGCGAGGTTGGCCGCGCGCAGCGCCTCGGCCACGACGGGATGGATCGTCTCCATGTGGGAGCGGCTCGCCACCTCGGGCACAACACCGCCGTAAGGCGCATGCAGGGCGATCTGGGAGGAGACCACGTTGGAGAGGATGGTCCCGGCTCCTTCGACCACGGCCGCGGCGCATTCGTCACACGATGTCTCGATCCCGAGGATGATCATGGGAGGAGAGGCCTACTTTTTCTTGGCTGGGGGCTTCTTCGCCGCCTTCTTCTTCCGGGCGGTCTTGGTCTTCTTGAGAAACTTGTTCTTGATGACGAGGAGGGCTTTCTTGCTGTCCGAAACCTGCAGGTAGAACCTGTGCTCTCCGTCCCTCTCGTTGGTGCTTCCATATCCGTAGTCGACGTTGACCCGGGCTTTGGAAAGGGCCGACGTGATCTCTTCGAGGATGCCCGGCCTGTTCTCGGCCGTGATCTCGATCACGTCGCTGTCGATCACCAGAATGCCCGTCCGTCCGAGCGCGTGAAGAGCCGGGACCGGGTTGTTCACGATCATGCGCAGAACACCGTGGTCGACGGTGCCGAAGATGGTGAAGGCAAGAATATTGATGTCGTTCTTTTTCATGATGGTGCAGATCTTGGCCATCATGCCCGGCTGGTTCTCGAGAAAAATGGTCAGCTGTCTGATGATCCTCATCGTCACTGTTTTCCTAATTCAGGTGCTCATAACCCAGCACAGTAAAATTCGTGGAAACCCTCTCGCATCAAAACTCTTAAAAACCCTGGCGATAAGCTGCGAACAACAGCGAAGCGGTTGGTCGACAGCTTAATCGGCCCGCGAACGATTGACATTCGATGTCAACCTAACGCGGCAAAAGCCAGACCGATTATTGGGCAAAGGAAAAGAAAAAGAAAGGCCCATCTCGATATTCCCAGGGTTCATTTCCCGGACGAAGAAGGGAGGGGAGAGAGAACTCTCTGGCCGGCAAAAAGGGCGAGCGCTTTTTCGATCTGGATGTCCTTGGCGCTTTCCTCATGCTCCTCCCCGAGCCATGCCTCGATCCACGCATTGGGGATCTCGCGTTCGCGCAGGAAGGTCTTGAGTCTCCTCAGATCGCGCGACGCTACAGGAATGGTGAAGTCCGGTTCGAGCCCGTCCGAACCGGTGTCGCTGTTCGTGAACTTCCTGTCGATGCATCGGCCGAGGGGTGTGTAGTACCGCGCCGTGGTCAGCTTGATGACCACGTCGTCGCCGAAATTTTCGGTGATCGCCGATTGGACCACACCCTTGCCATAGGTGCGCGCGCCGAGGAGCACGGCGCGTTTGTGATCCTGCAATGTGCCCGCAAAAACCTCGGCGGCCGACGCGGTGGAGCCGTTGACGAGGAGAACGAGCGGTATCCGCGGAAAACGGAGCTTGTCGCTCTGCGCGCGGTAGACCTTGGCCGACTCTGTCGAGCGGCCCCGCGTGTGGAGAAGGACGCCGTCGCCCACAAAGAGGTTGGCCGAATCGAGCGCTTCCTCGAGGAGGCCGCCGGGATTGAACCGGAGATCGACGATCAGGGCCGTGGCCCCGTCGCGTTTCAGAGAGGTGATCGTGTCGATGATCTCCTCGGCCGTCCCCTTGTTGAAGCCGCTGATCCTCAGGTATCCGACCGTCTCGGCGTCGGGACGATCGATGAGCCGACTCCCGAACACGGTGGGGTGGATGGCCTTGGCGCGATCGATCATCACCGTGCGGCGCTCGGCCCTTTCACCGCGGGCGTAGACGACGCGACACGTCGATCCCTCGGGACCTCTCAGCAGCCCGCGCCCGTCGTGGTAGCCGGTCCCATCGGTCTCCTGGCCGTCGATCGACACGATCCTGTCCCACGGTCTGAGGCCGGCCTTGTCCGCCGGTGACGAGGGGATCGGGAAGCGGACCACCATCCTGTCGTCGAAGAGGCCGAGCCGGACGCCGATGCCGACGCGCTCCCCCCTGGTCTTCTCCTGAAAGCCTTCCTCGTCCTCGGGAAAGTAAAAGGTGCTGTAATCGTCGAGCGACGTCACCATGTCCTTGAGGGCGGAGTAGGTGAGGTGCCGGGAATCGACCTCTTCCACGTAGTTCTGAAGGATCAGGCTCCGTGTCCGCGCGAACCATTCGGACTCTTCGGCGTTGTAATCGTCACCGCCGCGCGGACCGCCGGTGTAGAGGGCCAGAGCCATGAGGATGACCGCCCCGGACAGGAGGCTGAAGAGCAACGCCTTTTCGAAACTGCGCGGCATGATGGGACCGTTCTGATTCAACAAGTTCGGGCGGTGCAACGAGACACGTACCCTGAGTACGTGCGATGATCTAACCACATTTGGCCCGGCAGCGCAACCAGCCGATTGCGGCAGGGAGCGTTGACATGGAGCGGTCAATTTGAAAACATTAGGGATTTGGACGGAATATGCGCACAACCTGTCCCGTCATAGAGAGTTGACGTTCCGTCAGAGAAAGTTGACGTGCCGTCAAAAACTGTTGAACCGTTGGTTTCGCCCTGATCGAGTGTGCAAAAGGGCTCTGCAACAATAAGGCAGGGATTTTATAGATGAAGAAAAAAGTCAAGCGATTCTTCCTCGTTCTGGTTTTTCTGATCCCGCTTCTCTATTTCGCCTTCACCCTCTTCTTTTTCTCTCCCTTCGAGGACGATTTCGGCGAGCTCGCCTTTATCGTGCCGCGCGATGTGGACCTCTTTTTCAGCAAGGTCGATATGGCCGATGATTTCGGCTCTTTCCCGGAACCTGTTTTTTTTCAGGATCTCAAGGTCGATCGCGAGTGGAGGACTTTTACGGAGACCAAGCTTTTCGGCGAGCTCTTCGAGGGGCGGACACCCGACGAGATTCTGGCCGAGGTCAGGGACTCGATCCGCGATCTGCCGATCGATCCGATCGCCGATGTGCTCGGCCGGCAGGTGGCGTTTGCCGGCAATTTCGACAGCGAGGGGGTGCCGAGTTCTTTTGTGGCCTTCTTCCGGGCGTCGTTCAAGACCAAGCTCGCCTATGAGCTGATGACGTGGGACATGCTGAGGGGATTTGCGGGTGATCCGATGATCGCCGAGAGCACCGTCGATTTCGATCCGCGCGGTTTCGTGGTGCTCACTCTTGCCGATGAGAAGGGGACGACCTACTTCCTGAAGCGCTGCGCCGACGTGATCATCGCCGGGACGAGCGAGACCCTGATGGAGGAGGTGGCCGGGCTCGTCGATCTCGGCAAGGATTCGATCGACCTCAGCCTCGGCGGGACCCAGGCTTACAGGGACAAGATCGAGCTCGTTTTGCACGAGGACGAGGATCTTCTCGACTTCCACGTCAATCTCGACACCTATTTCGAGCGGATCGACGCTGACGACGAGCTCAAGGCCAACGACATCGACTTCTCCGTGATGACCGCCATGGACATCTTCGATCCCGCCTATTTCGAGTCGCTCACCGGGACGCTCGACTTCGACGACAGCCTCGTGCTCAAGGCGCGGTCCGAGTTTCACACGCAGGTCGTGCAGGAGGCCAAGACCGGTTTCTTCGACCAGGACAGCGTCGACCTCAAGGGGAGCATGGCCGAACTGGCCGGAATGCTGCCGCCCGACCTCTTCGTGGCCGGCTGCGCGCGGCTCGACTTGCAGCCCTTTCTCTCCATCCTCGAGAAGAACCTCGATCCCGAGCTGCGCACCCTGATCAACGACCTGGTGCGTGAGGGCGGCCGCCATTCGCTCAAGTGGAAGCTCTCGGGAACGTGGGAGTTCATCGAGTATCTCGACCGCGTCTTCGGACAGAAGGTCTACTTCGCACTGCGGGCGAGGGCCAAGGACAAGCCGATCGAGCCTTTCGAGCAGCCCATGCCGATCGTTGCGCTCATCTTCGAGATCGAGGATCATCTGCGGCTCGACCTGCTCGAGGAGGTGGTCATCAATCTCCAGGACAATCGCCGCCAGGCCTTCGACATGTCGAAGCTGAGCGGCGACCGTTACGGGTGCGAGATCAAGATCATCGATCCCAAGGGCCTGGAGGATCTCGAGACGATCACCTACACGCGGATGGGGGAGCGGTACTTCGTGCTCGCCACGTCGCTCGACCTGATCGAGGACATCGTGCGCGCCTGGGCGCGGCCCGAGCCGCGCTACGAGCTGCAGAGTGTGCCCCTTTTCGAGCGCGCCATGGAGACCTTCAACAAGTACGGCAACCTGGCGCTCTTTGTCGACATGGAGGGCCTGCGCAGCGCGGTCGACGATTATGCCGAGTTCTGGGGTTCGCTTCAGATCGAGCAGACACCCGAGGAGACCAGGACGCAGCGAAAGCAGGTCAAGGCGCGCGTCCAGCGGCGCGAGGGGATGAGGGCGACGGGCGGGAGGCTCTCCGAAGCCGATGCGGAACGCCTTGAGGAGCTCGTCGACGAGGAGATGATCAAGATGCTCGAGGCGCGCATCGAGCGCGAGGCGCCCGAGTTCGCGCGCCAGTTCCGCGAGCGGTGGACGTGGATGCCGCTCTTTCAGGGGCTGGCCCTGTCGGTCCATGTGACCGTCCACTCCGTCGACTGGGCGCTCCGCCTCGAGACCACCCTGGAGAGGGCGGCGCGTTGAGCTTCGCCGCCGGGCATGTTGAAAAGGGTAAATAATTTCGGGTTAAGGTCTGGATTCCCGCAGAGAGGGTGGTAGAATTTTTCCTCTTGTGTCGCGGCTCCCGTGTTCCCCATGGGAACACCAGGTCGCCGAGTCATCCAGCCGGGATGGCGGAATTGGCAGACGCGCTAGGTTGAGGGCCTAGTTGGGATAATACCCAGTGGGGGTTCAAGTCCCCCTCCCGGCACCACCTTACTCCTTTCCCCACAACAACTTCTGTTCCAGTCGCCTGGCGAGTGTCCGTATAGTGTCCCGTTTTTCCGTATATGACGCTTCCCACACCTTCGGCGATGTCTGCGAGGCGATCTTCTCGCGTGCGGCCATAAACGTTCATGGTCAGCTCGGGAGTGGCATGACGGGCCAATGATTGAGCCTCTTTGACCGTGGCACCGTTTTCGATGACGAGATTGATGTAAACGAGCCGCAGAGCGTGGAAGTCCAGCTTTCCACCGGGAAGACGCTTGGAGATACCCGCCCGCTTCAGGTCGCGGTCCAGTGCCTGAGACTGTTTTACGGGCACCTTCAGAAGAGGGGCATCGTCGTTTTTTCCCTCGGAAGCAGCCACGAGCCGATTAAGGAGAACCAAAGGCAGCGGCTGAAAACCTTTTCGTCTGTTCTTGGTCCACTTGGCTTCAAGGTGTAAACCTTGGCGGTGTATATCGAGATGTCTCACCTTCAGGGCTCTAAGTTCACCTGCCCGCAGCCCCGTGAGCATTGCTGTTTCATAGAGAAGTTGCCGCTTTTCCTTCGTGGCGGCGAGAAGCTTTTGGATCTCCTCGGGTGTCATCGCTCTTCGGCGATCTTGGGGGGTAGAGTCGTATTTCTCGAATCCTTTGAGCGGATCATTATTGTCTTAGCGACCAGTTCATGAGACTGAAAAACCGAGAAAATGGGTAACACTCCGAAAGTCTTGACACCATCCTCCGCTTGAATGTATCAGGATAATTCAACCTGCCACTCCTGTCTCGCCCCCAGGTGTTCTGCAACGTTTTCCACAAGTTACTCAACTCCTCCCCTTTGGAAACCCCACCTCCCGGGGCTTCGCCCCGGAACGCCTCGCTACGCTGAGCTTCGCCATGGGCTCAGCTCCGCTCGGCTCCCAAGAAAAGAACTTCTTCAGGCGACAACTATCCTGACACAGGGGGGAAGCTACGATGAAGCTTGAACACTCCTCGTAGTCCTCCGGTTCTACAGGCTCCTTCAATTCTGGCTCGTCAGCAGAATCTGTGGGTGAAATCACATAGTTTTGACCTGATATA